>NZ_JBKJOQ010000090.1:0-112431 GCF_046595475.1 Rhizobacter sp.
GGCTTCCAGATGATGGGCGACTGGGCCAAGGGCGAGTTCATCGCCGCCAAGAAGGTGCCGGGCAAAGACTTCATCTGCATGCGCTTCCCGGGCACGCAGGGCATGGTCAGCTTCAACTCCGACCAGTTCGCCATGTTCAAGGTGGGTGCCGACAAGTCAGCGGCCCAATCGAAGATGGCTGCGGCGGTGATGAATGCTTCGTTCCAGTCGGCCTTCAACGTCGTCAAGGGCTCGGTGCCGGCACGCACCGACGTGTCTGACGCAGCCTTCGATGATTGCGGCAAGAAGGGCATCAAAGACCTGGCTGAAGCCAACACCAAGGGCACGCTGGTGGGTTCGATGGCTCACGGCCACTCGGTTCCAGCCAACATCAAGAACGCCTTCTACGACGTGATCACACGCCAGTTCAACGGCCAGATCGACAGCAAGACGGCTGTGAAGGAAATGGTGGCTGCCGTCGGCAACTGAGCCTCGCGCGTCCACACAACGGTTCCCCCAGACCGTTGTGTGGCGCTTTTTTTTCAACCTCATTTGATCTCTCGCGTCCCGACTGAATGAAAGCTCCCTTCATCGCCAAGGCCGTGCTCTCGCCCAGCATGCTGCTGATGGGCGTATGCGTGTACGGCTACATCGCCTTCACGGCCTACCTCTCGTTCACCGCCTCCACCATGATGCCGGTGATGACCTACTCGGGCGGCGAGGCCTATGTGCGCCTGATGGGCCTGAACAACTGGGCGCTGTCGGTCAAGAACCTCGGCATCTTTGCCACCCTCTACATCGTGCTGTGCGCGGTGCTGGGCCTGGGCCTGGCGGTGTTGATCGACCAGAAGATCCGCGCCGAAGGCGTCTTCCGCTCGATCTTTCTCTACCCCATGGCCTTGTCGTTCATCGTCACCGGCACCGCCTGGAAGTGGTTGATGGATCCGAGCATCGGCCTGGAGCGAACCATGCACGCCATCGGCTGGGAGAGCTTTGCCTTCGGCTGGGTGAAAGACAGCGACCTCGCCATCTACTGCGTGGTGATCGCCGCGGTGTGGCAAACCACCGGCTTCGTGATGGTGCTGTTTCTCGCGGGCTTGCGCGGCGTGGACAGCGAGGTGGTGAACGCCGCCCGGCTCGACGGCGCGCGCCCCTGGCGCATCTACCAACGGGTGATCTTTCCGCAGCTGGGTGCGAGCTTCGTCTCGGCCTTCGTGATCCTGGCGCACATGGCAATCAAGTCCTATGACCTGGTGATCGCGCTCACCAATGGGGGGCCGGGTCGCGCCAGTTGGCTGCCTTCTCTCTTCATGTACCAGTACACCTTCACCCGCAACGAGATGGCAGTGGGTGCCGCAAGCGCGGTGCTGATGCTGATCGCCATCGCCATCGTGGTGGTGCCCTACGTGCTGCGCGAGACGCGCAACGGAGGCGTGCATGGCTGAGCGCACTGTCGCGCGTACTGCGTCTCGCGTGCTGCTGTACACGGCGCTCGTGTTCTTCGCGCTCGTATTTGCGATGCCGCTGTACGTGATGCTCGTTAACTCGGTCAAGCCGCTCGACGAGATCCGCGGCGGCGACCTGATGGCCTGGCCGCAAGCCTTCACGCTGCAACCCTGGCATGACGCCTGGAGCCTCGCGCAAATCGGCGTGCAGGCCACCGGCCTCAAGCCCTATTTCATCAACAGCTTCCAGATGGCGCTGCCGGGGGTGTTCATCTCCACCGTGATGGGCGCTTTCAACGGCTACGTGCTCACGCAGTTTCGCTTTCGAGGCGCGCACCTCGTGTTTGCGCTGCTGATGTTCTCGGTGTTCATCCCGTTCCAGATTGTGCTGATCCCGATGGCGCGAACCTTGGGCCTGTTGCACCTGGCCGGCACCGTGCCGGGCCTGGTGCTGGTGCACGTGGTCTACGGCATCGGTTTCACCACGCTCTTCTTTCGCAACTACTACGCGGCGTTTCCTGTCGAGCTGGTGCGCTCGGCGCGCATGGATGGTGCGGGCTTCTTCCGCCTCTTCTGGCGGCTACTGCTGCCCAACAGCGGGCCGATCATCGTCGTCTCCATCATTTGGCAGTTCACCAACATCTGGAACGACTTTCTGTTCGGCGTCTCGTTCAGTGACTACAGCAGCTTCCCGGTCACGGTGGCGCTCAACAACCTGGTGAATTCGAGCACCGGGGTGAAGGAATACAACGTGCACTTCGCCGCAGCGTTCATTGCCGGCGCGCCCACGCTGGCCGTGTACTTGCTCTCGGGAAAATATTTCGTGCGCGGCCTGATGGCTGGCTCTGTCAAAGGCTAAGGAACCTCATTTGGCCCCCACGTCGCTTCGCTCCTGCCCCCAAGGGGGTCGCTCGGCCGCCTTGAGGCGGCTCGGCGCCGGCCGAACTTCTGCAATGACCTATCGGTAACTTCAAAAATGGCAGACCTGGCCCTGCGCGGCATTCACAAACTCTTCGGCACCGTGCGCGTGCTGCACGAGATCGACATCCACCTGCCTGACGGCGAATTCCTGGTGCTGGTGGGCCCCTCGGGCTGCGGCAAGAGCACGCTGATGAACCTCATCGCAGGGCTGGATGAGCCCAGCGGCGGGCAGATCGTGCTCGGCGGCAAAGACATCACCTCCACCGCATCGGCCGACCGAAACATCTCGATGGTGTTCCAGTCGTACGCGCTCTACCCCAACATGACGGTGGGTGCCAACATTGCCTTCCCGCTCGAGATGCGCGGCGTGCCCAAGGCCGAGCGCGACAAGACCGTGCAGAGCGTGGCGGCAATGCTGCAGATCGGCCACCTGCTCGACCGCAAACCGCGCCAGCTTTCAGGCGGCCAACGCCAGCGCGTGGCGATCGGGCGCGCACTGGCACGCCAGCCGAAGCTCTTCCTCTTCGACGAGCCGCTGTCCAACCTCGACGCCAAGTTGCGGGTGGACATGCGCGCCGAGATCAAGCGTCTGCATCTGCGCACGGGCGTGACCACCATCTACGTGACGCACGACCAGGTTGAGGCCATGACGCTGGGCACCCGCATCGCGGTGCTCAGCGAAGGCCGCATCCAGCAGCTCGCCACGCCGCTCGAGATCTACACGCGGCCGGCCAACCGCTTCGTGGCCGAGTTCATCGGCTCACCCTCGATCAACATGTTTGAGGCCACGCGCGAGGCGTCGGGTGCGCTGCGTCTGCCCGACGGCGTGGTGGTGGGCCACATGGCGCAAGGGCCGCTAGGCGCCGTGCACGTGGGCGTGCGGCCCGAAGATCTGGAGATCCGTGACGACGGCCAACTGTCAGGCCGCATATCGCTGGTCGAGCCCACCGGGCCCGAGACCTACGCGCTGGTCGACCTGGGCCACACCGAAATCACAGTGCGCATGAGCGGGCTGCCCAATGTGGAGCGTGGCGCCGCGGTGCGGGTGCATGTGCCGCCGGGTTCTCTGCACGTGTTCGCAGCGGTTGGCGGCCAGCGGCTCAACTGAAAGGAGCACCGCATGGGTTGGGGTTTCATCAGGGCCAACAACATTGCCACGCGCGTGATCCCGGCGCTGCGCATGCTGCCAGGGCAAGAGCTGGTGGGAGTGGTCTCGCGCGACGAGCAGCGCGCGCGCCAGTTCGCCGCCGAGCAGGGCCTGACGCAGTCACACACGGCCCTCGCCCACTTTCTGGCCGAGGGCCGGCTCTATGCCGTCTACATCAGCTCGACCAACGAACAACATTCCCTGGGTGCCGGTGATGTGCGCCCGAGTGGTCGCGTGCCGCGCCACGAAAGACAGGTGGGCCTGTGCCAGCACGGCGCGATCGAACTCGATCACAGCCATGGCCAGGCCATCGCCTGACGACCCTTTCATGCGCCCACCTCTGCCCAACGTTCGCAGCCCGGCGTTTCTGCTGGGCCACATCCGCCACACGCTGTCCTTTTACGAGGGTCGCTGCCTCGATGCGAGCGGCGGCTTCTTCCATTTCTTCAAAGACGATGGCACGGTCTACGACCGGCAGACGCGCCATCTTGTCAGCAGCACGCGCTTCGTCTTCAACCACGCCATGGCCTTCCGGCGCTTCGGTGATGCCAAGTACCTTGAAGGCGCGCGCCACGGGCTGCGCTTCTTGCAGCAAGCGCATGCGCAGCCGCAAGGGGGCTACGCGTGGCAACTGGCCTGGGACGGCCAGCACGCCACGGTGCAAGACGGCACCCACCACTGCTATGGCCTGGCCTTCGTGCTGCTGGCCCATGCCCACGCGCTGATGGCCGGCGTCGAAGAAGCACGTGCCGGCGTGGCCGCCACCTTCGACCTGATGGAACACCATTTCTGGCAGCCCACACACGGCCTTTATGCCGACGAAGCGACCGCCGATTGGCAGCTCGGCGGCTACCGCGGCCAGAACGCCAACATGCACAGCTGCGAAGCCATGATCGCGGCCTACGATGCAACGAAAGAGCAGCGCTACCTGCAACGTGCGCTGTTGCTCGCCGAGGCCATCACGCAGCGCCAGGCCGCACGCGCACACACGACCCTGGGCGACCTGGTGTGGGAGCACTACCGTGCCGACTGGTCGGTCGACTGGGACTACAACCGCCACGACCAAACCAACATCTTTCGCCCTTGGGGCTTCCAGACCGGCCACCTCACCGAGTGGGCCAAGCTGCTGCTGCAACTCGAAGCGCACCTGCCACCTGATCAGCGCCCGGCTTGGTTGCTGCCCACGGCCCAGCGCTTCTTCGACACTGCCATGCGCCTGGGCTGGGATGCGACGCACGGCGGACTCGTCTACGGCTTCGCGCCCGACGGCCAGGTGTGCGATGACCACAAGTACTTCTGGGTGCAAGCCGAAAGCCTGGCCGCCGCCGCGTTGCTGGCGCTGCGCACCGGTGATGAGGCGTACTGGGCCTGGTACGAGCGCCTGTGGGCCTACAGCTGGGCTCACATGATCGACCATGAGCACGGTGCCTGGTACCGCATACGCACACCCGACAACCGCCCCTGCTCCGACGAGAAAAGCCCGGCCGGCAAGACCGACTACCACACCATGGGCGCCTGCTACGACGTGCTGCGCGGCCTGGGCGCCTGAAAGCTCGTGAGAAAATCGGCCGCCCCTCGCCGTAGTTCAATGGACAGAACGGCCGCCTCCTAAGCGGCAAATACAGGTTCGATTCCTGTCGGCGGGACCAAGCAGAAAGCCAGAACAAGCCAATAAAGAACGAAGGCCCCAGGAGAATCAAAGCTCAGGGGCCTTTTTTGTTCCCACTCGTTCCGGGGACTACCTCTTGAAGCCGGGGGTAACTGGGGGCAACATCCGGGGTAGGCGAGTTACCCCCGACTGGAGTTACCCCATGGCCCTCACAGACACTGCGATTCGCAAGGCCAAGCCGGGCGAAAGGCCCGTGCGCATGTTCGACGAGCGAGGCCTCTACCTCGAAGTCGCGCCCAACGGCGGCAAGTGGTGGCGCTTTAAGTTCAGGTTCGACGGCAAAGAGAAGTTGCTTTCGATGGGCACCTTCCCCGACACCAGCCTCAAGAAGGCCCGCGAACGGCGCGACGCGGCCCGAGAACAACTGGCCGAGGGCATCGACCCGAGCGAGGCGCGAAAGGCGTCTAAAGCGGCCAAACGTGCCGAAGCACTCAGCACCCTTGAAGCTGTCGCGCGGGCGTGGCTGGCCCACCGTGCCGACGCCTGGGCGGAGCAGACGCAGAAGGTGATCCTCGCTTCGTTGGAAAACGATGTATTTCCGGCGTTAGGCGCGCGCCCCATCGCCGAAGTTCAGCCAGCCGAGATTCGCGAGTTGGTGAAAAGCATTGAGGCGCGCGGCGCTAGCGAGACGGCAGGCAGGGTATTTCAGCGGCTGCGCTCGATCTTTCGCTATGCCATCGCGCACGATCTGAGCGGCACCGACCCGACCTACCCGCTGAAACCCGCCGAAATCTTCAAGCCTCGCAAAGTGGCACACCGTGCGGCGCTCTCTGAACGCGATGTGCGAGCCTTCCTGCAACGGCTCAAGGGCTATGAAGGCGACCCTACAACAGCGGCAGCGCTATCGCTATTGATGCTCACTGCCGTGCGCCCTGGTGAGCTGCGCGGTGCACGCTGGGATGAGATCGACATGGAGCGGGCTTTGTGGCGCGTGCCAGCGGAGCGCATGAAGATGAAGACCGAACACACGGTGCCGCTGGCAGCCCAAGCCTTAGGCGTGTTGCACGGCATGAAGGCCTTGAGCGGAGAAGACGCTTTGGTGTTCCCTTCGCCTTTCTACCCTGGCAAGCCACTGAGCGACGGCACGTTGAACAGCGCCTTGGCCCGCATGGGCTACAAGGGAATCGCTACTGCGCACGGGTTCCGCACGCTGTTCTCTACCTGCGCCAATGAAGCCGGCTGGAATCGTGACCACATCGAAAAGCAACTGGCTCACGAAGACCGCGACGATGTACGCGGCGCCTACAACCGGGCGCAATGGCTCAGCGAGCGGGCAAAGATGATGCAGTGGTGGGCTGACCGCATCGACGGGCTGCGCAAAGGGGCGGAATTGATTCCGTTTAAGACGGCATAGCGGCGCGCCGAGCCTTCAGAATCAAGATCGCTGCGCCTAGCCCGAGGCTGATCCCCGAGGGCGAAAACCGGGTTCCCTTGCCCGGCTGGCGTGGCACCCTGACAAGGACCGCGCATAAAGGGGTATGGCGTGCTCGAAGTCCAGGAAGTGGGGCTAAAGGCCCACGTAACAGGTGAACTTAAACGTCTGCTTGATGGAAATCCATTCGCCTCAAGAATGGCATTGCACTTGGGTTCAGCCCTCCATCTTCGAATGACGGATTGGGGGGACGAAAGCGAAGGCAGCAGATACGACCCCGTCTACCACCTGTACCTATTGCTAGCTGGCGGGTGGACGCTTGACCCTGAATGGGTCTCAAAACCCGACGGTACATGGCAGGACGACAGTGGCGAAATTCTGCCTGCTGACGTGCCGCACCAGCTAACGCCGGCCGAGCACTTGGCGGCACATGGCCTATGGCTTGTTAGAGGTGAGTTCTCATCCGTTGGCTCAATTCCATCGGAACCAATGGGAGAGCAGGGATGGACTCGCGAGGAAGTTCTTCAGCACCGATCTACGTGCATCGCCCTTGCCTATCAAGCACTCGCCTTTGCGCAAAAAATGCTCCTGGGTGACGAGCTTAGTAGAGATGAGATTGCCAAAGCAGTCCGCGCGGCAACTGCACGCAAAGCTGCCGATGCACTGCACGACCAACCGGGCGGTTCTCGCGAGAAGCGCGAAACAATTCGCACGGCCTGGCTGTCGGGAAAATATCGCAGTCGAGACATATGCGCAGAGCAAGAGTGCGCCGCGTTAGACATGTCGTTCTCGACGGCTCGGAAAGCGCTAATTGGGACGCCAGAGCCACTTAGCCGCAGCAAGTAGCGGCTAGCCGCTGCTCGCATAGAGGGTTCTGTCAACAGGGCTGCAGTTGTCGAATCGCCTTCAGTTCCTGGATCGGCCGGGGACGCCCACGAAAGGCGAGTATGGCGACAGACACGATTCGACAGACCCAATCCGACAGGGCCCTCGCAAGGCGGCGACAGGTTGAACAACTCGTTCAACTTTCGCGCTCCAGCATCTACGCAGCAGTGAAAGCGGGCACCTTCCCGGCCCCCGTGCGGATAGGCGCGCGTGCGGTAGCTTGGCGCGTGTCGGAAGTCGAGCAGTGGCTAGAAGCGCGGCCCCTGGCTAGCGCGTCGGCTTGAGCAAGGGGAACAGCCATGGAAGAAAAAAAGGCCACCCCGAACAACGAAGCGGCCCCCAATGAATTGCAGCCGAAGTCTAAGCCCGCCGACAACAGCGAGAGCGCGTCGGCGCAGCGGCGGCGCGTGCTCGATGCCTTGCGCAGCGGCCCCAAAAGCACGATTCAACTGCGGCGCGACTGGGACATTCTTTCGCCAGCGGCCCGCGTATTGGAATTGAAGCGGCGCGGCTCCGACATCCTCACTCAGTGGGTGCATCACGCCACCGACTGCGGCAAGCTGCACCGTGTGGCGCTCTACGTGCTGCTGGGCGAGACAGGCGGGCAAGCATGACGGCGGCCGCATGGCTAGACCGGCTTCAGTGCCTTGCAGCGCGCTTTCCCGAGCACGGCATCGGCGCCGACTTGGTGGGGCTCGCCATGGTCGATCTGTGGGGCCTGTATCTGTTCCTGAGTCGCCTGGCTGATGGGGCCTGAACGTGACGCGCGGCAAGTTCAAGCGCAACAGCGACAAGCGCGACGGCAAGGGGTTCGTGGCCCTGCCCCTCGTTGTTCTCAATAGCCCCGGCTATCGGCTCGCCAGCCACCCCGCGCGGGCGCTATTGATCGATATAGCCATGCAGTACACCGGGCACAACAACGGCAAGCTGACCGCGTGCGCCAAGTACCTCAACGCGAAAGGCTGGCGCAGCAATGACACCATCGTTCGGGCACGGCGCGAGTTGCTCGAATGTGGCCTGTTGATCGAGACGCGCAAGGGCGCGCGGCCCAACAAGGCAGCATGGTTCGCACTCGCCTGGTTCGACCTCGACCCGGTGCAAGGGCTAGACATCGACGCCAAGCTGTACCGGCGCGGCGACTACATGACGCCAACCAAGGGCACCGATCAAAACGCAACCCTTGCACCGTGTGGCGGTGTAGCGAAGGGCCGCATTGCACCGGCTGGCGGTGCAAGGGCTTCAATCGCTGCACCGTCTCGCGGTGCTATCCACGCCACATTGACCCCCTCGCCTATACCGTCTCGCGGTGCGTATCTAGAAATACCATCTGCCCAGGCAATGGCGACGGCCGGCGACTGACCAAGGTGTCGATCCGTCCACTATCTCTTCGGGGAGGCCCCTGCGCTGCTTCGCATCGCTTGAATGACCCCTTCTTGAAGCGGGACGAGGGGATCGCAGTCCCGCTCGTGTTCAGTCTTCATTTCCTTCAGCACGTCGAGGCTCCCCATTTCGAACTTCGCCTTCAACGCGGTCAAGCGTGCGCTCTTTATAGATTCAGCCGTCTGCTTGCTATCGAAACTCGGACTCTCTGCGCCACTGGACAGCAGCAGCATTCCGGCGAGCGTCCATCCGCGAGAAATGTTCTCGAAATTCTCCGCCGCATTGGGCCTTCCTTGCTGAGCGCTAATGCCTGACACGAAGTCAAAAAAGGCAGCACACGTCACTAGCCTTTGCCCGGTTACGAAGTCGCCCGGCTTGCTATCCGTGAATGTGTCAGCGGCCATGCCCGGCAATACCACGCACAAGGCCAGCGCCCCAAATAGCATCGTTTTCATTGGCGGACCCGAATTGATGAGCTTGAATTGTGCTGATGATTTCGTTTTCTGTGGGAGCTAAAGAGTGGCTAAAGGTGGCATGAGAATCGGCGCGGGCAGACCCGCCCAACGCGCCAAGGCGGAACACTTCACGCGGCTGGACGTTCGGCATTGGCAACGCCAAGGTGTTCTGCGGCCCGGCGCATCTGGCGCTTGGGTCTGGCGCAATTCAGAAACCGGCGAACGCACCGCCAGCATCGGCTATCGGGTAGAGGCTGAAGCTGTGTGGATCAACTACTCGATTGACGACAAGCCTTCGAGCCAGCGAGTGAGCATTGACCGAACGGCTTGCACCTACGGCGGCAAGCGCTCATGGTTCGTCTGCCCCATACGCGGCGAGCGCGTTGCGGTGCTGTACCTAAGGGCTGGGCGCTTCGCGTGCAGGCACTGCCAACGTCTGGCCTATGCGAGCCAGTCAGACGACTTCATCAATCGCACCTGGCGGCGTCAGCGACAGATTGAGGCGAAGCTGGGTGACCAATTGCAACGACCCAAGGGCATGCACAGGGCCACGCACGAGAGCTTGCTGTCAATCATTTGGGACTGCGAATCTCAACGGGAAGAGGCTTTGGCTTGCTATTTGGAGGTGCTCACACGCCGGCACCCATTGCTCTTCCAAGGTCTGAAGTATTGACCTTCGGGGAGGGCCGGAACGGCCAGGACGGCGCGCCCGTTTCGGTAGAGTCACTGCATGTGCTCCAACTACCGCCCTGTTACCAGCATTGATCGCCTGCTAACGTTCTTTGGCGCGGAGCGTGACAAAGACACCCCGCCAGCGGACGTGTACCCCACCGGGCTGGCGCCCTTCATTCGGCTGGCCACCGAGGGGCAGGAAGGCGGCACGCCAAACGTAATCGTGGACGATGGTCATTTCGGCTTGTTGCCCGGCTTTGCTGCCGAGTTGGCGTATGGGCGGCGCACCTACAACGCTCGCACCGAGACGGTGGCTAAGCTGCCCAGCTTCCGGCACGCCTGGGCCAAGGGCCAGAGGTGCGTCATCCCGGCCGAGTACATATTCGAGCCTTGCTGGGAAACAGGGCGGGCCGTGCGATGGCGCATCAGCCAGCCAGGCGACGTGCCCATGGGTATTGCGGGCATTTACACCGAATGGGTTGCGCCCGACGGACGCAAGGCTTTCAGCTTTGCCATGCTCACCGTCAATGCCGATGGGCACCCGGTGATGCAGCGCTTTCACAAGCCCGACGACGAAAGGCGCATGGTGGTGGTTCTTGCCCCGGCTGACTACGGCCCGTGGCTCTCGTGCCCTGTGCCCGAGGCGTCCAGGTTCTTCAGGCAATGGACCGGCCCGCTCGATGCCGTGCCCGATGCGCGCGCCAGTGCGCCACGCGCCGTCAGTGGCAAGGTGATGAAACCGCCGCCACCGCCCGAAGGGGGCCAGTTGTTTTGATCGGAGTCACCTTCACTGCAACAAGATCGCACACGGGGTAGGTTTGGGGGTATCTGCTGAAACCAACTCACCAATTCCTCAGTAAGCGTGCGGGTTAGCGCGGCTTCTTCGATTCCTGTCGGCGGGACCAACCTTTTCAGCAACAGTCAGGCCCGTCGGTCAGAACTTCTCCCATTCATCGCCGGCTTCAGCCGTCGCTGCTGTGGCCTCGGCGGGCGCCGCCTTCACCGAGCTTGTCGAGGCGGGTCGCTGGGCTTGCTTGACAGCCGGCTTGAGCGCCGGCTTGCTTACCGGCGGCTTTGGCTGCGGCTTGCTGGCCATGCGGGCTGGAGCGATTGCGCTCCTGGTCTCGCCGTGGCTGAGTGTGAACACGCTCACCGCTGCGACGAGCTTGGCGGCCTGCTGGCTCAGGCTGTCTGCGGCGGCTGAGCTCTCTTCGACCAAAGCCGCATTCTGCTGCGTCACCTGGTCAAGCTGGTTCACCGCATCACCCACTTGGCTGATGCCCTGCGTCTGCTCCTGTGTGGCCGAACTGATCTCGCCAATCAGGTCGTTTACACGTTTGACCTGAGCCACGATGTCGCTCATCGTGCGCCCGGCCTCGCCAACTTGTTGGCTGCCGGCTTCGACCTTTTCCACACTCTCGATGATCAGTCCCTTGATCTCCTTGGCGGCAGCCGCCGAGCGCTGGGCCAGGCTTCTGACTTCGCTGGCCACCACGGCAAACCCGCGGCCCTGCTCGCCAGCGCGTGCCGCTTCCACCGCGGCGTTGAGCGCCAGGATGTTGGTCTGGAACGCGATGCCGTCGATCACGCCGATGATGTCAACAATCTTCTTGCTGGAAGCCGTGATGGCTTCCATCGTGCCAACGACCTGCCCCACCACAGCGCCGCCTTGTGCCGCTGCAGCGCTGGCCGAGCTGGCCAGCTGGGTCGCATGGCGCGCGGTGTCGGCGTTGTTCTTCACGGTCGACGTGAGCTGCTCCATCGACGATGCGGTCTCTTCGAGGTTGGCGGCT
This sequence comes from Rhizobacter sp., assembly GCF_046595475.1. Lineage (GTDB taxonomy): Bacteria > Pseudomonadota > Gammaproteobacteria > Burkholderiales > Burkholderiaceae_C > Rhizobacter. The sequence goes on from NZ_JBKJOQ010000090.1 coordinate 11,719, forward strand.
TGTTCCTCGGTGCGCTGGCTCAAGTCGGCGTTGCCGGTTGCGATCTGGCTCGATCCGGTGGCGATGCTTTCGCTGCTTTGACGCACCTGGCCGACGATCTGGGCGAGGCTGTCGCGCATGGCTTTCATCCCGGCCAGCATGCTCGACTCATCGCCTACGCGAAGCTGCACATCGACGGCAAGGTTGCCTGCGGCAATCTCGCGGGCCACGCTGGAAGCGTAGTCGGGCTCACCGCCGAGCTGGCGGGTGATCGTGCGCGTCAGCCACCAGGCGACTCCTGCACCCACGAACAGCCCGGCCAGACCGAGGGCGAGCATCAGCGTGCGCGCGGTTTCGATGTCTTGCTTGATTTCAGCGCCACTGACATCGACGCGCTTCTTCTGCAACGCAGTCAATTCTGTGATGCGCACCTGCAGCACATCAAGCGCAGGCAGCGTTTCAGCAAACATCAGCTTTGTCGCATCGTCGCGTTTGGCATCTTCCACCAGCTTGTCGACTTTGCCGAATGACGTGACGTAGCCGGCTCGCATGTCTTTGATAGTCGCAAGCAGCGCTTTGCCCTCGGCCGAAGTCACCATTTTCTCCAACAGCGCCATCGACTCGTTGATCTTTTTCTTGTTTTCAGCGATGCGCTGACGGATCTTGTCGACTTCAGCCTTGTCGGTGACGAGAAGCAGTTCCAGCGTGCGGCGCGCGTTGGCCCGCATGCTGACGTTGATGGTGGCGGCAGCATCTGCCTTGACCCAATCCTGGGTGATGATCTTGTGGCTGGATTCGCCCACGCTGTTGAAACGCATGATCGCCATGGCGATCACGACCCCCATCAGCATCAGCACGGCGGCGAATCCGAGGCCGAGTCGGGTGCCGAGCTTCATGTTCTTAAGGGTATTCATTGACGTGTGTTCCAGGTGGGTTTGGCTGGCAGGATGCCGCGCCCCAGGTCAGTGACGACGCAGGCATGCACCGTTATCGGCCGACAACTGTGAATCTGGAGGTACACCGATCCTCTCGATTGACGTGCGCCTGCTGAGAATTGCTTCAACGCTTCGCGACAACCCCAAGCGCGTTGCCGAGACCCCCTCAACCCAGTAGTCCCAGTAGTTCCAAGCCCCTCAGCCAGAGGATAGAAACAAACTGATACAAGCCAGAAAATGCGGGCATGAGCCGTCATCAACCCGCATTCAAAGCCACCCAAGTGTTCGACTGGGCGAACGAGCCCTCAGACGAGCGCCCCACCGACTTCGGCAGCTCCACCGGGTTCTCGGCCTTGTCGGGTTTCGCCTCCTTGCAGGCAGCCCCCAACCAGGCGCGCCGCCGCCGGCAGCGCAGGGCAGGCTGGGCCAAGCTGATCGTCACCACGCTCTTGATCCTGGTGTCGAGCACCGTGGCCTTGATGACCCTGGCAGACCACCTGCGCGGCTGAGGGCGCCATACCCCGGCCACGTCTTGACATGGGGTCGGGCATGACCATCCACGGGGCTCCGGTACTCCGGGAATAGGCTGTACCTCGCGGGCAACAGCGACTAGATTGGGCTTTGCGCATTCGCGCAATTCCTTGCTGTCTCGGAGGACTGTGTATGGCCTGGCACACAACCACGGCGAAGTCGAAGCGCCTCATCTGGCGCATCTCCGACCGTGCGCCCTTGGGTGAATGGGTAGACCCCAATATTCCCGTGGAGCCCCCCAAAAAGAACCTGCCGGAAGTGAGCCACGGCAGCTGGACGCGCTCGTCCTTTGACCTGCTGAATGGCATCGACGTGAACGACGACCCGACCACCGTGCCAGACGATCTGTTCGACGAGTTCTTTCGGCCCGTCACCGACAAGCCGCCGCCGCTGCGCGAGTAGCGCTACACGACAGCGTTCAGCATCGCACGGCAGGTGGCCATTTGAGCTCCCCGAGCAAGGTGGCACTTGGGCCACTCGCGTGCCACCCACTTCATGGCATCAACTGCTTTGCCACCAGCGGCAGGCCAGCACGTTGCCATGCGTCTATGCCACCGCTGAGGTAGCGCGCGTTCACGCCCAAGGCACGCAGGCGAAGCGCCGTGGCGCGCCCCACTTCATGCCCGTAGACGCAGTAGACGAGCACGGCTTGATCAGGCGAGAGCTCGTGCGCCCACTCGCTGACGCGCGCGGGGTCGCGCCAGCTTGCGGCAGGCAGCATGGTGGGCGCAGCGTTGAACACGGCATCACGGCGCACATCGACCCGCTGCACCTCACCGGCTTCGGCCGGTGCCGTGCCCCACGGTCCACTGGCTGCGTGCACGACGTCTTGGTAACGCTGATAGACGGGTGCCCAGTCGAGGCTCGCGAGAAACGCACTCGCCTCTGCGGGCATCTGCAGCGCCAGAACCTGCGAGTTGGGGTCGCTCATGGCGACACCGCTGACCCAACGGTTCACCAGCTGGCCCTGGCTGGGCGCGAAGACCAGCTCAACCTGGCCGGCCGCGCCTCGTGAACTGTCGGCCAGCTGCAAGAACTGGCGTCGCCACGACTCAACGCTGCCGAAGCTGGCCGACAAAGCCAGCGCCATCGGCAAAGGAGGTTCTGTGTGGGAAGGGGATGTGCTCATGGTGGCTCCTCTCAAGGAAACAATCGTCAACGAAACATCTTCACAAAAGCGGTCGACCCAAGGTGACCGCCAAGCCGATCAGTGCGCATGCGCCGAGCAGTGGCAATACCCCCAGCTTGAAACGAAAAAGCGCGACGGCAGCAGCCACCGCAACCGCGGCCGACACCCCATCGAAGCGACCACCAAAGCCCTGCGGCCACAGCACGTGGTACGCAAAGAACAAGGACAGGTTCAAGATGACGCCCACCACCGCGGCGGTGATGCCGGTCAGCGGTGCGGTGAACTTGAGGTTGCCGTGCGTTGACTCAACCACGGGCCCGCCTGCCAGAATGAAAATGAACGAAGGCAAAAAGGTGAACCAGGTGACCACAGTCGCCGCCACCGCGCCCGCCACAAACAAGGCTTCGGGCCCGAACACCTGCTTCACCCAGCCCCCCACAAACCCGACGAAGGCCACCACCATGATGAGTGGCCCCGGCGTGGTTTCGCCCAGCGCCAGGCCGTCGATCATCTGTGCGCCGCTCAGCCAATGGTGCTGCTCCACCGCACCCTGGTAAACGTAAGGCAGCACGGCGTAAGCACCGCCAAAAGTGAGCATGGCGGCCTTGGTGAAGAACCAGCCCATCTGGGTGAGCGTGCCTGCTAGCCCGTAGCAGGCCGCGAGTGCCGCCATGCTGCCGCCCCACAGCAACAAGCCTGTGCCCACGACCTTCGCGAGCCGCATGCGCCGGAACAACGCGTGCGGTGGTGTGGGCGTGTCGTCGTCGATGAGCGCGAGGCCATAGCCTTGCTTCGCCGTGCCGTGCCCGCCGCCTACCTGGAAGACTTGAGGCGCGTATTGGCCGCCGAAGTGCCCTATCAGCGCCGCGGCGAGCACGATGGCGGGGAACGGCGCGTCGAACGCAAAAATGGCAATGAACGACAAAGCCGCAATGCCCCACAGCCAGCGGTTCTTCAAGGCGCGAGTGCCAATGCGGTGGGCCGCATGCAGCACCAACGCGGTCACGGCAGGCTTGATGCCGTAGAACAGGCCCGCCACCACTGGCACCTGACCATAGGCCACATAGACCCATGACAACGCCACCAGAATGAACAGCGATGGCAGCACGAAGAGCGCGCCCGCCACGATGCCACCCACGCTTCGGTGCATCAGCCAGCCGATGTAAGTGGCGAGTTGCTGCGCCTCGGGGCCGGGCAGCACCATGCAGTAGTTGAGCGCGTGCAGGAAGCGCTTCTCGCTGATCCAGCGTCGGCGCTCCACCAGCTCGGTGTGCATGATGGCAATCTGCCCAGCCGGCCCGCCGAAGCTGATGAAACCAAGCTTCAGCCAGAACCAGAACGCCTGGGCCAGCGAGATGGGGTCGGGTCGCTGCGGCGGCGGTGTCGTCATTTGGCAAGGCCTTTCTGGGCCACGTAAAACGCGTCGAATACACCGCTGGCAGCCGCAAGCAGTTGGTCGTCGTCGGTGTGCAGGTCACGCAGACCACTGAGGATGGTTTCGAGCCCGGCCGCTTCGGGTACCGGTATGCCGCCCACGTCGAGGTAGTGCACCGCTTGCGCCACGCGGCGCAGGCGCTCGTCGCCGTCGAAGCCGAAGCTGAGGGCCATCACCTCGAAGGTGACGAGTGCGCCGACGTGCGAGAACGCGGCGCCGTCGAAATCAAAACCCAACACGCCACGCGGCGGCTTGAGCGGCTCTTGCAACCACACGATCTGCGCGTCGGCGTCGATGAAGCGGCGCACGAACCAGGCGCAGGCCAAACGATCGACCCAAGGGCGTGCCCTTGTGGCCCAGCGCTTGCCGACATAACGCGCGCGATCGAGCCGCCGCACGTCGCCTGCCGCTTGCTGCGGCTCGCCCGCAGAGAAGCGCACATCCAGATCGCGCCGCACGCTGGCCAGAAACAGCTGCGCCTGATCGAGCGATAGGCCGGGAAAGTAATCGGTGCGCTGAACCGCGGCGAGCGCGTCGACCAACGATCGCAAGCGGCGGCGCGCCTCGGTTTCGGTCAGGGTGGACAACTCGGTGCGCAGTGCCTCGCCCGTCTGGCGCCAGGCCGTGTAGGCGTCGTCGCGAGAGAACTGCGTCATCAGCTCCTCGTGCTGAGCTGCATCGCGCGTGGCCAGCTCGAACACCGATGCCGTGCCGCCATGCTCCAGCACCTCTTGCGCGATTTGCTCGAAAGCTGTTGCGTGCTCCGCCGGCAGCACATAGGCCCCGTCTCGCAATGAGGCACACCCCAAAGCCTTCAGGGCACGCCAGATGCGCAGGCGCACGGCGCCGGGTTGGGTGGGTAAGGTGACAAGAAGCAGCGACCACATGTATGAAGTATATGCATCTTTCTGTGAAACATATACTTCTTTTATCTGAAACGACAGAGTGCGTGATCAGGCCGCGCGGTGCAGCTTCACGGCCGGGAAATCAACCGGCACTTGCAGGGCCACATTCACATAGTTGGTGAAGATGTTCAAGGCCACGTGGGCCACGATCTCCACCACCTGCTCGTCGCTGAAGCCCACCTCGTGCAGCGCCGGCACGTCGGCATCATCGATGTGCCCGCGGTTGTTGACGAGCTTGAGCGCGAAGCGCAATGCCGCCGCTGCCTGCGGGTCACTCGCCTCGCCCATTTGCGCGGCCGCCATGTCTTCGGCCGAGGCACCCGCCTTGCGGCCCAGCACCATGTGCACAGCCAGGCAGTACTCGCAGGCGTTGCGCTCGGCCACCGCCACCGCGATCTTCTCGCCCAGCGTGCGGCCCAGCGAGCCCTTGCCGAGGGCAGCGAACGAGCCCGACATGCTCTGCAGTGCTGCCGGCGAATGCGCCATGGCCTTGAACATGTTGGGCGTGGCGCCAAAGGCCTGTTGGATCTGGAGCAGCAGCACCTGGCTGTCTGCAGAAGCAGTGGTGGCATCGAGAAGTGGAACGCGGGGCATGGTGATCTCCTGGAGACGTGATTGAAGAAAATCTGATGGGACGAAAGCTGATTGACGAGAAGGTGGCGGCGCAGGCCTAGTACTGCCCGTCGCGCACGTACGGGTAGCTCCACAGAATGGTTTGCAGCAGCACCGCCTTGACCCACGCGGCGTGCATCTTTTCCACCTCGGCAGCCGTTGCTCCCTTCTTCGCGAGAAAGGGCTTGAGCGTGGTGGTGACGGGCACGGTCAGCGCCGAGAGGTAGCGAAAGTTGACGCGCGGCACGCTGTCGGCATGGTCGGTGCTGTTCTTCTTGGGTGAGGTGTGGCGCAGGCCGATCTCGTATTGGTAGTCGAGCCAGGCTTGATCGTGCTTGGCGTCGGCAGTGTCCAGAATCCACTGGCCGAAGCGCTTGCGCACGGCACCAAGATAGGCCCCATCGGGGGCGCCGGTCTTGTTGTTCTTGAACGAGACCACGAGCTCTGGCGTCGATGCCACGAAGCCGTACCAGACATCAAGAATCGCGTCGGTCTGGTCGGCCAGAATGGCCTTGCTCTGGCGCAGGTAGCGTGCGTCTTCTTCAGTGAACAGCAGCACCTTCTTCAGCGACTCCACCTCTTTCAAGGTGTAGGGCGCCGTGGCCAGCGACTTCTGGCCGTAGGTGTAGCCGGGAATTGGCGCAGCGGTCTGGCCCGCAGCCACCAGCGGCAGCAGCGCCACGAGCGTGGTCGCGAGCATCGGTTTGAATGTCATGAGGTCTCCTTCTGGGGTTGACTGCCGCCGCGGCTGGGCAGCAGCACACCGCCAGTGTTGAGGAGAAGCTCGTACCTTTGGTCAATTTTCATCCACAATAGATGTCAATTCGTCCAATGGTGAGCCCGTACATGACCGCAAGCGTCGATCGCCTCTCATCCCTGCTGGAGCGCTTTCGGGTGCGCGCGCATCTCTTTCATGCTGGCCCGCTGTGCGGTGTCACGCACTACGCGGCCCTGCCCGGCCGTGGCTTTCTGCATGTGCTGCGGCAAGGCGAAATGGCGCTCACCCACAAGCCCCGCAGTGGGGTGCCTAAGCGCATTCACGTGAGAGAACCGAGCCTGCTTTTCTACCCGCGCCCGCTGGAGCATGACTTCCATTGCGCACCCGAGGAAGGCAGTGACTTCACCTGCGCGGCAGTCGAGTTCGAAGGCGGCGCCAACCACCCTTTGGCGCGCGCGCTGCCGCCGGTGGTGGTGCTGCCGCTGGCCGAGGTGGCGAGCCTGGAGCACACGCTGGCGCTCCTGTTTGCCGAGACCGAGCAGGTGCGCTGCGGCCACCGCTTGCTGGCCAACCGCTTGTTCGAGGTGCTGCTGCTGCAGCTGCTGCGCTGGCTGCTAGATCACCCGGAGCGCAGCGGCATGCCCGCCGGCTTGTTGACCGGCTTGTCGCACCCTCAGCTGGCCAAGGCGCTGGTGGCCCTGCACGAGCGGCCGGGCGACGACTGGACCTTGCCCATGATGGCTGAGCAAGCCGGCATGTCGCGCAGCGCCTTTGCGGCGGCCTTCAAGGCCCACGTGGGCGAGGGGCCGGCCGAGTACCTGGCGCACTGGCGGCTGGCCATCGCGCAAACACAGCTGCGCGGGGGGGCGTCGCTCAAGTCGGTGGCGCAGTCGCTGGGCTACAGCAGCGCATCGGCCTTGTCGCGCGTGTTCGCGCAGAAGGTGGGTGCGTCGCCGCGCGAGTGGCTGAAGTCATCGGGCTGAGCATGGCAGGGCGCCGCCTGAGTGGTGTTCATGCGGGAGGAAGTTCTTGGTCGAGCAGTTGGGTGCGGCGCACGATGGTTCCCGGCAGCAAGAGGCCACCCGGTGCGACCACCGCATTGGCGCCGATGCGAGAGCCGTCGCCGACCAGCGCGCCGAACTTGTCGCAGCCTGTGGTGTGCAGCGCCGAGCCCACGCGCACTTGCACCTGCTTGTCAGCGCGCTCATTGCGGTAGTTGCAGACGATGCTGCCGGCTTCGAGGTTCACGCCCTCGCCCAGCACCGAGTCGCCCACGAAGTTGAAGTGCGCGAGCTTGCTGCCTGCAAACACGAACGACGATTTCAGCTCGGCGCCCGGGCCGAAGATGCAGCGCTCGGCCACCCAGCAGCCACCGCGCAGGTAGGCGCCCGCGGCCACGAAACCCTCGGCACCCACGATCAGCGGGCCCTTGAGCACCGCACCACTCTCGACGGTGGCGCTGCGGTGCACCGCCACGTCGCCTGTGATGCCGTACGCCTGTGGGTCTAGCGCGGCGAGCAGCGCTTGCACGATCTGCGTCGACTGCTGGCACAGCTGCCAAGGCTCGAGCGCAGCCCATCGTGCGAGCGGCGAGCCAGCGAAGGCTGCCACGTAAAGGGACTTGTCAACGATCACGGGTAGGGCGCCCCGTTTTTATGGGTGAACACCCACCCGCCGTCGGCCATCGTGGCCATCAGGTCGTCATCGGGGTAGCTGCCTTCGTCGCCCGGCGTTCTGTCGCCCACTTCGAGGTACACCACGTCGTCTGCGGTCTCGTTGACCAGCTGGTGCGCGTTGCCGGTGCCTGCCTTGAAGCCAGCGCACATGCCTGGTGACAGGGGCGTGGCCCCTTCATCAGTGTGCAGCGTTGGGTGGCCTTGCAGGATGTAGATGAATTCGTCTTGCTTGGTGTGCGCATGCCGCAGTGCCGATATCGCCTGCGGCGCCAGCCGGGTGAGGTTGACGCCGAAGTTCTTCAACCCGAAGGGGTCGCCGAGCGTGCGCTTCACACGGCCCGACATGCGCGATGCAAAGGGCTCGGGGTAGTTCGACGGCTTGGTGCGTGGCGGAGTTTCAACCGCGATGAGCGCAACGGGGTTGCGATGTGACATGGGCAGCTCCTGGGGTGCTGCCAGCATCGTACGACCAGCGAACGTGGAAGGCAGCCTTCAGGGCCTCCGGTCGGCAACGCACTTTCCGTTCGCACTGAGCCTGTCGAAGTGCCTGCACCGAGGTGCAGGCTGGCTACTTCTTGCGCTTCAGCGTGGCCAGGTAGGCAATCACGTCGGCGCGCGCTGCGGCGTCGGCCAGGCGGTAGCCCATGGCTTGGCCCGGCACCAAGGCCTCGGGGTTGGCGAGCCAGCGCTCCAGCGTCTTCTCATTCCAGGTGATGCGGCTGCCCTTGAGAGCGGATGAGTAGGTGAACTCCACCACGCTGCCGGCGCGACGACCCACCACGCCAGCGTGGCGCGGGCCCACTTCGTCGGTGTCGACGGCGTGACAACCTCCGCAGGTGTCTGCGTAGGTTTGCGCACCGCGCACGGGGTCACCGGCGGCTTGCGACGGGGCTGCCGCCAGCAACGCCACAGCGCACAGCAGCGCATGGATCAAGCCTAGCTGGCTCATGAAAGTCTCCTGTGGTTCTGGCGTCACTGGAGACTTTTACGCAGCGGCGCTGCGTTCGGATGCGCCTTCAGAAGCGGTACAGCACCCCGAACGAGACCAAAAATGGCAACTGCGTCACGATCTTGCGCGATGAGTAGTCAGCGCTGTAGCTGTAGCCCGAGACGTTCTTGCGCGCATAGGCGTTGATCACTTCACCGTAGACACGAAAGCGCGGCGAAAGGATGAAATCGCCCCGCAGGTCTAGCCGGTGGTAGGCCGGCAGGCGCTCAGAGTTGAGCCCGCCGTAAAGCGGCTGCACGCGGCCATCGGGGTAGGTGCTGGTGCCGATGATGGGCGTGTTGGGCGCGCCCGTGTGGTAGCTCCAGCGGCCACCGAACTGCCAGCGGTCAGACAGCTTGTATTGGCTCACCAGGCTCAAGATCAACGGTTGGTCGAAGCTGAACGGGAAGTCTTGGCCGGTCTGGTCGTTGTGCCGGCGCGCACGCGAGAGGCTCAGCGACAGCCAGCCTGAAAGGCGGCCTGACAAGCGGGAAGTGGAAGCGCCTTCTTTCGCCGCATCTTTCTTCAGCAGCAGCTCTAGCCCATGGGCCTGGCCGCTCGCGCCGTTGACGTAGTTGAGCGCCGGGTCGGCGACTACGAAGTCGGTGAACTTCTTTTCATAGGCTTCAACGCGCCACGACCAGCCACCGCCCCACTGCTGCGACACGCCGAGCACGCTGTGCGTGGCGCGCAGGTGCCACAGGCCGGTGTTGCCCAGGCCGTCGAGCACTTGCTCGCCATCAGGGAACTGGTTGTGGCGGCCCCAGGCGGCGGTGAACAAGAGGCTGGGCGACCATTGCCACTCCACGCCGAGGCGCGGCTCGGTGTAGCGGCGGTGCAGGTAGTTGTCGTGCGTGAAGTGCACACCCCCGGTGAAGGCCCACTCGGGCGCCATCTGCCAGCGGTCTTTGGCATAGAGGTTGGTCACACTGGCATCGATGCGGCCAGTGACACGCTTGCGGTCAGCGCTGGTGTAGTCGCAGGCGGGGTCAAACTCGGTGCAGCGAGCGTCTTGCACGTCAATGTCGTAGCGGGCGCGCACCGCTTCGAGCGAGCCACCGAGTGCTGCTTGGTGGTCAGCACCGGGCTTGAACTTGAACTGCTCGCGCAGGAAGCCGGTGTGCGAGCGGGCGGTGGCCTTGAGTGCCGTGCCGACGAGGCTGGTGTTGACATCAAGGGTGTGGCCGAGCGCGAGCTTGTTGCTGGTGCTGGGGCCAAAGTCGGCGTCCCACACCACGGCCTGCGTGCCGTACGAGGTGTCGATGGCGCTGTCGCCGGCCAGCACCGGCTGCTGGGTGCCCAGGCCTGAGCTGGCCGGGATCTTGAAGTCAAGGTGGTCCGACGCGCCGGTGGCATGAAAGCTCAGGCTGTGGCCGGGCGTGAGGTTCCAGATGTACTTGCCCTGGTAGTCGGAATAGCGCGGCACGGTCACGATCACGCCCGAGTCTTCGTCTTCAACGGTGTCGATCAGCAGGTCGAGGTAGCTGCGCTTCACTGCGAAGTAGAACGACTGCTTGTCATTGACCGGTCCTTCGACCAAAAAGTCAGCGCCTAACAGGCTGACGTTGAGTGTGCCGCCCAGCTTGTCGGTGCGGGGCGGGCGCAGCGTCACGTCGAGCACGGCGCCAATCGCATCGGCGTACTCGGGGCCGAAGGCGGCGCTATAGAGCTCGAACTTGTCGACCAGGTCGCTGTGCACCACGCTCACCAGGCCGCCCACGTGAAAGAGGTAGCCCACGGGCAGGAAGTCGATGTAGTAGGCGTTGTCGTCGGGGCGCGAGCCGCGCACTGCGGGGGCGCTGCTGCTGTCGTCGGCCACCGCCACGCCGGGCAGGGCTTGCAGCGCCTTCATGGGGTCACCGCCGGTGCCGGGCACGCTGCGCAGCTCGTCGCCGGTGAGCACGCTGCGGCTGGCGGGCGTGGGCGCTTCGCGTCGCCCGGTGACGATCACCGGCGGCAGCGTGCCGCCAGTGGGCTGGCTGGCGGCAGCTGCCGGGGTCGCGGCGGCGTCAGCGGTGGCGGGCTGTGCGTGGGCCGCCGCGCACAGCAGCAGCGCACATGGCCATGCTGCGCTTTTCCATCGCCGCGTCATTCAGGCTTCGCAGCCGCTTGCAGGGCGCGACGGCGGCGCCGCACGGCGAGAAACGGCTCGGTCAGCATGAAGGCGGCGGCCACGGCGTAAGAGCCCCACACATAAAGGCCGTAGCCGCCCATGGCGAAGAAGTCGGCGGCACTGTTCCAGATCATGCTTTTGCTCCTGTTCGTGCGAGCTGGGCCACCCAGTCGGCCTGCCGCTCGCGCTCGAGGATGATGGCGCGCGTACGTGTAAACACGACGGCGAAGGCATAGCTCCAAAAGGCCAGGGTCATGAGCAGCATGGCGGTGAGCATGGTGCTCGCCATCTTGGGTGCGGCCGTGGCGCTGATGGTGGCGCCCTGGTGCAGCGTGTTCCACCAGTAGACCGAGAAATAGATGATGGGCACGTTGACGGCCCCGATGAGGGCTACCAGGGCGCCGGCGTTGTCTGCGCGGCGTGTGTCGTCGATGGCTTCCACCAGCGCGATGTAGCCGAGGTAGAGAAACAGCAGGATCAGCTCAGAGGTGAGCCGCGCGTCCCACACCCACCAGGTGCCCCAGGTGGGCTTGCCCCAGAACGAGCCCGTCCAGAGCGCGACGAAGGTGAACATGGCGCCGGTGGGCGCAATGGCGCGCGCCACCATTGAGGCAAGCCGCGCCTTGAAGGCCCAGCCCACGCCGGCCCACATGGCCATCACCACGTACAGCACCATCGACATCCAGGCGGCAGGCACGTGAATGAAGATGATGCGATAGGCGTCGCCCTGCGTGGCATCGGTGGGCGCAACGAAGAAGCCCATGTACAGGCCGATGGCCGCGAGCCCGATGGCCACAGCCCAGAACAGCGGCGTGAGCGTGCCGGCCAGGCCGTAGAAGCGCGACGGTGCCGCAAAGGTGAAGAAGCTCATGCGTGCAGAAGACGCGGGGGAAGCGGGTGAATTCATGGTCGTCTTGTATCCCTCATTCAGTCGAGATGCGCAGTGCCGCGGCCGTGGCCCAGGGCGCAAGTAGGGTCGTCACGATGAGCAGTGCGCCCAGCAAAGAATAGTGGCCCTGCGCCGAGATGCCCGACTCGACCGCGCCCACCGCGCCGGTGCCGAAAATCAGCGCCGGTATGCACAGCGGCAAGATCAGCAAGATGAGCAGCACGCCCGCGCTGCGCAGGCCCAGCGTGAGCGCGGCGCCCACGCCACCGAGCAGGCTCAGGATAGGCGTGCCCAGCAGCAGGCCGAAGGTGAGCGCCGCGATGGCCTCGCCGTGCATGCCGAACATCAGGCCGAACAACGGTGCAGCGACGATCAGCGGCAGGCCGGTGAGCAGCCAGTGCGCGAGCGCCTTGGCCGCGGCGATGGTGACGGCCGATTCACCGCAGAGCAGCATCTGCTCCAGCGAGCCGTCGGCGTGGTCGGCGGCGTAGAGCTGGGTCACCGACAACATCGCCGCGAGCAGCGCGCACACCCAGACCACGCCGGGGGCGATCTGCCGCAGCATGGCGGGCTCGGGGCTCACGCCGAGCGGGAAGAGGCTCACGGCGACGGTAAAGAAAGCAATGGGCAGCAGGGCCTCGATGCGGCGGCGCGCGGCCAGGCGCAAGTCGCGAGACAGCACGGCGGTGAATGCACTCATGCCGCCACCTCGTCCAGCTGCACAACCACCGGCTCGGGCTGATCGAGCGTCAAGGCTTGATGGCTGGTGAGCACCACGCTGCCGCCGCGCCGCGCGTGCTCGGTGAGCAGCGCGTTGAGCCTGGCGATGCCTTCTGTGTCGAGCGCATCGAAGGGCTCGTCGAGGATCCACACCGAAGGCTGTGTGTCGAGCGCGAGCCGCGACAAAGCCACGCGGCGGCGCTGGCCCTGCGACAAGGTGCGCACCGGCTCGGCGCGGCGGCTGGCCATGCCGAACAGTTGCAGCGCGTCGACCAGCGCTGCGACGCTGTCGCTGCGGCCATGCAGCCGCGCCAGGAAGCGCAGCGACTCCAGCACCGTGAGGTCTTCTTTCAGCGCGTTGGCGTGGGCGATGTACACGAGCTGCTGCGGCGCGCCACCCCAGGCCACGTGGCCCGCTTCGGGCGTTGACAGCCCAGCCAGCAAACGCAGCAGGCTCGTCTTGCCGCGGCCGTTGGCCCCACGCAGCCACACCACTTGGCCTGCCTTCACCTCGAATTGCAAGCCCTTGAACAAGATGCGGTCGCCACGGCGGCAGGCCAGATCGACGGCAGCGAGTGAAGGCAACGTGGTGTTCAACACAGTACGCGAGGGGCTACGAAGCCCCGCATTGTCTGTCAGCGCAGTACCATGACCCACACTCCCCGAGACCCCCATGAACAAAGACCTGCTTTCGGCTGCCGGTGCCATCACAGCCGCCCTCATCACCAACCCCTCGCCCGGCGTTTCGCGCTCCAAGCTGAGCGACGTGGGCACCTTGTTCGCTTCCGTCTACCTTGAGCTTGAGAAGTCGCAAAGCGTGGTCGACAAGCTGCGTGCGCAGACTGCGGCAAACCCAGCGGATTGACGAGCGAACGAGCATCCGTTCAGCCTGAGGGTTCGAAGGCCCGCGCAAGGCTTCGATACCTCAGCCCGAGCGGTGGATTCTGAGCATGCAATACACCGTCGCAGTCCGCGCGCTGTGCGAGTTCACAGCGAAGGTGGGTGACCTCGACCTGCGCTTCACGCCCTCGCCCTCGGCGCAAGACGGCCAAATAGGCCACGCCGTGGTGGCCGCGCGCCGCAAAGGCGCTCACTACGAGTCGGAGCTGAGCCTCGAAGGCGAGCACAAACACCTGCGAGTGCGCGGCCGGGCCGACGGCTATGACGCCACGCAAAACCGGCTGGAAGAGGTCAAGACCTTTCGCGGCGACCTGGCCCGCCAGCCCGCCAACCACCGCGCGCTGCACTGGGCGCAAGCCAAGGTCTACGGCTGGCTGTTGTGCCAGAAGCTCGCACTCGCCGAGATGCAGATTGCACTCGTCTACTTCGACATCGGCAACCAGCACGAAACGGTGCTGTGCGAGACGCACACCGCCACCGAGCTGCAAGCCCACTTCGAGCTGCAGTGCGAGCGCTTTCTGCAATGGGCCGAGCAAGAGCTGGCGCACCGAGCGCAGCGCGACACGGCCTTGGCGGCGCTGCGCTTTCCGCATGAATCGTTTCGCACCGGTCAGCGCGAGCTGGCCGAAGCCGTCTACAAATCGGCCCAGCACGGCCGCTGCCTGATGGCCCAAGCACCCACCGGCATCGGCAAGACAGTGGGCACGCTGTTCCCGCTGCTGAAGGCCGCGCCGGCGCAGGCGCTCGACAAGGTGTTTTTCCTCACCGCCAAGGGCTCGGGCCGCCAGCTGGCACTCGACGCCGCCGAGCGCATACAGGCCGGGCAAGGCACGCTGCGCGAGGCCGGTCAACGCACGCTGCGCGTGCTGGAGCTGGTGGCGCGCGACAAGGCCTGCGAGCACCCCGACAAGGCCTGCCACGGCGACTCGTGCCCGCTGGCCCAAGGCTTTTACGACCGGCTGCCCGCCGCACGCGAGGCTGCGCTGCACGTGCCCCTGCTAGCCAAGGCCACGCTGCGCGAGGTGGCGCTGGCGCACCAGGTTTGCCCCTACTACCTGAGCCAAGAGCTGGCGCGCTGGTGCGACGTGATCGTGGGCGACTACAACTACTACTTCGACATCAGCGCGATGCTGCACAGCCTCACGCAAGCCCATCAGTGGCGCGTGAGTGTGCTGGTCGACGAAGCGCACAACCTGGTGGAGCGCGCCCGCAAGATGTATTCGGCCGAGCTCGACTCGCTGAGTTTCAAGGCCCTGCGCAAGACGGCGCCGGCGGCGCTCAAGTCGCCACTGGCCAGGCTCAACCGCGCCTGGAACGCCTTGCACAAATCGCAGACCGAGCTCTACCAGGTGCATGCGGCGGTGCCCGAAGCCTTCAGCAGTGCCCTGCAGACGGCCACCAGCGCGATCACCGACTACCTGGCCGAGCACCCCACGGCCGTCGACGGCGCGCTGCAAGCCTTCTACTTCGATGCATTGCATTTCTCTCGCGTGCTGGAGCTGTTCGATGGCCATTCGCTGTTCGACGTGACCCTCAACGGGCACAGCACCACGCTGTGCCTGCGCAACGTGGTGCCGGCGCCGCACCTGAAGCCGCGCCTGGAAGCCGCCCGCTCGGTGGCGCTGTTCTCGGCCACGCTGAGCCCGCAGCGCTTCTACGCCGACACCCTGGGCCTGCCCGACGACACGCTCTGGATCGACGTGCCCACGCCCTTCACGCCAGAGCAGCTGAAGGTGCGGCTGGTCGATCACATCTCCACTCGCTACCAGCACCGCGACGCTTCGCTCGCGCCCATTGCCGAGCTGATGGCGCGCCAGTACGGTGAACAACCCGGCAACTACCTCGCCTTCTTCAGCAGCTACGACTACCTGCAGAAGGCGGTCGCGCTGTTTCGCGAGCATGCACCGCGTGTGCCAGTGTGGGAGCAGTCGCGCCGCATGGGCGAAGCCGAGCGCGAGCAGTTTCTGGCGCGCTTCACGGCCAGCAGCGAGGGCATAGGCTTCGCCGTGCTGGGCGGCTC
Source organism: Rhizobacter sp. (assembly GCF_046595475.1). Taxonomy (GTDB): domain Bacteria; phylum Pseudomonadota; class Gammaproteobacteria; order Burkholderiales; family Burkholderiaceae_C; genus Rhizobacter. Next base: position 27,269 of record NZ_JBKJOQ010000090.1, read on the forward strand.
GTTTGCCGAAGGCATAGACCTGCCGGGGCGGCGACTCATAGGCGCCTTCATCGCCACGCTGGGCCTGCCCCAACTCAACCCGGTGAACGAGCAGATGAAGCAGCGCCTGGGCGAGCGCTTCGGCGAGGGCTGCGCCTACGACTACGCCTACCTCTACCCCGGCATCCAAAAGGTAGTGCAAGCCGCGGGCCGGGTGATACGCACCCCAGACGACCGCGGCGTGGTGTGCCTCATCGACGACCGTTTTGCCCAGGCCAAGGTGCGCCGGCTGCTGCCGCTCTGGTGGCGCATGTCGACAACAAGCACCGAAGCACCCCTCAACTCCACCATGTAACTGTTTGCACATCCGTTATGGTGGGGCGTACATCGTGCAGCCCACTCCCCCTGGAAGGATCTCTGTGGTCTCGCTTTTCGCTTTCGTGGTCACCGCCTACGGCATGAACCCCTATCTGGTGGCCAGCTTCAACTCGGGGCTGGCGTGTGAAACGGCCAAGTCGGCCATCATTTCGGCAGCACTGGAGCAGAGTGTCGCGGGCACCAGCACCTACGCCCTGGCACCCAAGACCATGAAGTGCATTGCCACGCCGGGCCTGCTGGCCGGCGGCACCCACCCACCCGAGGCTGTCACTCCGCACAAGGCGCCTGCGCCGCCGGCCAAACGCCCGCAGAAGAAGTGAGCTTTCTCTCGCCTGCCCCGGAAGGCTGGCTGCGCCAGCGCCTGCAGGCGTTCGGGCCTTTCATCGTGGTGCTGGGTTTGGTGGCCCTGATGTGGGCGCTGGTGCTGGTGTCGTCGGCTGTCCAGCAAGAGCGCATTGCCAACGACGCCCAACAGCAGCTGCGGCTCATCAACAACGCGGTGGTGCAGCAAACGCGCGGGCTGCTTCAGCGTGTGGAGGGCGAGCTGCAGGTGCTGGACCACTGGGTGCAGTCGCACCCACAGAACGACCCGCGGCAAGACATGGCGCTGGCCGAGCTGATCTCGCAGCTGGATGCTGGAACGAACGGTCTCGTCAGCCTGGGCTTTGCATCTCACACCGGGCATGCCATCGCCACACCCCAGGCGCAAGACTGGCACGCCGACATGCCGGCCGTCATCTGGCCACTGCTGGGCAGCACGCACATTGGCGCGCCCCTGCGCAACGCCGTAGGGCAGCCGTGGCGCTGGCCGGTCTCGCGCCGGCTCACCCGGCCCACCGGCGACGTGGCGGGCGTGGTCGCGTGGATCGACCTGGCCCGCCTGAGCACCCTGCACGAGAGCCTGCGCGACAAGCCCGCCGGGGCCATCACCCTCACCCGCTCAGATGCCACGCTGATCGTGCGCACGCCCGTCATCGACAAGCTGATCGGCCGCAACCTGCGGCAAAGCGGGCCCACCCCACTGATGCCCGCAAGTGCGTCCCAGGGCTTCTTTGCCTATGACGGCTCGCTCACCGACGGGCAACCCGGCCGCGTGGTCAGCTACGAGCGCCTCGGCAACTACCCGGTGACGGTGCTGGTGTCACAGGGGGTCAACGACGCCATGGCCACCTTCAATTCCAGGCGTCGCATTCTCATCATCGCGTTGAGCCTGATCTCGCTGTGCGCCTTCGCGTTCTCGGTGGCGCTGGCGCGCAGCCAGCGCGCGAGCCGCCGCAGCCAGGCCGAGATCCTGGCCCTGAGCGACGCCTTTCCGCTGGGCTTCTTTCGCACCGACATGACGGGCCAGGTGACCTACGCCAACGACGCCTACTTCCAGAAGATGGGCTTCGCGCGCGAGCGCATGGCCTGGGGCTGGATCGAAGGGGTCGACGCCAGCCGCCAGCCCGAACTGAAAGAGGTGTGGTGCAAGGCTGTGGCCGAGGGCCGCCCACTCAAGAACACACTGCGCATTCGCCGCGCCACCGACGGGCGAGAGGTGGTGATGTCGGTGCGCACTGCCGCTCTGCGCGTTGACGGCAAACTGGTCGGGCAGGTGGGCTCGATGGAAGACATCACCGACCGCATCCAGCAGCAAAAAGCCCAGCGCATGCTCACCGCCATCTTCGAGAAGAGCACCGACGTGGTGGCGCAAATTTCGCCCGACGGGCACATGGTGTACCTCAACCCGGCCGGACGCGCCCGCCTGGACCTGGGGCCACACGACCCGCTCGACCAGCTTCACTTCGAAGACTTCACGCCGCCAGGCCGGGCCGCCCAGGTTCGCGACGTCATCATCCCTGCGGCGCTGGGCAACGACGTGTGGGTGGGCGAGACCTCGGTGCTCGACAGCCAGAAGCGCGAGATCGCGATGAGCGAAATGCTCATCGTCCACCGCGACGACGAGGGGCAGATTGAAGCTTTCTCGGCCGTGATGCGCGACATCACGCAGGAGCAGCAGGCCCGTGACGAGTTGCAGCGCAGCCAATCGATACTCAACGTGGTGGCCGCCACCCTCCCCGTGCTGGTGGCTGTCGTAGACGACCAGCAGCGCTACCTCTTCACCAATGACGCCTTCGACCGCTCGGTGGGCCGCCTGCACGATGGGCCGACGGGCCAGCATGCGCGCGAGGTGATCAGCGAGGCCGAGTACGCGATACGGCTCCCCCACATCAAGACCGCGCTCGCCGGCGAGCGGGTGATGTTCGAAACAGAACGCAACGGGCGTGAGGGCATGCAGTTCTTCGAAACGACCTACATCCCGTTTGTGGGCACCGACGGCAAGGTGGCGGGCTTCGTCGCGCTCTCGCAAGACATCACGACGCACCGCCTGGAGCAGCTGAAGCTGCTCGACGCCTCGCAAACCGACGCGCTCACGGGCGTGCTCAACCGCGCCGGCTTTGACTTGCGCATGCAAGAAGCGCTAGACCGCGCCCAGCGCGAGAAGCACGTGCTGGCGCTGTTGTGCCTGGACCTCGACGGCTTCAAACCCGTCAACGACGCGCATGGCCATGCGGCTGGCGACGCGGTGCTCACCGCGGTGGCGAGACGCCTGCAGCGCTTGCTTCGGCCGTCAGACGTGCTCGCCCGCGTGGGTGGCGACGAGTTTGCGGTGGTGCTGCACGACGTAAAAGACCCCGCCGCGGCGCAGGCCGTGGCACGCAAGATCGTGAACCGGCTGGGTGAACCGTTCCAGATCGACGACAAAACAGTGCACATCGGCAGCAGCGTGGGCGTGGCCCTCACGGCCAACGGGCAAGATTCGGTTCAGGCGCTGATGCAGCGAGCCGATGCGGCGCTGTACCAGGCCAAGCGGGCTGGGCGAGGCCGTTTCGAGATGGCCGACGACGCCCTGCCAAGTCCTTCACATCAGTCGGCAGGGTAAACGACGCCTTACAAGCGCGAGAAAAAGCCTTGAAACTTAACCTTGCTTAGCCTCTCCAAGTGGGGTCGCAGTTTTATACTGGAATCGCGTGAAATCTTCGTATCAGGTAGGAAGTAGGTCGTATATGGGCGCCAAACTCAAAGTTGCTGGCTGGGTCACATTGGGTGCCGTTGCCGGCGCTCTTGCCACCATGCAGATGCAGGCCACGGCCAGCAACCCCACCAGCCCGCTGCCCTATGAAGAGCTGCAGCAGCTTGCCAAGGTATTCGACGTCATCAAGAACACCTACGTCGACCCGGTCGACGAAAAGAAACTCATCACCGACGCCATCGGCGGCATGGTCAACGGGCTTGACCCCCATTCACAGTACTTCGACAAGAAGGGCGTGAAGGAATTCAGTGAGGGCATCACTGGCAAATTCATCGGCGTGGGCATCGAGATCGGCATGGAAGACGGCCTGGTCAAGGTGCAAACCCCGATCGAAGGCTCACCCGCCTTCCGCGCCGGCATCAAGAGCGGTGACCTCATCACCAAGATCGACGACACCGCCGTCAGGGGCCTCACCATGGACCAGGCGGTCAAGCGCATGCGCGGCGAGCGCAACACCAAGGTCGAGCTGACCCTCTATCGCAAGAGCGAGACCCGCACCTTCCCGGTGACCATCGTGCGCGAAGAAATCCGCACCCAGAGCGTTCGCGCCAAGGTGGTCGAGCCCGGTTATGCCTGGCTGCGCGTGAGCCAATTCCAGGAGCGCACGGTAGAAGACTTCGCCAAGAAGATCGAAGACCTCTACAAGCAAGACCCCAACCTCAAGGGCCTGGTACTCGACCTGCGCAACGACCCGGGCGGTGCACTTGAAGCCTCCATCGCCCTTTCGGCCGCCTTTTTGCCGAAAGATGCGCTGGTCGTCTCCATCAAGGGCCAGGCCTCAAAGTCTGAGTCGAAGGCACGTCCGTTCGACTACACCCGTGACGGCAACGACCCCCTGCGCAAGCTGCCCGAGGCCGTGAAGAAAGTACCGTTGATCGTGCTGGTGAATGAAGGCTCGGCCTCGGCCAGCGAAATCGTGGCCGGCGCTCTGCAAGACCACCAGCGCGCCATCATCATGGGCGCACAAACCTTCGGCAAGGGCTCGGTGCAAAGCGCCATTTGCCTGAACGAGCGCGTGCGCATCGATGTCTGCCCGAGCGCAGCCATCAAGATCACCACCGCACGCTACTACACGCCGAGCGGGCGCTCCATCCAGGCCAAGGGCATCGTGCCCGACGTGATGCTCGACGAAACCGCCGAAGGCAACGTGTTCGCCGCCCTGCGCATGCGCGAAGCAGACCTCGACAAGCACCTGCAAAGCGGCCAAGGCGCCGAGGTGAAAGACGAGGTTCGCGAAAAGGCACGCGAAGAAGCTCGCAAGAAACTCGAAATGGAAGCCGCCAAGACCACGGCAGCCCCGAAGCCTTTGCCCGAGTTCGGCAGTGCCGACGACTTCCAGCTCGCCCAGGCCATCAACCGCCTGAAGGGCAAGCCGGTGCTGATCTCCAAGACAGCCGTCGAACGCAAGCCGGAAACCACGACGAACTGATCGGCTTCGCGCCCAACCCCAAACGCCCGCCTAACCAGCGGGCGTTTGTCATTGTGTTTGTATGCTCACCCCATGAACGACCAACAGCTGCTGCGCTACTCGCGCCACATCCTGCTCGACGAGCTGGGCATCGAGGGCCAGCAGCGCTTGCTGGCTTCGCATGCGCTGGTGATCGGTGCGGGTGGCCTGGGCTCGCCGGTGGCGCTGTACCTGGGCACGGCCGGCGTGGGCCGCATCACCCTCGTCGACCACGACACAGTCGACCTCACCAACCTGCAGCGGCAGATCGCGCACGACATGGCGCGCATCGGCCAGCCCAAGGTCAGCTCGGCGGCACAGGCCATTGCCGAGATGAACCCCGAGATCACCGTGGTCGCGCTTCAAGAGCGAGCCGATGCCGCTCGGCTCGACACCTTGGTGGCCAGCGCCGACGTGGTCATCGACTGCAGCGACAACTTCGCCACCCGGCATGCCGTCAACGCCGCCTGCGTGCAACACCGCAAGCCGCTGGTCTCGGGTGCGGCCATAGGCTTCGACGCGCAGATCTCGGTCTACGACACCCGCCAGCCGAGCGCACCCTGCTACGCCTGCCTGTTCCCGCCGGAGGCCGATTTCGAAGAGGCTCGCTGCGCCACCATGGGTGTGTTTGCGCCGCTGGTGGGCATCATCGGCAGCATGCAGGCGGCCGAGGCGCTGAAGCTGCTGGCGGGCGTGGGCTCGTCGCTCGCAGGCCGCTTGCAGATGCTCGATGCGCGCAGCATGGAGTGGACCGAAATACGCACTGCGCGCAGCGTCAATTGCAGCGTGTGCCACTCGCCACCGCGTTAAGCTGCGCGCCATGGACAAGCGTACCGATCTCACCGCCCGCAACTTCCCGCCCGCCAAGAAAGAAGCCGAAGCCCAAGGCCCGACTCCGTCGCTCTACGACGGGCCTGAGAGCGCCTACAAGCTGGCCTTTCTCGACTCCAAATTTCTGCTGAGCGACGAGCTGCGCCCCGTGCGCATGCAGCTCGAGCTGCTCAAGCCCGAACTGGTGCAAACCGAGCTGGGCATAGAGTCGACCATCGTGATCTTTGGCAGCGCACGCATCGTGCCGCCCGACGTGGCCCAGCGCCTGCTCACCGATGCCCAAGCCGCCAACGACGAAACCGCCCTGCGCATTGCGCAAACGCACGTAAAAATGTCGCGCTTCTACGAAGAGGCCCGCCGCTTCGGTGCACTGGTCACTGAAAAGTCTCGCCAGCTCACCACACCGATCTACGTGGTGACCGGCGGCGGCCCCGGCATCATGGAAGCTGGCAACCGCGGCGCACATGAGGTGGGTGGCAAAAGCATAGGCCTGAACATCGTGTTGCCCCACGAGCAAGCGCCCAACCCTTACATCACGCCGGAGCTGTGCTTCCAGTTCCACTACTTCGGCTTGCGCAAGATGCACTTCCTGATGCGCTCCATCGGGCTGCTCTGCTTCCCCGGCGGCTTCGGCACGCTCGACGAGATGTTCGAAGTGCTCACGCTCATCCAAACCGGCAAGTGCCGTCGTCGGCCCATCATGCTGTTCGGCCGCGAGTTCTGGACTCAACTCATCAACTTCGATCTGCTGGTCGAGACCGGCATGATCAGCCCGCTCGACCTGCAGCTCTTCCGCTTCGTTGAATCGGCCGAAGAGGCCTGGGCCATTCTGGAGGCCGAGTACGGCTTCGACCTGCCGGCCACCGAGTTGGGCGACCTCGGCAATTTCGACACCGAGGACTGAGCCATGACCGCCGCCGCTCCGCGCAAACCCATCAGCATCATCGGCGCGCCCACCGACATCGGCGCCGGCACTCGCGGCTCCAGCATGGGCCCCGAGGCCTTGCGCGTGGCCAACATCGTGCCGGTGCTCATGGGCCACGGGCTCGAGGTAGCCGACCGCGGCAACCTGAGCGGCCCCGCCAACCCCTGGCTGCCCCCCGTCGATGGCTACCGCCACCTCGATGAGGTGGTGGCCTGGAACCGGCTGGTGCACGACGCGGTGCATGCCGAGCTGTCACTCAACCGCATGCCCATACTGCTGGGCGGCGACCACTGCCTGGGGCTGGGCTCGATCAGTGCGGTGGCGCGCCACTGCCGCGAAACCAACAAGAAGCTGCGCATCTTGTGGCTCGACGCGCATGCCGACTTCAACACCAACGTGCTCACACCCAGCGGCAACATCCACGGCATGCCGGTGGCCTGCCTGTGCGGCAGCGGCCCGCAAGAGCTGATCGAGATCGGCGGCCACGTGCCGGCCATCAGCCCCAAGTGGATACGCCAGATCGGCATCCGCAGCGTCGACGAAGGCGAGAAGCGTTTCGTGCACGAGATGGGCCTCGAAGTCTTCGACATGCGCTACATCGACGAAATGGGCATGCGCCACGCGATGGAGTTGGCCCTGGCGACCATGAGCGCCAACACCCACTTGCACGTGAGCTTCGACGTCGACTTCCTAGACCCGCCCATCGCCCCCGGCGTAGGCACCACCGTGATGGGCGGCCCCACCTACCGTGAGGCTCAACTCTGCATGGAGATGATTGCCGACACCGGCCGCCTGGCCTCGCTCGACGTGATGGAACTCAACCCCGCGCTCGACGTGCGCAACGCCACCGCCGAGCTGGCCGTCGACCTGATCGAGAGCCTGTTCGGCAAGAGCACCTTGATGCGCAAGTGAGCGGGCCGCTCAGGCCCACGCCTCAGAACCGGTAACCCACGGCCAGCAGGCCGCCGACCGGCGAGCGCTCACGCACGAAGGGGCTGTCTTTCGCATCGCCCTGCAACGAGGTGGCGTTGACCCCCAGCGTGGCGGCCCACTCGCGGGTGATGATGTACGTGAGCGACATGCCCAGGCGCACATCGCGCACGCCCGCGCCAGCCTCGTACACGCCGTAACCGCTGGCGCTGGCTTGCTCTGGCGTGATGCCGAAGTAGTCGTGCATGTAGTCGCGGTTGGCGTAGGTAGCCGACAGGCTCGCGCCCAGGCGCCAGCGCGGCGCCACCATCACGCCGTAGTGGGTGCCCAGGTCGAACAAAAAGCCTTTGCGCTCGTGCCCGGCGCCATAGCGCAGCGAGCTGCTGAGCGACAGCTCGGGCGACAGACGGGCGTTGAAGAACAGGCCCGCCTCGGCGCGCGTCGGGATGTCGCCCAGGCCGCGCAAGGCGTCAGAGCGGTGTTCTTTGCGACCCAGGTCAGGGGTCAGGCGCAGGCCGTATTGGAAGCGCGGGTCTGACGAAAAGCGGTAGCCCACGCCATTGCCCACACCCGCAAACCAGCCGTTGGCCCAGCGGTAGTCGATGGTGGGCAAGAGCAGGTAGCGACGCTCGTCGGAGCCCAGGTACTTGTGGCCCGCGATCGCCGCCAGGCCGACGCGCCCACTGCCCTGGCCTTCGGGCTCGCCCTCCAGGCGCACCGCGTCGAACGACTGCGCCGAAGCCGCTGCGGCCCACAGCATTCCTACTGCGGCCATGGCCTTGAACACGAAACCCTGCATGTGCAGCTCCTGCAAAGAAGAAATGAATCGCTGCACTCTAGGTGGCGCTTGTAAAGAACGTGTGAAGCAACCGCACTTCACGCCGCCAGCAGCGACACCACCACCCACCAGACAAAGAGGCCCAGCATGAGCAACCATGCCACCACGATCAGCGCCGCCCCCCACCACAGGCGCGACAGCTTGTCTTTCGACACCTCGGCCTCGCGCATCAACGCTTCCCACAGTGGCTTGGGCGTAAGCCGCGTCACCAGCGCTATGCCCAGCGGCACGATCACCAGGTCATCAAGCTGGCCGAGCACGGGAATGAAATCGGGGATCAAGTCGATCGGGCTCAGCACATAGCCCAGCACCACTATGGCGACGAGCTTGGCGCTGCGCCGCGTCTGCGGGTGCCGAAATAGCTTCCACAGCGCGATCAGGTAGGTGACGAACCGGGCGGCGTTGGCCGCGCGCACCAGCTTGCCGACTTTGAAGGTCATGGGGCGTTCCTGCGGGCCGGCAGCAAGGCCACGCCCACGCTCGTGATGCGGCCCTCATGCATGGCGTGAATCTCAAAGTGCGCGCCGTGCCACTCCAGCCCGTCTCTCACACCGTGGCCACGCGCCAGCACACCGGTCATCCAGTCGCACAAGGTGGGGGCTGCATTCGAGGGCAGTGGCAGCTTGAAGAACTCGAACACATCGGCCAAGGGCAGTGAGGCATCGAGCGTGAGCCGGCCCACCACCGGCCCCTGGCCGGGCGCCGGCTCTTGCAGTGGCTCGATCACGCCCAGCCGCCGGGCCGCCCAGGCGAGCGTGGTGCCTTGCATCAGCAGCGAGGCCAGCACCACCGCAAACGCCACGTTGAAGAAGCGATAGCTGTCGGGCATTTGTGCGAGCAAGGGGAACAAGGCCAGCACGATGGGCACCGCCCCGCGCAGGCCGACCCAGCCGATGAAGAAACTCTCTCTCGACCTGAAACGCAGCGGCCAAAGACACAGCCACACCGCCAACGGCCGCGCCACGAGCATTAACGTGGCGGCCACTGCCACGGTGGGCCACAACGCCGCGAGCAATTGGTGCGGCGACACCAGCACGCCCAGCAACAAGAACATGGCGGCCTGCGCCATCCAGGCAAAACCATCAAGCGCCGACGAGGCCGCATGGGCTGCGTCGGCGGCCCGCTCCCGCACATACAACCCGAAGAGATAGACCGCGAGAAAGCCCGAGCCTTCGACCAGGCCCGCCGCCGCGAACACCACCACGCCGCCCGACACGATGATCATCGACAGCAAGCCGCTGTGCGCCGCCGCGAGCGAGAGCTTGCCGGTGACTCGCCTCAGCAACCAGGCCACGCCGGCCCCGCCCAGCAGCCCGCATGCCGCACCAAACCCCGCCTGGCGCACGAGCAAGAGCAGCACCTCGGCCGGCCCGGCTTGCGCTTTGATCACCTCGATCAAGGCCAGCACCAGAAACACCGCCATCGGGTCGTTGAGGCCTGACTCCATTTCGAGCGTGGCCGACACCCGCTCCTTGAGTTGCACGCCGCTCTGGCGCAGCAGCGAGAACACGGCCGCCGCATCGGTTGAGCCGACGATGGCCCCCAACAGCAGTCCATAGCGCCAATCGACCTGCATCACCAGCATGGCCACTGCCCCCACGATGGCCGCGGTGATCAGCACCCCCACCGTGGCCAGCATCAGCGCCGGTCGCAAGCCGGTGCGGAAGGTTTTCATGGGCGTGCTCACGCCGCCTTCGAGCAAGATGACGGCAAGCGCCAGGTTGCCGACCCAGGCCGCCAGCAGCGAGTTGTCGAAGCGCACACCGCCCGGGCCATCCACACCGACCAGCATGCCGGCCACCAGAAACACCAGCAGGAAGGGCAGCCCCAGGCGCGCCGAAATCACGCCGGCCACGAGGCTCACGAACACAAGCAGGCCGCCGGCCAGCAGCAACAGGTTGAAGGTATGCATACGCGGCTGACGGTAGCAGAGCGAGCCCGCCACGACGCCGCGACACCCTTGGCTCCCTAAGGGTGGGGGTGCAGCACCGCGCCTGCTGTTTTATAAGCATATGCATGACATCTGCCGTTGCAATCTGCATGCCCCGGTGGGCCGCGTCGGTCACCGCCGTGCTCGTCGGTTGCAGCCTGATCGCACTCTCGGCCTGCAGCAGCTACTCTCACACCAACCAGGCACTTCCGCCAGCGCGGGACGAAGGGGTGGCGCCCATCGCCGCAAGCCCGACACGTGCCACCTTCTCGGTCGGTGGCGAGCGCGGCAACCCGCGCGTGCTGATGTTCCTCGCCCTGTCGGGCGGCGGCTCGCGCGCCTCGTATTTCTCGGCCGCCACCATGCTGAGGCTGCAAACGCTGTACCCCGACGTAGACCTGTTGAACGAAGTCGACGTGATGTCGTCGGTGTCGGGTGGCTCGGTCACGGCAGCCCTGTATGCCGCCACGCGCGACACGCACCTCGTGTCGAGCAGCCTGGCTGCCGCACTGCCCACTGCCATTGCAGGCACGCCGCTCGCCGCGCGCATCAAAGTCGACACGCACGCTCAAGAGCTGCGCTGCAGTGCGCCCTTGAAGCCCGATGAGGTCGCCGCGTTGGCCCAGCAATTGCCCACCTTGCAGCCCGAGCTGCGCCGGCTCGACTACCTGTGTCGCCAGGCCCCGCTGAGCCACTTGCGTGACTGGGACGGCCCCTCGGTGCTGGCCCTCACCAGCCGCAACTACCTCACGCGCTGGTTTGGCAACTGGTTCTGGCCGGCCAACATCGTTCGCTACTGGTTCACCGCCTACGACCGCGGCGACATCATGGCGCAGACCCTGGCCGACAACCTCTACGGCACACGATTGATTGGCGCCGACCTGAGCCTGGGCCAGCTCAACCCCACGCGCCCTTACCTGCTGATCAACGCCACCACCGCGGCCGACCAAGACGCGCCCGGCATCAACGCCGCCGACGAGTACGCCTTCGGCAGTGTGTTCACCTTCACCGAGCAAGACTTTCACGACCGCATCAACTCCGACATCAACCGCTACTCGCTGGCGCGCGCGGTGATGGCCTCTTCGGCATTCCCGCTGATCTTCCCCAACCAGACGCTGCAAGACCACCGCGCGAGCGCCTTGCAAACCTATTGCCAGGACGACCGCTACGGCGAGCTCAAGTGCACCGACAAGCAGTACCTGCATGTGTTCGACGGCGGCAACTCCGACAACCTGGGCCTGAAGTCGATCAAGCGCGCGCTGTTTCACATGGAGGCCGAGGGCCGGCTCACGCACGACCGCATCATCGTGCTGCTGGTCGATGCCTTCACCCGGCCGCGCGGCGCGAGCCGCCTCAACCCCGACCCGCGCGGCACCGTGGGCCTGCTGCTCGACGCCAACCTGAGCGACGCAGTCGACTCGCTGCTGCAAAACAACCGCGCCAAGCTGCTGGGCGAGTTCGACTCGGCGCGCCTGCGCTGGAGCGATGGCGATTGCAAACCCGAGTCACGCGAGCTGCCGAGCACGCTGTGCCAGGCCTTGAAAGCGCACGAGCCGCAGCACCTCGACCTCACCCAGCGGCTGGTCTTCTATCACGTGGGCTTTGACGATGTGGTGGCGCTAGACCCCAAAAACGCCGGCCTGAAGCGTCAGCTCGACCTGATCCCCACGTCGTTCAAGCTGGCACCGGCCGATGCGGGTCTGATCGACAAGGCCGTCGACGCCATCGTCACGCCCACCAACCCGTGCCTGCTGCAGATTCGCTCGCTGCTGCTGCCCGAGCAAGTGGCCCCCGAGGCAGTGACGGACGCGCGCAGGGTGTGCGCGGGCATTGAGGGCAAGCGGCCTTCGCTGCCACCATCGCCCTAGCTCACGGAGACGAGCGGCGCTTCGCTGCGTTGCTTGTAGAAGCGCAGGATCACCTCATTGAAGTCGCCCAGCAGCCACTGCGCCACCCAGTTGGCGTACAGGTTGAACTGGGTCGAGATGCGGTAGTTGACACGCATGTGCAGCAGCGTGCCCGTGCCTTGCGGCTCCAGCGTGTAGGTGGTGTCCAGCAGATCGAAGTAGTGACCGCCGATCATGACGTGGTCATCGAGCGAGCCAGGTGGGAAGGAATCGGGCGTGAAGCGATAGGCCCAACGGACGCGTCGTGGTGGCTGCCAGTCGGCATCGGCCACATGGCCATCGAAATGCACGTTGCGTGTCCAGGTCATGGACCGCACGCGACCTTCGGGCACCTGCCGTGTCACGCCCGACACGGGCATGGGCGCACCGATGCGAAAGGCCCAGGCGTCACCCACTTCGTCGGCGCGGATGTGGGTGGCGGCATTGAGATGACGCCAGATCACCTCGGGCGCCGCCTGAATGAGCGCAGAGCGCTCGACTGAGTGTTGCGCCACCGGCGTGGGCAGCTGCTCGCCCAACGCCGCGAGCACCAGCGGCACGACACCCAGGCAGCAGGCCACCTGCCTGGGCCAGTGCGTCAGGCGGCACACCAGCCCCATCACCAGGCCACCGATGCCACCCATCACCGCAAACATCGGCACGATGACGATGGCGCAGATAACGCCTTCGATCATGATGATCAAGGTGCCCACGACGAAGAGCAGGGTCGCCACGAAGGGGGCGTAGAAGTAGTAGCCCCAGCTGCGCCGGCGTTGTCGCTCGGCGAGATAGACCGTCACCGCGCCGATGGCCAGCGGCGCACAGAAGATGAAGGCCCCCGCCATCGCCGACCAGGCACCGCCCGGTCGGCCCGAGAACGCCAGGCGCAGCAGCACGCCGAACAAGGCACCAAAGGCGATGGGATAGCGGGCGAGGAAGGGCAGCACGCGCTCGCGCAGCCTGGGCGGTTCGGTCAGGGCCGCCGCCGGTGGGGTGTAGTGCTCGTCGAGAGGTTCATTCATGGGCGCTGCTCGTTCAAGGCGCGGGCAAAGCGCGCCGCGGTAGGCCGGATCAGAGGCCGGTACAGCCAGCGCAGCAACCAACCCGGCACGCCCTGGCCACGTTCTTCGAAGGCGACGCGCGCGCGGTCGTGCGCCATGAAGCGCGGGCCGATAGGACGGTCGTCTGCGCGGGTGCACCGAAACTCAATGCGGTCGAGATGCTTGATGCTTTTGTAGCCGTAGTGCGCCGGGGCGACCAGGCGCAGCGGCGCGCCGTGCGCCACGGGCAGCGGCTGGCCGTCGAGGTGATCGGCCAACAACACGCTCTCGGCCAGCATGTCGGCCAGGGGCAGGCTGGTGCGGTAACCGTCTTGCGCGCGCAAGACGACAAAGACGGCATCGGCCTCTGGCCCGACCCTCGGCAGTACGAGCTGGTGATAGAAGTCGCTGAAGCGCACGCCGCCCCACAGCAGCGAGCGGCGCGTCCAGGTGGTGACGCAATGGAAATCGGCACGCATCTCGGTGCGCGGCAAGCCTGCCCACTCGTGTTCCAGCGTGAGCGGCGACCGCACGTCGCCGCCTACGCGCAACTGGATGCGGTCGGTCACCGACGGAAAGCGCTCTGCAAACTGCGTGAGGCCGAAGCGCGGGAAGTCTTCGCGCTCACGCTGGCCCGGCGGCAAGCGGGTCTTGCTCATGACAGGCGTACAGAGTGGCGAGCACGCATTGTTGACGCGGGCAGCACCTCGCGCCCGCCATGCCGGCGCGCCTGTGCCGCCGGCTCGGCTGCAGCGCACCACAGCAGCAGGATGAGCGCCAGCACAGGCAGGTTTTTCACCAGCGGGCCGCAATGGTCGAGCGTGAGCTCGGGCATGTTGACGGCAGCGGTGACGGTGTAGCCGATCACGGCGGCGACCTGAAACGCTTGTAACCACGGCGTGACGCGGCGCAGGCTCAAGAGACCCAGGCTGATGTTGAGCGCGCACGAAAACACCAGCGCCACCACGCCCACCGGGCCTTCGAAGCCGCAGCGCGCCAGCAGCTGCAGCACGCCCGACTGCTGAGGCAGCAATGCGCTGATGAGCGCGGTGTAAAGCCACATGAACGCCAGCGACGCACGCGCCAGCATAGCCATCGCAGGGCTCAGGCTAACCCGCAGGTCGAGCAGCGGCTCGGGCGCGCTCACGGCCAGGCCCTGCGCCATGGGTGTGGGCACGCGGCCGAGCAGCATCGGGGTGGCGTTGGCAAGCGGCACGCTGCCGCGCTCAAGCATGCGGATGGTGTCGCGACAAAACACTTTTTGCGGCAGTGCCTCGGCCGCCCACGCCATGGTGCGCATCAGCGGCATCGGCATTGGCAGCCACAGCGCGTCGCCCAGGCCGAGTGCGCTGCGGTAGTGGGCGAGCATGGCGCGGTAGCTCAGCCTGTGCGGGCCGCCCAGCTCGTGAATGGCCTTGAGCTCACCTGGCCGCTCGACCAGCAAGGCGATGGCCTCGGCCAACTCGTACACATGGATCGGCTGCACCGCCTGCTCGCCGCGGCCGGGCAGCGAAATGACGGGCAAGCTTGCCAGCGTGGCAAACAACGCCGCGCTCTGGCTGCCGGGGCCGTAGATGAGCGAGGGGCGCAGCACGGCCCAGTCGAGCGGCAGCGTGGCGAGCGCGTCGTCGGCCAGCAGCTTGCTGCGCAGGTAGGGCGTGCTGAGGGTGTCGGCATCGCCGTGCACACCCAGCGCAGAGACTTGCACGATGCGGCCCACACCTGCCAGCGCCGCGCCGCGAAAGAGCTCGATGGGGCCTTCGGTGTGGACGCGCTCGAACGTCTGCTGGCGCGAGGCCATCAGAATGCCGATGCAGTTGACCACCGCGTCGACGCGCGCTGCGCGCAGCCGGTCGGCCCACTCTGCTGGCGGGCGGGCTTGCATGTAGTCGACAGGCATGGCGTGCCGCCCGTCTACCGCACCGCGCGCGCCTTCGATCACCGCATGCCCGCGCGAGCGCAGCGCATGCACCACCGCCTTGCCCACACAGCCGGTGGCACCGCAGACCAGAACTCTCATAGCACCCTCCTGTTCGACAACGGCCGAGGCACAGGGGTCAGCACCTCATGTGCGCCGTCTTCCAGCGCCTGAAGTTCAACTCGTGGCGGCAGCGCTGCCGGGACCGTCACGTTCCATACCCAACCGAAACGGCACAAGGCCATGAGCACCCACCAGCCCGGGTCGGGCTGGCCGGCATAGAGGCCCAAGCGAGCCGAACCCGGAAAAGCGTGGTGGTTGTTGTGCCAGCACTCGCCGAAGGTAATGAGGCCGAACCCCAGCACGTTGTGACCTTGCACACCCGCGCCATTCACATGCCAGCTGCGGTGGCCGCGGCGATGCGCAAAGTGCCCGATCGCCCAGTGGCCGGTGAGGCTCACTGCGACCCGCAGGCACACGCCCCACAACACCCAGCCCAAGCCACCCACCGCGGCAAAGGCAAGAACCCATGGCAGTTGCTGCAGCATCCAGTGGCGCTCGATGAACATCAACATGCGATCGCCACGCACTTCGGCGGGCAGCTCGAAACGCGGCGGGCGATCCAACTGCAGCTCGCAGTGCAGCTGCCACCAGGCGTCGCCCCAGAACGAGCAGCGGTGCGCAAAATAGTCGTGGCAGCGCGGCTGTCTTTGTGCCCAGTCGCGCATGTCGTGCGTCCGCATCATGCCGACCGGACCGGCCATGCCGACCAGCGTACCCAAGTAGACGAACAGACGCTCCATCCAAAGCGGGCAGTGGTAGCTGCGATGGATGAGTCGGCGGTGCATGCCCAGCGAATGGCCCAGGCACAAGGTCACCGCGCTGCCCGCCAGAAATACCAACAACCCGCTCCAGCTCCAGTAGAGCAGCGGTGCAGCGATGCCGCCCGCCGCCATCATGAACCACCACATCGACTTGACTGGCGTCCAACGCACCTTGCCCTCGAGTGCGCTGCAGCCTGGAAGCGCGACGATGGTGGGCACACCGTTGCGCATGATCAGCCCCTATCGGCAGCGCGATGGGTGGATACATCGCAGGTGCCCGCTTGGCAGTCGCGCATGCGCTCGGCCACGCGCCGGGCGCGATGCTCGCGCACTGCATCGATCAAAGGCGCGGCCAAGCGCGAGATGGGGCGGCGGTGTCTCGCAAAGAGGCGGTAGCCGGCATCGGACACCGCTCGCAGCGGCGCCCAGCCGGTGGGCTTCAACACCCAACCCAGGCCCGCCGCCTCGTAGGCCATGCGCAGCACCTGCACGCCGCGTATCACCTGCCCATCGGCGCGCTGCGCATGGATTTCGGCGTTCATCTCGGCCAGCGTGGCGCCGTAAGGCGCGGGGTCGAAGCCCGGCGCGCTGATGTCGATGAAGCGCAACATGCCCTCGGCGTTGCGCGAGCGCAGGTGGTCCATTTCCAGCGAGCACACGCTGCAGCTCGCGTCGTAGAGCAAGGTCAGCGGGTAGAGGGTGCTCATGGTTCTCTCCAGTTATTTCAGTCAAAACAGAAATATCAGCTTAAAAAAAGGCGCACTTCATGGCCCCAGCAAATGTGCAGGCGTGATCTCGGAAGCGGGGCCGGCATCAACATCACGCCCCAGCAGTTTCTTGACCTTGGCGCCCAGCTTGAGCACCTTGCCGAGGGTGTCGGTGTCCAGCCGCAGCATCTCGTCGCTCCAGGCGGTGAGCGTCTGCAAAAACTCTAGCGTCTCGCGCATGCGCAGCTTGGCTTCGGTGGGGTCGCGGCTGATGGTGGGGTCGGCCAGCAGCTCGGTCAGCACGTCGATGGTGGGCGCAATTTCGCGGCGTTGGCGCTCGCGAACAATGGTGCGAAACAATTCCCACACATGGGTGGAGGTTTCGAAATGGTCGCGCCTGTCACCGGCAATGTGCACCAGCCGCACCAGGTTCCAGCCCTGCAGCTCGCGAATGCTGTTGCTCACGTTGGAGCGGGCCACGCCCAGGGTGTCGGTGATCTCTTCGGCCTGCATGGGCCGGCCGGTGATGTAGAGCAGCGCATGGATCTGCGCCACGGTGCGGTTGACACCCCAGCGGGTGCCCATTTCGCCCCAATGCAGGACGAAGCGCGAGAGGGTGGGTGAGAGGTCCATGGCTGCACTCTAGGTCTGGCGAATATTTCTGTCAATACAGAAATTGCGAACACAAAGCTCAACGCGCTGGCGACCGAAACGCTCCCGGTCAATCCCGGTAAACGGGAATCCATGCCGCACCACGTTTGAGAGGCTGTGCGCTTTCGCCGGGATGGCAAAGCCCTCTGCGCCAACTGCATCACGGTCACCCCGCCTTCTTTCTCAAGTAAGGCAGCAACACACCGATACATCTGCCCATACCCCTTGGGCATTTGCCTTTGCCTGCAGGGAAAGAAGGCTGTGGTTTCACCTGCTGTTCTGCGGAGCAGCTGTGAGCCCACTGCGCAAGATGACAACGATGTACGAACCGAGAGCCACCACCATGAAGGGCTTCACGCTGATTGAGCTGACCGTTGCGCTGAGCATCATGACCATCTTGGTCGCGGTGATGCTGCCGCGCTTCGTGCAGCTGCAGCGCGCGGCCCGCATCGGTAACCTGAAAGGCCTGCACGGCTCGGTCTCGGTGGCGACCACACTGATACATGCCAGCTTGCAAACACAAGGTGGTCAACGCGACACACGCGCCTGCACCGGCGGCGGCCTGGCAGACAACCAATTCACCGGGCCCGGCACGGTATGCACGCAGGCTGGGTTGGTGCACACGCTCAACGGCTACCCCGCCTCGACCCCGCTGGGCACGCCCGGCGTGGTGGCGGTGGCCGGCATCGACAAGGCCTTCAACCCGACCGATGCGCAACTCAAGGCCGATGGCTACCGCGTGAGCGTGGCCAGCGGCGTGACCACCTTCGCCCGCGCCGACGCCACAGCGCCCGGCGAATGCAGCTTCACCTACACCCAAGCCTCGGACGCTAGAACGGCAGCGTCTATTTCAACCCCCGTGACAACCGGATGCTGAGCCGTTGCATCCACTCTTTCGCTCTGCCTTTGTTTAGGAGATTCTCATGAAAACGCAACGTGGTTTTACCTTGATCGAACTGGTGGTGGTCATCATCATCCTCGGCGTGTTGGCTGCCGTGGCCGTGCCGAAGTTCAGTGACATGTCCATACAAGCACACAACGCCGCCGCCAAGGGCGTGGCCGGTGCGATCTCGTCGGGCTCGTCGATCAACTACGCCAACCGCCAAGTCGGCACCGTCGGTGCCGTGGTGCTGAACCAAGCCAACGTCTGCACGGCCGCCCTGCTGGGCAACTTCGTCCAGGGCGTGACGCTGGTGGCCGGCGCCCCCGCCAAGGATGAAGAATTCCGCATCCAGGCATCGACCACCCCGGGTGCCAATGCCAACTGCAACGCCGCCACCGCAGCCGCCACGGCGACCTGCGCTGTGCTGCCGCGCGGCACCGGTGTCACTGCGCCAGACGTGACGGTCTTCTGCGCTCGTTGATGGCCCCGAGCCACCGGGTCTCCTGACCCGGTGCCGGGACACCCCATGCGAACGCAACGCGGCTTCACGCTGGCCGAGCTGGTCATCGTGATCATCCTGATCGGCATCCTGGGTGCCGTAGCGGTGCCGCGCCTGTTGGACATGGACGGGCTCGCCGCCCGCGGCACGCGAGACTTCGTGAGCAGCGCCCTGCGCTACGCGCAGAAGTCGTCGGTTGCGATGCGGCGCAACGTGTGCGTCGCGGTGTCGGCCACGCAAGTGACCATGACCTATGCGAGCACCAGCGGTGCATCGCAGGCCTGCTCGGCTGGCAACACCATTGCCAACCCGGGCAACGGCCTGGCCTTCGGCGACATCAGCAATGCGCTGCCGGCAAAAGGGCCGGTGAGCACGCCCGCCAATGTGATCTTCGACGGGCAAGGCCGACCCTTGTCTGCACCCTCGACGCCGCTGCCTGCGGCCATGACGATCTCGGTGACTGGCTATGCCACACCCATCACCATCGAACCCGAAACCGGCACGGTGCACTGACGGCCACGCCGTCGCCGCGCGCCAACGAGGCCTGAGCCTCGTCGAGATCGTGATCGCCATCATGATCATCAGCGTGGCCGTGACGGGTGTGCTGATGGTGTTCAACAACAGCGTGCGCAACAGTGCCGACCCGCTGGTGCGCAAGCAGGCGGTGGCCATCGCCGAGTCGATGCTCAACGAAGTGATGGCCCAGGCTTTCACCTACTGCGACCCGCAAGACCCCGCCAACGATGCCCCCACACCGCCGGCCAGCACGGCCGCTTGTACTGGTGGCACCGCAGGGTCACAAGACAAAGGTGGCGGTGCGCTGGGGCCCCAGCCCGGCAGCGAAGGCCGCTTCAACCCCACCGACCCGCTGGACAACGTGGCCGACTACAACGGCTACACCATGAACAGCGGCATCTATGGGTTGGACAACGGCGCCACGCCAGTCGCCGCGCTGTCGGCCTACGCGGCCAGCGTCACCGTGACCCGCGCCGGCGCCTTGTTCAGCCTGCCCAACGACGCCGTGCTGCGCGTGGTGGTGCAGGTCACCGGCAAGGGCGAGACCATCACCCTCACCGGCTACCGCTTCCGCTACGCGCCCAACAGCACCGGCTGACAACATGGCGCACACCCCCGCACCCCGTCGCCAACGCGGCTTCACGTTGATCGAAGCCATCATCGTGATCATGCTCACCGGCATCGTGGGCGCGATGATCGCCGTGTTCATCCAGGCGCCCGTCAACGCCTACCTCGATCAGGGTCGCCGCGGCGAGCTGACCGACGCCGCCGACGTGGCCTTGCGCCGCATCGCGCGAGACCTGCAAACCGCCTTGCCCAACAGCGTGCGGGTGAACGCGGCGGGTACCTACATCGAGTTCTTGCCGGTGCTGGCCGCCGGGCGCTACCGCGCCAGCCCCAACAATGCCGGCGTGGGCGATGCGCTCGACTTCAGCTCACCCACCGACGCCAGCTTCGAGGTGCTCGGGCCACCGGTCAACGTGGCGGCGGGCAACCAGTTGGTGATCTACAACCTGGGCCTCACCGGTGCCGACGCGTACGCCGGCACCAGCCGCCGCGCACTCACCAGCACCGGCAACGGCCTCGCAAGCCTCAGCTATGTGGTGGGGGCAGCCCAGTTCCCCTATGCGTCGCCCAACAAGCGCTTTCACGTCGTCAACCGGCCGGTGACATATGTGTGCGCACCAGCCGCTGCCGGTGCAGGCACGCTGCGCCGCTACGCCGGCTACCCGATACAGGCGGCGCAACCGGCGAACGTGGCCGCAGCCCCGCTGAGCGGGCTGGTCGGCGCCAACAATGCGCTGCTCACCGGCTCGGTGGCCGCCTGTTCGTTCACCTACAACACCGCCTCGGCACGCAACGCCGTGGTCACGCTGCGGCTCACACTCACCCGCAGCGGTGAAAGCATCACGCTCCTGCAGCAAGTGCATGTGGAGGCTTCGCCGTGAGGCGCAGCGCCCCTCGCCCGCGCGGCTTCGCCATGGTGGCGGCGATCATCTTGCTCGTGATCCTCGGGCTGCTGGGCGGGCTGATCGTGTCGCTCTCCACCAGCCAGCAGATCAGTGCGGTGCGCGACCTGCTCGGCTCGCGTGCCTACTACGCGGCGCGTGCCGGCATCGAGTGGGGCACCTACCAGGCCGTGCAAGCCAGCAGCTGCCCCCTTACCGCGCCGCTGCCTGCGGCGGTGGCCGCCACCGGCTTCTCGGTGCAAGTCACCTGCGCGCTGAGTGGCCCATACGACGAAGCCGGCGTGGCGGTCACGCTGTATCAGATCACCGCCACCGCGACCACCGGCACGCTGGGCACTCACACCTACGTCGAGCGGCAGCTTCAAGCCGTGGTGAGCAAACCATGATGCACACCCTCTTTCGCGCCGCGCTGATGCTCGCCCTGTGGGCGGGCGCCGCGCCTGCCTTCGCCACGGCGTATGTCTTCCCCGGCACCTTGCCGGCCGGCTGCAGCGGCAGCGGCCCCAGCTACACCTGCGGTTCATTGACACTGGGCAACTCCGACACCATTGCCATCGGCGCACCGCGGCCTGCCACCATCACCGTCAACGGCAACCTCGATGTCGGGCGCGCACTCATCAACGCGAGCGGGCTGGCCAGCAACCTCACGGTGACCGTGACGGGCACCTTGTCGGTGGGCAACCAAGGGCAGATCAACGGCAGCGTGAGCGCCGCGTCCATGACCAACCCGGGCGGCCGCGCCAACATCGGCGGCTCGCTCACCACCAGTGGGAGCCTGTCGCTGGGCAACTCGTCCACGATTGCCCAATGCGTGCGAAGCAGCGGTGCGGCCACGATCACCCTCGGCAACGGCACCACCGCAGGGGGGGTGTGCTGTGGCGCGCTCGGCTCATGCACCAGCAGCTGCGTCGTCAACAACACTGGCGCCGCCATGCCAGCGCTGTGCGCCAGCCCACCCCCTTCTGCCAGCACCGCGGGCCAATTCAACGCCTTCGACACCGCCACCGCGGCCGGCAGCGTCACGGGTGTCATACACACCAAGGTCGCCGGCGCGGCGTTCAACCTCGCCGTGGCCGCGATCAACACAGCCGGCACGGGGCTGGCCACGGCGTTTGCAGGCAGCGTGAAGGTCGAGCTGCTCGACAGCAGCAACAACAGCGCAGCGCTGGTCAGCGGCACCGGCTGCCGGTCGAGCTGGGCCTTGGCCGCTGGCACCGCCTCGAGCACGCTCACGCTGGCCGCGAGCGACCAGGGCCGCAAGAACATCGCGCTGACCATCACCAATTCATGGCGAGATGCCCGCGTGCGCGTGAGCTACCCGGCCACGGGCACGCCCACCGTGGTGAGCTGTAGCACCGACAACTTTGCGATACGCCCGGCGAGCTTCGCCAGCTTCAGCGCCACCGACGCCAACTACCAGACCGCAGGCACCACGCGCACGCTCGCCAACATGGCACTCACCGGCGGCAATGTGCACAAGGCCGGCCAGCCTTTCACCGTGCGTGCCACTGCAGTGAACGGCGCGGGCTCGCCCGCCACCACCAGCAACTACACCGGCACGCCCACGGCCTTCATCAGCGCGTGCGCCGGCGCTGCCTGCGGGGGCACGCTGGGCACGCTGACGCTGAGCCCCGCGGCCACGGCGGGGGTGATCAACACCACGGCGAGCTACACCGAGGCGGGCGCCATCAGTTTGCAGCTGGTGGACAGCAGCTTCGCCAATGTCGACGCGGCCGATGGCTCGACCACCGCCGAGAAGAACATCAGCTCGCCCGCACTGGCGATAGGCCGCTTCGTGCCGGACCACTTCGAGATGGTCGTCGCGGGCACAGGCCCCACGCTGCGCACCTTCAACAGCAGCACCTGCAGCCCGCGCAGCTTCACCTATCTCGGCCAGCCCTTCGGCTATGCCACCGTGCCGCAAGCCACCGTGTACGCCCGCAATGCAGCGGGCAACACGACCGCCAACTACCCCGACACCAGGCTGAATGCCTTGGTGCGCAACCAGGCCTACGCACTGCTGCCCCCCGGCGCGCTCATCACCAGCGCCACCACCTTGCCCGTGCTGGTGGCCAACGGTGATGGCACGGCCACGCTCACCACCCAAGCCACTGATCGCCTGACGATCACCCGACCCACGACCACGCCTCTGGCCCCTTTCAATGCCGACATCAGCCTCACCTGGAGCGTGAGCGACAACTCGGCGACCGGCACGGGCAACGGCCCCATCACGATGACCGCGCCGCTCAGCATGCCCAGCATTCCCTTCGACATGGGCAATGAGTTTCGCTTCGGGGTGCTCAAGATGGGCAGCGGCTATGGCAGCGAACTGATCAGCCTCGGGGTGCCGGTCGAGCTGCAGTACTGGAACGGCAACGCGTTCATCACCAACGCAAACGATCAATGCACGACGCTCGCGACAAGCGCGCTGGCCTTGGGCAATTTCCGCAGCAACCTGGCTGCTTGCGAGACGGCGCCCGGTGCGGCGACGGTCACGTTCACCGCGGGCCGTGGATTGCTCCGCATGCTGGCGCCTGGAAGCGGCAACGCGGGCAGCGTGGACGGCACGATCAACCTGGCAGCAGTGGCAGCAGGCAACCAGTGCAGCGCGGTGGGCGCTCCAGCAACACCGGCCACCACGGTGAACATGCCCTGGTTGCAAGGGCGTTTGGGGGCGGCGGGCACGTACAACGTGAACCCAAGCGCGAGGTTCAGCTTCGGGCAGTACCGGTCGCCATTGATTCACTTGCGTGAGGTGTATTGACGGGCGGCGAGGCGTGTCTGGTGTTGCGGGTGTTCATCTCCCCCTTCGGACGAGCTGAACCGCCAGGCGCACCCTGTCCTGAGCTTGTCGAAGGGTCAGGCTGAGCGGGTGGAGGCCAGGGTGGCACTCACGATCCACCCTTCCACCGAATCCACCCCCTCCGGCATCCCAAACCCAGCCTGCCCACTCGCCCACCCCGCCTGCATCAGGCACAACACCGCATCCAGCAAATCACCAGAAGCATCTGCTACCAACGCATCCCGCTGCGCATGGGTCAGCCGCAAACGCAAGCCCAGCCGCAGGCTGCGCCCCTGCTCCAGCCCCTCGACCACATCCTTGCGCGCAATCAAGCGCTCCGGCGTGTGCTTGGCCTTGTCGTCGCTCTTGTACGACCTGTGCCCGATCAGCTCGCGCGCCAGCAAACCGGGGTAGCCTTCCAGCGCCACGCGCTCACCATCACCCGCATGCAAGCCAGGCATATGCACGCCCGCCTCCAGCAGCAAGGGCACCCCCGCATGCATCATGAAGGCCACTGGCGGGTTGACCCATTTCATCGACGGTGACGACCCCGCGGGCCCATCACAAGCACGGTGCGCAAACTTGGCGCCTACCGGTCGCGCGTCGCAAAAGGCCGCAAAGGTGTCGCGTATCTCTTCACGCGACAAGGCCGTGTAGTGCTGCATCAAGGGCAGCCACTCACGCGGCCAACCCAGCGCCTCGACCAGCTCGCGCGGCAAGCCAAAGGGGAAGTCGCACGCCGCTAACCATGGCCCCGGCATACGCAGCCAAGTTGAGAGACTGTCGAAGGTCTCGTGCAACTCGGTGCGCGCCAGCCGCAGCACGCCCCGCTCCATCGCACCCAGCGCCACCGTGATCGGCTTGCGCCGGGTCGGGCGGCTGGTGAAGTCGATGCCGGCCAGCAACACGGGTCAGCCCAGCGCAAGACCGGCCACGCCCAGCGCGATGCAGGCCGCACCGGCAAGACGCAAGCCCCGCTCGCCCTCGCCCAGCAGCTTGCCACCCAGCAAGGCCGCAAACAACATCGACACCTCGCGCGCAGGCGCCACGTGCGACAGCGGCGCCAGGCGCACGGCATAGAGCACGAGCACGTAGGCCATCGGGCTGATGGTCGAGATCAACAACGCGTGCTTCCACTGCGCACGGCAGACTGCAGCAAAACGCACACGGTTTCGCAGCGCCACAGGCAGCACGAAGGGTATGCGCACCAAATTGCCGAGGTACCCAATGAGCAAGGGCGACACCAACCACACCTTCACCGCGTAGCCGTCGATCAACGTGTAGCCCGCGATCGTGAGGCCCGTGAGCGAGCCCCAGGCCAGGCCGGCACGCACGCGCGCGCGCTGTGCGGGGTCGTGCGCCTTGGCCCACAGCCCAGGCCCCCCGGCGATCAGGAACACGCCACCCGTGACCGCCAACACGCCCAAGCCGCTCAGCCATGTCATCGACTCGCCCAGCAGCAGCAGCGCGCCGACAGCGGCCACCAGCGGCCCAGTGCCGCGGGCCACCGGGTACACCACCGTGAGGTCGCTCACCGCGTAACCGCGAAGCAGCGCGTGGAAGTACACGAGATTGGTGATGCCGCTGGCGACGATGAGGCTCCACTGCACCCACCCCCAGCGCGGCAGCTCGTTCCAGCCCGCCCACAGGCCCACTGGCGCCCACACGAGGGCGTGCAGGGCATAGACCAGGAGCATGAAGTGGCCGTCACCGCTCGCCTTCTTGGCGACCACGTTCCAGCCGGCATGCAGCAGCGCGGCGACCAGCACGAGGCCCAGCGCCAGGGCAGACATCAGCCCTGCCCGATCAGACCGACGGTCGACTACCGGGCTTCGCGTCTTGAATGTAGAGCGGGCCGGAGATGCGCTCCGACGCTTCCATCGTGGCAGCCTTCACGTTGTTGCGGCGCCAGGCCCAGGTCTTGAACGCCTGCGGCCAGATGCTGATGCACGAGCAGTAGTAGATGAACTTGAAGCCCAGCAAGCGCGGCCACACCGGCGTGTCGCGGAACAGGTCACCCGCCAGGATGGACAGCAGTGCCTCTTGCATGCGCCACACGTTGCGCGGCTGCATGAAGATCTTGCGTATGCCCGGCGAGGTGATGCGGTAGATGAACCACGAGAACATCTTCGGGCCATGCACCATCACCTGCTCGAAGCGCTTGAATTGCTTCTCTGCGGCCTTGGCCTCACCCTTGAGCCAGAAATCAATGGCCTTGGCGCTTTCGAAGGCGCTGTTCATCGCCAGGTACACGCCCGACGAGAACATCGGGTCGACGAAGGCATAGGCGTCGCCAATCATCACGAAGCGGTCGCCGCGGCAGTACTTGGAGTCGTAGGCGTAGTTGCCGGTGGTGGTGGCCGGCTCCAGCAAGGTGGCGTCTTTCAGGCGCTCGGCCAGCTTGGGCGCGAGCGCAATGGTTTGCATCAAGAAGTCATCAAGGCTCGCGCCCTTGCGGTTGTCTTTGAAATAGCCGGGGTGCGACACCGCGCCCACGCTGGTGGTGCCGTCGAGCAGCGGGATGTACCAGAACCAGCCGTGGTCAAACCAAAACAGCGTGATGCTGCCTTCGTGCTTGCCGGGCGTGCGCTGCGCATTGGCGAAGTGGCCGAACAAGGCAGCGCTGGCGTGCTTGGGGTTGCGCTTCTTCACATCGAACTGGTTCGACAGCAAGGTGTCGCGCCCGCTCGCATCCACCACAAAGCGCGGCCGCCAAATGGTCTCAGCGCCGTCTTCACCCGTTACCTTGACGGTGGAGCGGCCCTCACCGGTCTTGCCCGCATCCATGTCGACATGCTTGACACGCTGGCCTTCGAAGGTGCGTGCGCCCAGCTTGGCGGCGTGGCGGAACAAGAGCTCGTCTAATTCGGCGCGGCGCACGTGCACGGCGTAGGGAAATGACTTGTCCATCGCCTCGGCGAAGAGGAAGCGGCTGGTGTGCTCATGCCAGGGCGAGACGAACTCGGCACCGTGCTTGATGATGCCGATGCGCTCGACCTCGGCGCGCACACCCAGGCGGTCGAACAGCGGCATGTTCATCGGCAGCAACGACTCGCCGATGTGAAACCGCGGGTGGTGAACTTTCTCGAACAGCACCACGTCATGGCCCATCTCGGCCAGAAGCGCGGCCATGGTCGACCCACCCGGGCCACCGCCGATGACCACAACGTCGGGGGTGTTGCCTGCAAACTGCTGCGGTGCCATGGGGGTGATTTCCTGTCGGGGGAGCGGGGTGGGGGTCAACATCGGGGGGCCTTCTGAGGCAACTCTGAACGAGCCTGCAAGTCTACCGAGAGTCGCCCGTGCGCTTCCGTGCCGAGATCACGAAACACGCGTGCCCGCGATACATTGCGGCTCATGAATCCAGTACTGGTGGAAGTGACCCGCGGCAGCCATGTGGAATCGCGCCATGCCGGCGCAGTGGCGGTGGTCGACGCCGCAGGCGGTGTCTTGACGCACATCGGCGACATTGACCGCCCCGTGTTCCCGCGCTCGGCCATCAAGCTGCTGCAGGCCCTGCCGCTGGTGACCAGCGGTGCGGCCGATCAGCTGGGCCTGAGCGATGCCGAGTTGGCCCTGGCCTGTGCTTCGCACAATGGCGAACCGCAGCACGTGCAAACCGCCGCTGCCATGCTGGCCAAGGCCGGCCTGGACGCCAGCGCGCTCGAGTGCGGCGTGCACTGGCCCTCAAACGAAGCCGCGGCGCGCGCGCTGGCGGCGCGCGGTGAGGCGCCACATGCGCTGCACAACAACTGCTCAGGCAAGCACGCGGGCTTTGCCTGCATGGCCTGCGCGATGTCGGGCGGTGTAGCCCTGCGCCAGTACCTGCTGGGCTATGTGCAGCCAGACCACCCGGTCATGCGCGAGGTGACGGCAGCACTGCAACGCAGCACCGGCGCCGACCTGTCAGCCGCCCCACGCGGCACCGATGGCTGCGCCATTCCCACCTTCGCGATTCCATTGCGCCAGCTCGCACTGGCCTTTGCGCGCATGGCCACCGGCCAGGGCGTGTCGGCAGACGATGCCCACGCCGCCCGGCGCCTGCGCCAGGCCGTGGCGCGCGAGCCATTCATGGTGGGCGGCACCGGCCGCTTCGACACCCGCGTGATGGAGCGGCTGGGCGAGCGCGCCTTCGTGAAGGTAGGGGCCGAAGGCGTCTACTGCGCGGCCCTGCCCGAACAAGGGCTGGGTGTGGCCCTCAAGATCGACGACGGCAATACAGCACGCGCCGCTGAGGTCGTGATGGCCGCGGTGATCGCAGCGCGCGTGGCGCTCAGCGACGATGAGGCCGGCTTCATGCACCGCCTGAGCCACCCGGTCTTGCGCAACTGGAACGGCACCGAGGTGGGCGGCCTGCGCCCTAGCTTCGCCTCACCTCATGGGTGACGTGCCTCTGCTGCGCCCCCTGTTCGGGCTGAGACTGTCGAAGCCGGCGCCGAGCTTCGCCTACCCTTCATGAACGACCTGGCATTTGACGACCTGAAGCTCTTTGCCCGCGTGGCCGCGCTGGGCACGCTTTCGGCCGTGGCGCGTGAGCGCGACGTGCCGGTGAGCCAGGTGTCGAGGGCGCTCGCCCGCATCGAGAAAAATGCCGGCGTGCGGCTGATCCACCGCTCCACGCACGGCCTGGCGCTCACGGTCGAGGGCGAGACCTTTCTCGACTACTGCCACCGCCTGACGGCCACGCTCGAAGAGCTGGAAGGCGAATTTGCCAGCAAGTCGCGCGAGGCCAGCGGCGTGGTGCGCGTGGCCGCCAGCAGTGTGATCGCGCAGTACCAGCTGCTGCCCAGCCTGGCGGGCCTGAGCCAGCGCCACCCCCTGCTGCGCGTAGACCTGGAAGTGAGCGACCGCCTGGCCGACATTGCGCGCGACGGCATCGACATCGCCATCCGCACCAGCGCCACCCTGCCCGACACCCTGGTGGCCAAGCAGATCGGCACGCTGGGCCGCGGCCTGTATGCAGCGCCAGCTTATCTGGCCACCGCCGGCATGCCCCATCACCCCGACGAGCTGCGCCTGCACCGCCTGGTCACCAACAGCGCAGCCACCCAGCTCAACCTGTGGCCCTTCATCGTGGACGGCAAACCGCTGAAGCTGGCGGCGCAAGGCGACTGGCGCGCCAACGACACCAGCCTCGCTGCCAACATGGTGGTGCAAGGCCTGGGCATAGGCCGCCTGGCCACCATCGCAGCGGAGCCGCTGGTGCAGCGCAAGCTGCTGGTGCCGGTGCTGGCCGAGTTCGTCGACCTGCAACCCTCACCGGTCTACGCGGTGATGGCCGGAGCGCGCCAGCGCCTGCCGAAGATCAAGGCCTGCATCGACTACTGGGCAGCCTGGTTTTCAAGATAAGCGCACACATGAAACAAGCCACCACAATGCTGACCTGGATGCTGGCCTTGCTCGTCACCGGTTGTGGGGGCAGCACCTCATCGCCACCGGCCACGCGGGTGCCCATCAATACCGCCACAGGCTGGTCAGACTCGCCTTTCATCTCGCGCGACGGGCAGCGGCTCTACTTCATGTACTCGCGCTACGACTTCGGGCCGTGGATCCTGAGCGGCGGAACCGTCGAGCCGCAAGCCACCGGGCCCGATCGCCCAGGGCTGCACAAGAGCATGGTGAACGCGTTCGACGAATCCGACATTTACGTGTCCACCAAGAACCCCGATGGCTCGTGGTCGGAGCCGGTCAATTTGGGGTTGAACGGCGCCTACGGCGATTCGAGCGGCATGGAGATCGACAACGGCAACACCTTCGTCTGGCTGCAGGGCAATGGCGTGACCGCGAACGATCTCGTGATGGCCAGCAAGACCGCGGGCGGCGGCTGGAGCGCGCCCGTCGCTTTCGGTGGCGGCATCAACGACCATTCCGCAGGCACCTTCCAGGACAACCCGCACATCTCGCCCGACGGCAACGGTCTGTGGTTCACCTCGAACCGCGCCAACGGATACGGCGGCCGCGACCTTTGGTTCTCGCTCAAGTCGGGCGGCGTGTGGTCAACGCCGGTCAACCTGGGCGCCGACTTCAACGCCCACGGCGATGAAGACCAAATGTGGGTCTCGCCAGTCACACCCGACCTTTACTGGAAAACCGATCGAGGCCTGATGAACTGCACCTGGAACGCCAACACCGGCAGCTGCAGCGCCGCAGCCGTGGTGGTGACGATCCCCGGCTGCTCTTACACCGCCGAGGTGTCCATGCCCGACAGCGGCACCGTCATGTACTTCGGCTGTGGCGACTTCCGCACCGGCCGCGTGCGCATCATGTATTCGGTGAAGCAGCCCAACGGGCAGTGGGGCACCGCAACGCCGGTAGATTGACGCCGCGCATCACTCGAACCACAGCTCGATCTCGTAGCCATCGGGATCGGCGACATAGGCGAACGGAAAGCCTGGCGAGAACTCGCCCTGGCGCAGCAGCGTGCCGCCGGCGCGCTGCACCTCGGCCACGGCGAGCGTGATGTCTTCGGGCTTCTTCAGGCGAAACCCGAAGTGGCCGATGCCACCGGCGACGCCTGCCTTTTCAGGCGCACGCTCGAAAGCCAGCACGTCAAACGGGCCCGGCCCCTGCACCTGAATCTGCTGCTCGTCGCGAAAATACTCGCGCACGCCAAACGCCTGCGAATAGAAATCAAGCGATCTCTGCGGGTCGCGCACCGCGAGGCTGATGTGAGTGAGACCCTGTGTTTCAACCATGCTGCACCTCCACAACCAAGGTGTGAGCCTACGCCAGTGGGCTGAAGTCTGTCTCGAAGAGCTGGGTGTCCGAGCCGTCGTCGTTGTGCCGCAGGCCTGCCTTCTGCATGCCGGCCTTCATCAACACGCGGTGCGAGGCCTTGTTGTCGGGCGCGGTGGTCGCAATCACCTTGTCAAGGCGGAAAGCCGTTGCCCCATAGGCCAGCAGCGCAGTTGCGGCCTCGCTCGCGTACCCCTGGCCCCACGCCTCGCGCCGCAGTGCGTACTTGATCTCGCAAAGCGCCTGCCCATCGGGGTGCACGAGCCCGCAGAAGCCGATCACCTGGCCGGTGGCGCGCTCGACCAGCGCAAACATGCCGTAGCCGCGCGTGGCGTAGTTGCGCTGGGTGACGGCCACCCATTCCTCGCACTGCGTGCGGCCCAGGGGCTGGCCGTTGCCGACCCAGCGCATGGCATCGGCATCGCTGTAAACGGCATACATGGCGTCGACATCGCCAGGCTCGATGCGCCGCACCTGCAGTCGTACGGTCTCGAAGAGGATGGGGGAAGCAGGGGTCGTCATGTGGGGCCTCAAGCTGCCATGCGCAACACGTCGCGCATGGTCACGAACTCTTCTGCGCCGGTGGGGTGTATGCCCAGCGTGCGGTCGAACACCGCCTTCGTGAGCCCGCCCTGGAGGGCCACGGCAAAGCCCTGAATCACATCGCCGGCATCGACCCCCACCATGTGCATGCCCACCACGCGATCTGAGGCGTCATCGACCAGCAGCTTCATCAACGTGCGCTCGGTGCTTTCGGAGAGCGTGTGCTGCAAGGCCTTGAACTCCGCGCGGTACACGCGCACGCGGCCATGCTTTTGCTTCGCCGCCTCTTCGCTCAGGCCCACGGTGCCGATGTTGGGGTGGGTGAAGACAGCCGTGGCCACCAGGTCGTAATCAATCGGCTGGCGCGCGGCCTTGCCAGCGGCCGGGCCGAAGAGCTGATCAACGAGGTACATGGCCTCGGCCAATGCCACCGGCGTGAGCGCCTTGCGGCCGATCAGGTCGCCGAGTGCGTACACCGAGGGAACCTTGGTTTGCAGGTGTTCGTCGACGGGAAGCGAGCCATCGGGGTTGAGCGTGAGGCCCAGCTCGGCCAGGCCCAGGCCGTCGGTGCGGGCGCGGCGGCCGGTGGCGTGCAGCACCGCATCGGCCTCGATCACGCTGCCGTCACTCAGCTGCACGCGCTGCACATCGCCCACTTTTTCGACCCCGGTGACGGTGGTCTGCAAGTGCACGGTGACGCCTTTCTTGCGCATTTCGGCGATGAGGAAGTTAGCCACCTCGGCGTCGAAGCCGCGCAACAGCTGCGGGCCGCGGTGCAGCTGCGTCACCTGCGCGCCCAAGCCCTGGAAGATGGAAGCGAACTCGCACGCGATGTAGCCCGCACCCACCACCACCAGCCGCTTGGGGAAAGGCGACAGGTCGAACATCGCGTCGGAGTTGAGCGCCCATTCGGCGCCGGGCCCCGTGGCCGGCGTCGGGTGTCCGCCCGTGGCCAGCAAGATGTGCTTGGCCGTGAGGCGCTGCCCGCCGCCTTCGCAATCGACCTCGACGGTGTGCTCGTCCACCAGGCGCGCCCAGCCGCGCAGCAGCTGCACGCCAGCGCCGCCCAGCAGGCCTTCATAGACACCGTTGAGCCGCTTGATCTCGGCCGCACGCCGCTGCTTGAGCAGAGCCCAGTCGAACTGTGGCTTCTCGGCCTTCCAGCCGAAGCCATGCGACTGCTCAAACATCTCGCCATAGTGCGCCGCGTAGCTGTACAGCTTCTTCGGAATGCAGCCCACGTTGACGCAAGTGCCGCCCAGCGGGCCGGCTTCGGCCACCACCACGCGGGCACCGCGCTGCGCCGCCATGCGGGCCGCGCGCACACCGCCACTGCCCGCGCCCACCACGAAAAGGTCACAGTCAAAGTTGCTCATCGCCCTCGCCTCGCAAGTTCATCAAAGCCTGCAGTGTCGCCAATGTGTCGGCTTCGTGCAGTGGCTTGTCATTTCGGATGCGCAGCATGCGGGGGAATCGCACCGCAATGCCACTCTTGTGCCGCGGGCTCGCGTTGAGGCCCTCGAACCCCAGCTCGAACACCATGCTGGGCTTGACGCTGCGCACCGGGCCGAATTTTTCCAGCGTGGTGGCGCGTATCACGCGGTCGACGTCACGAAACTCTTCGTCGGTGAGGCCTGAATAAGCCTTGGCAAAGGCCACGAGCTGCAGCGCATCGGGCTGCGCCGGCTCGCGGCGCTCGATGGCGTCGACGACGGCCTGCGCTTCGGCTGCATCTTTCGGCTGACGGCTCCACACCGCAAAGGTGTAGTCGGTGTAGACGCTGGCGCGGCGGCCGTGGCCAGCTTGCGCATAAATCAGCACCGCATCGACGCTGAGTGGGGCAACCTTCCACTTCCACCAGGTGCCGTCTGCCTTGGTTCGGCCGCTGCCGTAGCGCGATGCGCAGTGCTTGAGCATGAAGCCCTCGACACCCCGGGCGCGCGATTCTTCTCGCAGCGCGGCGAGTGCTTGCCAGCTAGAACGCTGCTCCGTGGGCGAGACCTTGAGCGTGCTGGTGCGGGCCAGCTCCAGCAAGACTTCACGGCGCTGCCACTGCGGCTGATCACGCAGGTCAACGCCTTGCCATTCGAGCAGGTCATAGGCCATGAAGGTAACTGGCGCGTCGGCCAGCACGCGTTTGTTGAGTGTCTTGCGGCCTATGCGCTGCTGCAGCAGGTTGAAAGGCGCGGGCCGCCCGTCTTTCCACACCAGGATCTCGCCATCGACCACGGTGCCGTCGGGCCATTGGCCGGCGAGGGTCACCACCTCCGGGAAGCGCTCGGTGACCAGCTCTTCGCCGCGCGACCAGACCCAGATGTTGCCGGCGCGGCGCACCACCTGGGCACGGATGCCGTCGTACTTCCACTCCACCAACCAGTCACTCGGTGGCCCGAGCCGGGTGTCGAAATCGGACAGCGGCAGCTCGATCGCGTGCGCCAGAAAAAAGGGATACGGCTGGCCCGAATCAGCCTGCACAGCGGCGTCGTGCGTCAGCAGGTTGCGATACAGGGCTGCACTGGGGCGCGCCGCCTTGTCGGTGTAGCCCATCATGCGCTGTGCCACCAGCTTGGCGTCGAGCCCGGCGTGGGCGGCCAGGGCGCGCTGCACCAGCAGCTTGCTCACCCCCACGCGAAAGCCACCGCCAATCAACTTGGTGAGCAAGAAGCGGGCGGTGGTGTCGAGCTCGTCCCAGTAGGCGGCGATGCGCTCGGCCTGTTGCTGGGGCGAGGCCTCACGCAAGGGCAGCAGGCGCCGCTCTACCCACTCGGCCAGGCCCACATCGCTGATGCTGGTCGCCGCGGGCAGCACATGCGCGATGGTCTCGGCCAGGTCGCCCACCGCTTGGTAGCACTCATCGAACAACCAGTCGGCAATGCCGGCGCGCTGCTTGGCGAGCGTGCTCAGCACTGAGGTGGGCACCACCTGCCTAGGCTTGCCGCCCGACAAAAAGTACACCGCCCAGGCCGCATCGGCATCGCTGGCTTGCGCAAAGTAGCGCTTGAGCGCGTCGACCTTGGCGGTGGTGGCCGTGCTGGCGTCAAGCTCGTTGAAGAGCTGGCTGAAGCGCTTCATGTGCAGCGCATCACTCGTTGCTCTGCGCGTCGCCCGCAGGCTTCTGCACGTCGGCGCGCTCGTCGTCGTACTCGGTCTCGAACGCACCCGCTTGCAAGCCTTGCTCTTCGAGCCAGCGCACCATGATGGCCTCGTAGCCATGGGTCACGATCACGCGCTGCGCGCCGGTGGCCGTGATGGCGCGTTGCAGGCCGGGCCAGTCGGCGTGGTCGCTGAGCACGAAGCCTCGGTCGACGGCGCGGCGGCGGCGCGCACCGCGCAGCTGCATCCAGCCGCTGGCAAAAGCATCGCTGTAGTCACCAAAGCGCTTGCTCCAGGCCGAGCCCTGCACTGAAGGCGGCGCGATCACCAGCGCCTTCGACAGCGCCGCCTTGTCGAGCTCGTTGATGTTGAGCGTGGCCGGCAGCGCCACGCCGGCCTCCCGATAGGCGCGGTTCAGCGGCTCGACGGCGCCGTGCACCACGATGGGCCCAATGGACGCATCCACCCCCGCCAGGATGCGCTGCGCTTTGCCGAAGCTGTAGCCCATCAAAAGGCTGGCGCGACCGGCCCCGGCGTTGCCGCGCCACCAGGCGTCGATGTCGGCGAACACCTCGCGTTGCGGCTGCCAGCGGTAGATGGGCAGGCCGAAGGTCGACTCGGTGATGAAGCAATGGCAGCGCACCGGCTCGAAGGGCTCGCAGGTGCTGTTGTCTTCTCTGGGGTCACCGTCGGCACCCGAGACGAAGTAGTCGCCAGAGGCCACCCACACCTGGCCGCCGTGCTCGATGCGCACCTGCGCCGAGCCCAACACATGGCCAGCAGGGTGCAGGCTCAGGCGCACGCCGTGGTGGTCTATGGCCTCGCCGTAGCGCAGCGTCTGCAGCGTGATGTCGCCCAGGCGCGAGCGCAACACGCCTTCGGACTTGGTGGTGGCGAGGTAGTGGCCGTGGCCGGTACGGGCGTGGTCACTGTGGGCATGGGTGATGACGGCACGGTCCACCGGGCGCCACGGGTCGATGTAGAAGTCACCGGGCGGGCAGTAGAGGCCTTCGGGGCGTTGGACGATCAGATCCATCTTGCTTAGTCGCGTGGATGTCCGGCGCCGGGCCGCCCCAAGCCAGACGACACCCCTTGGGGGCAGGAGTGAAACGACTGGGGGGCCATCAATAGCGGCCACTCGCGCCGGCAATGCGCAGGTACACATGGGCACACCACGCGACAAAGCCGCGTCGCAGCACGCTTTGCAAAGGCCGCTGACGCGCTTGCGCTGAATCAATTTCGACCGACGCCGCCACCGCAAGATCGAACTGCGCCGCCAAAGCGTTGGTGAACACCGGGTCGCGAATCAAAACGTTGGCTTCGAGGTTGAGCAGCAGCGACAGGGGGTCGATGTTGGAGCTGCCCACCGTGGCCCACTCATCATCGACCAGGCCGATCTTGGCGTGCAAAAAGGCGGGCGTGTACTCGAACACGCGCACGCCGTTGCTGAGCAGGTCGTCGTACAGCGCACGCGCGGCCAGGGCGGCAATGCGGTAGTCGATCTTGCCCTGCAGCAGCAGGCGCACCTGCACGCCGCGCCGGCCCGCCGAGCGCAGCACGCGCATGAAGGCGCGGCCGGGGTAGAAGTAAGGCGAGATCAGGTCGACGCGGGTGCGCGCGTTGCGTATCGCGTCGATGTAGCTGCGCTCGATGGCGCGGCGCTGGCGAAAGTTGTCGCGCATCACGAAGGCGGCGCGCACCGGTTGCAAATCAGACAGCTGCGCCGCCACCTTGCTGCCCTTGGGCATGCGCAGACGGCGCAGCATGCGGCGTGCACGCGCCACCGGCTCGGCGCTGCGGGCCAGCGCTGCCACTTCCTTGCCCAGGTGGCCGCCGAGCTGCGCACGCGCCCACAGCGCGCTGGTGGCCTTCTCTACCGGCGCAACCACGGGGCCGCGCAGCTCGACCGCGTAGTCGAGCCGTGGCTCGTCGCTCCAGCCATGCACCTGGTCAAAGCGGTCGTCGAGCAGGTTGATGCCCCCCACGAAGGCCAGCTCACCATCGACCACGCACATCTTCTGGTGCAGGCGGCGCAGATGGCCAGGCTGAAACCAGCTCCACCAGCGGTGCATGGGCCGAAACACCGTCATCAACACGCCGGCATCGCAGAGCAGCCTGCGCAATTCAGCGAGGCTGGTGCGCGAGCCGAAGCCATCGACCACCAGCTTCACCTGCACGCCACGGCGGGCCGCATCGGCCAGCGCGTGTGTGATGCTGGCCACGCTGCCGCTGTTGTCGTAGATGTAGGTCGCGAGCCAGATCTCGTGACGCGCCTGTTCGATGGCCCGCACCATGGCCGGAAACAAGGCTGCACCCCCCTTGAGCAGCGTGGCCTGGTTACCGCCGCTGTAGACGGCGCGGCGCACCACGCGCATCAGCGAATCGTGCTCGGGGCCCTGCTCGCCTGCCATCAGGTCATCTCGAGGTCGGCCACCAAGGGCAGGTGGTCGGACATGCGCGCCCAGGCCGGCCCGCGCGGCACGAAGGTCGCGTTGCAGCGAAAGCCGCGCGTGTAGATGCGGTCCATCGAAAAAAGCGGCACGCGCGAAGGAAAGGTGCGCTGCGAGGCGCTGCCGGCATGCTCGGCGCGCACCAGGCCCATGGCGCGCATGGGGGCGTCGAGCTTTTCGCCCCAGTCGTTGAAATCACCGGCCAGCACCACCGGCTCATGGTGAGGCACCTTGTGGGCCAGGAAGGCTGCGATGCGCTCCACTTGTCGCACGCGGCTTGCATGCATCAGCCCGAGGTGGGCAACGATGGTGTGCACTGGCGTGCCGTTCCAGTGGGCCAGCACGTGCAGCAGGCCACGCTGCTCGAAGCGGTGGTCAGACACATCGTGGTGGCCGATGTCTTCACCCAGCGGCCAGCGCGAGAGCAGTGCGTTGCCATGCTCGCCGTCGTGGGTGACCGCATTGGTGCGATAGGCCACGTCGTAACCCTCGGGCGCGAGGTGGTTGGCCTGCGGCACGCGGGGCCAGCCGAAATGCGTGTCGGGAAAGCGCGCCGCCTCACCATGGTTGAAATTGCGCACCTCTTGCAGAAAGATCAGGTCGGCGTCGAGTGCTTCCACGCCGAGGCCGATGTTGTGGATTTCGAGCCGCTTGCGCGGGCCGATGCCGCGCACGCCTTTGTGGATGTTGTAGGTGGCCACCCGCAAGATATGGGTGGGGTGCATCGTCGATGAAGCAGCACCGCGTGTCATGCAAACCTTGGAAGTTGAAGAATGGCCTCGGCGTTCGAGGGTGAGAAACATTGGTCGGCTGCTTCACGCCAAGGCAGCCACTGGTAGCGCAAATGCTCGCGTGGCGCCAGGGCAATCGGTGTGCCGGCCGGCACGCACAGGCCGAACACGTGCTCAGTGTTGTGCATCACGCCCGGGGCATAGCGGTGCTGCCACTGCGGGTAGATTTCATAGACGTTGCGCAAGTTCCAGTCGCGCAGGGCCAGCGGCACCTGCGGCGAGCCGATCACGATGCCGGTTTCTTCAACGACCTCGCGGGTGGCGGTCTCGGTGAGCGGCTCGTCGAGTGCGTCTTTGGAGCCGGTCACGCTTTGCCAAAAGCCCGGGTGGTCGGCGCGCTCGATCAGCAGCACTTGAAGGTCGGGTGTGTGGATGACCACGAGCACGGATTCTGGAATCTTGAGAGGCTGGGTCACGGCGCACAAGAAAAAGGGCGCGAAATTCGCGCCCTTTGATTCTGCATCAGCGTTGGTGGCAACCGCTTCAGCTGGCCACCCCCTGCGGGTTGCGCAAGCGAATGTGCAGCTCGCGCAGCTGCTTCTCATCCACCGGGCTGGGTGCATGCGTGAGCAAGTCTTGCGCGCGCTGCGTCTTGGGGAAGGCGATCACGTCGCGGATCGACTCGGCCTTGGTCATCAGCGTGACCAGGCGGTCCAGCCCGAAGGCCAGGCCCCCGTGCGGCGGCGCGCCGTACTGCAGCGCGTCGAGCAAGAAACCAAACTTGAGCTGCGCTTCTTCCGGCCCGATCTTCAGCGCGCTGAAGACCTTGCTCTGCACCTCAGCGCGGTGAATACGGATAGAGCCGCCGCCGAGCTCCCAGCCGTTGAGCACCATGTCGTAGGCTTTGGAAATGCACTTGCTCGGGTCGGTGTCCATGTAGTCTTCGTGGCCGTCTTTCGGTGCGGTGAACGGGTGGTGCACCGCGTTCCAGCGCTGGCCTTCGTCGTCGTACTCGAACATCGGGAAGTCAACCACCCACAGCGGCGCCCACTTGTCTTCGAAGAGGCCGTTCTTCTTGCCGAAATCGCTGTGGCCAACCTTGATGCGCAGGCCGCCGATGGCGTCGTTGACCACTTTGGCGCGGTCGGCACCGAAGAAGATTAGGTCGCCGTTGCATGCGCCGGTGCGAGCGATGATCTCGGCGATGGCCGCGTCGTGAATGTTCTTGACGATGGGCGACTGCAAGCCTTCGCGGCCCTTGCCCGCATCGTTGACCTTGACCCAGGCCAGGCCCTTGGCGCCGTAGATCTTCACGAACTCGGTGTAGGCGTCGATCTCGCCGCGGCTCATTTCGCCGCCGCCCGGCACGCGCAGGGCGACCACACGGCCGTCTTTGGCGTTGGCAGGGCCTGAGAAGACCTTGAAGTCGACGTCTTTCATCACGTCGGTCAGCTCGGTGAATTCGAGCTTCACGCGCAGGTCGGGCTTGTCGGAGCCGTAGCGGAACATGGCGTCGGCATAGGTCATCACCGGGTAGCCCGGCAGGTCGACGCCGATGGTGCTGCGAAAGACCGTGCGGATCATGCCCTCGAACATGCCGCGGATTTCTTCTTCGTTGAGGAAGCTGGTCTCGATGTCGATCTGCGTGAACTCGGGCTGGCGATCAGCGCGCAGGTCTTCGTCGCGGAAGCACTTGGTGATCTGGTAGTAGCGGTCGAAGCCGGCCACCATCAAGAGCTGCTTGAAGAGCTGGGGTGATTGCGGCAGCGCGAAGAACATGCCTTCGTTGACGCGGCTGGGCACCAGGTAGTCGCGCGCGCCTTCGGGCGTGCTCTTGGTGAGCATGGGCGTCTCGATGTCGATGAAGCCATTGGCATCCAAGAACTTGCGCACTTCCATGGCCACGCGGTAGCGCAGGATCATGTTTTTTTGCATCGCGGGGCGGCGCAGGTCAAGCACGCGGTGCGTGAGGCGCGTGGTCTCTGACAGGTTTTCGTCGTCGATCTGGAAGGGTGGCGTGACGCTGGGGTTCAGCACTTCGAGCTCATGGCACAGCACCTCGATCTTGCCGCTGGTGAGGTTGCTGTTTTCGGTGCCGGTGGGGCGCGGGCGCACCTTGCCGATGACCTTGACGCAAAACTCGTTGCGCACGTCTTCGGCCACCTTGAAGGTCTCGGCGCGGTCGGGGTCGCACACGATCTGCACCAGGCCTTCGCGGTCGCGCAGATCGATGAAGATCACGCCACCATGGTCGCGGCGGCGGTGGGCCCAGCCCATCAGGGTCACGGTCTGGCCAAGCAGCTTTTCGCTGACGAGGCCGCAGTAGGTTGTTCTCATGGGGTCACTCCGGGGAATCAGGGAGAAATCGGGGGAGATTGTGCGGCGGCGCCCGCAGGCGCACCAGCACAGTGAGGAAGAAGGCGCTGTGGGCTTTGTTTCAAGCCCTCAGGGCTGGGCGGTTGCCTGGCCGCCTAGCCCAGCTGATTTCGGGCCATGACCGACGGCACATCGTGAACCGGGGGTGCCACGACGCCCATGGAAATCACGTACTTCAAGGCCTCGTCTACGCTCATCTGCAGGGCAATCACGTCGGCGCGGGGCACCATCAGGAAGAAGCCCGAGGTCGGGTTGGGCGTGGTGGGCACGTACAGGCTCACGTAATCGCCCGACAGGTGCACGGCCGCCTCGCCGCCAGGCTTGCCGGTGACAAAAGCGATGGTCCAGGAGCCGGCACGGGGGTATTCCACCAGCACCGCTTCGCGGAAGGCATTGCCGCTGCTGGAAAACAGCGTGTCGGACACCTGCTTGACCGAGCTGTAAATCGACTTGACGATGGGGATGTGCGTGAGCAGCTGGTTGCCCTGGTGCAGCGCCCACTGGCCGACGATGTTGGCGGCAAACATGCCGGTGAGCAGCAGGCCGGCGATCATCACGATCACGCCGAGCCCTGGGATCTTGCGCAGCATTTCGAGCGACTCGCGGGCCGCCTCGGGCAGCACTGCCTGCGAGGCCGAGACCATGCTGCCGAACACGTCGTCCATCAGGCCCAGCACCGAGTGCAAAACCCAGATGGTGATGGCCAGCGGCAACCAGACCAGCAGGCCGGCGATCAGGTATTTCTTCACAAGGTTCCTTGGGTGGGAGCGCGGGCGATCAAGGGGTGCCCGACGAAGAGCCACCGCCAGATGCCGGGGGCGGTGCGGGGGAGCTGGGTGCAGGTGCGGGCGAGGCCGCGGGCGAGCTGCCGGGTTTGCTGCTCTCCGTCTTGGCGCCTTCCGTCTTGCCGCCGTCACTCTTCGAGCTGTCGGCCTTGGGCGCGTCGGCCTTGGCCGATTCGCCCTTGTCGGTGTCTGACTTGGCTGCGTCGCCCGAGGTTTGGGCACCACCGCGGAAGTCAGTCACATACCAACCCGATCCCTTGAGCTGGAAGCCGGCGGCCGTGAGCTGCTTCTTGAAGGCCGGCGCACCGCAGGACGGGCACACGGTCAGCAGGGGGTCCGAGATTTTCTGCAGCACGTCTTTGGCGTGGCCGCAGGCCTCACACCGATAGGCGTAGATGGGCATGGCTAAGCCTTTGATTCAAAACACGAAATTATAAGTTGGCACGCCGGCTCTGCCGCATGCCCCGAAAGGCGGATGTGTGGCCGACTAGGCGTTCGCGCCTTTGATGTGGTGGGTGGGCTCGTGCCGGCTCTTGAGCACCTGTGGTGCCAGCGAGCCGACGACCATGCCGACCAGCGCGGCGATCAGGCCGGCCAATTGCCCGGGGAAGACCTCGCCGAGCTTGGAAAACTGCGGGAAAAACAGCACCCAGGTGACGATGCCGGCCGCCAGGGACACGATGGCGCCCTGGGTGGTCGAGCGCTTCCAGTACAGGCCCATCACCAGCGGCACGAAGGCGCCCACCAGCGTGATCTGGTACGCCGCCGAGACCAGGTCGTAGATCGAGGTGCCCTTCATCGCGATGGCGTAGGCCAGCACCAGTGCCGCAAAGACGACGATGGTGCAAC
This sequence comes from Rhizobacter sp., assembly GCF_046595475.1. Classification (GTDB taxonomy): domain Bacteria; phylum Pseudomonadota; class Gammaproteobacteria; order Burkholderiales; family Burkholderiaceae_C; genus Rhizobacter. The sequence continues at coordinate 68,337 of NZ_JBKJOQ010000090.1, forward strand.
GCATGGCGAACAGCTGCTCACGGTCTTTCATGTGCGGGCGCAGGTTTTTCAGGATGTTCTCGACGAAGCTGGTGCTGGGCGCGAGCAGCGTGGCCGACGAGGTGCTCTTGATGGCCGACAGCAGCGCGCCGAAGAAGATGATCTGCATCAGGAGCGGCATCTTGGTCAGCACAAAGGTGGGCAGCAGGCGCTGGTAGTCGTTCTTGGCCAGCTCAAGTGCGCTGTCGCCCATCACCACCACGGCGCAGGCCACGATGAACATGGGCACGAAGGCAAACAGGATGTAGCTCACACCGCCAATGACGGCGCCATTGCGGGCGGTCTCGGCCGTCTTGGCCGACATGACGCGCTGAAACACGTCTTGCTGCGGGATGCTGCCCAGCATCATGGTCAGGCCTGCACCCACGAACATGGCGATCTCTGTGAAGCTGGGCGGCGGCAGAAACTTCCACAGGTCTTTTTGCTGTGCCAGGGCCAGCACTTTGTCGGGGCCGCCTGCCAGGTCGCTGGCGAACACCGCAATGATCGACAGGCCTATCACCAGCACGATCATCTGGATGAAGTCAGTCCAGGCCACCGCCAAAAAGCCACCGACGACCACGTAGACCAGCACCGCCAGGGTGCCCACGATCATGCCGGTGGTCTCGGACATGGCTCCGTTGGTGAGCACGGTGAACACCAGGCCTAGGGCCGTGATCTGCGCCGCCACCCAGCCCAGGTAACTCAAGATGATGGCCGAAGAGCAGAACACCTCGACGCCCTTGCCGTAGCGCTGGCGGTAGAAGTCACCGATGGTCAGCAGGTTCAGCTTGTAGAGCTTGGTGGCAAAGAACAGGCCCACCAGGATCAGGCAGGTACCAGCGCCAAACGGGTCTTCGACGATGGAGCCCAGGCCGCTCTGCACGAACTTGGCCGGGATGCCCATCACCGTCTCGGCGCCGAACCAGGTGGCGAAGGTGGTGGTCACCACCATGATCAGCGGCAGGCTGCGGCCGGCGATGGCGAAATCGGTGGTGTTCTTGATGCGGGTGCCGGCCCATACGCCTATGGCCAGGGTGCCCACGAGGTACAGCACAACGAAGGTGATCAGGGTGGTGTTCATTCGACCGTGGCTCGAAGATCGGATTGCGGGAAGGGCGATGGGCGCCCTGGGGCGACCGGCCTGCATTATCCGTTCCATAGCACGCAAAAAATCAAGCCCGGGCGCAGGCACCGAACCCGGGTGCGGCCCCCAGAAAAGCCGGTGTCTCCCTGCGCTTCTTCAGCCCCAAAACCCGCGAAGCAGCCCAGCGACCAAGGCCAAGCCGAACCCCAGGCCGCAGCAGATCAACACCCACAGCAGCCGGTTGGTGCGTCGCTGTTCGGCGATCAGCGCCAGCACCGCGCGCTGGTCGGCACCGCCGCGGGGCACTTGCAGCGCATGGTGCAACAGCCGGGGCAACTCAGGTAGCAGCTGAGCGTAGTGCGGCGCCTCTTTCTTCATGCGCTCCCACAGGCCACGCCAGCCCACCTGCTCGTTCATCCAGCGCTCAAGAAACGGCTTGGCGGTGTTCCACAGGTCGAGCTCGGGGTCGAGCTGGCGGCCCAGGCCTTCCACGTTGAGCAGCGTCTTCTGCAGCAGCACGAGCTGCGGCTGGATCTCGACGTTGAAGCGCCGCGAAGTTTGGAACAAGCGCAGCAGCACCTGGCCGAGCGAGATGTCTTTGAGCGGGCGGTCGAAGTGCGGCTCGCACACCGCACGAATGGCGCCTTCGAGCTCATCGATGCGGGTGTTGGGAGGCACCCAGCCCGACTCCACATGCAGCTCGGCCACGCGCTTGTAGTCGCGCCGGAAGAAGGCGATAAAGTTTTGCGCCAGGTATTCCTTGTCGAACTCGGTGAGCGTGCCCACGATGCCGAAATCAAGCGCGATGTAACGCCCGAAGGTGCCCGGCGCAATGCTCACCTGGATGTTGCCGGGGTGCATGTCGGCATGAAAGAAGCCGTCGCGAAACACCTGGGTGAAGAAGATGGTGACGCCGTCGCGAGCGAGCTTGGGAATGTCGACGCCGGCGTCGCGCAGGCGCTGCGTCTGGCTGATGGGCACGCCCTTCATGCGCTCCATCACGATCACGCTCTGGGTGCACAGATCCCAGATCATCTCGGGCACCATCACCAGGTTGAGACCGGCCATGTTGCGGCGCAGCTGGGCGGCGTTGGCGGCTTCGCGCACGAGATCAAGCTCGTCGTGCAGGTAGTTGTCGAACTCGGCCACCACCTCGCGCGGCTTCAGGCGCTTGCCATCGGCCGACAGGCGCTCGACCCAGCGCGCCAGCTGGCGCAGCAGCGACAGGTCGTCATCGATCACCGCCAGCATGCCGGGCCGCAGCACCTTCACCGCCACTTCGCGGCCGTCTTTCAGCACGGCAAAGTGCACTTGTGCAATGGACGCGCTGGCCACCGGCTCGGCGTCAAAACTGGCAAACACTTCTTCGATTGGCCGCTTGAAGGCGCGCTCGACCAGCGCCCGCGCCAGCACAGCGGGAAACGGCGGCACGCTGTCTTGCAGCTTGGCCAGCTCGTCGGCCACTTCAGGTGGCAGCAGGTCACGCCGGGTGGACAGCACCTGGCCAAACTTGACGAAGATCGGGCCCAGCCGCTCCAGCGCTTCGCGCAGGCGGTAGCCGGGCGGTGCATCGAGGTTGCGGCCCAGGGTCATCACCCTCACCAGTGCGCGCACCCAGCGCTGGCGAAACCCAGAGAGCGCCAGCTCGTCCAGGCCGAAGCGCAAGACGGTGAAGACGATGACGGCCAGCCGGGTCAGGTGCCTCATTGGGGGCCGCGCGACACCAAGCCTTGCAGCGCCCGCACCGCTTCGCGCAAGCCGGTGGCCACCGCCGATGCACCGCGCGTCAGCTCGTGCGCAGGGGCCTGCCCGATGATGCGAGCGATGTCGTCTTCGATGTCCCAGCGCAAGTTGTCGATCAGCCAGCTCACGTCGGCGGCGAGTGCCGAATCGCCTTCGATGCCGACCTGAGGGCGCTCGCCCGACAGCCACTGCCTCATCAGGCGCAAGGGGTTGGAAGCATCGAGGGTCACGCGCAGATCGGGTTGTGCAGGCGCTTGCTCGCCCGACCATTCCAGCAGCCCTGCCGGCGTGACGATGAATGCCACCACCGGAGGCGCCGGCAGCAGGCCTGGCCAGCCGGTCCATTGCAGCTGGATGCTGCGGCCGCTGTGCGGGCGCAGCTTCTCTGTAGCCACGGGCTCGGCCGCGATGACGTGGTTGAGCAGCAGGGTGATGCGCTCCATGGCCGCGGAGCCCAGCGCGGCGGTAAGGCCCGGATTGAAGGGGTTTGCCATCTGTGAATTGTAGGCGGCACGACCCTTGATACAGGGGCTGTGTAGGGTCACACGCGCACCCTATGATCCTCGCGCCTCGACACTCGCCTCAGTGCACTCGCCCATGCCCCGCATTCTGCTCACCGGCGCCACCGGCTATATCGCCTCTCACACTTGGCTGGCGCTGCAGCGCTCGGGCTTCGACGTGGTGGGGGTCGACAACTTCGCCAACAGCTCACCCTTGGTGCTGCAGCGGCTGGAGCGTTTGGGCAGTCAAGCTCCGGTGTTCGTACAAGCCGATGTATGCGAAAGAGCCGCCGTGGAGCAGCTATTCGACACCCATGCCATTGACGCCGTGGTGCATTTCGCAGCCCACAAGGCGGTGGGAGAGTCGACGCAAAACCCACTCGAGTACTACCGCAACAACATCGGCGGGCTGATCAACGTGGCTCAGGTGATGCAATCGCGCGGCGTGCAACGTCTGGTGTTCAGTTCATCGGCCACTGTCTACGGTCAACCCGACAAACTGCCCATCACCGAAGACTCGCCCCTCTCGGCCACCAGCCCTTATGGCACCACCAAGCTCATGGGCGAGGAGATGTTGCGCGAGCTTGAGCGTTGCACACCGGGTTGGGCCGTGGCCTACCTGCGCTACTTCAACCCTGTGGGTGCGCACGAAAGCGGCGACATCGGCGAAGACCCGAGCGGCACACCCAACAACCTCATGCCCTACGTGGCGCAAGTGGCCGTGGGCAAGCGGCCGTTCCTGCAAGTGTTTGGCGGCGACTACGACACGCCCGACGGCACCGGCGTGCGCGACTACATCCACGTGATGGACTTGGCCGAAGGCCACGTGGCCGCGGTACGCCATTTGCTGGAGCGGGCAAGTTCGCTCACCCTCAACCTCGGCACCGGCCAGGGTTACAGCGTGCTCGATGTCATTGGTGCCTTCGAGCGAGCGAGCGGCAAGGCCGTGCCCTACCAGATCGTGGCGCGCCGCCCCGGAGACGTGGCAGCTTGCTATGCCGACCCCTCGCTCGCTCACTCGCTGCTGGGCTGGTCAGCCACGCGCGACCTGGCGCAGATGTGCACTGACACCTGGCGTTGGCAGAGCCGCAATCCGCAAGGCTACGCATAAAACTGCGCAGCGCCTTTCTTCGGTCGCTCAAGGCCATGATCAACCGTGAAGCATTCACGCGCGAACGCCCCCTAAGACGCATGCTCCCCCCACACTTGCGGGTCTGAAGTGTCATCTTCCTGAGTGAGAATCCACGCGTTGCATGCCTGTCAAGAGCCGCAGCCAGCAGTCGATACCACCGCGTGTGGCACCGAATTACAGGCTCCTCGCACGCCATGCTCTGCCAGCAAGCAGTCGGCCACACATGGAGGCGGCGCACGTGGATCACCCCTTAGCGATGTTTGAAGACCGCCCTTACAAGAGAACGTTTTACAGCGCTCCCCAGTCGGTGATGTCGCTGATGGCCGCGTTTCTTGAGCCGGCCATCACCGTCATCAGCTTCCTGGCATCCAACCTGTTGCTCGGCGGCTTCGTCGGCCGACCTGAGCTTGTCCTGTGCCTGCTTGTCTTCGCACTCACCTTCCCAGGTCGCAACCGGTTTCGCCAAAACCTGATTGCTGCTGGCGTCGACATCGTGTCGTCATGGGTCGTCTTGATCGGGGTGCTGCTGCTGTGCGGCTACGTTACCCGCAGCATCAGCTACTTCGAAGAAGCCGCGCTCATCGCCTGGGTTCTCATCACACCCTTGGCGCAGTGGCTCGCTGTGTGGCTAGGTCGACGAGTCGTCCTGCGACTTGCCGCGCTCCCGGAAGCGCGCCGCCGCGCCATCGTCGTCGGTGCTGGCCCACTCGGTGTGAAGGTGGCTCGTGCGCTCACCGACAGCGACGACAAAGGCGTCCATTTCTCAGGCTACTTTGACGACCGCGCAGACGCGCGAGTTGACGGGCTCGCCATGGAGCAGGTGCTGGGTGGCCTGAAAGAAGTGGCTGACTACATCAAGCAACAGCAAATTCGCGAGGTCTTCATCACCTTGCCGCTTGGCTCGCAGCCGCGCATCGTTGAGCTGATCGAGCAAATCCAGGACACGACGGCCTCTCTCTTTTTTGTGCCCGACGTGTTTGGCATCAGCATCATTCAGGGTCGCCTGCAAGACATGAACGGCCTGCCCGTGGTGGGCATTTGCGAAACACCGTTCACCGGCACCAACGAGCTCGTCAAGCGGGTCAGCGACGTGGTCTTGGCATCGATCATCCTGACCTTGATCTCGCCCCTGCTGCTGGCACTGGCCATCGGCGTGAAACTCAGCTCTCCCGGGCCGGCGATCTTCAAGCAACGGCGCACCGGGCTGGATGGCGAAGACATCACGGTCTACAAATTCCGCTCGATGACCTCGCAAGACAACGGCTCTGTCGTGGTGCAAGCCACCAAAAATGATGCTCGCGTCACGGCTTTCGGGGCCTTCATCCGCAAGACCTCGCTCGACGAGCTGCCGCAGTTCTTCAACGTGCTGCAAGGCCGCATGAGCATCGTCGGCCCGCGGCCCCACGCGGTGGCCCACAACGAGGAGTACCGGCGCATCGTCAAGGCCTACATGGTGCGCCACAAGGTCAAGCCGGGCATCACCGGTTGGGCCCAAGTGAATGGCCAACGTGGCGAGACCGACACGCTGGCCAAGATGCAGGCGCGGGTCGAATACGACCTCGAATACCTGCGCAACTGGTCTTTGGGGCTCGACCTTCAAATCATTGTGCGTACCATTCGGCTGGTTTTATTCGACCGCAACGCCTACTGAGCCCCGCTCCGGGCGCCCCACACTCACTGCTTCGAGGGCAATCGCATGCCACATCGCCTACGCGCTCATCGCCGCACCGCTACGCCGTTGCTCCTGTCAGCACTCAGCCTGGCCAGTGTTTCTGCCCTGGCGCAAGACGCGGTCACAGAGCGAACCCCCTATTACCTTGGCCTCAGCCAGTCGTTCTCGCGCGACAGCAATGTCTACCGCACGCCGACCAACGAAGTCGCCGAAACCATTTCCAGCACCGGGGTGCTGGCCGGCTTCGACCAGCCCATCGGCCGCCAGCGCTTCTATGGCGATGCCTCGGCTCAGGTCAACCGTTACCGCAACGTCGACGCGCTCAACAACAAGAGCTACGCCGTGAGTGCCGGGCTGGACTGGGAAACGGTCGACTTTCTATCGGGCGTGCTGCGCTACTCCACGCGCGACAGCCTGGCCGACTTCGGCACCCTGAATGACGGGTTGGCCACGCCCACCACCGCGGCTTCTGACCAGACCACGCAGCAGTTCCTGGCATCGCTGCGCTACGGGTTGACATCCAAGCTCGGCTTGGACAGCAGCTACGAACACAGGCGCCTCAAGTACAAGAGCGCGGCTTACACCAACCGCAACTACTCGCAAGATGCCGTGAGCGCTGGCGTGCACTGGGGGACGACCGGCATTCTGGTGTTTGGTGTTGCCGTCAGGGCCACCAAAGGCGTGACTGAAGCCACCCCCACTCAAGACGAGCTGAAGCGCCGTGACGTCGACTTCACCACAGTCTGGACGCCCACCGGCTTCAGCATCCTCAGCACGCGCATCAGCTCGACCAAAGAAACCCACTCGCTTTCCACCAGCGGTGACGTGTCGGCGCTGACCGGCTCCCTGTCGTGGAACTATCGGCCCACGGCCAAGCTGAACTTCACCACCTCGCTCACCCGAGACACCGGCACCGAAACCACCTTCATCACCCCCGCGGGTGCAGGCTCGACCCCCTTGCAGGTCGACAACAACCGCCTGAGCACCAGTGCCGCGCTTGACGCTCGCTATGCGCTGACCAGCAAGATTTCGCTCACCGGCGAGGCCCGCCACCGCAAGGGCACGCTGCCCACCGGCGAAGACGATGCCACCACTCGTTATGGGCTGGGCTTCAGCTACTTGCCCACGCGCAGCATCACCGTGGGTTGCGACCTGGCACGCGACAAACGCGACGCCTCCGTGACCACGACCTACACCGCCACCACGACCAGCTGCTCCGCCCAGATCACCTTGAAATGAGCGGCAGCGACGCCCGCCCACCGACGACCACTTTCATGGCACAGAACCTCAAGCCCTCCATTGCCGTCCAGCCCGTCATCATGGCGGGGGGCAGCGGCACACGACTGTGGCCGCTTTCGCGCGCTCAGTACCCCAAGCAGTTTCTGGTGTTGCAGGGCAACCGCAGCCTCTTTCAGCAGGCCGCAAGCCGCCTGGGGGCCCTGGCAACCGACGGCATGGCCGTCGCCGCGCCCAGCGTTGTGGGGAATGAGGAACACCGCTTCCTGGTGCTCGAACAGTTGCGAGAGCTGAAGATCACTGCCCCGGCCCTGCTGCTGGAGCCCGTCGGGCGCAACACTGCCCCCGCCATGACATTGGCCGCGCTCCACGCCAGTGCGAAGGGCGCCGACCCGGTACTGGTCGTTACCCCGGCCGATCAAACCGTGACCAACGAAGCCGCGTTCACGCTGGCATTGCAAGAAGCCGTTCGCGTCGCGGCCGAAGGTGCCATCGTGATCCTGGGCATCACGCCCGACCGGCCAGAGACAGGCTTTGGCTACATCAGGGCCAGCGCCGCAACCGGCAGCACGTCCGCACAGAAAGTGGCGCAGTTCGTCGAGAAGCCCGACGCGGCCACCGCACAGCGCTATCTGTCCGAAGGCAGCTACTACTGGAACAGCGGCATGTTCGTCGTGCGTGCCTCGGTGTGGCTCAACGCGCTGGGGCGCTTTCGACCCGACATCGCCAGCGCCACGCAAGCGGCCTGGGCTGCTCACGCGGTAGACGCGAGCTTCGTGCGACCTGGCGCCACCGAGTTCGCCGCCATTCCCAGCGAGTCTGTCGACTACGCGGTGATGGAGAAATGCCCTGCCTCCACCGAATTTGACATTCGAATGGTGCCGCTGGACGCCGGCTGGTCTGACCTCGGCGCCTGGGACGCCGTGTGGCAAGTGAGCGAGAAAGACGCCGACGGCAACGCCACTGTGGGCGACACCCTGGTACGCGACAGCCGCGACACCCTGGTGCACGCCACCAGCCGCCTGGTGGGCGTGGTGGGCCTCGACAACGTGATCGTGGTCGAGACCCCTGATGCCGTGCTCGTTGCCGACCGCAGCCGAAGCCAAGACGTGAAGACCATCGTCAACCAGTTGCAGGCGTCAGGCCGAACCGAGCACACCTTGCACCGCCTGGTGCACCGTCCCTGGGGCTGGTACGACAGCATCGACTCGGGCCCGCGCTTCCAGGTGAAACGCATCATGGTCAAGCCCGGCGCAAGCCTGAGCCTGCAAATGCACCACCACCGCGCCGAGCACTGGATCGTGGTCAGCGGCACGGCCGAAGTGACCAATGGCGACAAGGTGCTCCTGCTCACAGAGAACCAGAGCACCTACATCCCGCTGGGGCAAACGCATCGCCTGGCCAACCCGGGCAAGGTGCCGCTCGAAATCATCGAAGTGCAGTCGGGCAGCTACCTGGGTGAAGACGACATCGTGCGCTTCCAAGACACCTACGGCCGCGGCTAACCCGCGCCTCCCTTTTCAAGAAACCAAGTCACTCTCATGAAGATCACAGTCATCGGCTCGGGTTATGTGGGGCTGGTCAGCGGCGCCTGCCTGGCCGAAATGGGTAACCACGTCGTCTGCCTCGACGTCAACGCCGAAAAAATCCGCATCCTCAACGAGGGCGGCCTGCCCATACACGAGCCGGGGCTGCTCGAGATGGTCACGCGCAACCGCAACGCCGGCCGGCTGCAGTTCACCACCGACGTGGTGGCCGCGGTCAACCATGGCACGCTGCAATTCATCGGCGTGGGCACCCCGCCAGACGAAGACGGCTCGGCCGACCTTCAATACGTGCTGGCAGCCGCGCGCAGCGTGGGCCGCCACATGACCGACTACAAGGTCATCATCGACAAGAGCACCGTGCCGGTGGGCACGGGCGAGCGCGTGCGCGCAGCGGTGGCCGAAGAGCTGGCCAAGCGCGACCTGAAGGTCAACTTCGCTGTCGTCTCTAACCCCGAGTTCCTGAAAGAAGGCGCTGCAGTCGAAGACTTCATGCGCCCTGATCGCATCGTGATCGGTGCCGACGACGACCAGGCCATCTTGCTGATGCGCGCGCTGTACTCGCCCTTCATCCGCAACCACGACCGCCTGCTGATCATGGACCTGAAGAGCGCCGAATTCACCAAGTACGCCGCCAACTCCATGCTGGCCACGCGCATCAGCTTCATGAACGAGCTGGCGCTGCTGGCCGAGAAGGTCGGTGCCGACATCGAATCGGTGCGCAAGGGCATAGGCAGCGACCCGCGCATCGGCTACCACTTCCTCTACTCGGGTGCCGGCTACGGCGGCTCCTGCTTCCCGAAAGACGTGAAGGCCCTTATCAGCACGGCGAAACAGGAAGGCATAGACCTCAAGGTGCTGCACGCAGTAGAGGCTGCCAACGAGCGCCAAAAGATGGTGCTGGTCGACAAGGTGGTGGCGCGCTTCGGCGAAGACCTCACCGGCCGCACCTTTGCCATATGGGGCCTGGCCTTCAAGCCCAACACCGATGACATGCGCGAGGCGCCGAGCCGCGTGGTGATCGCCGAGCTCGCGCGCCGCGGAGCCACCCTCAAGGCCTACGACCCGGTAGCCATGCCCGAAGCCAAGCGCGTGCTCGAAGGCGTGGCGGGTTTGAGCTTCGTCGACAACCTCGCGCTGTCACTGGATGGCGCTGATGCCCTGGTCATCATCACCGAGTGGAAAGAATTCAAGAGCCCCGACTTCGACGCCATCAAGACCAAACTCAAGCAAGCGGTGGTAATCGACGGGCGCAACCTGTATGAGCCGGCCATGATGAGCGCGCTCGGCATCGAGTACATCGGCGTGGGCCGAAACAACCGCGGCGCCGGGGCGCCTGCATGAAGCCCTTGAAGCTGGCGTTCTTGATGGCGTGCCTGATGGCTTCGGCTTCGGTCGTGGGCATCGCCGTGCGGCCACCTGCAAAAGCCCTTTCGATCACTCCGAAGTACGTGCTTGAAACAGCGGTGCCGAGAACCTTCGGCAATTGGCGCGAGCTGCCCTTCCAGGGCGCACAAGTGGTCAACCCTCAGACCCAGGAGTTGATCAACAAGCTTTACAGCCAGGTGCTCACGCGCACCTACGTCAATGCCGACGGCTACCGCATCATGTTGTCACTCGCCTATGGCGATGACCAGCGCGGCAGCCTGCAAGCCCACAAGCCCGAGGTCTGCTACCCGGCACAGGGCTTCACCTTGCACAGCACCGCGGCCTCACAGATCGTGACGCCCTACGGCAGCATCGACGCTCAGCAGCTGGTCACCAGCCTGGGCCCACGCAAGGAGCCCGTCACTTACTGGTTCACCATGGGGGAAACTGCCGTCAGAAACAAGCTGCAGCATCGCCTGATCGAACTGCGCTTTGCCTTGACCGGCCAAGTGCCCGATGGCCTGCTGTTTCGCGTGTCTTCCATCGACGACAACACCGCCCGCGCATTCGAGCAGCAGCAGGCATTTGCGAGCGACTTGCTGGCAGCCGTTTCAACCCGAGATCGCACACGCCTCAGCGGCCTGGTCGCGCCAGCCGCCCCATGAGCGCCATGCCACTCGCGAAGCCCAAGGTGGGCCTCGGCGCCCTGCTGGCTGCGGCTCGCAAGATCTACCCCGAACGCAAGCTGGGCACCATCAAAAACCGCTTTCAGCTGGTCTCGGCGGGCCTGAAGGCACAAACCACCTTGCGTGAGATGCTCTCACGCGATGAGCACCGTGCGCTGCGCGAAGAGGTGCAGCAGCACCCCGAAACGCTGGGCTTCGTGGAGTGCCCCTACATCCATGCGGAGTGGCCTCTGCTCAAGCGCTTCGAAGCGCTTTCGCAGCACCGGCAAGCCATGCAAACTGACATGAAGGCACTCGATGTCGGCCACAGCGGCTCGGTGCTCGTGGCCGACCTGTCGTCGGTTTACCCGGGCCTCAAACTGGTGGTGGATCGTGCGCCCTGGTGCCTGCGTGAAGGAAGCCTGGTGTTCAACCAGTTCGTCGGCGACGAACGGCTGATGACGCTCGCGTTCTCGTTCGGCTGGCAAGACGGCGAACGCGTCGTCTATGTGGGCAGCGTGCAAGGCTCGAATGCCGACTCGGCACTGGCCACCTACCGCGACATCGCCAAGGGCCTGCAAGGCATGCGCTCGCGCGACTTTCTGGTGAAGGCGTTTCAACTGCTGATGTTTCACCTGGGCGTGAAGCGTGTGCTGTGCATTGCAGACGAACAGCGCCATCACCGCCACATCTACTTCACGCGCAACAAAGACGAGAAATTCCATCTCAACTACAACGAGATCTGGCAAGAGCACGCGGGCGAGCCCACGAGTGACGGCTTCTATCGCCTCGGCATTCTTCCGGTCGTGCGCCCGATGGAAGAGATTGCGGCCAAGAACCGGGCTTTGTACCGGCGCCGCTACGCCATGATGGACGAGCTCTCGGCCAAGCTGGCCGCGCATTTCTCGACCGCCGGCAAGGCCCAAGATGCAGTTACTTGAAGCAATCAAAGGAGCCGGGCTCAAGACCCGCCTGCTCCACCCCGTCGACGAATTCTGGGACCGCCGCTTCGGCGTGCACACCGTCGGCTTCCTGCCAGAAGTGGGTGACCCGGAGCACCCTGATTTTCGTGCGGCCTATGTGCCGGCTCACTACCGGCGCATCATCGCGTCGCTGCGTCATGTGAACGTCGGCCCCGACGATACGCTGGTCGATCTGGGCTGCGGCCTGGGCCGCTCGGTGTTTGCCGCCAGTTGGCTGGGGGTGCGCCGCTCGGTCGGTGTGGAGATCGACGCCGACCTGGTCGCCAAGGCCCAGCGCAGCCAGCGCAGCAGCCGCCTGAAGGGCCGCGACATCGAGTTTGTCTGCGCCCCGGCGCAGACCTATTCACTCGACGACGTCACGCTCATCTACATGTTCAACCCCTTTGGCTCGGGCATCATGAAAGAAGTGGTGCAGCAACTCGAAACTGCACTGGCCAGGCGCCCGCGCAAACTGCGCATCGTCTATGAGAACCCGATACAAGGCGAGGTTCTCGACGCCTCGCGCCACCTGAAGCGCACCGATGCGTGGCCCTCTGGCAAGGCCGGCAGCCCGCATCCGCTGGCCTTCTGGGAAACGGTCTAGCGCAGAGCCCCGCCCGGTTTCTCGGGCCGCACGAAAGGTGCAAAGGCGCCGCCATTGGCCGCCATCCACACCGGATCGAAATGGCTGTCGTCGATGTAGATCGGGCGTTGCAGCGCCGAGTCATAGACCTGGCACACGCCGCCGAGACAGAGCTTGTCGTTCAGGCTCACGAGATGAAAGCCCGGTCTTGCGCGCATCGCCTCGAACAAAGGGGTGAGCCACCCCGTCATCTCGCCTATGGAACGCTCGTCGATGACGAGCCGCGTTTGGCCATACCAGAACTGCTCGCGCATGATGCGCTCAGGTACTCGTACGCGGGCTTCAGGGGTGGGCATCAACACCACCACGGTCTTGCCTTTGGCCAACAGGTCTTCCATTGCAGATCTGAGCTCATCGCGGATCAGGGCTTGTTTCTCAAGCAGGCCTTGAAACAGGCAGCGCTTGCCGCTCTCTTGCGTGTGGCAGTACGGTGCGCCGTTGAGCCCCACGTTGGCCCAGCGCGCCGCGAGAATCAGCGTGTCGTAGTCGCCTGAGGCGGCCTTCTGCCACGCCGCCTGGGCGTAGTCTGCGCAATGAAAGCCGTTCTGAGCGCGTTCGAAATGCGGCACCGGTGGGCACTCGGCCTGGGTGAAAAAGTCCACCGACACCTGGCTGCGCGCCACGAACCATGGGTACAGGTACTCGGCGTGCGAGTCACCGATGACGAGAATGCGGCGGTGGCTGCCCTTGGCCACCTCGCAGGTCTTCGTCTGCGCCGCGGTTTTCATGAAATTGCTGCAGCGTGCCGGGAAATACGTGGCCTGTACCGACGCCTGATACCCACGGTAGAAACCTGGCTCATTGCCACGCCAACCTAGACCCTCAGTGCCCAAGACCAGCGCGGTCGCGGCAACAGCCATTCCCATGGTCAGCATCGGCTTGCGCAGCTGACGCCAGCCACTCCCTGTTTTCGACTCAACGAAGCGATAGGACAACGCGCCCAACAGCACCGACATCACAGCGACCCCTGCCGCCGCAAGGATCGGGTGGTCGATGAAGGCATCGGTAACACGCAGGCCGACGACGAGCGGCCAGTGCCAGAGATAAATCGAGTACGACCACAGACCCAGTTTCTGCATCAACGGGTTGCCGAGCACGCGGTTGTTGCCGTCATGGGCCCACAAGACCATGGCGGCACCGGCGGCAGGCAAGAGAAGCGGCCCGCTCACGCCCTCCGGTGGCACGTGCCGCATGCCCAACCACAACGCCGCACCCAGCAGCAACGCAACCCCGCCGTAGCCAATGGCGGCCCGAAATGGCCGCCGCACCACGCGCGCCTGCGGCTCGATCAACAAGACCAATGCACCCACCAGCATTTCCCACGCCCGCGCAGGCAACAGGAAGAAGGCGCTTGCCGGGCTAGAAGCACTCAGCATCACCTGGCAAGCGAGCGACAGCCCCAGCAGCGCCGTCACCATTGCCAGAGTCAGCCCCCGCCCGGCTTTCAACCAGGCGGCAGCCAGAAGTACCAGCGGATAGAGCAAATAAAACTGCCATTCCACCGACAACGACCAGGTGTGCAGCAGCCAGTTCGTATCGACTGCCTGCGTGTTGTAGCCCGTGCGGTCGAGAAAAAACTGGTTGGACCAGAAGCCAAGCGCACGCATGGCCTGCTCCGACACGATCTTGAGGTCGGAAGGCGGCAACACAAGCGCACCTGCGCAGAGAAGCAACAACACCATGACGGCCATAGCAGGCCAGATGCGAGCGGCTCGGGCAGCGAGAAAGCGCCAGTAGCTGAAATCTCCTCGGCTCAACCCACCGCCGATGATCTGGGTCATCAGGTAGCCTGAGATCACGAAGAAGACATCGACGCCCACAAAGCCGCCTCCTGCGCCCCGCAGCTGCAGATGGAAGGCCACGACCAAGGCAACGCTGAGCCCGCGCAGCCCATTGATGTCGGGGCGAAAAACCCCTCGATCAACCATGCGGGCGTTCACCTGCGCTTGAACTCGCCCAGCACGCGCGCTTCCAGCAGCGCCACGAGGCGCTCACGCGCCACGATGCGGGTGAAGGTATGGTCAGCGTCAGCCACGAAATCAAGCGTCGCCTGCTGGCGCTCGACCAGCCGGTGAATCGCCCCGCCGCCCTGCTTCACCAAGAGGTCGAAGCCCGGCGCGTTCTCCGCAAACACAAACTTGAGGCGCACGCCTTTCTTCGTCGCGCGAGCCAGGTCGCGTGCCAGGTCGTTTCTGAAAGGGATGCGCAGGGCGCGTGCAGCGGTGAGCGCATGCGGCGCGATGAAGCCCAGCAACCGCCGCTGGGCCACCTGGGCGACGATGCCAACGTCTACCTTGCCGAGAACGAGCTTCTTCCAGGATCGAGTCGTGAACAGCTGGCTGCGGAATTTGCTCGCCAGACCCTTGACCTCGTAGTCCTTGAGGTCGCTCATCTCGGTGCCCTCTTTCCAGTAGTAGGTCAGTGGGTTGACCATCAACGCGCTCGTGACGTCCTGGACGGCCATGGCTGCCTTGAGCGCGTGGTACCCACCGGAACACAGGCCCATGACAAGCGACTCGGTCACGCCGGCCTGCTGCCGCAGGTAAGTGAGCGCGGCAGCAATGTCGGAAACAGCCTGCGATGAATAGACAATGTTTTCCTCGGCGCCCGGCCGCGGCGGGCTGTCGGCAATGCCCGAGATGTCGAGCCGCAGCACTGTGATCCCTCGCGCGGCCCATCGTCGGGCCAGCTGAACCCAGAGGCGGTTCGGGCCGACGTGGTGGACCGAACCCGAATTGAGCATCAGCACCGCAGGCTGAGGGCCGGTGGCGTCTTGGCGGGTGAGGATGCCGAACAACGGTGAAGCGCCACTGCTGATGTGAACGGCCGTCTCTCGTACCGACGCAGTGAGCAGCGATTCGGCGCCCACCGGCTGGGAGATGCCGGGCGCGATGGGCAGCTCGGAGCGCCAGGCCGTCAGGCAAGCCACCACACCGTCGACGATCTGCTGCGGCACTTGTGCGCGTTGGGGGTCACGCATCATGGCGGCATAGCCAGGCCAGTTCACTGTGCGCACACGCGCACCCTGTTTCTGAAGGTCCGGCGCCCAGTTGACGGCGACCGCCATGTCGTCGCGCTCCACGATCACAACCCGGGGCGCTGGAGACCGCGGCAGGCTGCGCAAGTCGATGGCGCCTACTGCGGCGCTGGTCTCGGCCGTCATCACGAAGCCGGCCGATTCCAGCAGGCCGTCATGGCCAGCCGATGGCTGCACGCTCGCAGCACTCGCTTCGCCAAGGATGGTGAGTTCACGCATGTAAGCGCGCCCCCTCACGATTGGCGCTACGGCCACGAGCCCAGCCACATCAACACGATCAACCGCTGCCAGCGCCGCCAGCGCAGCCCCCAGGCGAACACCCAGCAGACACACCTGTGTCACGCCACTGGCCAGTTTGAGCGCGTCGATTGCCGCATGAACCGAGCGCACCCAATGCCCCAGCTGATCGGGCTGAAATTCGTCACCTTCAGAGTTGCCCGACCCTCTGTAGTCGAAGCGCAGCGTCGGCACACCCGCCGCAGCCGCTGCTTGAGCCACATGCCGCAGGCTGCGATGCGCGCACACCTCCTCGAAGCCAAAGGGATTGCAGATCACCAGCCCCAGGCCTGACGTCAGATCCATCGTGGGCCGGTGCAGCCACCCGAAGAGTCCTTCGCCAGGCTGACCGAAGTAGAAGGGTTGGGGATTGGGGGGCATCACGTCAGTTGCCGAATGGTGGTGCTCCGGTCCGAGTTCAGCGCCGTGATGTGGCCTTTGACCGGTGAGCCACTGGTGCTTCGAAGCGCAATGCGACGCTGCGAACCCGGTGCCAGATGAAAATAATTGTCGGCCGGGGCGTGATGCTCCAGGTCGAGATGAACGGTGTGCGCGAAACGCGTGCTGGCCACGACCAACTGCGCCTGGCCACCGGCACCGCTCTCAACGACGGCCGTCAAGCCGATGTCGTGCGGCACGTCGGGCGCGAGGCCGCAGGGCAAGAAGAAAGCCTCGCTCGTCACCGCCCCCGCGGTGCACAGCTGCACCTGTACCAAGACGACGGGCGGTGGGCCGAAGCGGTAGGCATACGACAAGTCTAAGAAGTGCTCCAGCCCTTCGGCCAATGCCAGCGACACATGGCCTCGTGGCGCAACCTGCACCGGCCCCTTGTGCTGCGACACGACAGCACCGGAGGGGGCATAGAGATTCACCTGCAGATCGGCTGACAAAACCTCGGCGCGCTCATTGACCACATGCGCCACCAGGCCGTTGCCGCCCTCGTCGCTGATCGACACCGACACCGCCTGCAGTGCCCGCGCCAGGTGGAAGAAGCAAGGCTTGGGCGCACCGGTTTCGTCGAGCAGGCCCCAGCCGGCACCGGCCCACAGGTCGCGCAAGAACAGCACCAGCGCGCCCCCGCAGCGCGACCTGGGCCGCCGCCATTCGCTGAAGGCGCCGCTCATGAGTTCGCCCGTGACCGCGCGGCTGAGTGAGAGGTAGCGATCGTGGTCGGCGTAGCGGCACTTGAGCACGTCGACGCCAAACACCTCGGTGAGGTAGTGGTCGCGCACGTCTTCGAAATCCCAGCCCGCGCCCAGGTCACGCGGCGTGCGGGCCTTCCATGCAGGGTGATGCACGCGCATGGAAAGACCGCCCGGCATGCGGGCGATGGTGCTCTCGTCGGGCACGTTGGCAAAGGCCAGGCACTCGGTAGCGAAGCGCACGTTGGCGAGGCGCGCGTCGGTCGTTGGCCGCAGGTAGGCGCCCACGCCGTAGTAAGAGCTGGAGCCCACGTCCGATTGATGCGGGAAAGCCCCGCCGTGCGCACTGGAAGGCCAGTACGGCACGTCAGGCAAGGCCTCGTGCGACCACCGCGCCAGGGTTTCGTGGAACAGAGCAGGTTGCCACAGCTCGCGCGCGGCACCCCACATCGCCGCCTGCTGCTCGACTTCGCTGTTGCCGCATATGACGGCGATCGACGGCCGTGCCTGCCAGAGCGCGAGTTGTTGCTCGGCCTCGGCGCGCACGCTGGCCATGAACTCGGTGTCGCTTTCGGGGTAGTCCATGTTGGCGAACATGAATTCCTGCCACACGAGCACGCCGAGTTCGTCGCAGGCATCGAAGAAGGCCGCGTCTTCGTACACCATGGTGCCGCTGACCCGCAGCATGTTCATGCCGGCGTCGCGCACCTGCGCCACGGCCGCACGGTAGGCCTGGGGCGTGGCGCGCAGCGAGACCACATCAAGCGGCGTCCAGCAGGCCCCGCGGCAGAAGACGGGCTCGCCGTTGACTCGCAGCAAGAAACCACCCTCGGCTGTCTCGGCTTCAATCGACCTGAAGCCTATGGCGTCGAGTGCCTGCACATGGGGCTCTCGCGCGTCTTCCAGATGAACCAACAGGCGCGCCGAATACAAGGTCGGTTCGCCATGGGTGTGTGGCCACCACAGCACAGGGTGGGTCACTTGCGCCGATGCGCTGAAAGTGGTGCTGTCGGCAGTGTTTGCGGTGAGGCTCGTGTGCTGAACACAGCCACCCTGGGCCAGCTCCAGCGTCACACCGGTGATGCGCTGGCCGGCGGGCAAACGCCACGAGCAGGCCACGTCAACCCGGCCGACGCCCTGCTTGAGCGACGCCTTCAGGTCGAGAGCGTCGAGTGCCAACCCAGAGCGAGGCTCGATCCAGATGTCTTTCCAGAGACCGACCGCGGCGGCCGGCGGCGACCAGCCGGGTGTGCGGCCGAGCAAGGTGCCGCGTACCCACCGCAACTGTTGATGCTCGACCATCGGTGCACGCCAGCGAGGTCGGGGCCGCCGCTGTGCGAGCAGCGTGTCGAGCGCCTGAAACCGCAGGTACAGCGTGTTGATGCCCGCTCGCACGAGGCTGTTGATCTGGTGCTCGCTCGCGACGAACATGTTGGTCGAGATCGGCAATGGCTCGCCATTCAGCCATGCGTTGGCCACACCCGCCAAGCCGTCGAAACCCAGCCACATTGCCTTGCCTTGGTCATGTCCGGTGGCATTGAACTCAACCCGATACCACCAGTCTTCAGCATCGAAACGCCGCGCCTGCCCATCGAGCGACCAGCGGCCGGTCGCGCGCAGCGCCGCCGCAGCGAGTGCCGGCTCGGACAAAGCAATCCAACCCGCATCGGCGTTCAGCTGATCGGGTGACGAGAACTGACCCGGAGGTGTGGCACAGACCTGCCAGCCTGAGACGATGCGCTGCCGCTCAGCGCAGGCGTGGCGACGGGCGGGGGTCATCGCATGGTTCAAGCCTGAGTGAGCTCGGCCACGGCGTCGCGGATTGCGGCCACGCTGCTGAACACACTGCGTTTGAGCATGTGG
Source organism: Rhizobacter sp. (assembly GCF_046595475.1). Classification (GTDB taxonomy): domain Bacteria; phylum Pseudomonadota; class Gammaproteobacteria; order Burkholderiales; family Burkholderiaceae_C; genus Rhizobacter. The sequence continues at coordinate 87,225 of NZ_JBKJOQ010000090.1, forward strand.
TCGGCAAACTCGATGTCGAAAGCGCTCTCGAGGGCCAGCATCACGTTGACGCTGGCATGCGACGTCATGCCGGCTTGGTAAAGGTCTGCAGCGGTATCAAGCTGATCGATCGGCTTGTTCAAGCGGCCATGGTCTTGCAGCACCGTTCTGATCTGGGCTTCAAGGGGGTCGGGGGTGCTCATGAAATACCTCAGGAATGAACTGTGGTGGCCGCAGCAGGCGCCAGCAAAGCGGTGACAACCGCAGCTGCGTAGTCACCATCGTGGCTGAGGCTGAGCGCGATGTCGCACACCCCCAGCTTCGCCACTTGCGACGCTGCCTTGCCATGCAGTGCGAGCTGGCAAGCCCCACTGGGAAGTCGACGCACCTCGATGTCACGCCAACTGATGCCGGCTTCGCCCAGGTCGAAGGCCTTGATCGCCGCTTCTTTGGCGGCAAACCTGGCGGCCAGTCGCTCCGCCGTCTGCCCCTGCCCGGCCTGCGCATAGGAAATCTCGTCTTCGCTGAATAGGCGCTGAACGAAGCGCGAACCGAAACGATCAAGAGACTCGCCGATGCGGCTGATCTCGACCACATCAAGGCCTGTGCGCACACGCTGGTTCCCTGGCACAGGAACACGAAGCTCGGGAAGGATGGGACGCATGAATGTTGAGCTCGGTTAAACGGGCAGTGTGCCCCGGAAGAATCGTTGATATTGCCTTCAAACGGCATCCCCTTCTTAGAGGGGGATAAGTCCTGATCTCTGCTGTGCGCTGGGGGGTGTGCACTATTTCTCAGAAGCTAAGTCTGCGGCCACGCGCGCCTGTGCATTCGCGGGATGCAGCGGGTCGGGTTACGGCGCTATGCTCTTCCCGTCATTTCCACGCGGAGTTTTGCAAGTCTTCGCATGCACTCCATGAACGCTCCCACCGCCCGCCCCGGCCAGACCTTTACCGCCTTGCTGGGCGCCACCCGCGAAATCGCCACTGGCATTGCCGCGCAACATGCCGCGGCAGTCGACAAAGACGCGCGCTTCCCCATCGAGACCCTGACCGCGTTGCGCGCTGCCGGCGTGTTATCGGCGCCAGTGCCCGCAGCGCTGGGCGGCGCGGGCTGCAACATGCAACAACTGACCCAGCTGTGCTCCACGCTGTCGCAAAACTGCGGCTCCAGCGGCATGGTGCTGGCGATGCACTTCATACAGGTCGCGTGCATTGCGCGCCATGCCACAGGCAGCCCGTTCTTCACCGGTTACTTGCGCGAGATCGTGGCGCAACAGCATCTGCTCGCATCGATCACCTCCGAGGTGGGAACCTTCGGCGAGACACGCACCAGCGTCTGCGCAGTCGAGCGCCGCGAGGGGCGCTTCGTGCTCAACAAAGACGCCACCACCGGCTCGTACTGCGCGCACGCCGATGCGCTGCTCGTCACGTGTCGCCGCGACGCCGATGCGCCGGCCAACGACCAGGTGCTCGTGCTGGTCAAACGAGACGACACCACGCTCACGCAAACCACCACCTGGGACACCCTCGGCATGCGTGGCACCTGCAGCCCCGGCTTCAAGCTCGAATCGTCGGGGCCGGTCGAGCAGATTTTGCCCGGCGCGTTTGCCGACAGCTCGGCGCAGACCATGGTGCCGTACTCGCACATCCTGTGGGCCTCGCTGTGGTGGGGCATTGCCGCCGATGCCGTCAGCCGAGCCGCCACCTACGTGCGCAGTGAAGCGCGCAAACAGCCAGGCACGGTGCCGCCCACAGCCACGCGTTTGGCCGAAGTGTCGGCGCAATTGCAGGTGATGCGGCAGCAGTGGCAATCGACCGCGCAGGCCTTCGATGAAGCTGCTCAGAGCGCCACCGGCGAACAAGAGCTGCAAGGCATGGGCTGGGCGCTGCGGCTCAACAACCTGAAGATCAGCTGCTCCGAGGCAGCGCCTCAGATCGTGCACCGCGCGCTGCAGATTTTGGGCGTGCTCGGCTACAAGAACGACTCGCCTTTCAGTCTCGGCCGCCACTACCGCGACACGCTGTCGGCCTCGCTGATGGTTTCCAACGAGCGCATCGCCTCGAAGAGCGCGACCATGCTGCTGGTATTCAAAGACGCCCCATGACGGTCACCTACGACATCGAAGGCTTCTACAACGGGCTGGTCGCGCATGGCTTGATCATTCCGTCGGGCGCCCTCGGCGCTTTCGGCCGCGGCCCGGTGTTCGAGCAAGTGCTGGAAGGCTTCAATGCCAGCGTGAGCCGGCTGTCACGTCACGACGGCGCCGAGCTGCAGAGCCACCCGCCCATCATTGACCGTGCTCTGCTCGAGAAGGTGAACTACCTGGATTCGTTTCCGCATCTGTGCGGTGCCATCCACAGCTTTTCGGGCAATGCGCTGCAGGCCCTGGCGCTGGCCGAGCGCGCCGCCAGCGGTCAACCCTGGGGCGAATTGCTCACGCCGACCGGCGTGACGCTGAACCCAGCCGCCTGCTACCCCATCTACCCCAGTCTCACCGGCACGCTGCCGCCGCAAGGCCGGCTGGTCACGCTGCAAGCGGCATGGGTCTACCGCAACGAACCCTCGCGCGAGCCCACGCGCATGCAGGCCTTTCGCGTGCGCGAGTACGTGCGTGCGGGCAGTGCCGACCAGGTGGTGGCCTGGCGTGACATGTGGCTGCAACGCGGGCTGGACCTGCTCACCTCGCTTGGCCTGCCTGCGCGCGCTGACCTTGCATCCGACCCCTTCTTCGGGCGCACCGGCAAGATGCTGGCCACGAGCCAGATCGAGCAAAAGCTGAAGTTCGAAGTCCTGGTGCCCGTGATCTCGCTCGAAGCGCCCACGGCGGTGTGCTCGTTCAACTACCACCAGCAAAATTTCGGCAGCAAGTTTGACGTCCGCACGCACGATGGCGAAGTGGCCAGCACCGCGTGCCTGGGCTTCGGCCTGGAACGGGTGGCGCTAGCCCTCTTCAAGCACCACGGGTTTGACACCCAGGCCTGGCCGCAGGCGGTGCGGGAGCAGTTGGCACTGTGAGCACGACGCAGACACGCACGGGTCATCACGCGGCGCTGACCGGGCTGAGCAGCGAGACCTACCGGCCTCACAGCATGCATGCCGAGCAGAGCGTGTGGCTGGAGAAGAACTGCTACATCGACGTCTGGATCGAGCTGCTCAGCGCGCTGGAGCTGGAGCCGGCCGCCGCCATGGGCTTCACGCTCGCTGTCGACTTCGAAGGCGACCACTGGACCTTCTTCAAACCGCCCCACGCCGACCTGCGCAAGCTTTACGGCATCGACGTGCAGGAGCTCAATGTCTGGCGCCCGCTGCTTGACCACGCCGCCGAGCACTTGGCTTCAGGCCGGCTGATCAGCACTGAGGCCAACTCGTTTTGGCTGCCCGACACCGCCGGCACCGACTACCGCCGCCAGCACGTAAAGACCACGATCGTGCTGAACGATCTGGATGTGGACCATGAGCGCCTGGGCTACTTCCATGGTGCCAGCTACTACAGCCTCGAAGGCGAAGATTTCCGCCAGCTGTTCGGCTTGGACGGTCCGGGCGAGGGGCAAGGGTTGCCGCTGTATGCCGAGCTGATCCGCATCGACCGGCTGGCCCGCAAGTCACCTGCAGAGCTGGCGCAGGCCGCTGGCCTGCTGCTGCGAGACCATCTTGCGTGGCGCCCGTCGAGCAACCCTGTAAGGCGCTTTGCCACGCGCTTCAACGCCGAGCTGCCTGTGCTGCATGAACGTGGCCTGGCGCACTACCACGCCTGGGCATTCACCACCTTGCGCCAACTGGGCGCGGCCTTCGAGTTGGCCTCGCTGCACCTGCGCTGGCTGGCACCTCACGTGGACGCAAGCCTGGTGAATGCCGCCGAGCGCTTCGACCTGATCGCGCAAGACAGCAAGTCGCTTATCTTGAAAATAGCCCGGGTGGTGAACGCCAAGCGTGAGTTTGATGCCACTGCAGCCTTGGCGCCGATGGCCCAGGCCTGGGACGACGGCATGGGCCTGCTAGAGCACCAAACCCGACTACTTTGAGGCCGCAGAGGCCGGCGCACTCACGGCGCCGGGCGCCTGCTTCAAGGCCGCATCCACGGCCTCGGCGATGGCACGGTGACCCAGCGCCGTCGGGTGCCCATCCGAAGTCGGTGGGTAGATTTGCACATGCTTGGCAGCCTGCGCCTCCAACGCACCAACGGCGTCGACGTAGCGTATGCCTTTGGCATTCAACGACTGCACGAGCGCGGCCTTGGCCGCCTCTTCGAACTCGCACACCTTCAGGTGCGAGGCCGGCAGCTTGGCGCCACTGGCCTTGAGGTAGGGGCAGTACACACGCTCACGCGTGGGGATCAGCACGACCAGTAGCTCAACGCCCTGCTTGTCAGCCTCGTCTTTCAGCGCAGCAAATGCACGCTGCGTGATCTGCATGCCTTCGCGCACATTCGGCTGCGAGAGGTCTTGCACCCACACACGATCGAAAGCAGTGAACACGGTCTTGATCTCGGGCGCTGCCGGGTCTGACCAATTCATGCGGTGGTCGAGGTCCATTTGGTCGGCCATCTTCTTCTGCTCGGCAATCGCAAAGGGCGCAAACACCGTGGCCCGCAGCAAGCCATACAGCAGGCTGTGATGTGACAACCAATCGCGCAGCGCGCCGAAGCGCCGCTTGGGTTCAGTCACGCCATCGGGTGACACAGTCGACGGCGGGGCCTCGCCCGTGCGCCACGAATGCCAATACGGCAGAGCATTGGCAATGATGTGAGCGTCAAGCAGGTCATTGCCGAAATAGAAGCCCACCACCAGCCGGCGCGGGTTGAAGGTCTTGGCAAGCCCGCCTGCGAGGTGCAGATACTGCAGTGGCCCGTAGCCGCCGAGCCCCATGTTGTAGACGGTCTCTTGGCGCAGCACGCCGAGTTGCTGCGGCCAGGCACTCTCACGCGCCGCACCCGAACCGTAGGTCATCGAGTCGCCGATGACGACGGTGTCAGCCTGCTTCGGCACTTCACGGTTGCGAAAGCCCAGTGCGTCGTGGCCGCTGGCGCCGGGCGGGAGCTTGTGGCCCAGCACTTCATCTTTCACCGGATCGACGTTGAGGAAGTCGACCGGGTCAACGAACAGACGCGCCATACCTTCTGCCAGCAAAACCGACACGGCGATGGCGACGAGAGCGACCGCCGCAGACTGCAGCGTGGCCTTGATGCGATTGCTCATCGCGCTTCCTTGTCAGTCGAGCTCGAAAGCTGTTTCGTAGTTTTGCTTAAGCGCCGGGTCCTGGTCTTCCTTGCGCAGGTAGCAGTTGCCCACTGCCAGTACATCGAGGTCAGTGCCCATGAAGCAGCGGAAAGCGTCTTCGGGTGTGCCGACGATGGGCTCGCCGCGCACGTTGAAGCTGGTGTTGACCAGCACGGGGCAACCCGACTTGCCCTCGAAGGCCGACAGCAGTGCGTGGTAACGCGCGTTGACGTTCGCCTCCACCGTCTGGATGCGCGCCGAATAGTCGACGTGCGTCACGGCCGGAATGTCAGAGCGCGGCACGTTGAGCTTTTCGATGCCGAAGAGCTTCTCTTGCTCTTCAGTCATGGCCAAGCGGCGTGACTTCACCACGTCGGCCACCATCAGCATGTAGGGGCTGTCGCCATCGAGCTCGAACCACTCGCTGACCTTCTCGCGCAACACTGAAGGCGCGAAGGGGCGGAAAGACTCGCGGTACTTGACCTTGAGGTTGAGCGTCTTTTGCATCGAAGGCGAGCGCGGGTCACCCAGGATGGATCGGTTGCCCAGCGCACGCGGGCCGAATTCCATGCGGCCCTGGAACCAACCCAGCGCCTTGCCTTGCGACAGGTCTTCGGCAGCGCCATTGACCAGCCCCGCATCGTCGCGCGTCTCGAAGCGCGCACCGGCTGCCTTCAGGCGGGCTTCGATGTCGGCCTGCTCGAACTTCGGGCCGAGGTAGGAGCCCTGCATGGCATCGCCATTCACCACACGCTTCTGGTCAAGCTGCATGTGATAGCCGACGAGTGCCGCGCCGAGCGCACCACCGGCATCGCCGGCGGCGGGCTGCACGTAGATCTTGTCGAAAGCGCCGTCGCGCAGGATCTTGCCGTTGGCCACGCAATTGAGCGCCACGCCACCGGCGAGGCACAGGTTCTTGATGCCCGTTTCTTGGCGCAGCGAGCGTGTGAGGCGCAACACAATCTCTTCGGTCACCACTTGCAGCGAGGCGGCCAAGTCCATGTGGTGCTGGGTCAGCGGCTCGCCGGCCTTGCGTGCCGGCCCGCCGAACAAGGCGGCGAACTTGGCGTTCGTCATCGTGAGGCCGGTGGCGTAATCAAAGTAGCGCATGTCCATGCGGAACGAGCCATCGGGCTTCACGTCGATCAGGTTCTTGTAAAACAGGTCGACGTACTTCGGCACGCCATAGGGCGCGAGGCCCATGACCTTGTACTCACCCGAGTTCACCTTGAAGCCCGTGTAATACGTCATGGCCGAATACAGCAGGCCAAGCGAGTGCGGAAAGTGGATTTCTTTCTGCACCTCAAGCTTGTGACCACGCCCTACGGCAACCGAAGTGGTGGCCCATTCGCCCACGCCGTCCATCGTCAAGACCACGGCCTCTTCGAAGGGTGACGGGAAGAACACGCTGGCCGCATGGCTCAGGTGATGCTCGCTGAACAGCAACTCGCCGTTCCAGCCACCTTGGGTGTCCATCTTCTTGACGGCCTTGAGCAGCAGGTCTTTCAGGAACAGCTTCTCTCTCAGCCACAAGGGAATCGACATGCGGAACGACTTGAACCCACGCGGTGCAAACGCGAGGTAGGTCTCGAGCAGCCGCTCGAACTTCAGGAAAGGCTTGTCGTAGAACACCACGCGGTCGATGCCGCTCATGCCAACCCCGGCCTCGGCCAAGCAGTACTCGATGGCGTGCTTGGGGAAGGCAGAGTCGTGCTTCTTGCGCGTGAAGCGCTCCTCCTGAGCCGCCGCCACGATCACACCGTCTTCGACCAAAGCCGCGGCACTGTCGTGGTAGTAGGCCGATATGCCGAGTATGCGCATCTGTGGTCTGGCTCAGAAAAGCGTGTAGATGAACGGTGCCACGGCAGAGCCCTTGGCGAGAACGATCAACAGGCCGAGCAGCGCCATCATCGCGAAGATGGGCCACATCCACACTTTCTTGCGCACACGCAGAAAGGCCCAGAGTTCCTTGATCATCGACATGGTTAATTCCTAAAACTGGTTGGTCATGGAGGTCGGCTCAGGGCCGGGTGGATCGCGCGGGATCCAGTAAGACTTCGCCTCGGGGTCAAACTTCAAGCGCAGCGGGTCTTTGCCCGACAGGCGCATCACCAAGCCAACCGGCATGAACACGAGATAGAAGAGGATGCCGAGAGCAATCGGGCTCACGACCTTGGCCATCAGCAGGCCGAGTTTCATCCAGAGCTTGTTGGGCACGGCCAGCACGCCAGGCACTGTGAACGCGACCAAGCCAAATGCAGCCGCAATGCCTGCTGCCCACCAGCGCGGTGTGTGCGAATGCAGCAGCGGCAAGAACGCGACGAGGAGAAAAAACACCGCAAACACGATGCCGAACGAACGATCGGAAGACCCCTCGATTTCGTCTTCTCTTGTCAGATCTTCATGCGACATGAACTCTTTCCTTGGGCGGTGTTTGAAGCGGAGCGAGTTTATCCCGGTCAGGATTGGGTTTGACCCGCAGCGCTCTTGGAAACTCGGGGGTTCCCCCCCGAATGGATGCCTGATTTATCGGCAGTATTCACGCACTTCAAGCACTCTGTCACAGCAGCTTCAAAGCGCGTTTCACTTGTATTCGATGAGCCGTGCGCGCCCGCCGGTGAAACGCAGGCGAACGAACTTGAGCTGGCCCGTGACCTCGGCAAACTTGCCCAGCACCGAGAACGCCGCGCGTGCCCACCTCGCCTTGGTCGTACCGTCGAAGCCCCGGTATAGCCTGAGCATCTGCACCGGATACACGAGCAAGACGACAAGACACCACGGGCTCCAGAATACGGCGCCGAGAACGGCCAACAGTGGAATGCCCAGGCCCCACAACCAGGCGCGGCGAGCCGCGCGCACGCAGTGCCGCTCGGGCGGCGCCCCATGCAGGTGAGCGCCTTCGGCATAGGCATAGCCGGCACGCATCGAGCGCTTCCACCACTGGCCTATGCGCATCATGGCAGCGTCGTGCAGCGTCATCTCGGCGTCGAGCCGCCACACGCGGCCGCCTTTTGCACGCAGGCGCACGCACAGCTCGGGCTCTTCGCCGGCGATCAGGCTGTCGCGGTAGCCGCCCACCGCCTGCAGAGCGGCGGCGCGCATCATCACGTCACCGCCACAAGACTTGGCTTCTCCTATCGGTGAAGCCCACTCGACGTCGCACAGCTGGTTGTAGATCGAGCGCTCGGGATAGCGCTCACGGCGGCGGCCACACACGGCCACCACATCAGGGTGGGTCAACAGAAAGTCTTGCGCCCGTGGCATCCAGCCCTCGACCACAGCGCAGTCGCCGTCGACGAACTGGATGAACTCGACCTGCGGTGCGCTCTCGAGTGCACGGCGCCAGCCAGCGTTGCGCGCCAGCGCTGCAGTGAAGGCCACGTTTGGTGGGAGCACGATCACATCGACGCCCAAAGCCTTGGCCATGGCCACGGAATCGTCGGTCGAGTTGGAGTCGACATACACCACGAGGCTTGCAAAGCGCAGCACTGAGGTGAGGCAGGCGCGCAGGCGCTCACCTTCGTTACGGCCGATGGCCACGACGGCAATGCCGCCGGCTGCAGCCTCTGGCATTACTGCGCCTGCTCGGTCGGTGCGGGGCGCTGCAGCTTCCAGAGCGTGTCGTCGAAAAGCTTCCAAGCGTCCATGCCGCCACGACACAGCAGCTTGAACATCCACGGCGGCTCACCACCCTCAACCTTCACGCGCGGCAGGCGCGCCAGGTCGGCACCCGGCCGCAGCGTGCCGTGCTGGGCGATGAAGACCGAGGTGTAGCCACATTCGGTGAGCATCTTGGCGGTGGCTTCGCTCTCGTCGGTGCGCATGCCGAAGGGGTAGGCGAAGGACCGCACCGGCGCTTCCAGGTGCTGCTCCAGCAGTTGCTTGGAGCGCTCGCCCTCTTCCAGAGCCACCATCGGGCTGAGCTTGGCCACCGAGCGGTGCGTGTGCGCATGCGAGCCCACGGTGACACCGGCGGCCGGCAGGCGCGTCACTTCGTCCCAGGTGAGGTAGCGCTCGCCCGAGATGCTGGTGGTGCCCATGAAACTCGTGGTCACGTAGGCCACTGAAGGGATGCGGTAGCGCCGCATGATGGGCGCGGCAATGTGCAGCACGCTGCTGAAGCCGTCGTCCATGGTGACGAGCACGGCACCGTCGGGCAGCTCGATCTCGCCGCGCACAAAGCGCTCCACGTCGTCTAGCGACACCGCGAGCTTGCGCTCGGCCAGCCAACGCATCTGTTCCTCGAACACTGCAGCGCTCACGCACCACGGGTCACGCACAGCGTCGCCAAAGCGGTGGTAGGTGAGCACGCGTATGGTCGGGCCACGGCGGCCCAGCTTGCGCAACGCGAGCGAGCCGGTGACAAAGCTGCCCAGCACCATGGCAGTACGCGCCGCCTTCTTGATCAACCAGCGAGGCACCGACACGGTCATGAATAGGTCTTTCTGTCTTGCTTCGTCAGCATGCTGCGCATCACGCGCAGAAGGAATTTTGGGTTTCCGATGAGGTAGCGGCCTGCCTTGTGGGGCTGGCGAATCAAGAGGCTCAGCCACTCGAAGCCGATGCGGCGCACCCACTTGGGCGCACGGATCAGGTCGCCCACCCAGTAATCGAACAGCCCGCCCGTGGCCAGACACAGCGGCACCTTCAGCTGCGGCAGGTGGTCGTGTATCCACTGCTCTTGCTTGGGGTTGCCCATGCCCACCAGCAGCATGTGCGCGCCCGAGGCGTTGATCTTTTCGATCACGGCGTCGTGGTCGTTGGGGCCGAGGAAACCATGGTGGCAACCGGCCAGCTCCCAGCCTGGGAACGTGCGACGTGCGTAAGCCGCTGCTTGCTCGATGCGTTCGGGTGTGTTGCCCAGCAGGTAGTAGCGCAGGCCGCGATCGGCCCAACGCGAGAACATCAGGGGCACGAGATCGGTGCCGTTGACGTTGTCTTTCAGTGCCACGCCATGCAGCAGGCGTGCAGCCCAACGCACGCCGGTGCCATCGCCGAAGATGCGGTCCGCCGAACGCAACACAGCCCGATAGGCCGGGCGGTCGCAGGCGTTGTTGAGCGTGTGGGCGTTGACGAAGTAGATGCCGTGCGCGCGCCGCGGTTGCGCGTGCAGCAGGGTTTGCAAGAGACTTAATGCATGCTCCATCGTGACGTCGGTCACCGGCACGCCGAGCACTGACACGATGTTGCCGTCACTGCCCGGTGCCGAAGGGGGTGCAGGAATCGCAATCGGGCCGCCCAGGGCGCCCGGTACGGTGATGTTGGGAGGGCTCATGGCGTTCATTCGACCGCTACCGCCTGCTGCGCCAGCGTGGCGAGCAAGGCTTTGCGATCGACCTTTCCGTTCGCGTTGAGGGGGAACTCGCCGACGAGCCTCAGCTCACTTGGGTGCATGTAGGGCGGCAGGCGTGCGATCACCCGCTCACGAACGGCTGCGGTGTCGGCCGTGTCGGCGCCGATAAACCCAACGATGCCGTCGGCACCGCTGGCGGTGACGGGCCAGCCCACGGCGATGGCCACATCAACACCAGCCTCTTCGCGCAAGATGGCTTCGACTTCGCCCAACTCGACGCGGTACCCCTGGATCTTGATCTGGTTGTCGACGCGGCCCAGGTAGACCATGGGCTCACCGGCTGCGGGGCGGCGCACGCGGTCGCCGGTACGGTAGTACACCTCGCTGCAGCCCGAAGGCGTGATGAACGCCGCCGCGGTGCGCTGCGCATCTTTGTAGTAGCCGAGCGTGAGCTGCGGGCCGGTCATGAGCAACTCACCCGACTCACCCACTGCCACTTCGCGTTGCTGCTCGTCGGCCACCAGCACCTTCATGCCGGGATAAGGCTCACCGATGGGGACCACGCCGAAAGCGCTTTGCGCTGGCGACACTTCATTGTTCCAACGGTAGAGCGTGCAGGCGATGGTCAGCTCGGTCGGGCCGTACAAGTTCTCGACAATGGACTGCGGCGCGGCCTCGGCCCACTTCTGCACGATCTCGACCGGCAGCGCCTCGCCGCAAAACAGGCTGAAGCGCAGGTTCGGGTACTTGCCGGGTTTGAGCATCTTCAGCCGGCTCATCAGCACCGCGGTCGACGGCACCGAGAACCACATGGTGATGCCGCAGTCGGTGATGTACTTGCCGGGGAACATCTTCTGGCCGCTGGTGGGCGCGCACACGCAGGCGCCGCGCTCCCAGGCGACGAACATGTCGTGCACCGACAGGTCGAAGGTGAGGTCAAAGGTCTGGGAGAAACGGTCTTGCTCGGTCACTGCGTAGCGCTCGACCATGGCGTCGACATAGGGCACGGCATTGCGGTGCGCCACCATCACGCCTTTGGGCTGGCCGGTGCTGCCCGAGGTGAACAGAAGATAGGCGATGCTGTTCGCATCAACCGGGCCCGCCGACCAGCCGGTCGCGTCCGCTAAATCGCGTACGCCCAAAAAGCGATGCTGGGGCCACTGCGCGGCGAGTTCGCTCACGTCGTCGTGGTCGGGCAGCAGCAAGACGAGCGATGTCTCCACGCCGTGCAACACCTCGCCGAGCTGGCTCGCGCCATGGGCGTCGACGATCAGGCTGCGGCACTCCGAACGCACCAGCATGCTGTGCGTGCGGTCAGCAGGGAACCCAGGGTTCAGCGGCACATAGCCATGGCCGCGCAACAGGCCGGCCAGCACGCCGGCATAGGCGGTGATCGAGCGGTGCGCAAACACCGCGGTCAACGAAGGCTCGCCGGCAGGGGCATGCGCCGACAGGGTCTGCGCCAGCGCAGCCGCGCGCGCCATCAGCTGCGCATAGCTCAGCACCGCGCCATCCAGCTGCAAGGCTGGGCGGTCGGGGTACTGCTCCGCTGAGCGGAGAAAGCCGGTGCGAAGGCTGCGCGCTTGCGGCATGTCAGGTCACCTGAGCGAAGAAGGCTGCATAGAGCGTGTTGATGCTGGTGAAGACTTCGGGCTCGATGTCGTCGGTGTCTACGTCTTCGCCGCGCAGGCTTTCAATGAAGAGCACGAACTCGACGATGTCGAGCGAAGACAAGATGCCCTCTTCGAGAATGCGTGTTTCATCGGTGAACGCGGCGGCTTTGGCGGGCGCTTTGGTGTGCTTGATGATCCAGGTGCGCAGCTTGGTTCTGACTTCACTCTCTTGCATGTTGCTCACTCACCTCGCTCAGAGCGAGGGCTCCTCGGCCAGCAGGCCTGTCTTGATGAAATAGCTCACGACCTTGGCCGACGCCTTCTGGCGTTGCTCGGCGCAGACCGGGTGGGCCATCGCCATCTGCCGCACTTCGTACGAATCGGCCAGGCCGGCATCGCGGTACATGGCGGGGTTGTAGTAGTCGCCCCAAGAGGCACGCAAATAGGCCACCAACCACTCGCGAAAGCTCGCAAGCGTTTCGGCTGACCAGTCGGGCGAAAACTTGGCGAAGAGCTCGGCCAGCTGCAAGCGGCCGAAGGCCAGGTGGCGGGCTTCGTCGATGTGGTGCACCTTGTTGACTTCGCGCACCAGCGCATCAACGCGCGCGTCTTTCTCAATGGCCAGGTTGTAGTAGTCGCCCAGCTCCTCGACGACCATCACCTTGCAGTAGAACGCCACTTCTTCCTCACCCTTGGCGTAGGTCTTGGGCAGCGAGATTTTCTTCTCGGGATACACCTTGCCGATGTAACGGTTGCAGAACTCGCCGAACATCACCATGTGCTTGTTCTCTTCGTCGACGAAGTGGTGCAGGTATTCGTTGACCGAGGTGGTGTTGCCCTTGGAGTAGAGGCGGTCGACCAGGCCTGCCACCAGCGGGCGCTCGCCTTGCAGCACCAGGCTGAAGAAGTTGCCCAGCTCGTACAGGCTCAGCTTCTTTTGCTGTTCTTCGGTGAGGGCTTCATATGCCGGCGTGCCGTAGATCGAGATCAGCTCGGGCGGCATGTACCAGACGTTTTGCTCAAGCGCCTCGGGCCAGTTGAAGGTGTTGTAAACGTCCCAGGTTTTCTTGCGCGAAGCCTTGGTCAGGCGCGTGGCGAGTTCGGATGCGGATTCCATGGACAACTTCCTGTCGGGCATAGCGTGGGGAAGCGAAAGTATCGCCATGAAATGCAAGCCTTTGCAATCCCGCAGGCCGGCGAAATCACAGGGCCATGGGGCCGTGACCGTCCATATTTGTCAGATGAAGGCCCTGTGACACCTGATCGAAGGGGGACAGTGCTTCTTGTAGCGCCGCAGAGGCCGCAAACAGCCGCTTGTCGGGCAGCACGGCATAGCCGTTTTGCGCGAAGCCGCGGGCCCAGCCGGGGTGGGCTTGGTTGGACACCACGATGTCGACACCGCGCTCGGTGAGGAAGCGCGTGGCCGCGGCCACCACCTCCCCCGCATCTGCGGGGTCGGCCAGGCAGTCGACGATGGAACCAACGCGCAGGTCACCGAATCGGTGCTCGCCTTTCATCTGCGTGTCCATGGTCAATGCCCACCCGATGGTCTGGCCGGCACGGTCGACACGCAGGCGCGTGACAGGCGGCCAGGCACCTTGCGGCGCCAGCGCATTCATCGATGCCGCGTCACGCACTGCGATGGCCGTGTAGCGGCCTTTGCAACGGCTCCAGAGCTCATCGGCCCAGGGACCGAAGCTGGGCACTTCAGTGGCACTCGCGCTGAATCGGCCACCAGGCGACTTGAGCTTGAGCACCGCATGCATGGCACGCAGGGCCAGCCACCCGAGGCCGCTGTAGGCCAACAAATCGAGCACGCCTCGGCGCAGTGGCGACTTGCGCAGCTGTGCATTGAGCCTGAGAAAGCGCGCCGGCTTGGCCACGAACAGGCAGAACGGCGTGGGGTGCAGCAGCCAGTTCATCTTGCGCAGCATCTGCACCACCGGCTGGTCGTCACCGCCATGGCCCCAGCTGTAAAGCAGCGGCCGCTTCTTCAGCATGTCGCGGATCATGCGCAGGCCCAGCGTGCCGTGGCGCACGTCGATCGCGCCTTCGGAAAACGGGCCCTGCCAGTCGGTCACCACCTGCACCTGGCCGTTGATGAGCCAGTCTTGTGGCTTGAGTGCAAAGGCGCCACGCACGGCGGAGTCGTCTTCCACAGCCAGGTAGTACTCGCGCCATACGTTCTGGCCGTCGCGCTTGGGGATCCAGTCGGGCTCGGGGTCAACATAGAACGACCAGGGCGAGCCGCCCTGCTTCATGCGCTGGTTGAACTCCTGCACGGCAAAGCGCCGGTCAACGCTGTGCGGGACGATTTGTATGGCCATGGGAGCTTTGTGAGGCGGCAGTGCTGGTGGGCAGGCCGCTGTGGAACAGGGCGGAATTGCGCAGCAGATCGCGGAAGAAATACGGCGGGTACTCGGCCGGCTTGCGCTGCACCAGGTTGCGCAGCTTCCAGGTGCTGTAGGCCAGCGCCCAGACCACGTCGACGGCGGCCGCGTATGCGCGGCCATGGTTCTTGACCCAATAGCGGCGACGCGAGTCGAACCAGTATTGCGGGCGCCGCTTGACGGCCGCGTGGTGGCCGCTCACCCCGGTGCTTTGCCCAACGAAGTGCTTGACGCAGCTTTGTGGCACGTACCAGGTCTGCCACCCGCCGCGGCGCGCGGCGAGGCTGAAGTCGGTTTCTTCGAAATAGAGAAAGTAGCCTTGGTCCATCAGGCCAACCGTCTCGAAGACTTCGCGCCGCACCAGCATGCTGGCACCGGGCAACCAGTCGACCTGCTCAGGCTCACTGCCCATGAGGCGCAGGCCGACGTGCTCTTTCAGCAGCCTCGCGACAACACCCAGGCGCAAGCCGCTCGCCAGTTCACTCCAGATGGTGGGGAAGTGAAAGGTGTAGGGCCACGGCTGGTCGTTGCCCAGCAGGTAGCTGCTGCCGGCGATGCCCGCGCGCGGCTGGGTCTGCATGAAGTCGACCAAGGCGCGCAAAGCCCCGGGGAACACACGGGTGTCGGGGTTGAGCAGCCAGTAGTAGCAAGGGGCGTCGGGCTGCTGCAGCGTCAAGCGCACCACCTCGTTGTTGCCATACGAAAAACCACCGTTCACCGGCGACGCCAGCAATTGCGCCCAGCCCGACCAGCCGTTTTCGGCAATGGCCCGCGCGATGAGCTCGGCAGAGCCGTCGCCTGAAGCGTTGTCGACCACGGTGACGCGGCTGCCGGGGAAGGCAGCCACCTCATCCACCAGCGAGCGCAGGCAGTCGATCGCCAAGCCGCCGGTGCGGTAGTTGACGATCGCCACATGCACGGGCATCGGGGTGCTCATGCCCTCTTTTGCCGCACCAGAGGCGGCCCGCTGTCACCGCTGAACAGGGCACTGTGGCGGATGAAGTCGGCTAGAAAATGCGGCGCGCCTTGCGCCGGTTTGCGCCGCAGCCAGCGGATGAATCGCCCGACCGGGTAGGCCAGCATCACCAGCAGGTCGGTCATGGCCGCGTAGAGGCGGCCATGCTGGGTGACGAAATAACGCCGCCGCGACTCGAACCAATAGCGGGGCAAACGTTTCGGCGCGCGGTCACGCACGGTCACACCGCTGCTCTGCCCTACCAAGTGCACGACGCGGCTCTGCGGCACATGCCAGCAGCCCCAGCCGGCCAACTGCGCGCGCCTAAGAAAATCGGTTTCTTCGAAGTAGAGAAAATAACCCTCGTCCATCAGGCCGACATCGTCGATCACGGCTTTGCGAAACATCACGAAAGCACCCGACACCCAGTCGACCTGGCGCGGCTCTTCCGGAATGCCCAGGCGTGTGAGGCGCCGCTTGAACAGGCGGTCAAGCACGCCCACGCCCAGATAGCCCAGGGCTTCGCTGAAAACGCTGGGGAAGCGGAAGCAGCACATCTGCGGCGTGGCATCAAGGTCTTCGCTGCGGCCCCCTGCCATGCCCACCTTGGGGTGGGCGACGAGGAAGTCGAGCATGATGCGCAGCGCCCCTGGGCGCACCAGGGTGTCAGGGTTCAACAGCAGCAGGAACTCTGCCGGCTGCTGCTCGGCCAGCATGGCGCGTATGGCCACGTTGTTGCCCGCGGCAAAGCCGTGGTTGCCAGCTGCGCGCATCAGCGTTGCCCAGCGGCCCCAGCCGTTCTCGGCGATGGCTTGTTCCACACGGATGTCAGAGCCGTCAGGTGAGGCGTTGTCGACCACGATCACGCGCGTGCCCGGCACCGAGGCGAGCTCCGGCTCAATTGACCGCAGGCAATCGATGGTGAGGTCGGCCCCTTTCCACGCGACGATGGAAATCAACAGGCGCGTGGGGGCCGGTGCCGGGTTCATGCGACCGCGTTGACCCGAATCGCAAGGTTGCCCGGCGGGTGGGTGTTCTCGTGCAGCAGCTGGTGCGCCGTGCCCACCTGATCGAAGGAGAAGGTGCGCGCCAATGCAGGGTGGACGTCACCGGATATCACCATGTCGTTCAGCGCACGGCACTGCTCGGCGTTGGCGAAGTGCGAGCCTTGCAGGCGCTTCTGGCGCATCCACAGGTAACGCAGGTCAATGTCGGCGTTGTAGCCGGTGGTGCCGGCGCAGATGACGATCATGCCGGCGTTGTCGCAGACCAGCACCGAGGTCGGAATGGTCGACTCGCCCGGGTGCTCAAGCACGATGCGCGGGCCTTGCCGCGAGCCCAGCACTTCAGACCACTTCTTGCGGAAGGCGTTGGCCCCTTGCATCCATTTGGCATAGCCCTCGGCATCACTGGTGTCGGGCAAGCGACCCCAGTGCGTAAAGGCCGGGTCTGTGCGGTTGATCACGCCCTTGGCGCCGAGCTTGTAGCAGTGCTCCATGCGGCCCTCGGACGAGACCACGGCAATCGGAATACCGCCCTTGGCCTTGACGATCTGGATGGCCATGGAGCCGAGCCCACCCGAGCCGCCCCAGATCAGCACCGGGTCGCCTTCTTTCACGATGTTGGGTGCCCAGCCCATCAGCTGGCGGTAAGCGGTGGCACCCACCAGCATGTAGGCGGCCGCGGCCTCCCACGACAGCTTGGGCGGCTTGGGGTGGCACTGGTAATCGTCAACGCGGGTGAACTGCGCAAACGAGCCCCAGTTCTCTTCGTAGCCCCAGATCTTGGCGCTGATCGAGGTGATGGGGTCGGCGCCAGCTTGAATGTCGGGGGCGTTTTCGTCCCACATTGCACATGACAGCACCACCTCGTCGCCCACCTTCACGCTGCGCACCTCCGAGCCCACGGCCCAGACGATGCCCGAGGCGTCGGAGCCCCCAATGTGGAACGCCGGCTCGGCGGGGTTGCCCTTGCGGCGCGCGGCGATCACGTCGACCGGCGTGCCCAGCGCGGCCCACACATTGTTGTAGTTGATGCCCGCGGCCATCACCCAGACCAGCACCTGGCGTGGCCCCGGCTTGGGCACGTCGACCACCTCGACCTGGAAGGCGTCGCGCGGCTGGCCGTAGCGCTCACTGCGGATGACGCTCGCGTACATCTTCGCGGGCACGTGGCCCAGCGGCGGCGTCTCGCCGAGTTCGTAGAGTTGCTTGCTTTCGTTCACTTCGCTTCCCCCTTACCTATCCCGTCGATCACTCGTCTGAGCAAGGACACCAGCACGCGCACATTGGGCTCCAGGACCATGTTGTCGTGGGTGCCGGGCACCTCGAAGACTTGCAGCTGGCCCACGTGTGGCTCCCAGAAGTTGTCGGCTCGCACGTAGTTGCGGAACGAGTCGACCAGGCGGTCGCGACTCAGCCGGAACTTCACGTCGAGCTTGGGCCGGAACACGGCCACCGGCACAGGCACCGCGGGAATCTTGTACTTCACCAGGCTGCGGAAGAAGGCATCGCCGATGCGTTTGGATTGAAAGTTGGGCGAGTTGTCGTTCGCGGTCGTCGCAGGCTCCTGGCGGCGGCTGCGCTTTTCCAGCTCCCACTGGATGCGCGCTTTGACCTTGTTGGCCACGATGCTCACGCCTTCGCGCTGCGCGGTCTGGGTGAACATCGAGATGCGATCGGCCAGGCTGAAGCTGGGGATCTCGCGTGCCGGCGTGTCGAGCATCAGCACGCCCAGCACTTGTTCGCCACGGGCCAGCAGCTGCCGCGCCATCTCGAAGGCGATCAGGCCACCGCCCGAGAAACCGCCCAACAGGTAGGGGCCTTGCGGCTGCACCTGCACCACTTCGGCGAGGTAGTCGGTGGCCGCCTCTTCGAAGCTTTCATGCGGCGGTGTGTCGCCATAGAGGCCGCGGGCCTGCAAGGCATAGAACGGCCGGTCTTCGCCCAGCAGGTGTGCCAGGTGGCTGAGGTTGAGCACGTTGCCAAACATGCCGGCCACCACGAAGAGCGGCGTGCGCCCGGCAACAGGCGCCGCATGCATAGGCACCACGTGCTGATAGCGCAGCGCCGGTTTGGCACGCGCACCACTCTCGCCATCGCTGGCCAGCTGGTCAACGGCCGCGGCGTCTTCGCTGTACGGCCCGCCGCGCACCAGCGTGGCCAGGGCTTCGATGGTCGGCGACTGCATCAGCACCGACATCGGCAGGTCAACATCGAACTTGTCGGCGATCTCGTTGAACAGGCGCACGGCGATCAGCGAGTGCCCGCCCAGGTCGAAGAAGCTGTCTTGAATGCCGACGCCTTCAACACCCAGCAGCTTGCCCCACAGCTCGGCGAGGCCCTTCTCGAAAGCATCTCGCGGCGGCGCGAAATCGCTGTCGAGCTCGGGGCGCGAGAAGCGCGCCTCGTTGCTCGCCACCGACGCACGACTGAGCGACTCGGCCTGCACTATCAGCTCATCGACCTTCATCGAGCTGACGATCAGCTCGGCGGGCATCTCGCCGTTGAGCAAGCGGGCCAAGGCCTGCAAGCCTTCGGGCGGCGTAATGCCCTGGCTCACGTTGTGCCGCAGGGCGATCTCGCCAGGCGACAAGGGCTTGGCGCGCGTGGCCGCCGGCTCTGCTGCACCTTCGCCGCCAGCCATGGCAGTTTCGGCTTTCGGTGCATGCCAAGGGCCGTTGAGGCGTCGCAAGGTGAGTCGCTCCACCTCCACCAGCACCTTGCCTTGGGCGTCGGTGAGCGTCACGTCGAAGGTCGCAAAATCGCTGGCCGCCGAGCCGTCGCTGGACAGGCGTATCCAGCTGAACACGTCGGCACCAATCGGTGCGTGGTAACGCAGGCCGCGGTAGGAGATGGGCGCCCACAGGCTTTGCGCCACGTCCTGGTCGGCGTAGCCGGGGATCAAGTCCATGGCGCAGCCGGTGGCGATGTCGACCAGGCCGGGGTGCAGGCCGTCGGTCGTGAAGTCGGATGCAAACTCGGCCGGCATGTGCAACTGGGCCAGCGCTTCCTTGTGGCCCAGGCTCAGGCGCTTCAGCACCCGCCAGCGCGGGCCAAACTTCAGATGGGCTTCTTGGCGCGTGCGCAAGGCACTGGCGCCGGCAGCGGCGCTGGTCGACACCGTGCACCGCGCCTCCACATCGGCCAGCACCACAGGCGTGGGCGCCGTGGTCTCGGCCGGTGTGACACGTGCCGCGGCGCAGCGCACAAAGCTGCCGGGGGTCTCGCCTTCGGCAGAAATCTCTACGTCCCAACGCTTCTCGTCACCGCGCAGGCTGACACGGAAGGCGCGCGAGGCGCCGTCTGCCACGAAGAGCGGCGACTCGAAGACCAGGTTGCTCAGCTGCCATGGGCCGTTGTTGCCTAGCTCGGCCAATGCGGCACGCACCAGTTCCAGATAGCCCGTGCCCGGCAGCAGCGCTTCGCCGCTGCCCAGCCGGTGCTCGTCAATCACCCAGTCGCTGCACGACAGCGTGCCAGTGAGCACCTGCAACTGCGCCAGACCATCACGCGAGGCGTGACGGTGGTCGAAGTGCGGGCTGGTGACCGGCAGGGTTTCAGCCTGCGTGTCTTGCGATGGCGCGGCAAGTTGGCCCACCATGCCCACGTCTTTCCAGATGCCCCAAGACACTGCTGTGACGGGGTACTTGCGCTGCCCGCGGCACGATTCGGCAAAGGCGTTGACGAAGGAGCTTGCACCCACGTAGTCGACCTGGCCGGTGGGCGCCACGTAGGCGCTGGTCGACGAGAACAGCAGCATGAAGTCGAGCGCCGTGTCGCGGAAGATCTCGTCCAGCACCTGGGTGCCGTAGACCTTGGCCGAGAACACGTCTTCGATGTCGCGCGGGCTCTTCAGTTGAATCAGGTTGTCGCGGATCACCCCGGCCACATGGAACACGCCATGGATGTCGCGGAAGGCGGCGCGTGCTTCGGCCACCACTTCTTTCATGCGCTCCGCCACGGCCACATCGCCGGCCACCGGCAGCACGGTTGCGCCCAGCGCTTCGAGCTGGCGCACCTTCTGGATGGCCTGGCTGATGGAGTCGCCGGCTTCGTGCGTACTCAACCATTCGTCCCAGTCGCTGCGCTGCGGCAGCGGTGTGCGGCCCACCAGCACGAGCTTGGCGCGGTACTCGCGTGCCAGCCATTCGGCAATCACGCCACCGATGCCACCCAGGCCACCGGTCAACAGGTAGACGCCCCCTTGGCGCAGGCGCGGTGCGCCTTCGGCGCCCTTGGAGGCGCGGAAGGCACCCAGGTGCCGCTGCCAGCGCACGCCATTGCGCCACGCGATCACGCGCGTGCCGGGTTGGGCGAACAACTCGCCGGCCAGGTCGCCTGATACGCGCAACGCCGCGGCGTCGCTCTGTGCATTGCGCTTGGCATTGCTGCGTGCGGCATCGAGGTCGACATCGATGAAGGCGCAGGTGACGTTCGGGAACTCGCGCGGGATGACCGCGCAGGGGCCGAGTGCAGTCGCCTTGTCGGGGAAAGGCAAGGCCTCGTCACCCACGCGCTGGGCGCCGTTGGCCACCACCGTCATGTGCAGGCCCCGGTCGGTGATGCCGGCCTTGGCCAGCGCACGCGCCAGATGGAACAGCGAATAGAAGCCGTGCTCCTGATTGCGGTGGAAGAAGGTGGAGCCGGCGCGGAAGGCGCGGTCCACCGTCACCAGCCAGGTGTGCAAGATGCGGTCGGGGAAGATCTCGCGCGCCACCAGCGCATCTATCAGCTCCTGGTAGCCAACGCCGCCCGCTTCTGCGGCCAGCGTGTAGGTGCTGTCGTCGACCTGCGCAAAGGTGTCGCCCGGCAGCACCGAGACAACCTGGTGGCCCGCCTCTTTCAGGTTGGCCACGGCGGCAAGCGACACCGGCTCGCGCCCGTGGAATGCCAGCCAGGTGCGTGGCTCTTCAGACGATTCAAGAATGCCCTGCTGCACCCAGCGCGGCTTGCGGAACCAGTCGCTCAACTCCGGCTGGCGCAGCGGCCGCTCGGCGTCGGCCCGCGTCGGGCCCGAAGCACCCACGCCGGGCTCGATCCAGTAGCGTGCGTGCTGGAAGGGGTAGGTGGGCAGCGGCGTGCGGCGGCGATCCTTGCCCCACAAGCGCTCGACGTCGAAGTCGATGCCCAGAGCCCACAACCGGCCCATCACGGTGCGGAAATAGACGTGGTCGGGGATTGGGTCTTGCGGGTGCCGCATTGACGACAGTACGCGCTGCGATGGCGAGCGCGGGTTCTGGCGCACGAAAGAGCCGAGCATGTTGCCCGGGCCCACTTCAAGGTACACGTGGTTGTCGGATTCGAGCAGAGTCTCCACGCCATCGGCGAAGAGAATGGAATTGCGAAAGTGCTGCACCCAGTATTCGGGGTCTAGCGCACGCGCCGGGTCCAGCCACTTGCCGGTGAGGTTGGAAACAATGGGGAGCTTGGGCTCGTTGAGCTTGATGCTCTGCAAGTAGGCGCGAAAGCGCGGCAAGATGCCGTCGAGCAGGCGCGAATGCCCCGCCACATTGACCTTCACCTGCTGCGTGTCTATGCCCTGCTCTTTCAGACGGGTGGCCAGCGCCTCCAGCGGTGCGAATGGGCCCGACATCACCGAGAGCTGGGGGCTGTTGGCCGAAGCCAGGTCGAGCTCTTCGCCCAGCAAAGGCACGAGCTCCTTGGCGGCCATGGGCACGCTGATCATGGTGCCGGGAGGTGATTGTTCGACCAGTTGCCCACGCAGCAGCAGCAGGCCCAGCGCATCTTCGAACGAGAACACGCCAGCGATGCAGGCCGCGCTGTTCTCGCCCATGCTGTGGCCGATCACCACGTCAGGCTTGATGCCGTACGACTCCCACAGGCGCGTGAGCGCAATCTCAACCAGGAAGGTCAGCGGCAGCTGAGCCGACGGCTTCGCCAGTGCGTCGGCCAGCTCAGTGCTCACCTCTTTGGCGAGCAGCACCGGCGCCAGGTCGGCGCCGAAGCGGTTCTTCAATATGGCCAGGCCCTTGTCGATGTGCTCGCGGAACACCGGCTCATGCTCATAGAGGCCCATGCCCATGCGCACGTACTGCGCGCCACCACCGGGGAACATGAACACCAACGCGGGGTGATCCAGGTCCTTGGTGTGGGTGAAAACACGCTTGGCGTCGTTGCTTTCGAGCAGGCTTGCCGCCTCTTCGTGGCTCGCGCAGGCCAACACACGGCGCTGCTCAAATCCGCGGCGCCCGACTCGCAGCGAGTAAGCCACGTCGGCAAGTGGCGCCTTGGGGTTTTGGCGCAGCCAGGCGGCCAAGCGCTTGCCGTTGTCGTCGAGTGCCTTGCGGTTGCGGGCCGATAGCACCAGCAGCTGCGTCGAGTCGTCGATCGGCGTGGGCGCGCGCGCGGGGGGCTCTTCCAGCACCACGAAAGCGTTGGTGCCACCGACGCCTAGCGAATTGACACCCGCGCGGCGCGGCGTGTCGCCGGCCTTCCAGTCGGTCAGCTTGGAGACCACCGTGAACGGGCTGCCTTCGAAGCCAATGCGTGGGTTGGGCGACTCGAAATTGAGCGAAGGCGGAATCTGCTTGTGCTCGAGCGCGAGCGCGGTCTTGATCAGGCTGGCCACGCCGGCAGCGGTGTCCAGGTGGCCGATGTTGGTCTTTACCGAGCCAACCAGGCAGTAGCCCACCCGATCGGTGGTGTCGCGAAAGGCTTGCGTAAGTGCAGCAATCTCGATCGGGTCGCCCACGGGCGTAGCCGTGCCGTGGCATTCGATGTAGCTCACGGTATCGGCGCTGCAATCGGCAACGGCCAGGGCTTCGGTGACGCAGGCGGCTTGGCCGTCGACGCTCGGAGCGAGGTAGCCGACCTTGCGTGAGCCGTCGTTGTTGACGGCAGTGCCCTTGATGACTGCGTGCACGTGGTCGCCATCGCGCAGCGCATCGGCCAGACGGCGCATCACCACCACGCCGGCACCGCTGCCAAACACCGTGCCCTTGGAGCGGTGGTCAAACGTGCGGCAGTGGCCGTCGGGCGACAGCACTTCGCCTTCCTTGTAGTGGTAGCCCACGCCATGCGGCACTTCGATGGTCACGCCGCCAGCCAATGCCATGTCGCACTCGCCTGACAGCAGGCTCTGCACCGCGAGGTGGGTGGCGACCAGCGAGGTGGAACAAGCGGTCTGCACGTTGACGCAGGGGCCGTTCAGATTGAACGCATACGAGACGCGTGTGGACAGAAAGTCTTTGTCGTTGCCGGTGTGGCGCAGCAAAAAGAGGCCGACGGAGTCGACGAGCTCGGGGTTGGACAGCAGGTTGAAGGCGAAGTACGCGCCCATGCCGCAGCCGGCAAACAAACCGACGGCGCCATCGAAGGCTTCGGGCGGGTGGCCGGCCCGCTCGAGCGCTTCCCAGCAGACTTCATAGAACTGCCGGTGTTGTGGGTCAAGGATGGCGGCTTCTTTCTGGCTGAACCCGAAGAACTCGGGGTCGAAGGCATCCATGTCTTGCAGCGTGATGCCCGCCTTGACGTAGTTCGGATCAGACAGCGTGCTCTGCGAAACGCCCTTGGCGATCAACTCTTCATCGGTGTACGTGTGCGTGGCCTCGATGCCCGCCGTCAGGTTGGCCCAGTACTGCTCCGGGGTCGATGCGCCAGGAACCCGGATCGCCATGCCCACGATGGCGATGTCAGTCTCGTTCACCTCGCTCATGCTCTCTTTCCTGCGGCGGGAGCCTCGGTTGAGACAGGGGTGGCGGCCATCGTCACGTAACTCATCGTCTAGTCAATCTTTAATATCTGAGCAGGTGGAAGTCTCGGGCGCTCGCACATGCGAATGGCGAGTTTGGCGCCTTGCCGAGACCGTGCAGCGGGATGTTGTCCGACCGCAATACTCGCGCAATGCAGGGTCTGCAAGCACCGCTGACGACGCGGAAAGCCCGGGAATTATGTGCGCCATTGAAGGGCCTCTAGACCCCCTAGATAGGCGTATGGCGCCCACGGGGACGCAGTCAAAACTCAGTCAGTGAAATATTGCGCACCGCATGAAGCGGCGGGCACTTGCGCGCAGGGTCGTAGCTCGAACTACGCGCGTCAAAGCGCTTTCGAATACAACGTGCCGCCGTCAGCATCCCGTTCGGAAGACGAGACCAAGTGAAGCGGCGAAGTGCAGCTCACGATCAAGACTCGGCTGCATACTGCCGCGAACCGCGTCAGGCCCCGGCCTGTGGAGCTAGGGCGCTCGGACTTCCGCTGGTGTGGCGATGCTCGTCAGAGCAATGGGCCTAGACCGACTACCGAGCGCAGGCTCCGGTGGTGGCTTCAGCGCCGGTGAGGTACACCGTACCCGACACCAAGCCACCTGCCACACGCACGGCAACTGGAGCACTGCTCGTGTTGGGTTGCGTGAAGCACACGGTGTTGTTGAGCACCGTCGGGCTCAGGCCGGCGTCATCGCTGGACTCACCGGGCGAACTCACGGTCACCGCAATCTGCGCAGCCTGGCTGTTGAAGATACGGTTACCTTCGATCACGATGCCCGGCGCAGAGATCACGCACACCGCGCAACCACCCAGGTTGGTGACGGTGTTGTTGCGCACCACGGTGTTGCGAAACCACTCGGCCGAGTTGGCGTAGCCCGGGGTGATGCTGAAGCCCCAGCAGCCTTCGGACGATGCTGCCTGGGTGATGGTGTTGCCTTCGATCAGCAGCCCATCCCACTGGCCGTGCACGGTCACGTTGCCACCGCGGCACACCCCAGCGACCACCGAGTTGTTGGTGAAGGTGTTGTTGCGC
>NZ_JBKJOQ010000063.1:0-23736 GCF_046595475.1 Rhizobacter sp.
CCTTTGGCTACCTGCTGGAGTGGCTCTTCTTCAGCTACCTCTACCAGCGCGAACACCTGCAGCAGGTGTTGATGACGTATGCGCTGATCCTGGTGTTTGAGGAGTTGCGCAGCCTGATCGCCGGCAACGACGTGCATGGCGTGGCCACGCCCGGGTGGCTCTCGGGCAGCATTGCGCTGGGCGAACTGATGCGCTACCCGGTGTACCGGCTGTTCGCCTCGGCCGCCTGCATCGTGATCGCGCTTGGCCTCTATGCGGTGGTGAACCACACGCGGCTGGGCATGATGGTGCGCCCCGGCGCCAACAACCGCGACATGGTGCGAGGCTTGGGCATCAACATCAAGCTGCTGTACCGCGGCGTGTTCGCGGCCGGCGTGGCGCTGGCCGCGCTGGCCGGCATGATCGCCGCGCCCATGTCGTCGGTCTACCCGGGCATGGGCGGCAGCGTGCTCATCATCTGCTTCGTGGTGGTGGTGATCGGCGGCATCGGATCGGTCAGCGGGGCGCTCATCGCGTCGATGCTGGTGGGTGTCGTCGACACCTTCGGCAAGGTGTTCTTCGCCGAGTACAGCGGTGTGGGTGTGTACCTGCTGATGGCCATGGTGCTGGTGTGGCGGCCGCAAGGCCTCATGCAGCGTCGCGCCGTATGAACACGCCGCGGCTCGCCTGGCTGGTGCCTGCGCTCTGTGCGCTGGCCCTGCTGTGCTTGCCGATGTGGCTGTCGCCCTATGTGCAAGGCCTGGTCACGAAGATCATGGTCTATGCCGTGTTTGCGCTCAGCCTGCAGCTGCTCGCGGGCCACACCGGCCTGGTGAGCCTGGGGCATGCGGCGTTTCTCGGCATCGGCGCTTACGTCACCGTGCTCGCATCGCCAGAGGGCAGCGTGTCGCTCGCCTGGTTGATGCCGATGGCCATGCTGGCGGCTGCGGCCTGCGCGCTGGTGGTGGGCCTGCTCAGCCTGCGCACGCAGGGCGTGTACTTCATCATGGTGACGCTGGCGTTTGCGCAAATGGCCTACTTCGTGTTTCACGACACCAGACTCGCCGGTGGCAGCGACGGGCTGTACCTCTACACGCGGCCAGTGCTCGCGCTGGGCGGCGTCACGCTGCTCGACCCGCAAGACGGCCGGGCGCTGCATGCGCTGGTGTGGGCGGTGCTGGTCGCCACCTATGCCCTGCTGGCGCTGCTCGCGCGCTCGCGCTTCGGCCATGCGCTCAGCGGCATACGCGTCAACGAGCAGCGCATGCGCGCGGTGGGCTACAGCACGCAAGGCTACAAGCTCGCGGCCTTTGTGATCGCAGGCGCACTGGCCGGGCTGGCCGGCAGCCTGCTGGCCGTGAAAGACGGTGTGGTGAACCCCGAGCTGCTGTCGTGGCACGAGTCGGGCGCGGTGCTGCTGATGCTGATCCTCGGCGGCCTGGGGCACTTGCGCGGGGCGGTGATCGGCGCCGCGGCCTTCACGCTGCTGAAAGAGTTCTTCTCCAGCGAAGGGCTGGTCGGGCCGATGGCGGTGCACTGGCAGCTGAGCCTGGGCCTCAGCATCATCGTGCTGGTGGCAGCGCTGCCGCGAGGCCTGATGGGTGTTCGCACGGGGTGGCGCGCCCATGGCTAATGCACTGGCCTTGCGCGCCACAAAGCTCACGCGCCGCTTCGGTGGGCTCACGGCAGTGAGCGATGTGTCGCTGGCCCTGCAAGTGGGCGAGCTGCATGCGGTGATCGGCACCAATGGCGCTGGCAAGTCGACGCTGGTCAACCTGCTGTCGGGCGAGCTCGCGCCCGATGCTGGCCAGGTGCAGCTCGGCGGCCATGACGTCACCCACTGGCCGCAACCCAAACGCGCTCGCGCCGGCATGGCGCGCAGCTACCAGCGCAGCACCCTCTTCGGCGAGCTCAGCGTGCTGGAAAACTGCCGCCTGAGCGCGCAGGCCTTGCATCAGAGCCCGTGGCGGTTCTGGCAAGCCGCCGCGGCAGACGAGGCAAGCCTGGCCATTGCCCACGAGGTGCTGCAAACCACCGGTCTGGCTGGAGCCGCGCAGCACATCGCCGGCACGCTGAGCCACGGCCAGAAGCGCCAGCTCGAAGTGGCAATGTGCCTGGCCACACGTGCGCAGGTGTTGCTGCTCGACGAGCCGCTGGCCGGCATGGGCGCCGAAGAGACCGAGCGCATGCTCACGCTGCTGCAACACCTGAAGCCCACGCATGCCATTTTGCTGATCGAGCACGACATGGACGCGGTGTTTCGCGTGGCCGACCGCATCACCGTGATGGTCGACGGCCAGGTCTTGGCGAGCGACGTGCCCGAGCGCATACGCGCCCACCCCGAGGTGCAGCGCGCCTACCTCGGCGAGGCCTATTCGTGAACCTGGTGAGCGACATGCCTCAGCCAAATTCCGTTCGCCCTGAGGTATCGAAGGGTAGCGCAGTGCACGGGCGCACCCTTCGATACCTCAGGGCGAACGGAGCTGGGCTCAGGGCGAACGGAGCTGGGCTCAGGGCGAACGAAGCTGGGCTCAGGGCGAACGGAGCCAATGGAATGGCTGAGCTTCGTCGCTCATGAGTTCGTGACCAGCACCCGATGTTGCACGTCACCGCCTTGCACGCCCACTACGGCGACAGCCACGTGCTGCGCGGAGTTGACCTCGCGTTGCCCGCTGGCACGGCGCTCGGCCTGCTGGGCCGCAACGGCATGGGCAAGACCACGCTCATCCGCACGCTGATGGGCTATGTGCCCACGACGCAAGGCCAGGTGCAATGGGCCGGCCGCGACGTGACCGGCTGGGCGCCCGAGCGCATGGCACGCCTGGGCATAGGCTACGTGCCCGAAGGGCGCGGCATCTTCCCCAACCTGAGCGTGCGCGAAAACCTGCTGATGGCCGCGCGCCCCGGGCCGGACGGCCAGCGCCGCTGGACGCTGGCCCGCGTGCTCGCCACCTTCCCGCGCCTGGCCGAGCGGCTTTCGCACGGCGGCCAGCAGCTCTCGGGGGGTGAGCAGCAGATGCTCGCCATCGGCCGCGCGCTGATGACCAACCCGCTGCTGCTGGTGCTCGATGAAGCCACCGAAGGCCTGGCCCCGCTGATCGTGGCCGAGATCTGGCGCGTGATTGCCGAGGTGCGCGCGAGCGGCATCAGCAGCTTGCTGGTCGACCGCAACTACCGCGCCGTGCTCGCACACACCGACCAGGCGCTGGTGCTGGAAAAAGGCCGCGTGGTGATGGCCGGCGCATCGAGCGCGATGGATGCCCACGCGCTGGCGCGTGTGCTCGGCGTCTGATCAGCGCGGCGTGGCCAGTACCCGCTCGACCCACGCCACAAAATGCGCCGTCACCTCGGTGCGGTTGGTCTCGTTGAAAAGCTCGTGACGCGCCCCGCCGTAGATGTGCACCGACACATCGCTCAGCCCCGCCGCGCGGTAGCGATCGAGCAGTGGGTACAGCAGCGCAAGCTTGTAGTTGATCGGGTCGGCGTCGCCCACGAGCACGTACAAGGGCAGGTCTTTGGGGATGCGCTCGACCGCATCGGCTTGGGTCATGCGTTCGTACGCGGCCGACATGGTGAGGCGCGACTCCGGCGTCAGCGTGAAGCCGCACAGCGGGTCGGCCACGTAGGCGTCGACCTGCGCTTCGTCGCGGGTGAGCCAGTCGAAGGCGGTGCGCGGCGTGGTCATCGTGCCGTTGTTGTCTTCCAGCTTCGCAGCCGAGCCGCGCCTGGCGTGCAGCAGGTCGAGCGCCGCCGTACCCGACAGCGCAGCCGCCCGCAGCCCGCCGGCATGGTCCAGCAGGTAGAGCTGGGCGGCGAACGAACCCATGCTGTGGCCCAGCAGGATCAGCGGCACGCCGGGGTGCTGTGCGCGGGCGTGATCGCTCACCACGGCCATGTCGGCCACCAAGCCGCTGAAGCCGCGCGGCCCGAGGTCGCCCAAGGCATTGCGCCGGGCCGCTTCGTCACCATGGCCGCGGTGGTCGTTGGCATAGACGGCACACCCAGCTTGCACCAGCGCCGCTGCCAGCGCGCGGTAGCGGCGCGGGTGCTCGCCCATGCCGTGCGCAATCTGCACCAGTGCGCGCACCGGCCCGTGGCCAGCCCACGCGAAAACCTGGATGGGGTAGCCGTCTTGCGCCGGGACAAGCTGAAGGGTTTCAGTGGCGGGCATGCATGTTTCCTTTCAGGTCGATCACGACAGGCGGCTCACCACCCACAGCCACAGCGGCGCGGTGAGCGCGAAGGCAAAGGTCGACAACGCGATGGCCGCGGTGGCTTCGCCTTCTTGCGTCTGGTAGCGCTGCGCAAAGATCAGCGCGTTGTTGCCCACCGGCAGCGCGGCGGCCATCACCACAACCGACAGCGGCAAGCCCGCAAGGCCGAAGCCCCAGTGGCCCACCACCAGCACCACGGCGGGCAGCAGCACCAGCTTGAGCAGTGTCAGCGAGACGGCACCTTGCGCCGCCGCCTTCAGACCGTACTGCGCAAGCGACAGGCCGATCAGCACCAGGCACAGCGGCACCACGGCCTGGCCCAACTGCAACAGCATCTCTTCGATCACCGCGGGCGTGGGCGCGCCGAATGCGTTCCACACCAGGCCGAGCAGTATGGGCAGCACCACCGGGTGGATGATGGTCTTGCGCACGGTGTCGGCGAGCATGCGCCCCACGTGCGCATCGGCATCGCCTTGCCGCGCACGCTCGCGCGCAAGGTCAACTTCTACCAGGGCCGTGAGCACACCCAGCAGGATCAACGCGTGCAGGCTCACGATGGCCACGTGGATGGGCAAGCCCTTCTCGCCAAACATGGCCACCGCCATCGGGATGCCCAGCTGCACGGTGTTGCCAAAGGTGGCGGTGACGGCGCGCACGCTGGGCGCCGCGGCGGGCATGCCGCCGCGGCGGCGTTCCCACAAATAGACCAACAGCATCAGCGCCACCACCGGCACGAAGAAGGCCGCGAGCGTGCCCCAGGGCAGCGTGTTGAAGGCGATGTGCGAGGTGGTGCGAAACAGCAGCGCCGGCACGAAGATGTAGAAGGCCGCGTTGCTCAGCACACGCGTCGGGTCGTGGGCGCCCAGCCAGCCTTTGCGTCCTGCGGCATACCCGATGACGACCATCAGCATGATGGCGAGGAGCTTGAACAGGATGACTGAAAACATGCGTGCGCGCGGGCCGCGCAGGGTGCGCTTTAGAGGAAGTAATAGGCGACGTAGAGGCCGCCGTGGCTGCCGTTCACTTCACCGGAGAAGCCGTCGACCTTGTACTTCTCGGAGACGTAGCGACCCTTGACGCTGAGGCCGCGCGTAAAAAAGTACTCGGCTTCAACTACCGAGCCAGTGGTCGACTGGAAATAGATCACCGGGCGATTCAGAAAACCCGTGCCCTTGACTTTGGCGCCCGAAATGAAGCGAGCCCCACCGCCCACGCGGAACCGGTCGGTGATGTTGAAGTGGCCCAGAAG
This sequence comes from Rhizobacter sp., assembly GCF_046595475.1. Taxonomy (GTDB): domain Bacteria; phylum Pseudomonadota; class Gammaproteobacteria; order Burkholderiales; family Burkholderiaceae_C; genus Rhizobacter. Next base: position 5,443 of record NZ_JBKJOQ010000063.1, read on the forward strand.
CTCGACCGGCGTGCGGTCGAACTTCAGGCTGGCGTTAGAGCCACTCGTGCCGTCGACGTGATAGCCGACATTGAGCTGCGCCGACACCATTGGCGTAAAGCGCACGTCCACGCCGGTGTAAATATGGATCAGCCCTCCAGCGTGCAGTGTTTCCGAAGTCGTTCCCGAATTGCCGGTGTCGTAGGTGACCGTCTCAATTTCGTCGCCGCCGAAGGTCAACCCGAGGCCAATCAGCGGTCGTACTTCGATGCCCTGGGCTGCAGCCCCGCCTGCCAACGCCAGCAACGCAGCGGCGCAAACAAAGTTTTTCTTCATGTCAGATCCCCTCTTGCTTGGGTTGGATGTGGCCGGCAGCGACCTCGGCCCGCGCGGCCCGAGGATTGTGCCGCACCGGGCTACGCGGCCTTCTTCGGTGTCGCTTTCTTCGCGGCAGGAGCTTTGGCAGCCGGAGTCTTCGCGGCGGCCGCCTTGCCCGCTGGCGCCTTGGCGGCGCGAGGCTGAAACTCGAAGCTCACCTTGCCTTCTTTCTTGTCGAAGGCGAGGAAGGCCTTGAACTTGCGCCGCGTCTTGTTGGAGACGAAGTTTTCCAACAGGTCGGTCTTGCCAGTGGCCAAGAGCTTGCTCATCTGCTCACGCGCCACCGGTTGCTGCAAGATGATCTTGCCGCTCTTGAAATCGCAGGTGACGTTGGCGCCCACCGCGTGCTCGCACACATAGCTGTTGCCGTGCTCAAACACATGGCCCTGGTCTTTCGGGCAAGGCCCCAGGCTTTCTTGGGCAGAGAAATCGATGGGCTCACCCGACTCGCCTTCTTTCTTGGCGTCTTCGCCGAAGTCGAATTCAAGCTTCCAGTTTTTGATCTCGTCGTCGAACACCATCTTGAGCTCGGCCGTGAAAGGCCAACCCGCCTTGGAGCGGAAGCCTTCGAGCGGGCCGATTCGCTTGTTGGCCAAGAATTCTTCCACCTCGTGCAGCTCGAAGCTGCGGCCACCCGGGATCTTGCCGATGGAAAACCCGCAGCCTTCGCTGTCACCGGTGTTGCCGGTGCAGGTGAAGCGGCGGTAGTTCTCTTTCACCACGCCGCCGCAGTTCGGGCAGGGCGTCTTGAGGGTGGCGTAATCACCTGGGATGGTGTCGCGGTCGTATTCCTTGGCCTTGGCCACGATGCGCTGCGTCATGGCCGCAATCTCGGCCATGAAGGTGTCGCGGCTCAGCTTGCCCTTTTCCATCTCGGACAACTGAAACTCCCAGTTGCCGGTGAGCTCGGGCTTGGTGAGGTCTTCCACGCCCAGGCCGCGCAAGAGCGTGGCGAGCTGGAAGGCCTTGGCCGTGGGGACCAGCTCGCGGCCATCACGGTACATGTACTTTTCCATCAGCAGGCCTTCGATGATGGCCGCGCGCGTGGCCGGTGTGCCCAGGCCTTTCTCTTGCATGGCTTCGCGCATGTCTTCATCTTCAACCAGCTTGCCCGCGCCTTCCATGGCGCTCAGCAACGTGGCTTCGGTGTAGCGCGCCGGCGGCTTGGTCTTGAGCGGGTTCACGTCCACGCTCTCGGTGCGCACCTTCTCGCCCGTGTCTACCGCTACGAGGTTGGCGTCGTCTTCCTGCGCTTCGCGCCCGTACACCGCCAGCCAACCCGGCTTGACCATCACCTTGCCGTTGGTCTGAAAGCTCTGGCCCGCCGCAATGCTGATGCGCGTGGTGACCTGAAACTCGGCCGGCGGGAAGAACACCGCCAGAAAGCGCTTCACGATCATGTCGTACAGCTTGGCCTCGACTTCGGTGAGGCTCTTGGGCGCCACCAACGTGGGGATGATGGCAAAGTGATCCGACACCTTGGTGTTGTCGAAGATGCGCTTGTTGGGCTTGACGTAGCCTTCCTTGATGGCCTTCTTGGCGTGCGGCGCCAAGGCTTTCAGCGGCCCCGGCATGTCTTCGGTGGCAATCATCTCCATGGTGTTCTTCACCACGGCCACATAGTCTTCTGGCAGGTGCTTGCTGTCGGTACGCGGGTAGGTCAGCGCCTTGTGCTTCTCATACAGCGCCTGCGCAATGCTGAGCGTGGTCTTGGCCGAGAAACCGAAGCGCGAGTTGGCCTCACGCTGCAGCGTGGTCAGGTCGTACAGGCCGGGGGAGCTTTGCGTGCTGGGCTTAGATTCTTCCGTCACCGTGGCGGGCTGGCCACGGGCGGCATCGGCAATGACTTGCGCGTCTTTCGCATTCCACAGGCGGTCGGCGCGCGCTTCAGGGTCGTCGGGGTTCTTCTTCCACTTGGGCTCGAACCACTTGCCTTCGTACTCGCCGGCCTGGGCGGCGAAGGTGGCCTTGATTTCCCAGTAATCGCGCGACACGTGCTTGCGGATCTTTTCTTCACGCTCGACCACGATGCTCAGCGTGGGCGTCTGCACCCGACCCACCGTGGTGAGAAAGAAGCCACCGTCGCGCGAGTTGAAGGCCGTCATGGCCCGCGTGCCATTGATGCCCACCAGCCAGTCGGCCTCAGAGCGGCAGCGCGCCGCGTCGGCCAGCGGCAGCATCTGCTTGTCGGTGCGCAGGTGTTCGAACCCGTCGCGGATGGCGGCGGGCGTCATGCTCTGCAGCCACACGCGCTTGACAGGGTGCTTGCTCTTGCTGTGCTGTTGTATCAGCCGAAAGATCAGCTCGCCTTCGCGGCCCGCGTCACAGGCATTGATGAGTTCGGTCACGTCCTTGCGCTTGACGAGCTTGACGATGGCGTTGAGCCGCCCCTTGCTCTTGTCGATGGGGTTCAAGTCGAAGTGCGGCGGGATCACCGGCAAGTTGGCAAAGCTCCACTTGCCGCGCTTCACGTCGAACTCTTCCGGCGCCTTGATCTCTAACAAGTGGCCCACCGCCGAAGTGACGAGGTGGTGCTCACCCTCGAAGTACTCGTCGTGCTTCTCAAATTTGCCGGCGGTGGGCGTGAGCGCCCGCACGATGTCTTGGGCGACGGAGGGCTTCTCCGCAATGATCAAAGACTTGCTCATGGCTCTTTCTGTGTTCAGGGCGCCGAGGGTCGGCGCTCTCTCTACAATCCGGGCTTCTCGCGCGTATACGCGTACGCACACATGTGCGGGCACACGCACACACACGCGCACCCATGAATTCAATGTACCCAAAGAAACCGATGACGCAAGCCCGCAGCGCCAAGACCCGTTCCCCTGCTCCCCAAACACCCCCGGCGCCCACGGTTGCCGCCCCCGCAGGCGGGCGGCGCATCCAGGTCCGCCGCAGCGGCGTACACGGCAAAGGGGTATTTGCCGTCGCCCCCATCGCCAAGGGCGACATCATCATCGAGTACAAGGGCGAGATCATCTCCTGGCCCGAAGCGCTGCGCCGCCACCCGCATGACCCCAGCGACCCCAACCACACCTTCTACTTCGAGCTGGACTCGGGCGACGCCATCGACGCCAAGTACGGCGGCAACGCAGCGCGCTGGATCAACCACGCCTGCAAGCCCAACTGCGAAGCCGACGAGATCAATGGCCGTGTCTTCATCAAAGCGCTGCGCACGCTCAAGCCGGGCGAAGAGCTGTTTTACGACTATGGCCTGAACATCGACGCACCCTACACCAAGAAGCTCAAGAAAGAATACGAATGCCGCTGCGGCGCCAAGAAGTGCCGCGGCACCATGCTGGCCCCGAAGACATGAAGCTGAGACAGCGCACGTGACACCGATCAACGAACCGTTACCGTGGGGTGCCGAAGCGCTGTGGCAGCAGCTGGAGCCGCTGCTGCCCGGCCTGAGCGTGGAGGTGGTGGCGCGCAGCGCGTCCACCAACACGGCGCTGCTGGAGCGTGCGCGTGTGCGGGTGGAGCCCGCCACCGACGAGTTGGTGCAGGTGCGGCGCAGCGTAGAGAGCGCCGCCTTCGGCCGCCGCGCGGCCGACGTGCAGCCCTGCCTGCTGGTGGCCGAGCACCAAACCGGCGGCCGCGGCCGCATGGGGCGTGTGTGGCAGTCGGCGGCAGGTGCGTCGCTCACCTTCTCGCTCTCGTTGCCGATGAACCCGCCCGACTGGTCGGGCCTGTCGCTGGCCGTGGGCGCGGCGCTGGCCGACGCGCTCGAGCCGCTGCGCGGCGCGGGCGCACCCTACATCGGCCTCAAGTGGCCCAACGACCTGTGGCTGATGGATGCCGCCCCCACCTCTGACACTGCCGGCCCGCCGCTGGGCCGCAAGCTCGGCGGCATCCTCATCGAAACAGTGATGGCCGGCGCCACGCGGCTGGCGGTGGTGGGCGTGGGCCTGAACATCCAGCCGCAGGCGATCGACGACCTGAGCAGCGGCTACGGTTGCCTGCAAGAGCTGAGCGACACCGCCAGCGCGCCGATGGCGCTCGCGCTCGTCGCGGCCCCGCTGGTGCGCGCTTTGCAGACGTTCGAGCGCCAGGGGTTCGCCCCATTCGCCAAGCGTTTTGCCGCGCGCGACCTGCTGCGCGGCAAGGCCATCACCACCAGCCAGCTCAACTTGCCCGTCGGCTTGGCGCAAGGCGTGTCGGCCACCGGCACGCTGATCGTGCAGACGGCCGGCGGTCAGCGCGAGGTGAGCAGCGGCGACGTGAGCGTGCGGCTGGACCGCGGCGTACCAGAGCCAGAGGGCGACGACCCCGAAAGCGACGCCTCATGCTGAGGCTTTTCGTGTTGACCCTGGTGCTGGCCAACCTCGGCTTCTACGCCTGGCGGCAGGGCATGCTCGACGGCGTGGTCGGCATGCGCGCGCAGGGCGACCGCGAGCCCGACCGCCTGCAGCGCCAGGTGCGCCCCGACACCATCAGGGTGCTGCCACCGGTAGCCGCCACCGTGGCCGTGGCTGTGGCCGACACGCCGCCGGCCTGTCTGGAGGCCGGCCCCTACACCCCGGCGCAGATCTCCGCGGCCGAGAGCGTGCTGCAAACCGTGCTGCCCGCCGGCAGCTGGTCCAGTCTGAAGACCGAGACCCCGCCCGTGTGGATTCTTTACATGGGCAAGTACCCCAACCGGGAAGCGCTGCAGAAAAAAGCCGATGAGTTGAGGCGGCTCAAGATCAGCTTCGATGAAGTGCACAACGTGCCCGAGCTGAACGATGGCCTCGCACTAGGCCGTTACAGCAGCAAGGCCAACGCCGAGAAGGCGCTCGCTGACCTCAACCAGCGTGGTGTGCGCACCGCCCGCGTGGCGCAGCTCTCGCCCGCGGTCGTCAGCCACAGCCTGAGGGTGGAGCGCGCCGACGCCACGCTGCAAAGTCGGCTGGCCGGCCTGCGCGCCGAAGCGCTACTCGGCAAGCCGTTTGCGGTTTGCCCGACGCGACCCTGACACACGCGCCAGCGCGGCCACGCCCAGCGCGAGACCGATCAGCCAGGGCCAGCTGAGGGCGCCACCGCCACCGCCACCGCCACCGCTGTCACCGCGCCCGGGGTCTAGCGGTGCACCCGCTGCATAGCGCACGGCCCTTTCGGCATCCAGCACGCCAGCACCGCAGGTGCTGGTGGTGCACACGCAGGCGCCTGAATTGTTGGACGAGCAGAAGGGCGTGCTGGTCGACTGCACATGCGGCCGCGCCGTCACCTGCAAACCGCTGATGATCTGCGGCACGCTCAGGTTGGGGTTGGCGCTGAGCATCAGGCTCACCACGCCCGAGACGATGGGGGCGGCAAAGCTGGTGCCGTAGACACTGCCGTAGGTCGCGGTGGCGGCCGACTGGGTGCCGTCGTTCGAAACGGTGAAGATGCCGTCGTCGACATCGGGGTCACCGCCCAGCGTTGAGATGACCACCCGCGGCCCGAAGTTGGAATAGCCCGCCTTCAGCCCATCGCGCGCGAGGGCAGCCACGCCCACCACACCAGAGCAGCTGGCCGGGCGGGTGACGGCGCCCTGCTCGTTGCCCGCCGCCGCCACCACCACCACGCCGCGCGAGGCGAGTTCGTCGATGGTGTTCTGGTAAAGATTGCCGCAGGGCGCACTGCCCCCGAAGCTGATGTTGACGATACGCGCGGGGTTAGCGTTGTCGGGCACGTTGTTTACATGCAGCCCGGCAGCCCAGCGCATGCCGTCGGTGATGTCGAGCACCGAAGCACCGCATTTGCCCGCCACGCGCACCGGCAGCACACGGCCGTTCCAGTTGACGCCGGCCACGCCCACGCTGTTGTCGGTGGCCGCTGCAACGACACCGCTGATGACCGTGCCATGCCACGAACTGTCTTGCACGGTGCACGTGGCGTACAGCGGGTCGGTGTCAGCCTCGGCCTGACTGACCCAGTCACCGGGGTCGGAGGGGTCGGGGTCGCGACCGTTGCCATCGTTGGCGTAGGCCACATCAGAGACAAAGTCGTAGCCGGTCAAAAAGCGGCCCGTCAAATCGGGGTGGTTGGTCGTACCCGTGTCGAGTACGGCCACGACGGCTGACGCGCGCCCGGTGGTCACGGCCCAGGCCCCTTGCACGCCCGGCGCGCCCGAGCTGATCGGCCAGCCGCCCAGCGCCTCACCGGGCGGCCGCAGCCACCATTGGCCGGTGTCGGTGGGCGAGCGATAGTCGTAGTAAAGATCGTTGGGCACCACAGGCGCCGCCTGCAGCAAGCGCTCGCGCGCATTCAGCTCGACCCATTCGACCTCGGGCTGGCTGCGCAGCCGCTCGGCCAGCGCCAGCGCCTCGGCCACCGGCAAGTGCCGCCCGAAGCTGAAATGCTGGGCCGCGCGGCCCGCCGGCTGCATGCGCACCTCGGTCATGCGCGCCGCCTGCAGCACCTGCTGCAGGCGTTGGGTTTCGGATGAGCGCGCGGCAGCGCTCAGCGCCGCCATGCGCTCATGCGCCGGGGCGCCTTTCAGCTTGACTATCAGCCCATCCACGGGCGGGGTGGGCAAGGCAGCCATGGCGCTCGCTGCCGCAACGGCCCCTACCAGCCCAGCACAGGCGCGACCCACCACAGCAAACGAAAAACCCATGCGCGCCAACTCCTGAAATCTTCTGGGACCAGCGCTGGAATATCAGCCGCGGGGCGAACGGCGATGCACCGCCTTCTGCATGGACTCGGCTCGTCGGCGCTGGTTCCGCTGAAACTGCAAAGCCATCACCCCCAGGGCCAGGCCGAGCAGCCAGGCGGGGCCGAGTGCGCCACCGCCGCCACCGCCGCCGTCACCGGCGATGAGAGGCGGCGCGGGAGGCGCGGGAGGCGCCCCCACATCGACGGCGCGCACTGTGGTCGACTGCGCGCCCGTGCTGTCGACCACCGTCAGGCTGACGGTGAAGCGACCGACCGCCGTGGGCATGGCCATGACCGCGGCGCCGCTGCCGCTGAGCGCGGTGACGATGCCGCCGCCGCTCACCAGCGTCCATTGATACGTGGCGAGCGTGCGTGGGCTCAGCACGAAGGAGTTGGCTGCGCTCAGTGTGACCGACTGAGCAGCCTGAGGCGTTTCGCTGCTGAGCGTGACGTGGGCCTGCAGGCCGCGGGCAGCGCCCGCCACTGCGACGCCGGTGTCGAGCATGCCGGCACCGCAGGTGCTGGAGGTGCAGTAGCACTCTGCCTGGTCGGCGGTGGTCGGTGCCTGGCAGGCCGCGATGCCGCTGCTGCTGCCGCTGTTGGGGAAGCTGCGTGCGCTGCCTTGCAGGGCGGCCCGCACATTGGCCGGCGTCATCGTGGGCTGGGCTGAGAACATCAGGCCCACGGTGCCCGCCACCATGGGTGCAGAGAAGCTGGTGCCCACCGATGCGTTGAAGCTGTCGGAGTAAATCGAGCTGCTGGCCACCGGCGTGGTGGTGCCTGCGTTGGTGGCGGTGATGATGGAATATTGGCAGGGGTCACCCGCGGCGACAGTGACGCAATTGCCCCCGGGCGCAGCCACCGTCACCTCCGTCCCCACATCGGCAAAGCCAACCTTGGTGCCGATGTGGCGCAGGCCGGTGACGGCGATCACGCCCACACAGTTGGCAGGCGACGACACGGCATGGCCAGAGCTGTTGCCTGCAGAAACCACCACCACCACGCCCGCCGCATTGAGTGCGGTGACTGCATCTTGGTAGGCCTGCGAGCAAGCGCCATCACCGCCAAGGCTCAGGTTGAGCACCTTGGCCGGGGTGGCATTCGCCGGAACGCCAGGCACAGCCAAACCAGCGGCCCAGCGCATGCCAGCAATGATGTCGGAGTCGAAGCCCCCGCACTTGCCCAGCACCCGCACCGGCAGCACACGCAGGTTGCGGCCCACGCTGGCCATGCCCAGGCCGTTGTTGGTCAGCGCGCCGATCAGGCTGGCCGTCTGCGTGCCATGCCAGCTGCTGTCTTCGGCGGTGCAGGCGCTGAACACACTGCCCGCCACATCGGCGCTGCTGATCCAGTCGCCGGGGTCGCTGGGGTCGGCGTCGCGCCCGTTGCCGTCGTTGGCCGTGTCCACGTCGCTCACCATGTCGTAGCCGGCCAGCAGGTTGCCCCCGGCCGACACCGCTTTCAGGTCGTCATGGTCGTAGCGCACGCCGGTGTCGAGCACGGCCACCACCACGGTGTTGCTGCCCGTGGTGATGTCCCAGGCGGGCTCGGCGTCTATGGACGAACGCACGGCCCCCGCCGGAGCGCGCAGATACCACTGGCCTACGGTGGGGCCATTGCCGCCCAGGCCGTTGGCGTAGCGCGGGTCGTTGGGTGCCGCGTAGCGATGGCGGCGCAGGTCGGGCTCGGCGTACTCCACATCACTCTGTGCAGCGAGGCGGCGCGCCAGCTCGGCCGAGCTGACACCGCTGGCCGTGACCACCTGCGCACGCTCGCTCACGGAGGCTCCAGCCGACAAGGCCAGGCCGACACGCTGGCCGAGGGTGGCGGCCCGCTCGCCGTTGGGCGAGGCCGACTGCACCTGACGCCGCAGCAGCGGCGAATCGGCCTTGAACTTGACGATGACACGCGCCTGCTGCGCCGGGGCAGCAGTCTGCGCGAGCAGGGGTTCATGCAAGCCCAGCGGCGCAAGCAGCAGCACACTCAGTGCCGCCAAGGTGGAACTGAATTTGCGCATGGCAAGCTCCCGAAAAAACATCAAGAAGGGTAGGCAAGGTGATGGCGGCGTTCATCGCGCTCCACCGCCTCAAAGAAGGATTTGTCGTCGCGCAAACGCTGCAGCGCTTGTGCGCAGCGTGCTTCGTCACCGCAGGCCAGGCCGAGGCCGTGCCATAGCGGGCTCACGGCGGCCAGGTAGCGCACCTGCACACCGCTCGCCTGAGCGGCGCGGCGCGCAATCGTGTCGGCATCACTGCCGGCCTGGGCCAGCTTGACCATCACGCGCCACTCACCCTGCTGCGGTGGAAGCTGCGCAGCGCAAGCGACCAGGCTGAGACTGAGGGCTGACAGCAAGAGCGAGAAAGAGCGAGGCATGGTCGCCCAGTGTAGACACCGCCGCAGCGCCCGTGGGCTGTGAATAGTCCAGGTCACCGAATGAGATGTTTGGTTTCAGAAAATGCTGCACAAATGCGCAGAAGGCCTCTTGCGAGGCCCTCTTCTTTGCGAACGAGTTCAGCTTGGCTTCACTTGGCGATGACGCGCACCATCTCAAGCACCTTGTTCGAGTAACCCCACTCGTTGTCGTACCAGGCCACGAGCTTGACAAAGGTGCTGTCGAGCGCAATGCCGGCGTCGGCGTCGAAGATCGAGGTGCGCGGGTCGCCGCGGAAATCGGTGGCCACGACCTTGTCTTCGGTGTAGCCGAGCACGCCCTTGAGCGCGCCTTCAGATTGCGCCTTGAACTCGGCGCAGATTTCCTTGTAGCTGGCTTCCTTCACCAGCTCAACGGTCAGGTCGACCACCGACACGTCAGACGTCGGTACGCGGAACGACATGCCCGTGAGCTTCTTGTTCAGCTCGGGAATCACCACGCCCACGGCCTTGGCCGCACCGGTGGACGACGGGATGATGTTTTCCAGAATGCCGCGGCCGCCGCGCCAGTCTTTGTTGCTCGGGCCATCAACGGTCTTTTGCGTGGCGGTGGCAGCGTGCACCGTGGTCATCAGGCCGCGCTTGATGCCCCACTTGTCGTTCAGCACCTTGGCCAGCGGGGCCAGGCAGTTGGTGGTGCACGAGGCGTTGGAGATGATGGCCTGGCCCTTGTAGGTCTTGTCGTTCACGCCGAAGACGAACATCGGCGTGTCGTCCTTGGACGGAGCCGACATGATCACCTTCTTGGCCCCGGCGGCGAGGTGCTTCTCACCCGTTTCCTTGGTCAGGAAGAGGCCTGTGGCTTCAACCACGATGTCGGCACCGACCTCGTTCCACTTCAGCGCAGCGGGGTCGCGCTCGGCGGTCAGGCGGATTTTCTTGCCGTTGACGATGAGCGTGTTGCCGTCGACCGACACGTCGCCCTTGAAGCGGCCGTGCACCGAGTCGTACTGCAGCATGTAGGCGAGGTAATCAGGCTCAAGCAGGTCATTGATGCCGACGATCTCGATGTCTTGGAAGTTCTGGATGGCGGCACGGAACACCATGCGCCCGATGCGGCCGAAGCCGTTGATGCCGATCTTGATGGTCATGATTGCTTTCTCCTGGATGACAAAAAACAGATTCGTCCCCCGCTCCGTTCGCCCTGAGCCCGAACGGAGAAAGGTGCTAACGCCTAGCTTGCAACACCGCTCGCACGGTGTCGGCCACGTTCTCCGGCGTGAACCCGAAATGCTTGAACAGCACGCCCGCCGGTGCCGACTCGCCATAGGTGTCGATGCCCACCACCGCCGCGCAGCCGTATTTCCACCAACCGTCGGTCACGCCCATCTCGACCGCGATGCGCGGCAAGCCAGCGGGCAACACTGACTGCTTGTACTCGACGCTCTGGCGGTCAAAGACGCTGGTCGACGGCATGGACACCACGCGCACCGCGATGCCAGCCACGGCCAGCTGCAGCTGTGCGTGCAGCGCGAGCTGCACCTCGGAGCCGGTGGCGATGATCACAGCTTGCGTCTTCTTCCTCAGCCCCACCTCTTCGGGCTCGGCCAGCACGTAGGCGCCCTTGGAAATGTCGCCAAGATCAGCCTTGGGCGCGTACGGCAGGTTCTGGCGCGACAGCAGCAGCGCGCTCGGGCGGTGCTTGTTCTCGATGGCGCAGGCCCAGGCCACCACGGTCTCGGCGGTGTCGGCCGGGCGCCAAACATCGAGGCCAGGGATCAAGCGCAGCGAAGCCGCATGTTCGATCGACTGGTGCGTGGGGCCGTCTTCACCGAGGCCGATGCTGTCGTGCGTGAAGACGTGGATCACACGTTGCTTCATCAGCGCGGCCATGCGGATGGCGTTGCGGCTGTAGTCGCTGAAGGTGAGGAAGGTGCCGCCGTAGGGAATGAAGCCGCCGTGCAGGGCCACGCCAATCATGATGGCCGCCATGCCGAACTCGCGCACGCCGTAGTTGATGTGGCGCCCGCCGTTGGCGTTGCCCTTGTCGTCGAAGCGCAGGGCGGGCGTGCTGCTGGTGTTGGTGAGGTTGGAGCCCGTGAGGTCGGCGCTGCCACCGAGCAGCTCGGGCAAGGCCTTGGTGAAGGCTTCGAGTGCGATCTGGCTGGCCTTGCGGCTGGCAACCGTTTCGGCCTTGCTGTGGGCGGCCACTGCTGCATCAACCGCAGCTTGCGACCAGCCCTTGGGCAGCTCGCCATCGAGGCGGCGGGCCAGTTCAAGGGCCAGCTCGGGGTAGGCCTTGGCGTAAGCCTCGAAGGCGTCGACCCAACGCGTCTCGGCGGCCAGGCCTTGCTGGCGCGCGTCCCAGTTTTCGTAAGCTTCTTCGGGAATCACGAAGGGCTCGTGGTGCCAGCCCAGCGCGTCGCGGGTGAGCTTGATTTCTTCCGCGCCCAGCGCTTCGCCGTGCGCCTTGGCCGTGCCGGCGCGGTTGGGCGAGCCCTGGCCGATGTTGGTCTTGCAGCAGATGAGTGTGGGCTTGTGGGCCTGCTTCGCCTTGGCGATGGCAGCGTCGACAGCCGCCACGTCGTGGCCGTTCACACCCGCGATCACGTTCCAGCCATAGGCCTCGAAACGCTGCGGCGTGTTGTCGATGAACCAGGGCTGCACCTTGCCGTCGATGGAGATGCCGTTGTCGTCATACAGCGCGATCAGCTTGTTGAGCCGCCACGCACCGGCAAGCGCTGCCGCTTCGTGGCTGATGCCTTCCATCAGGCAGCCATCACCCAGGAACACATAGGTGTGGTGGTCGACGATCGGGTGCCCGTCCCGATTGAATTCTCTGGCCAGCAGCTTTTCGGCGAGCGCCAAGCCCACGGCGTTGGTGAAGCCCTGGCCCAGCGGGCCGGTGGTGGTCTCGATGCCGGGGGTGATGCCCACTTCGGGGTGGCCCGGCGTCTTGCTGTGCATCTGGCGGAAGTTGCGCAGCTCGCTCATCGGCAGGTCGTAGCCCGAGAGGTGCAGCAATGCATAGATGAGCATGGAGCCGTGGCCATTGCTCAGCACGAAACGGTCGCGGTTGGCCCAGTGCGGGTTGCCGGGGTTGTGCTGCAGGTGGAGGCCCCACAGCGCCACCGCGATCTCGGCCATGCCCATTGGGGCGCCGGGGTGGCCAGAGTTGGCTTGCTGCACGGCGTCCATCGCCAGGGCACGAATGGCGTTCGCCATCAAAGAGGTGTTGGAAGCGATGGCGGTCATGGGCTCGCGGGGCAGGAAGGGGGAAAACGGGCATTTTACGGGGCCTCGATAATCCGGCGATGCATGGATTGCACCTCACTGCCGATTTGCGGGGTTGCTCCACGGAGCACGCCGCTTTCATCGACCCGACCGCCCTGCGCAGCCTGTGCCTGAGCGCTGTGCGCGGCGCCGCGCTGCAGCCGGTGGGTGAGCTGTTTCACACCTTCCCCGGGAGCGACGAAAAAAAGGGCGGCGTGACCGGCGTGGTGCTGCTGGCCGAGTCGCATCTGGCGGTGCACACCTGGCCCGAGCTGGGCGCCGTGACGCTGGACGTATACGTATGCAACTTCGGCGCCGACAACACGCACAAGGCACATGCGCTGCTCGACCTGTTGCTGACGGCCTTTCAACCCGCGCAAGTGGAGCGCCACGCCATCGAGCGGGGCCGCACGACATGAAGGCGTTGATCCTGGCCGCGGGCCGTGGCGAGCGCATGCGCCCGCTCACCGACCACACCCCCAAGCCGCTGTTGGTGGTGCGTGGCAAGCCACTGATCGTGTGGCACCTGGAAGCGCTGGCGCGCGATGGCGTGCGCGAGATCGTCATCAACACCGCGTGGCTCGAAGAGCGCATTGTCGACACGCTGGGCGATGGCGCGCACTACGGTGTGTCTATCCACTATTCGCTCGAAGGGCGTGACCATGGCGGCGCACTCGAAACAGCAGGCGGCATGGCCAAGGCCCTGCCGCTGCTGACCGATGGCACGAACAACTGCTTCTGGGTGGTCTCGGGCGATGTGTTCCTGCCCGACTTTCGCTTCGACGCGGCCAGCGCGCAGCGCTTTGCGCAGGGCCGCGCACTGGCTCATCTGTGGTTGGTCGCTAACGCACCGCACCACCCGCAGGGTGATTTCGGTATCGATGTGCAGGGGTTCGCCTCACGCACTGCAGAGCCACGTTTCACCTGGGCCAGCGTGGGGCTGTTCCGCAGCGACCTGGTGGCAAGCGTGCCGGCGGGACAGAAGCTGCCGCTCACGCCATTGCTGCGCGAGGGCGCCGATGCCGGCCGCATCACCGCAGAGCGCTACGACGGGCCATGGACAGATGTGGGCACGGTGGCGCGGCTGGACGCGCTCAACGCGGGTGCGGACTAGCGACGACCCTCAGCCCGCGTGGGGGCAGCGGTTGACCTCGATGGAGACGTGCACGAGTTCTTCGTGCGCCTTTAACCGGTCTCGGTAGACCGAGGGGGTGAGCGGCGCATCGGCCACGACGCACACGATCGCGGCGAAGCTGTCGCGGCCGACGCGCCAGAGGTGCAGGTCGGCCACCTTGGCGTCGCCGTCGGATTCGAGCGTGGCGCGCACCGCATCGGTCAGCGGGTGGTCCATCTCGCGGTCTAGCAGCACGGCAGATGACTGGCGCATCAGCCCCCACGCCCACACCGCAATCACCACCGCACCGATCACGCCGACCAGCGGGTCTAGCCAGGTCCAGCCCAGCCACAGCGCCGCCGACAACGCCGCAATCGCAAACACCGAGGTTAGCGCATCCGCCAGCACATGGGCGTAGGCCGCGCGCAGGTTCAGGTCTTCACCGCCGCGCGCGCGATGGTCACGATGGTCGTGGTGCTGATCGTGACCATGCCCATGGGGGTGGTGGTGTGAGTGGTCGTGCGAGTGATCGTGCCCATGGCCTCCTTGAGCGCCGTGCAGCAACCAGGCCGACACCACGTTGACTACCAACCCGCTCACCGCCACGATCAAGGCGGCTTGCGCGTCGATGGGCTCGGCCTTCCACAACCGGGCTATCGATTCGACGACGATGCCCACACCCACCAGCCCCAGCACCAGCGCGCTGGCAAAGCTGCCCAGCACCTCGATCTTCCAGGTGCCGAAGGCGTAGCGTTCATCGCCCGCATGGCGCCGTGCCAGGTAGTAGGCCCCCGCCGCGACGCCCAGCGCCAGCGCATGCGTGCCCATGTGCCAGCCATCGGCCAGCAAGGCCATCGAGCCCGTCCACCAGCCGGCGGCGATCTCGATCACCATCGTGAGCAGCGTGATCGCCAGCACCCAGTGCGTGCGCCGCTCGCCCATGCGGTTGCCCGCATCGAACACGTGAGCGTGCTGCCAAGGCCGGAGGTCGTGTGAATGATCCATCAGGCGCTCAATCGGCGAGCGGCTTGGTGATGCGGTCGATGCGCGCCAGCACCTCGGGCGTCAACTTGGGCGTGAGCGCGAGCGCGCCTAGGTTGTCTTGCAGCTGCGACACCTTCGAGGCCCCGAGGATCACCGTGCTGACGTTAGGGTTGCGGTTGACCCAGGCGATGGCCAGCTGCGCCAGGTTGCCGCCCAGCTCTTGTGCGATCGGCTCCAGCTGGGCCACAGCCGCATTGCGCGCCTCATTTGTCAGGTCTTTCACCAGCCAGCCCATGCTGTCTAGCGCACCGCGGCTGCCCGGTGGCACCCCGCCGCGGTATTTGCCGGTGAGCAAGCCGCTGGCCAAGGGGCTCCAGGTGGTGAGCCCGAGACCGATGCGGCCATAGAGCCGGCTGTACTCGCGCTCGACTCGCGCGCGGTTGAACAGGTTGTACTGCGGCTGCTCCATCAGAGGGCGGTGCAGGTGCTCGCGCTCGGCGATGTCGTAGGCCTCGCGAATCTGCTTGGCGCTCCATTCGCTGGTGCCCCAGTAGAGCGCCTTGCCCTGCGTGATCATGTCGCTCATGGCCCAGACCGTCTCGTCGACAGGCGTGTGCGGGTCGGGGCGGTGGCAGTACACCAGGTCGATGTGGTCTAGCTGCATGCGCTTGAGCGAGCCATCGACCGCCTGCGACAGGTACTTGCGGTTGAGCGTGTTCTTCTGGTTGACCGTGTTGCCGCCGTGGTCGATGCCCCAGTAAAACTTGGTCGACACCACATAGCTCATGCGCGGCTTCTTCAAGGCCTTGAGGGCCTGGCCCATCACCACTTCGCTCTGCCCGTCTTCGTAGCCCTCGGCGTTGTCGAAGAAATTGACCCCGGCATCCATGGCCGCAGCCATGAGCTCGGTGGCCGCACCCGCCCCCACTTGCTGGTGATAGGTCACCCACGAGCCGAGAGACAACTCGCTCACCTGAAGCCCGCTGCGACCCAGACGCCGATACTGCATTTGCTACACCTCGTAAATGAATGAGGCATCTTAGCCACAGCCGCAACCCCACTGGGGGCACGGAATCGACCGCGTGTCCCCAGAAACCGCTGCCGTTTCACGAAGCGCTTTCACCGGCTGCAACTTCGCGTTACCTTTCGGCCGTGAAACACGCTCTCATCCTTCCCTTCATGCTGGCCATTGCCATTGCCGGCCACGTGCTGATGGGGCGTGGCGCCAAGGCGCTGGCGTCGGTGCTCGCGCCCCTGGCCAGCGGCCAGCCCGAGGTCAACGGCTATGAGCGGCGCGTCTACGGCACGGCCGAGCGCGCGGTGCTGGAAGTGGTGGCGCTGGTGCTGGCCGCCGGGCTGGTGATGTGGGTGGGCATGGCCTGGGGCATCGGCTGGCTGGGCTTCATCGGCTTTCTGGTGCTGGTGGGGGCGGTGGGGCTCGACCTGTACCGCTGGGAGCGCGTCACCGTCAGCGCGAACTACGTGTGGTTTCAGCGCGGCCTGGGCCACAAGGTGCACCAGGTGGCGATCGAAAACATCCGCGATGTGTCGGTGAGCGAGGCCGAGGTCAAGGGCTACACGCTGCGCCACCTCACCCGCAACCGCGTGTGCCGCCTCAACATGCGCATGACCGACAAGCGCGTGGTGGCCTTGCCCAAGACCGATGCCCACAGCGAGCTTGATGCGGTTGAGGCGCTGGCCAACAACATCCGCCTGCGCCAGCAGCTGGCCGGCGACCGCGATGCCGTCAAGCGCGCCAGCGCCCGTGGCACCCTGACCGCCGCCGAGGTGGCCGACAAACCAGCCGCCGACCGCGAGATGATGCGCGAGCTCAAGCGCCTGCGCCAGCAGGCCAACGCGCCCGATCTGCCACCCGCAGTGAAACGCACCGGCAAGGTCTGAGCCCGGGCGCGATGCAACAATCGCGCCCATGACGCCCCTAGCCACATGCCGCGAGCGCCGTGCGCAGCTCGCCCAGCGCTTGCGCGATGCCGGTGGCGGCCTGGCCATCGTGATGACGGCACCCGAGGCCTGGCGCAGCCGCGACAGCGAGCACCCTTATCGGCACGACAGCTACTTTCACTACCTGACCGGCTTCGACGAACCGAAGAGCGCCCTGGTGCTGCGCGCGGACGGCCACAGCGTGCTCTTTTGTCGCGACAAAAACGTCGAGCAAGAGGTGTGGGACGGCTACCGCCTCGGCCCCCAGGCCGCTCTGCAGGCACTCGGTGTAGACGCAGCGCTGGCGATAGACCAGCTCGATGCCTGCATGCCTGAGCTGATGAACCACCACAGCACGGTATGGTCGATCTTTGGCGCACCCGGTGGCCTGGAGCAGCGCGTGGCGGGCTGGACGGCCGCCGCACGCGAGCGCTCGCAGCACGGCACCAGCACCAGCCCTGGTGCGCATCGCGACCTGGCCCTGCTGCTCGACGAGATGCGGCTCATCAAGAGCGCGCAAGAGATCGCCATCATGAAGCGCGCTGCCGCCATCTCGGCGGGCGCCCATGCCCGGGCCATGCGCTATTGCGCAGAGCGCTTTCGCGCCGAGCCCGTGGGCAGCGTGCGCGAGTACGAGATCGAGGCCGAGCTCCTGCACGAATTCCGCCGCCACGGCGCGCAAAGCCCGGCCTACCCGTCCATCGTGGCGGCGGGCACCAACGCCTGCGTGCTGCACTATGCCGCGGGCGACACCGCATTGAGGGCTGGCGAGCTGTGCCTCATCGACGCGGGCTGCGAGCTCGACGGCTACGCCAGCGACATCACCCGCACCTTCCCCGCCAACGGCCGCTTCAGTGCTGCGCAGCGCGAGCTGTACGAGATCGTGCTCGCAGCGCAAGAAGCCGCGGTGGCCGCCACGCGGCCTGGCGCCCGACACCGCGATGCGCACGCTGCCGCGTTGGCGGTGCTGTCGCAAGGCATGCTCGAAACGGGTCTGCTCAGCCGCGACCAGCACGGCTCGCTCGACGATGTGATCGCAAGCGCGGCCTATCGCCAGTTCTACATGCACGGCACGGGGCACTGGCTGGGGCGTGATGTGCATGACGTGGGCGAATACCTGGCGCTAGACGAAGTGGCCTTCGAGCAGCCCGACGGTATGGGCGGCCGGGTGGTGAAGCCACCCTCGCGTCGCCTGCAACCTGGCATGGTGGTGACGCTGGAACCGGGCCTGTATGTGCGGCCGGCAGAGGGCGTGCGCGAACGCTATTGGGGAATAGGCATACGCATTGAGGACGATGCGGTGGTGACCGAACAGGGCTGCGAACTCATCAGCCGAGGCGCGCCGGTTGATCCGGATGAGATTGAGGCTTGGATGAAGGGCGGCCGCTGACGGGACCGACGACCCCGATGCGCAGCAAGGCGAATCTGGTGTTCGCTGGCGTTCATCTTCCCCTTCGGACGAGCTGAGCAGCACAGGGCTTTGCGGGGCGCGCGCAGCGCGCTTCAACCTCTGACTTCGGGCGGCTGTTTGAGCGCAGCGGCCGCAGGCCGCGTAGCGAGTTCTGCCCGACCCGCAAAGACCGAGCAGCGCAAGGCAGCCCTCGCACCGCGAGGGCCGAGTCGGCAGGGGTCGCTTCTTT
>NZ_JBKJOQ010000071.1:0-58185 GCF_046595475.1 Rhizobacter sp.
CGAACGAATCGATGCTCTGCGTCGGCCTCGATCCCGATCCGGCCAAGTTCCCCGGTTCGTGGAAAGACGACCCGGACCGCATCTTCGACTTCTGCGCGACGATCGTCGACGCCACCAAAGACCTGGTGATTGCGTTCAAGCCGCAGATCGCCTACTTCGCGGCGCAGCGCGCGGAAGACCAGCTCGAACGCCTGATCGCGCACATCCACAACGCGGCACCCGAGGTGCCGGTGATCCTCGACGCGAAGCGCGGCGACATCGGCAGCACCGCCGAGCAGTACGCGCGCGAAGCCTTTGAGCGCTACCAAGCCGACGCGGTCACGCTGTCGCCCTTCATGGGCTTCGACTCGCTCGAGCCGTACCTGGCCTACCCCGGCCGAGGTGCGATCTTGCTGTGCCGCACGTCCAACCCCGGGGGCAGCGACCTGCAGGCGCAGATGCTGGAAGGCGGCGAGCGGCTGTACGAACGCATTGCGCGCCTTGCCGAAAACGAATGGAACCGCACCGGCCAGCTGGCCCTTGTGGTGGGAGCCACCTTCCCCGACGAACTGCGCCGCGTGCGAATGCTGGCGCCTTCGCTGCCGTTGCTCGTGCCGGGCGTGGGCACCCAGGGCGGTGACATCGAAGCCACGGTGCGCGCGGCTTTCAGCCCGATCGCGCCCACCATCGTCAGCTCGTCGCGCGCTGTGCTGTATGCCAGCGCGGGCGCAGACTTCGCCTCGGCCGCGCGCCACGTCGCCGAGACAACGCGCCTCGCCCTGAACGCCGCTCGGCCAGCCTGAGCGCAAGCGTTCGGACCGCCTCGCGAAGAGCGCGCCCCGTTGGCCCGTCGCCAGCCGACTGCAATACCCGTTTGCCGCGTTGGTTGCTTCTTGTTCCAAATGAGATGAGCCCCTTCACCCGGTAATTTCGCTATAGCAGGAGTGACTGTCTCGAAGAGATGCTGGGCCCGGATGGGGCGCGGCGTCTCAGCCACGTTGCGAAGGCAACATGACGGTCGCGAATGTCACGTCCAACCGGGAAACACATGCGCAACTTTTCACTCATCTCACTCATCTGCGCGGCAGCCGCCGCTGTGGTGGCGTGCGGCGGCTCCGAAGGCCCGGCCGTGGACACCCAGGCGTCTCACACGGAACGAGCGGCCGCGCAACCACTGGCCGCGGCTCCGGTCTGGAAACCGCTGGTACCAGGCACGAGCTGGCAATGGCAGATCGACGGCAACACGGTCAACGAAACCGTGCTCGACGGCGTCAACAACACCAGGAAGATGTATGACATCGACATGGAGCACACCGATCCGGCAACCATTGCGCGCCTCAAAGCCAAAGGCATCTACGTCGTCTGCTATATGGAAACGGGCGCGTGGGAGATCGGCCGCTCCGACGCCCAGGACTACCCCGCGGACATCTTGAGCACAGAGTGGATGCCAGGCTACGAAAACAAAGAAAGGTTCGTCGACATCCGCCGCACGGATGTGCTGCTGCCCATCTTGCAGCGTCGCCTTGACCTGGCCATGGCCAAAGGCTGCGATGGCATCGAACCGGACCTTGACGACTCCTACACCGAGCCCACCGGCTTCGATCTCACGAAGGAAGACCAGATTCGCTTCAACACACTGCTGATCGCGGAAGCGCACAAGCGTGGGATGTCGATGGGCTTGAAGAACGGCCCGGACATCGCACTTGAAATGTCGTCGATTGCAGACTGGGCGCTCAACGAGCAATGCAATCGTTACGCGGAGTGCGATGGCTACAAGGCGTTCATCGCCAAGGGCAAGGCCGTGTTCAATGTGGAGTACCAGCAGCCCGACCGGATGACGCTCGAAAGATTCTGCGCAAAAGACAATGCGGCGAACTTCGATGGGTTGCTAAAGCGTTCCAGCGAAACCCTGGCCGCCTTGCCTCGCGCGGCTTGCAGCTTCGAGGGCTTCCCCTGGGTTCGGCCCGATGTGCCCACACCCACGCCCACGCCTACGCCTACGCCTACGCCTACGCCTACGCCTACGCCTACGCCTACGCCTACGCCTACGCCCACGCCCACGCCCACGCCCACGCCCACGCCTACGCCTACGCCCACGCCTACGCCTACGCCCCCACCACCAACCTCGACCTGGAAGCCGCTCGTGCCTGGGACCAGTTGGCAGATCCAGATCAACGGCGAGACGATCGATGAGACCGTGCTCGACGAGGTGCGCAATGCCCGCAAGATGATCGATGTCGACATGGAGGCCACCGACCCGGCCACCATTGCCCGCATGAAGGCGAAAGGCGTCTACGTGGTTTGCTATATGGAGGCAGGCGCCTGGGAGGACTACCGACCGGACGCAGGCGCCTACCCAGCGAGCGTTCTCGGCAAGAGAATGAATGGCTTCGCACGCGAACGCTGGGTCGACATCCGCCGCATCGACATCTTGCTGCCGATCCTGGCGGCCCGGATGGACAAGGCCAAGGCCAAAGGCTGCGAGGGCATAGACCCCGACCTGGACGACTCCTACACCGAAAAAACCGGCTTCCCACTGACGAAGGCCGATCAACTGCGATTCAACGCCGCCATTGCCAGTGAAGCGCACAAGCGCGGCATGTCGATTGGGTTGAAGAACGGCGCTGGCATCGCTGTAGAGATGTCGACCATCGCCGATTGGGCGCTGAACGAGCAGTGCAACCGGTACCACGAGTGCAATGGCTACAAGGCATTTATCACCGCCGGCAAGGCTGTCTTCAACATCGAGTACAGCGAGCCTGACGGGAGCACGCTAGAGACCTTCTGCGATGTCGACAACGCCGCCAATTTCGACGGAATCCTCAAGCTGTCCAGTGAAACGCTTGCCGCCCGACCCCGCGCTGCATGCCGTTTCGAATGACTCCCCGCAACCCCACCGAAAGCCAGCGCCGCATGCCATCACATTCCACTCTTTCAAAAACCGCACGCATTGCCGTGCTGATCGCGTGCGCCTCGACACCAGCGTTCGCCGCAGGCGGCGCCCGCGGCATCGAGGTCGCGCTGCCGGCCTATGTCTTCGCTGACGACCCCTTTCTGCAAGATCTGAAAAACCCGGTGAAGACGCCGGTGCCGCCGGCCATCGTCGTGCTCAACATCGGCAACGGCGACGTCGACGTCTCTCAGCTCGACCCTGAGGCTGATGCATTGCGCCAGCGTGTCACGGCCAGTGGGGAGCGGGTAAAGGTGATCGGCTACGTCTACACCAGCAAGGGCCTGCGCGACGATGCGGCGATTCGGGAAAGCATTGGCCGGTACCTGCAGCCGAGAAACGGCGCGGTTCACTTCGATGGCATCTTCTTCGACGAGGTGCCTCGCGAATGTGGTCCCACGCCCGGCTCGATGGAGTGGCGCGACAAGTACCGAAGCCTGCGCGAGTACATCTGGTCGAGCCTGCCTCGCACCGAAGAGCTCGTCGTGAACAACGTGGGGACTGCCGTGTTCGATTGCTATCTGGAGACAGGGCACGACACTGCCGACACGTTCATTACTTTCGAAGATTCGGCCGCGCACTACATGACGGACGCCCTAAGTGTCGGCTGGAAGTACGGCTGGCTCGGTGGGAACGTGGTGCAAAACAACGCTTACCTGCCTGGCGAGCAATACGGTTCATGGCGGTTCTGGCATCTCGTCTACGGGGTCGACGCAAACAATTGGGCCACCGTCGTGCAAACCGCCATACAGCGTTACGCAGGGTATGTTGACGCGACCGACGACATCTACAGCCTCGACTCGAAAGGCAAAGAGGTTCTCAATCCCTGGGATCGCAAGCCCGCTTTCCTCAACGACGAAATCGGCTACGCCGGCTCCTTGAGCGCGCCACTTCGGCGCTGAGGGCCTTCACTCTGCTTTGATCGTTTGAGCTGTGAGGCGTGACCCGGCTTGCCCGGGCACGTCCACCGTCGACAGGCAACCGCCGCTCAGGTGAGGTAGCAAAGCCCGCGCCTAAACCACCAGCGGCAGCGCCCTCACCCTCTTCCCCGTCAACACAAACAAGGCATTCGCCACCGCCGGCGCAATGGGTGGCGTGCCCGGCTCGCCCACGCCGGCAGGCGGGTTGGCACTCGCCACCAGGTAGGTCTCGACGCGGGGCGAATCCGCCAGCGTCACCACCGGGTAATTCGGAAAATTGGTCTGCTGCACCACACCGCCCACGATGTCGACCCGCCCCCACAACGCCGCACTCAAGCCGAAGATCACCGCACCCTCCATCTGCTGCGCCACGATCCCTGGGTTGACCACGGTGCCGATGTCGGCCGCGCACACCACGCGGTGCACGCGCGGCTTGCCATCGAGCAGCGACACCTCGGCCACCTGGGCCACGATGCTGCCGAAGCTCTCGTGCAGCGCCACCCCGTGCGCATGCCCTGCGGGCAGCGGCTGCCCCCAGCCGGCCTTGTCGGCCGCGAGCTTCAGCACCGCTGCGTAGCGCGGCATGTCCGTCAGCAGCGACAGCCGAAACGCCACCGGGTCTTGCTTCGCCTCGTGCGCCAGCTCGTCGATGAAACACTCAGAGAAGAACGCGTTGTGCGAATGCCCCACCGAGCGCCAGAAGCCCACCGGCACGCCGCTGCGCGTGGCCACATGTGCAATGCGCTGGTGGGCAATCGCGTACGGCAAATCGAACAGGCCTTCGCTCGCCGTCTTGTCGGGCATGTCCACCGGGCCTGCCAACGCCGGCAAGCCACGCTCCATCCAGCGCGGCGTGATCAGGTCGCCAGCGCTGGTGATGCTCAAGCTGGTAACCACCCCCTGCGCATCGAGACTCGCCTGCATCACGGCCGCAGCCGCGGGGCGGTAGAAGTCGTGCGTGGTGTCTTCTTCACGCGGCCACACCAGCTGCACTGGGCGGCCGTTGGTCTCCATTGCCACGCGCACCGCCTGGCCGACGAAATCGACTTCGAGCCTGCGGCCGAAACCACCGCCGAGGTAGGTCACGTGCAAGGTCACAGCGTCTTCGCCGACCCCCGCCACGCGAGCAGCGGCAGCGCGCGCCATGTCGGGCACCTGGGTCGGAGCCCAGACTTGCACCTTGCCGTCTTTCACCTGCGCGGTGCAGTTGATCGGCTCCATCGCCGCATGCGCCAGGTAGGGCGCCTGGTACACAGATTCAACCCGGCGCGCCGCGGCCGCGCGAGCCGCCGACACGTCGCCCACTTTGTGGAAAGCGAAGCCACCCTGCGACGCTGCCGCCTCGCGGGCTGCAGCCTCCAGGCTTTGCGCAATGCGCTTGGAATCGACCGTGCCCGCCGGTGGCGCGCGCCACTCGATGTCAAGGGCCTGCGCGCCCTGCTTGGCATGCCAATAGGTGCGGCCCACCACCGCCACACCGGCGGTCGAGCCCGCATAGGGGCCCAGGCGCACCACACGGTCCACGCCGGGCAGTTTCATCGCGGCTTCGCTGTCGATGCGGCCCGGGCTGCCGCCGAGCATGGGTGCGTGGCGCATCACCGCAAACAACTGGCCGGGCAGTCGGGTGTCAATGCCGAATTTCGCGCTGCCATCGACCTTGGCGGGCAGGTCGGTGCGCGGCGCCCCGGTGCCAATCAGCTTCCAGGCCTTCGCGTCTTTGGGCTTGACCTCGCCCACCGGCGTGGCCGCGGCCGCGCGCGCGAGCTCGCCGAAATGGGCCTTCTCTGTGCTGCCCGAGTGGCTCACCACGCCGTCAACGATCTGCAGCTCTTCGCGCGGCAGCTTCCATTTCAACGAGGCCGCGCCGAGCAGCTGCGCGCGCGCGGTCGCTGCAGCCAGCCGCAGCACGCCCCAGGCATCGGCAATGCTCGATGAACCGCCCGTGACGCTGATGCCCAGCTCGCGCGCCACCTTGCTCACGATCCACCGGCCCGTCTTGACGCCGCCCGTTTCATGGCTTGGCTCAGTATCGTGCGGGTGCAGCGGCAGGCTGGCCACGAACATGGCCACATTGCCGTAGATCTTGTCGGGCGCGGCCTGCACCAGCTGCACCTTGGCCAGCGAGATGTCGAGCTCCTCGGCCACCAGCATGGCGAGCGCGGTGTGCACGCCCTGGCCCATTTCGCTGCGGTTCATTGCGAGTTGCACGCTGCCGTCGGGGTTGACCTTGAGCCAACCGTTCAGGCCCACCGGGCCCTCGGCCGCCGCGGGCTTGTCAGGGCCACCCAGCCGGCTGCGCGGGGGCAGCACGCCCCAGCCCACCACCAGCGCGCCGGTGGCCCCCAGACCCAGCAGCAGCATGCTGCGGCGCTTCATGCCAAGGCTCCGGAGCGGGCCTGGCCTTCACGCAAGCTTTTGGCCGCCGTCTTGATGGCGTCTCGAATGCGCGGGTAGGTGCCGCAGCGGCAGATGTTGGTGATGGCAGTGTCAATCTCGGCATCGCCCGGGTCGCGGTTTTTTGCGAGCAGGTCGGCCGCGGCCATCAGCATGCCGCTCTGGCAGTAGCCGCACTGCGGCACCTGGTGCAGCACCCAGGCCTTCTGCAAAGCATGGGGTCGCTCGGGCGTGCCCAGGGCTTCGATGGTGCGAACCGGCTTGCCAAGGGCTGCCGACAGCGGCGTGACGCATGAGCGCACCGCTTGCCCATCCACATGCACCGTGCAGGCGCCGCAGGCCGCCACGCCGCACCCAAACTTGGTGCCGGTGAGGTTGAGCACGTCACGGATGACCCAAAGCAAGGGCATGTTGGGGTCGACGTCAGCGTCGGGCACGCTGTGGGTTTGGCCATTGACGCTCAAGTCCATGCACTCGTCTCCTGATGGTTGTGCCCGATTCTGCGGCATGCCCACACAATGCAGCACGCCAAGGCGACGCGGGTACGGCCCTTGCATACAAGTTTTGCCGATTCCATCCCCTTGCATCACAACCGTTGGAGTGAACCTGTCATGACCCGTACCCTCAAGGCCGTTGCACTGGCCGCCGCCTCGCTTTGCTTGTCGGCCCCCGCCCTCGCGCAATCGTCCGTCTCTCTCTACGGCCTGGTCGACATGTCGGCCGGCCAGTTTCAAGATGCCGGCGCCACCAAGGTGAAGAAGGTGCAGAGCGGCAACATGGCGACGAGCTTTCTCGGCTTCAAGGGAAGTGAAGAGCTGAGCAGCACACTGAAGGCCAAGTTCGCCATCGAAACCTTTCTGCGTGCGGACACCGGCGAGGCCGGCCGCTTCGGCGGTGATGTGTACTGGGCCCGCGCGGCCTGGGTTGGCCTGGCCGGCGACTTCGGCTCCACCACGCTGGGCCGCACGACCAACCAATTCTTCGTCTCCACGCTGA
This sequence comes from Rhizobacter sp., assembly GCF_046595475.1. GTDB lineage: Bacteria > Pseudomonadota > Gammaproteobacteria > Burkholderiales > Burkholderiaceae_C > Rhizobacter. Next base: position 7,240 of record NZ_JBKJOQ010000071.1, read on the forward strand.
TCTTCAATGCCCTCGGCGACTCGTTTGGTTACTCGCCGTCCATCCGCCAAGTACTCACGCCCAGCGTGGTGCACCCGCAGATGCTGGCCTTTCTGGGCGACACCGGCTGGAGCAACTCCATCCTCTACTCGAGCCCCAGCGCCGGTGGTCTCAGCTTCAACCTGCAAGCCGCGCTCGGCGAAGGCACCCAGCCCGGCCGCAACGTCGGCGCCAACGTGCTGTACTTCGGCGGCCCCTTCGCTGCCACGGTGGCCTACCAGCAGGTCAAGCAGGGCATCAGCGGCTTCACGCCGGCCATTCAGTCGGCCGGCTTCAAGAGCCAAGACTCCGCCCAGGTGGGCGCGTCCTACGACCTGACGGTGGTGAAGCTCTTCGGCCAGTACAGCCTGGTCAAGACCAAGGCCACAGCCGACACCAAGAGCACCATCTATGGCTTCGGCCTCTCTGCTCCCATAGGGCCGGGCAAGCTGCTGGCGCAGTACGGCAACGCCAAGGCCGAGTTCCCGACCACCGAGGTCATCAGCAAGACGCTGACGGTGGGCTACGACTACAACCTGTCGAAGAGCACCGACATCTACGCCCTGGTGATGAACGACAAGCTCACTGGCCTGGCCACCGGCAACACCATCGCCGCCGGGCTCAAGGTGAAGTTCTGAGCCAGCGCTCAGTCGCTCAACGAAAGGCGCGTCAGAGGCGCGCCAGAAGCAGCTGAGAGCTCAGCAAGGGGTCATCGGCATCGGTCACCAGGCAGATGTCGATGCCCGCTTTGTGCACCCGAGCGGCGATGCCCTCGACCTTGAGCGAGGGCGTCAGCAGGTGCAGCGCCTGCAGCTCACCATCTACGCTGACGAGGCCCACCGCCGCACCGGCGCAGGGGCCGTCTGCATAGCTGCTGGCGGTGTTCTCCGCAGCTGCGCAAAACACCCAGCGCCCATCGGGCAGCGCCGCTCCATCGGTGAAGCCGAACGACACGCCGTCGATGGCACCAAGCGGGTAGGGCTTGATGGACCGCGGTGCCACGCGGCTGCGCGTGCCATCGATCGCGGCGCGCAGCGCACCGCCCCGATAGCGCACCACCGCGTTACCCGACTGCCCAGAGACCCCGCGGTTCAGCAGCACCAGCTCATCGCCGAGCAGCATTGCGCCTTCGATGTTGATCTCGCCGAGCGCCGCACGCAGCGGCTCGTACAGCGGCTTGAGGTCGAAGCGCTGGGCCTGCCGGCTTTGCGCAAGAGGCTGGCCGCGTGCGCTCAGCGAGACCACGACGCCAGTGTCGCGGTTGAGCCTCGAGCCCGAGCCGAAGGCCACGAGTGCGCCTTGCCACAGCAGCAAGGCTTCCAGGTCGGGCTTGAGTTGCTTGCGCACCTTCTTCGAGTGCGGCAGGTCGCCGGGGAGAATGCGGTGCAGCGTGCCCGGGCTGTGTGCATCACGAAACACCGCCAGGTGGTGCTCGTCGTCTGACACCACGTAGGCGCGGCCATGCGCGCACACCAAGCCGCTCGCCGCGCTGAAGTGCGGCTGCCCGCGCGGGTGCTGGGCCGCATCGACCGTCAGCGCGCGCAGCCGCCGGGCCACCAGTGGCATCGCCGAGAAGGGGATGGGGCTCATGTCAGCAAGGCTAACAGCCAGCCGCGCCCAGCCATGCGGAACAAAATGGGGTGTCGTGCGTATACGTGCGGCCAACCACCTCAACGGAGACCCCATGCGCACAAGAATTTGCCTGTCCCTCGCACTGCCGCTGGTTCTGCTGACCGGCACCGCCTGCAGCCTGTTCGCGCCGAAGAACCCGATGACCTTCTTCGTCACCAGCACCGGCAACGGCCAGGGTGCCAACTTCGGCGGGCTGGCCGGCGCCGACAAGCACTGCCAGACCCTGGCCCAAGCTGCCGACGCGGGGCGGCGCACCTGGCACGCCTACCTCAGCACCAACGATGCTGGTGGCAGCACGGCAGTCAACGCGCGCGACCGCATCGGCAGCGGCCCGTGGCAAAACGCCAAGGGCGAGGTCATCGCCACCAGCGTGGCCGATCTGCACAGTGGCAACAACAAGCTCGGCAAGCAGACCGCAATCACCGAAACCGGTGCGCTCATCAAGGGCCGCGGTGACACACCGAATCAGCATGACGTGCTCACCGGCTCCACCACCGAAGGCCTGCCGACTCCGTCGACCTGCAACAACTGGACGACCAGCGGTGATGGCACCGCCATCGTCGGCCACCACGACCGCACGGGGCTCGACGAGTCGGCGCCAGCGAAGTCGTGGAACGCATCACACGCCACGCGCGGCTGCGGGCAAGAGGCGCTGGTCAAGACCGGCGGGGCCGGGTTGCTGTATTGCTTTGCGGTGAACTGACAGCGGGCTACCCACCCAGCCAGGCCCTGAACGCACCGCCGCGTTCCTGGCTCACGAACACCTCGCCTTCCGAGGCCGGCTGCAACACCAGCTTCAGCCGGCCCTTGCCCGCCGCGGCGAAGCTCGCGATCGCGTGCGCGGCAATCAGCGTCTGGCGATTGGCGCGAAAGAACTGAGCAGGATCGAGTTCGGCCTCCAGCTCGGCGAGCGGCGTTTCCAGCAGGTAGCGCCCGCCGTCTTTCGCGACGGCAATGCTGACCTTGTCGACCGACACCACATAGGCCAGCTGATCGACCGCCAGCGCATGGAACTGGCTGCCCTTGCGCCCCACCACGCGCTGGCGCCAGCGCGTGGCCGGCGTACCCAGGCGCGACAACAGTTCACCCACATCGGCACCAAACTGACGACGCAAGCGCTCGGCCTTGACCAGTGCCTGAGCCAGCGCGGGCTCGCTCACCGGCTTGAGCAGGTAGCCGACCGCCAGCGCACTGAACGCGTCAATGGCAAAACGGTCGTAGGCGGTCGTGAAGATGGTCGGGATGCTGAGCGTGCCGTCCTTGAACAGCTCCAGCGACAAGCCGTCGCTCAACTGGATGTCGAGCAGCATCAGGTCGGGCGCCGCATGCGCGGCCAGCCACTGCGCGGTGGCGCGCACGCTGTCGGCTTGGCCCACCACCACGGCCTGCGGTGCCACGCGGCTGAGCGCCTCGATGAGGCGGGCGCGGGCCGGCGGCTCGTCTTCGGCGATGAAGACGTTCATGGCGCAGCCACCAGCGGCACCTGCACTTCGAAGCGGCCTTCATGCGTGTGCACAGCCAAGGCCTGGCCGCTGAGCAGGCGGCAGCGCTCGTCCAGGTTGGCCAGGCCGGCGCCGGCCGAGGGCATGGCACTGCGCCGCGGCCGCACGGCGTTGGCCACCGTCACCCAGCCCTCGCCCAGCGCAACGCTCACCACCAGCGGCTCGTCGACGCTCGCCTGGTTGTGCTTGACAGCGTTTTCCAGCAGGCCCTGCAGCGCCAGCGGCGCGATCAGCCAGCGCGCAGCGGCCTCATCGCCCGCGGTGTGCCACTGCAGCGGCATGGCCGCACCGAAGCGCAGCTCCAGCAAGCGGTGGTAGCGGCGCAAGAACCCCATTTCATCGGCCAGCGGCACCAGGTCGTGCTGGCGGCTGTCGAGCACGTAGCGGTACACGTCGGCCAGCGTGTCGCAAAACTCGCGGCCGCGCACCGCGTCGTGCGTGACCAGGTGGCCCAGCGTGTTGAGGCTGTTGAAGAGAAAGTGCGGGTCGATTTGCGCCTTGAGCGCCGCCAGCTCGGCCTGCGTGCGCATGCGCTCCAGCCGCTCCACGCGCATCAGGTCAGACTCACGCTCGCGGATCAGGAACACGGTCTCGTAGGCATGCGTCACGAACACCGTGCAGATCACATTGATCAACACCACCAGGTGCAGTGCATTGCGGTCCACCGGCAGCCCGGCGAGCACGAACCACGCAAGCAGCCAGCCGGCCGTGAGCGGTGCGGTGTAGAGCACATTGGCCGTCACCATCATCATCAGTTTGCGAACCGGCTGGCTGAACCAGTCGTAGTGCTCGCGCTGCTTGAAGAGCAGCCAGCGGTTGCCGCCCCAGATGGCCGCAGACAGGCCGATAAAGCCCGCCTGCCCGGCCCAGAACAGCGCCTCGCGCGGCGTGAGCGGGCCATAGAGGTTGCCGAGCCAGGGGATGCACAAACCGAAGCCCAGCACGCCCACAGCCATCAGCGGCCTGTCGTCGAAGCGGATCGGGCCGAGAGGGCTCGGCAGCGGAATGTCGGCGTTCGGCACGCAAGTTTCCTGGTTCACGCAGATTGCGCTGGCGTGAGCTTATCGCCCGTTGCAGCATCGCCGCATTGCCACTAACGAGGAGGTTTCGCAATGGAGAACCTGCATTTCAACTACCTGGCCGTGATCGTCGCGGCGGCGCTCAGCTTCGCGATCGGCGGGCTGTGGTATTCGCCCATCCTGTTCGCCAAACCGTGGATGCGTGAGTGCGGGCTGACCGAAGCACAGACGAAGTCGGCGCCCATGGGCCGCGTGTTCGCCTTGTCAGCCCTGGCTGCTCTGGTGATGGCCTTCAACCTTGCCGCCTTCATCGGCGCCAAGGCGTCATTGAGCTTCGGGCTCTTTGCCGGCGCGGCCACCGGCATCGGCTGGGTGGCGATGTCGCTGGGCGTGATCTACCTCTTCGAGCAGCGCTCGCTCAAGCTGTGGCTGATCAACAGTGGCTACCAGGTGGTGTCGTACACCGTGATGGGCGGCTTGATCGGCGCCTGGCGCTGAGACGCCTTCCGCCCTCGATCCAGAACGCACCGACAGGCAATGCGAGCTCGTCGCCGTAGGTGGCGCGCAGGGCCAGCAGCGGGTGGGGCGCGTGCGGCGGGTTGGGCTCATGGCAGATCAGAAGGCCCTCACCTCGCCGCGCGGCACGAAGCGGCCCATGCCTTCGCGGCCCAGCCAGGTTGCACCGTCGACGATCAACTCGCCGCGCAGAAACACTTTCTCCACCCGCCCTTGCAACGTGCGGCCTTCCAGCAGCGTGTAGTCGCAGTTGCTGTGCAGGTGCTTGGCATGGATGGTCTGCGTGGCGGCAGGGTCGAAGAGCACGATGTCGGCATCGCTGCCCACGGCGATGGTGCCCTTCTTGGGAAACAGGCCGAAGAGCTTGGCTGGCGTTGTCGACGTGAGTTGCACGAAGCGGTTGAGCGAAAGCCTGCCCTGCATCACGCCGATGTCGAACAGGCTCACCAGACGCGTCTCGATGCCGGGCGCCCCGTTGGGGATGAGCGAGAAATCGTCTTTGCCGCGCATCTTCTGCAGCTGGTAGCCGAGGTGGCCTTCCTTCATGCAGAAGGGGCAGTGGTCGGTGGCGATCACCTGCAGGTCGTCGTAGCGCAGCGCGCGCCACAGGTGCTTCTGATCATCTCCGGTGCGCAGCGGTGGCGTCATCACGTACTTGGCAATCTCGAAGTCGTCGCTCGCGTAGACCGAGTCGTCGAACAGCAGGTAGTGCGGGCAGGTTTCAGCAAACACCGGAATGCCTTCGTCGCGCGCAGCCACGATGTGCTTGAGCGCCTGGTTCGACGACACGTGCACGAAGTAGATGGGTGCTTCGGCCAGCTCGGCCAGGCGGATGCCGCGGTGCGTGGCCTCGCCTTCCATGAGGGCCGGGCGCGTCATGGCGTGGTAGCGCGGCGCGGTATGGCCGGCCGCCAGCGCCTCCTTGATCAGCAGGTCGATCACGGTGCCGTTTTCGGCGTGCAGCGCCACCATGCCGCCATCGGCGCCCACCTGGCGCAGCATCTGGAAGATGGCAGCGTCGTCGGCCATCATCACGCCGGGGTAGGCCATGAACATCTTGAAGCTGGTGACGCCCTCGTGGCGCATGGCGTGCTTCACGTCGGCCAGCACCTGCGCGTCGACGCGGGTCACGATGCAGTGCAGGCTGTAGTCGATGTTGACCTGCGGCTCGGCTCTGCGCTGCGCACGGGCGATGGCTTCGAGCGGTGAGTCGGCGGCGGTCTGCAGTGCGAAGTCGACCACCGTGGTGGTGCCACCGAAGGCCGCGGCTTTGGTGCCACTGGCGAAGGTGTCGCAGGTGATGGTGGGGCCGATCACGTTTTCCAGATGCACGTGGGTGTCGACGCCCCCGGGCAGCACGTAAAACCCAGTGGCGTCGACGACCTTCACGTCGGCGCCCACCGCGAGATCGCGGCCGATGGCGTGCACGATGCCGTCTTGCAACAGCACGTCGGCCACATAGTCGTCGGTTGCGGTGATGACGCGGCCGTTGCGGATCAGGGTGGTGCTCACATGAACACATGCAGGTTGGAGGATGGAACCTGCAGAACGCAAACCGCATGCCAAGGCAAGCCACGCCAGGGATCGCGATCCTTGCCGCATTTTGCTTTGCCGGCACGTTATGGTGGTGCGGCACCTGATTGGGGTGGCGCCCCGGGCACCACAACCGGCAGCCCCGCTGCACTGAGAACTCAGGGTTTTCACGGGCACCTGGTTTGTCGAAAGACGGCAACACCATTCGTCGTACAGGAACGGCCGTTGCAAGGCGCACATGTGCCCTGCCGTCATCCCTCTACAGGAGCCCCCACATGAGCCAGACCCCCGCACAGACCCTCGCCCAAAACCTCGCGCTCAAGCCCGCGCTGGAGCTGGCGCAGAGCAGCGTGATCGACTACCCCGGCGAAAGCGCCGAATACCGGCGCGCGCGCACCGCCTTGTTGGCCGAAGAGATCGAGATGCGCCGGCAGATCGAGCGTGTGGCCGCCTTGCGGCGCGCCTTGCCGCCCGGCGGGCGGGTGCCGCAAGACTATTCATTCGAAAGCGAGAGCGGGCCCACGCGGCTGTCGGACATGTTCAATGGCAAAGACACGCTGGTCACCTACAACTTCATGTACGGCCCACAGCGCGAACGGCCCTGCCCCATGTGCACTTCGCTGCTGGGTGCGCTCGACGGCGAGATGGCCGACATCCTGCAGCGCACGGCCTTTGCCGTGATCGCCACATCGCCTATCGAGCGCCTGGTGGCGTTCAAGCGCAAGCGCGGCTGGCGCCACCTGAAGCTGTACTGCTCGGCTGGCAACGGCTTCAACCTGGCCTACGCCGGCGAGCAGCCAGGCAGTGGCGACAACGCGGCCCTTAACGTCTTCGTGCGCGAGGGCAGCACCGTACGCCACTTCTGGGGCGACGAGATGGGGCCGGGGTCGGCCGACCCTGGGCAAGACGCGCGCGGCGCAGCCAACGCGATGCCGCTGTGGAGCATCCTCGACCTCACACCGCAAGGCCGCGGCACCGGTTGGTACCCGAGCCTCAGCTATACCACTTGAGCGCGCGCACCATGGAGCCCACGGTGGAAGAAGAAGACGCCCGGGTCAAGACCATCATCGAGTCGACGCGCCGCAACCAGGCCTTCTTCAAGCTGATCGCCACATGGCGTGACACAAACCAGTTCAGTGCCTTGAAGCTGAGTTACAGCTGAAGCGCTGACAGGCAGGCCGACCCCCTAGAAACTCTCCGCGGGATTGCTGCTGCAAGAGCGGCGGCGTATATCGGTTGATGGCACCTCAAGGTGCGCCCACCGGAGCCCCGTGCATGAGAGATTCTTTCTTAGACCGAGCCAGCGCCTGCGCGCTGCTGGCCCTGCTCTTGCTGAGCGCCGCGCCCCACGCCGGCGCGAACCCGATCACCGACGAAAACGCGCGCACCGACGGCGTGGTACCGCGCACGCGCTGGGACCGCACCGCGTTTGCCAGCGACCCGGGCGTGGGCTCGGTGGAAGGCTTCTCCACGCAGTTCAGCGTGGCGCCGGGCGACACGGTGCGGTTCAAGGTCAAGACGCCTGCGGGCAGCTCGAGCTACCGCTACGAAATCTACCGCCTCGGCTGGTATGGGGGGAAAGGCGCGCGGCAGGTGTGGCCGGCGTGCAATGGGGCAGGGCCCGCGCCATGCCCACGCATCACCGTCAACGCCAACCCAACCCAGCCCTTGTGCCAGCGCTTCAACACCACCACGGTCGGGCTCAACGTGCCCGACTGCACCAACTGGCGAGCCGCGCGCGCGGCCAATGCCTCATGGCCAGTCGACGCAGCTGCGGTGTCGGGCCTCTACATCGCGCGGCTGTCCAACGTGAACAACCCCGACGACGTGAGCCACGTGCCCTTCGTGGTGCGCGAAGCCGCCACCGCCCCGCGCGCCGAGGTGCTCTACCAATTGGGGGACAGCACCTGGCAGGCCTACAACAGCTACAACGACACCGTGCCACCGCAGTCGCAAGGCTTCTACAACGACGGCAAGCAGGCCGTGTCGTACAACCGGCCCTGGCGCAACCGTGCAGGAAACGTGATCCACGGGCCCAAGCACTTCTTGTTCGACCTCGACCTGCCGATGCTGCGCTTCATTGAGCGCAACGGCATCTCGGTCGGCTACCTCGGTTCGGCCGACCTCGAAGGCTGGGAGCCACAGACCCCACTGGCGGCCACCAACCCACTGACGGGGCGCAAGGCCTACCTCGCCAATGGCCACGAAGAGTACTGGCCACGCAAGCGCCTGCAAAACCTGCAGGCTGCTGCGCAGTCGGGCGTGCACATGCTCTTCCTCTGTGCCAACGCGGCCTACTACAAGACGCGTTTTGTGGCCGACAGCGCGGGTGTCGCAGGGCGCGTACAGATCGCTTACAAGGAAGGCCACGCACAAGACGACCCGCTGCGCAGCGAGATCGAATGGACCGGCGTCTACCGTGACACACGGCCCAACGCATGGGATGCCACCATGCCACCGTGGACGCGGCCTGCCGGCGCACCGGCGGGCTCGAGCAATGCGCTGACCGGCGTGACGCCGGCCGCCGTCAACCTGGTGGCCGAAGGCACGCAGCTGGGCAACGTGCCGGCGCTGACCGTGCCACGCGCTATGCAGGCTTTGCGCATCTGGCGCAACACGGCGTGCGCAGGCGCGGCCAATGGCTGCACGCTCGGCAAGGCCAACGTCGGCTTCGAGATGGACTTGCGCGCCGACCGCTACATGGACGCCTTTGTGGCCACGCAGCCGCCGGGCGTGTTCAGCGTGGCGGCCACGGTGGCCAACCTGACAGGCGATGGCCTGCACGCCGACAGCGGCCATGGCTACGGCGTGCGGCCTTTCAGCGACGTGGTCGACTTCCGCTGGCCGCACATGACCATCGAGGCCACGCAATACCGCAACACCGTTGGCGCGCTGGTGTTCGCGTCGTCGTCGTTCCGCTGGTCGCACGGGCTCGACGCGGCACGCAGCACCGGTGAAGATCCCGCCGGCGTGAGCCTGGACATGCAGCAGGCCACGCTCAACCTGCTGGCCGATATGGGCGTGCAGCCCGGCTCGCCGATGCCCGGCCTCGTGCCAGCAGCAGCGTCGACCGACCACAGCGCACCGGTCAGCCAGATCACCCAGCTCAACCACGCCTCGGGGCTGGTGACCGGGCTAGCAACCGACAGCGGCGGCGGTGTGGTCGCCGGCGTCGAGATTTCGTTCGACGGCGGCACGCGATGGCACGGCACCGTGCTGACGCAAGCCGACACGACCAGCACCTGGTCACACACCAGCGTGGTGCCGGCCAACACCACGCCGCTGGTGCGGGCGGTCGACGACAGCGGCAACCTCGAAGCTGCGCACGGCCCGGGCCTCACCATCCCGGCAAGCGACGGCCTGGCCGTCACCACCATAGGCGTGGCCGGAATACCGAGTGTCAACGGCGTACTGGCGCAGGTCATCGCCCCCGCACCGGGGGGTGTGCGGACTCTGGCGACGGGGTGGACCTCGCTCGTCGCGATGGACATGAATGACGACGGCCTGAGCGATCTGCTGTCGTACAACGTACTCACCGGCCAAGCGATCCACGAACTGGCGGAGCCCGACCCGCCGGGCATGCGCGCCCTCGTGAGCGGCGTGAACCTCGGCAAGGGGTGGACGTCTATCGTACCGATGAACATTCACGGCGAAGGCCGGCCCGACATCGCCGACCTGCTGCTCTACAACGCAGCGACCGGGCAGACCGCGTATGAGATCGGCGCCTCTCCCGGCGTGCTGAACGGCATCGGCGATGCCGCTTTCGCGGCGCCGGGCTTCACCGCGATCATCCCGATGAACATCAACGGCGACGCCCTCACCGACTTGCTTTGGTACAACGCAGCGACGGGCCTCGCTGTGTACACGGTTGGCCGCTACGACGGCAAGGTCTACGGCCAGCACGTGATTGCGGTGCGAGACGCCGCACCCGGCTGGACCGCCATCGTGCCTATGCGCCTGAACGGCGATGCTCTCACCGACCTGCTTTCGTACAACGCGGCCACGGGCCTGGCCATCTACTCGGTTGGCGACGGCACGAGCCAGACCGTTGTGCGTACGGTGCAGGCCGCGCCGGGGTGGACCTCGATCGTGCCCTTCGACCTGAACGGCGATGGCCTGACCGACCTGCTCTCGTACAACGCAGCCACCGGCCTGGCCTTCTATTCCATCGCCACGGGCAGCGGCGAGCAGCAGGTGGTGGGGACAGCGGTGCAAGGGGCAGCGTGGTGGACGTCGATCGTGCCGATGAAGCTCACGCGAGACCCCGCGGGCAACAAGCGGGGCAACACCGACCTGCTCTTTTATCGCTAGCCTTCTGGCGCTACCCTTCGCAGACCCGCTCACTCCCCGATTTGGTCGATCCCCGCATGCCTGCCACCGCCCTCGCCCACCTGCCACCCAGCGGCCCCACAGAGCTGCTGTTCTTGCTCTTCCATGGCGTGGGTGAGAGCGCCGCGGGCATGGCGCCACTGGCGCAGCGCCTGGTGGCCGAGTACCCACAGGCCGCGGTGATCTGCCTCGATGCACCAGAGCCTTACGACGGCGTGGCCGCAGGCAGCGGGCGCTGGCAGTGGCTGAGCGCTCGCGGCATCAACGATGCCAACCGCGCCGAGCGCGTGGCTGCTGCCCTGCCGCGCTTCATCGCCACGGTGCGTGCCCTGCAGCAGCAGTTCAGCATGAGCTGGGAGCGCACCGCACTGGCCGGCTTCTCGCAAGGCGCGGTGATGTCTTTGGAAGCGGTGCAAGCCGAACCTGAGCTTGCCGGCCGCGTACTCGCGTTCTCGGGCCGCCATGCCACGCCGCCTGTGCACGCACCGCACGACACCACGGTTCATTTTTTCCACGGCATGAAAGACACGGTGATTCCCCCCGGCCCGGTCGTCGATTCAGCCGAGCGCTTCATCGCACTCGGCGCCGACGTGACGGCCGACGTGCTGCCCGGCATCGCCCACGAGCTGCACCCATTGATGATGGACAAAGCCATCGAGCAGCTGCGCACCTTTCTGCCCAAGAAGGTGTGGCGCGACGTGATGAGCGAGGCGCCGCTGATCCCGCGCATCGCCTCCAGCGACGAGCTGGGCGAGGGCTGAGGCCGCCCTCAGTCCAGCGACACCTCGGCCTTCACCGCACCGGCACGGTCGGCGCGGGCGCTCAGGGCGAGCTTGGTGCCTTTGGGCGCGCGCACCACCCACTCGGCCACGGCGCGGTCGGCGGTGACGTCGGTGGCGGGCAGAAACGCCTGCAGCGAATTCTTGGGCGCATGGCCTTCGAGCTGCGGGCCTTCGATGCGCTCTTTGCCGCTGACCAGCGAGATGGTGGGGTCGCCCGAGGGCAGGTGGATCTCGAACATCACGCCGCGCACCACCTTGCGCTCCAGCGCCCGCTTGCTCACGTAGGCCGGCAGCCAGCCGCTGTTGCACACCGCAAAGCGCACGCGCCAGGTGTCGGGCCCGAGCGCACGCACTTCGGTGCGCAGCACTTCGAGCCGGGGCAGGCTGAGCGCCACCTGCGTCATCCACTTGGGAAAGCGCGCAGCTTCACGCTCACGCAAATGCGGCGGCGGGTTGCGCCAGAAGTTCATCTTGTCCCAGCCGCCTATCTCAACCGCGCCCAGCTGCGGGTGGTGAAACGCCTTCCAGTCCACATGCGCCTGGCCCCCGCACTGCTCGTCGCTCCACTTCAGCAGCTTGAGGTCGTCTTCCACCGGGTGCTCGCGGTACCAGTCGATCCACTTGTAATCGGTGATGCCAGCCTCTTTGTTGGGCGACCAGATCTCGACCACCCAGAACAGCGCACCCAGGTGCTCGTAGACCCAGTCTTGCGTGCCGGTGATGGTTTCCTTGGGGTGGTACTTGAAGTCGTGCCAGATGCTGATGGCCGGGTAGCCGGTGAGCTGCGCCCCCAACGCACTGAAGCGCTTGTAGGCCCACAGGTCTTCAGGCGTCATGTCGTCGTCGCTCTGTGTGCCCATGGGCCGCAGGATCACGCCGCTGTGCGTGTGGTAGCTGATGGCCGCGCCGATGTTGGGGTGCTTCAAGATGAAGTCGACCATGGCGCGCACCTCGGGCTCGCTGGTCGGGTAGGGGCCGGCGCCGACCTGCTCGTGCTCTTGCCGCCACGCCGACGGAAAGTTGCGGTTGAGGTCCAGGCCCTCCGCGTCTTTGTTGACCTTGACGGTGAGGCCATCAAAGTTCTTGAGCGTGCCTTCGGGCATCACACGGTAATACTCGCCGCCGAACTCGCCGGGCTCGCGCGCCACCATCAGCCGCGGGTCCAGTGCGCACTTCTTGTAGCCGCCCATGGGGTCGGCCATGCGCATGAAAAGAATGCGGCCGTCGCCGTCTACGTCTTCCACCGTGAGGCCTTCGACAGGCTCTTCGTCGAAGGGGTAGCGGCGCACCGAAGAGCGAATGTGGCGCGGCCGCTCGGCCAGCGCGAGCTCGGCGCCGTCGGGGTTCAAGCGCGGGCAGATGTAGACCGTGCGTGTGTCGAGCAGCTGGGTGATCTCGCGGTCGTGGCCGTAGCCGCTCAGCAGCTGGTGCAGGTAGTACAGGCAAGCCGTGCTGGCCGTGAGCTCGGCCGCGTGGATGTTGCCGTCAGCCCAGAAGGCAGGCTTGTCTTCGGCCGCGCCGGTCATTGTGTTGGTGACCGTGGCCACCCAGATGTCGCGGCCTTCGTGGCTCTTGCCGAGAGGCGCCACCTGCAGCAGCGCAGGGTAGGCGTCGGCGTAGTCGAACAGCAGCTTGGTGAGTGCGTCGTATTTGTAGAAGGTGTCGAAACGGGGAATGGGCGGCTTGGGCAGGGTCATGGTCGATGGGGTGTCGGGTGCACAGTGGCAGTGCGCGCATCTTGCCGCAAAGAGGCCAATGCGCCTTCAAAAGGCGCTTGACATAGAGTGCGCTCTAGCTCGCCCAAGCCAACACTTCATCTGTTTTCACTGGAGATTGGCCATGAGCACATTGCAAGACAACACCCAAATCAACACCCGCGTCGCACGCAGCTTCTTCGAGCGCTTCAACGCCAACGACATCGACGGCGCGCTGGCCCTGATGCACGACGACGCCACCTATTGGCTTGCCGGCAAGCCCCACCAACTGCCCGGCACCGGCCTGCTCAGCAAGGCGCAGATCACCGAGGTGTTTCGCCGCATGGGCGAGCAGCTCACCGACGGGCTGCGCATGACGGTGACGGGCACCGTGACCGAGGGCGACCAGGTGGCACTCGAAGTGGAGTCGCACGGCACACTGAAGAACGGCCGCGCCTACAACAACGAGTACCACCTGCTCATGCGCCTGCGTGGCGACAAGATCGCGGCCGTGAAGGAGTACTACGACTCCTTGCATGTGTGGGACACCTGGTACCGGCGCTGACAGGAGCACCCCGTGGCAGAGGCTTTCATGATCGGCGAGCTGGCCAGCCGCACTGCGCGCAGCGTGCATGCGATCCGCTGGTACGAGACGCAAGGGCTGATGCCGGGTGTTCTGCGAAATAGCGGCGGTCGGCGGGTCTACAACGAGCAGCATGTCGACTGGCTGCTGCTGATGGAGCGCCTGCGTCGCACCGGCATGTCGGTCGCCGAGATGCGCCGCTACACCGCGCTCGTGAAGCAGGGCAAGGGCACGCTGGGCGAGCGGCGCGACATGCTGGCCGCACACCGCGCTCGCGTGCTCGCCACCATCGAGGAATGGGGTGAGGCGCTCACGCTGCTCGACGGCAAGCTCGACTTCTACGGCGAATGGCTGGCAAGCGGCCATCGGCCGAAGACCGAGCCGGCCGCGCGACTGAATACGCCCTTGAAGACGCCGTTGAAACCCAGGATCAAGCCCCGACCGGCTGCCCGTCGACGAACACCTTGAGCTCGCCCGGCGCAAAGGCTACCCAGGCTTCATCGGCGGTGAGGGGTTCTGTCACCACCACCGCCACACGGTCAGCCGGCGTGGTGACACGGGCGAAGTCGACGCTCATGTCTTCGTCTTGCAAACGCGCGGCCTGGAAGGGGTGCTGGCGCAGCAGGTAGTGCAGATGGGAAGAGCAATGCGCCCACAGCGCCTGGCCGTTGCTCAGCATGAAGTTGAAGGTGCCGTGTGCGGCCACGCGCGGCACCAGCTCGCCCAGGGTGGCCGTGAGCTCGGCGATCGACGGCACGCCCGCATGCGCCTTGGCCAGCTCTTGCATAAGCCAGCAGAAGGCGAGCTCGCTGTCGGTGTTGCCCACGGGGTGGAAGGCGCCGTGCAGGCCGGGGGTGTAATTCTTCAGGTCACCGTTGTGGGCAAACACCCAGTAGCGGCCCCACAGCTCGCGCTGAAACGGGTGCGTATTCTCAAGCGCCACCCGGCCCTGCGTGGCCTTGCGGATGTGGGCGATGACGTTGGGGCTGCGGATGGGGAAGTTGCGCAACATCTGCGCCACCGGCGAGAGCGCCGCGCTTTGCGCATCGACGAACAGGCGCACGCCGGCGTCTTCGAAGAAGGCGATGCCGAAGCCGTCTTTGTGCTCTTCGGCGCGCTTGGAGAAGCCGGTGAAGCTGAACACCAGGTCGGTGGGTGTGTTGGCATTCATCCCGAGCAACTGGCACATCGTTCTTACTCCGTGAACAGCCGCGTGATGCCCTTGACGCTGATCAGGTGCCCCGGGTTGCTGGTTTCATTCAACACGCCGCTCATGCGTTTGACCAGGCGCGGGCTCTTGCGCGCACGCCAGATCAGCAGGTCGATCAGCCACGGGTGGGCGTTGACGCGGTTGGCGCGCTCGTACAGATCAAAGCGCGGCTTGAGTGCCAGCAGGCCGGCCTCGTAGTGCTGCCGCACGGCCGCGTCGACTTGCGACTGCTGGTGCCCACGCAAGATGGCGTGGGCGGCGAGCATGCCGGTCTCCAGCGCCTTGCCTATGCCTTCGCCAGTGAACGAGTAGGTGCTGCCCGCGGCCTCGCCCGTCACCAGCAGGCCGGGGCGGGTGTACTTGGCACCGGCCAGCGTGCAGCGCAGCGGCGCGCCCTTCAGGCCGCCCTGCATCACGCCGCCTGCCATCAGCTCGCGCGCCGGCGCATAAAACTCGCAGAAGCTGTCGAACACGCGCTTGAGGTTGACGTCGTGCATGACGTGGCGGCCTTCGCCGTCTTGGCCATGGCTGTCGACCACGCCAGCACCGATGTTGAACACGCCATCACCACACGGGAAGATCCAGCCGTAGCCTGGGCGCAGCTTGCGGTGCCAGACCACTTCAAGCTCGGTGATGCGGCCGACCATGGCGTCGTTTTTTACGTAGGCGCGCAGGGCCACGCCGGTGGGTGTCTGGCGCTCGCACAGGCCCGCGGCCATCAGCGCCTGCGGCACGGCGCCGCTGGCCAGCACCACCCAGCCCGCGCGTATCTCGCGCTGCACTTTGGCATGCGACACCTGGGCGCCGCAAACGCGCCCGGCCGCGTCGAGCAGCGGCTGCTCGAACTGCACCGGCGCATGCATGCGTGCACCGGCCCGCACCGCGGCACGGCAGACGATGTCGTCGAGCTCGCGGCGCGGCAACACGGCCAGCGTGCCAGGCACGTCAATGCGCCCGCCGCGCGGGCCGATGCAGGCCACGTGGCCGGCGGCCTGGGCGCGGGCCATCACCTCGTCGAGCACGCCGAGCTTGGCGAGGGCGGCGTGGGCGTCGGGAATGAGGCCGTCGCCGCACACCTTTTCGCGCGGGAAGCTGCGCTGGTCGATCAGCACCACATCAAGGCCGGCCAGGGCCAGCACCTGAGCGGCCGCGCTGCCGGCAGGGCCAGCGCCGACCACCAGCACGTCGCAGGTGTCGGGGAGTTGAGACAAAGACAGGTTCATGGGGTGGCAAGCATACCGGCGCGCAGTGCGCACACGCTGTGGCAGCCTGGCACAAACCGCACCTGCCGGTCGGCTAGCTTGCGGGAAAACACCCTGTTGTGGCACTGCCGCGATCTGCTGATGATTCTTCGGCGCGCCTGCCCTGACGCAGGCGCTGGGGTGACGGTGCCTACCGCTCATCAACCAACACAGGAGACCCCCGATGAAGACACCATGGATCGCCATGCTGGCCCTGGCACTGGCCGCCAGCGGCCTCGCAAGCGCTCAGACCAAAGCCTCGCCCAAGGGCTCGCAAGAGCACATCCGTGCGGCCACCGCACGCATCGACGGCACCAGCATGCGCACCAACGGCGTGTCGTCGAAAGACTGGCCCTCGTACGGGCTCGATTACGCCGAAACGCGCTTCAGCAAGCTCGACCAGATCAGCGACAAAAACGTGAAGGGGCTGGGCCTGGTCTGGAGCTACAACCTCGAATCCACCCGCGGTGTGGAGTCGACCCCGCTGGTGGTGGACGGCATCATGTACGTCACCGCCTCGTGGAGCGTGGTGCATGCGGTCGACGTGCGCACCGGCAAGCGCCTGTGGACATATGACCCCCAAGTGCCCAAATCAGCCGGCGTCAACGCCTGCTGCGACGTGGTCAACCGCGGTGTGGCGATCTACCGCGGCAAGGTCTACGTGGGCTCGTTCGATGCGCGCCTGATCGCGCTCGATGCCGCCACCGGCAAGGTGGTGTGGGAGAAAGACACTTCCATCGACCGCAAACTGCCCTACACCATCACCGGCGCGCCGCGTGTGTTCAAAGGCAAGGTAATCATCGGCAACGGCGGCGCCGAGTACGGCGTGCGCGGCTACATCACCGCCTACGACGCCGAAACCGGCAACCAGCAGTGGCGCTTCTTCACCGTGCCGGGCGACCCTGCCAAGCCGTATGAAAGCGAAGCCCTGGCGCGTGCCGCCAAGACTTGGGACCCGAGCGCCAAATACTGGGAAGCCGGCGGCGGCGGCACGGTGTGGGACACCATCACCTTCGACCCCGACCTGAACCTGATCTACATCGGCACCGGCAACGGCTCGCCGTGGTCGCGCCGTGGTCGCAGCCCGGGCGGCGGCGACAACCTCTTCCTGGCCTCGCTGGTGGCCATCAACCCCGACACCGGCAAGTACGTGTGGCACTACCAGGAAACCCCGGGCGACAACTGGGACTACACCTCTACCCAGCCAATGATCCTGGCCGACATCAAAATCGCCGGCAAGGCGCGCAAGGTGATCCTGCACGCACCGAAGAACGGCTTCTTCTTCGTGGTCGACCGCACCAACGGCAAGTTCATCTCGGCCAAGAACTTCGTCGACGTGAATTGGGCCTCGGGCTACGACGCCAAGGGCTACCCCATCGAGACCAACATGGCGCGGCCTGAAGGCAAGTCATACGACAGCATCCCGGGCCCGCTGGGCGCGCACAACTGGCACCCGATGTCGTTCAGCCCCAAGACGGGCCTGGTGTACCTGCCGGCGCAGAACCTTCCGCTCACGCTGATGGACAACAAGGTCTGGAAGATGAACGAGATGACGCTCGGCGTGCCGGGCTCCAACCAGGGCTGGAACACGGCCATGTTCATCAATGCCACGCCCGCCACCAGCAAGCCCTTCGGCCGCCTGCTGGCCTGGGACCCGGTGGCGCAAAAGGAAGTCTGGCGAGTGGAGCATGTGTCGCCGTGGAATGGCGGCACGCTCGCTACCGCCGGCAACCTGGTGTTCCAGGGCACCGCTGACGGCCGCTTCTTCGCCTTCAACGCCAAGACCGGCGAGAAGCTGTGGGAGACGCCCACCGGCACCGGCGTGATTGCCGCGCCCTCCACCTACATGGTCGACGGCAAGCAGTACGTGTCGATCGCGGTGGGCTGGGGCGGCTCGTACGGCCTGGCCCAGCGCGCCAACGAAAAGGTCGGCCCCGGCACGGTCTACACCTTTGCCGTGGGCGGCAAAGAGCCCCTGCCGGAGTTTGCGCAGTACCACATGAATGCGCTGCTCAAGGGCGTGGCCTACGACCCGAAGCAAGTGCCCGAAGGCCAGGGGATCTACGTGGCGACTTGCGTGCTGTGCCACGGCGTGCCCGGCGTAGACCGCGGCGGCAACATCCCCAACCTCGGCTACTCGCAACCCGACGTGATCAACAACCTTGAGGCCTATGTGTTGGGCGGCGCAGCAAAAGATCGCGGCATGCCCGACTTCACCGGCAAGATCAAGCCTGAGGACATTGCGAAGCTGAAGGCGTTCATTCAGGGTGTGCCGGACGCCATTCGGCCGAAGTAAACCGGCCCCGCGCCTGACCCATCACGCCGGCCCTGAGCCGGCGTGATGCTTTCGGAAGCGACGACGGCACAAACTGAGTGGGCCTTCGATACCTCAGGCTGAGCGGGTGGTGTTACTCGAAGCCGATGCGAAGCGAGGCGCGTCTGGTGTGGGCTGGTGTTCATCTACCCCTTCGGACGAGCTAAGCAGCGCAGGGCTTTGCGGGGCGCGCGCGGCGCGCATCAACCTCTGACTTCGGGCGGCTGTTTGAGCGCAGCGAGCGAAGCTCGCGTAGTGAGTTCTGCCCGACCCGCAAAGACCGAGCAGCGCAAGGCAGCCCTCGCGCCGCGAGGGCCGAGTCGGCAGGGGTCGCTTCTTTGCCTTCTTTCTTGGCGATCCAAGAAAGCAGGTCGCCTGCCGGGGCGAAATCCCGGCGCGGCCTCACGCAGTGAACAAGGCCTGCGCAAAACCGAGCGGGCCTTCGATCCGCGAAGCGGACCCTGTCCTGAGGTATCGAAGGATCAGGCTGAGCGGATTGGGATTCGCGCGCCAAAAAAAAGAGGCCACCCGCAGGCAGCCCCTCCCATCACATCAACTACAAACCCAAATCAAGCCGACGCAATGTTCTCCGCCGTGAACGGCATCTTGCGCAGCCGCTTGCCCGTGGCCGCAAACAGCGCATTGCCTATCGCCGGCCCGATGAGCGCCGTGGCGGGCTCACCGATGCCACCAGGTTTCTCAGTGCTGGGCACCAGCACCACCACGATCTCGGGCGCCTCGCTCATGCGCATCAGCCGGTACTGGTGGAAGTTGGTCTGCTGCACGCGGCCCTTGTCGAGCGTGACCTCGCCCCACAGCGCTGCTGTGCCACCGAAGACGATGCTCGACTGGATCTGCGCTTCCACCGTGTCGGGGTTGACCATGCGGCCCAGGTCAGCCACGGTGGTCACCTTGTGCACGCTGATCTCGTTGTCTTTGCCCACCGAGATCTCGGCCACCATCGCCATGTAGGTGTCATAGCCTTCCATCAGCGCAATGCCACGTGAGCGCCCGGCCGGCGCCGCCGTACCCCAGCCGGCTTTCTCTGCGGCCAGCTTGAGCACGTGCGCAAAGCGCGGCTTGCCGCCCAGCAGCGACATGCGGTAGGCGTAAGGGTCTTGCTTGGCGTTGGCGGCCAGCTCGTCGATGAAGGTCTCGTTGGCAAACGCGTTAAGCGCGTGGCTGACCGAGCGCCAGTAGCCCACACGCAAGCCGGCATCATTCTTGAGGATGTCGTGTCGCGTGGCCGGGATCTCATAGGCCGCGATGGCTGCCTCGGTCATCAGCGGGTCTTGCACCGGTGCCGGCAGGCCGAACACGCGCCCGGTCACGGACTGCGAGGTGAGCCGGAAGGTCATGGCGGTAGGCTTGCCATCGGGCCCGATGGCGGCAGCGAGCTGGTGCACAGACTGCGGGCGATAGAAGTCGTGCGTCATGTCGTCTTCACGTGACCACAGCAGCTTCACCGGCTTGCCCACGGCCTTGCTGATTTGCGCGGCCTGGATGATGTAGTCGATGTCGGTGCGCCGACCGAAGCCGCCGCCCAGGAAGGTGGTCTTGAGCGACACGTTTTCAGGTGGCACGCCGCACACCTTGGCCACAGTGCCGGCCGCAGCGTCTTGCCACTGCGTGGGGCCAATCAGGTCGACGCGGTTGTCGTGATAGTGCGCCGTGAAGTTCATGGGCTCCAGCGGCGAGTGCGACAAGAGCGGCATCGTGTACTCGGCCCTGACCACGTTGGTCGACGCCTTGATCACAGCGTCGGCGTCGCCGGCCTTGGGCAGGGCCAGCGGCTTGGCAGCCTCTGACACCGATGCGGCCTTGATGGCGGCGAGCATGGTCTTCTCGGTCAGCGCAGCGCCGGCACCTTCATCCCACTGGATGCTGAGCTCGCGGCGCGCCTTGTTGGCGCGCCACCAGGTGTTGGCCACCACGGCCACACCATCGGGGATCTGCACCACGTCGATCACGCCAGGCATGGCCTTGGCCTTGGCGGCGTCGAAGCTCTTCACCGTGCCGCCGATCACGGGGCACTGCTCAAGCGCAGCGTAGACCATGCCCGGCAGCTTCACGTCGATGCCGAACTCGGCCGTGCCATTCACCTTGGCCGGTGTGTCCAGCCGCTTGGTCGCCTTGCCGACGATGCGGAAGTCTTTCGGGTCTTTCATCACCGGCGTTTGCGGCACCGGCAGGCGGGCGGCCTCGGCGGCGAGCTGGCCGTAGGTGGCCTTCTTGCCCTTGGGCCCGAACACCATGCCGTTCTCAGCACGCAGCTGGTCTTCGGGGATGTTCCATTTCAGCGCAGCAGCGCTCACCAGCATCATGCGCACCTGGGCGCCGGCCACGCGCAGCTTGTCCCAGCCATCGCGCACCGAGGTAGAGCCGCCGGTGAGCTGCGGGCCGCCGAGCAAGGCGTTGCCATACAGCTTGCCATTGGGCGGTGCGATGGCGACCTTGATCTGCTTGATGTCGACGTTGAGCTCTTCGGCAATCAGCATCGGCATGGACGTGTACACGCCCTGGCCCATCTCGGAGCGGGCCGACAGCAGCGTGATGGTGTTGTCGTCGGCGATGTGCACCCAGGCGTTGGGCGTGTACACCGTGCCGGCGGCGAGCGCGTCACTCACGCCGGTGAGGCTCACGCCGAGCATCAGGCCGCCACTGGCGACGGCCGAGGTTTGCAGGAAGCCGCGGCGGCTGACGCCGACACGGCGCTTGGAGGAGGTGATGGTGGTCATGGCAGTCTCCTCAAGCCTTGCGCATTTCAGCGGCCGCGGTCTTGATCGCGGCGCGTATGCGCGGGTAGGTGCCACAGCGGCAGATGTTGCCGCTCATGGCGGAATCGATGTCAGCGTCTGTGGGGTTGCTGTTGGTCTTGAGGAGAGCAGCCGCGCTCATCAGCTGGCCGCTTTGGCAGTAGCCGCACTGCGGCACGTCGTGCGCGATCCAGGCTTTTTGCAGCGGGTGGCTGTTGTTGGTCGACAGGCTCTCAATGGTCGTCACCTTCTTGCCGGCGGCGGCCGACAGCGGCGTCTGGCAGGAGCGCACGGGCTGGCCGTCGAGGTGCACGGTGCAGGCGCCGCACAGCGCCATGCCACAGCCAAACTTGGTGCCGGTGAGGCCCACCTCATCGCGTATGACCCACAACAGGGGTGTGTCGGGCTCGGCGTTGACGTTCATCGTCTTGCCGTTGATCTGAAGGCGTGTGGTCACGGTGGGGTCTCCTGCAGTGAACGTTGGTGCGCCCTCAGCTCGCGGCCGGGGCAGCTCATCACAGCATCGTGTAAGGCCGAGGTGAAGTCCAACCTGGGCAAACCCGAATGTCTGGCAGCTCCAACCAACCGCGGAGTCGCAGAGGCCACAAAGGCCACCCAGAAAACCGCTTTTCTTCCTCTGCGACCTTGGCGCTCTCCGCGACTCCGCGGGAAGTGTCGTGATCGGCTTTTCAGGTGATATCGGTAGGCTGATGCTCACTCATCGGTGCATCGCGGCGCACGACGCCGGCCCCCGGCGGCTGCATGCGCCAGCCGGCCACGACCGCCAGTGCGCAAATGCTGCCCAGGAGCAAGAACGTTTCGTGGAACGCGCGCAGAGACCCATCCCCGTGCACCTTCAGCCGCCACTCGAGGAAGATGCCGGCCATGCTCACGCCGACCGCGCCCCCCAGCTGGCGCAGGAAATTGATGGTGCTGGAGCCGTGCGAGATGTGGTGCATGGGCAGGCGGCGAATGGCGCCCAGGTTGAGCGAGGGCAACGTGAGGCCCAGGCCGATGCGCCCGACGATGGCGAAGATGGTGATGACCCACAGCGAAGTGGCAAGCCCCACAAGGGCCATCAGCCAGAACGACAGCGTGAGCAAGGTGATGCCCACGGCCACCAGTTTGTTGAAGGGAAAGCGGTCCGCCAATCGCCCACCCACCGGCAGCACGAAGGCCAGCACGATGCCTGCCGGTAACAGCACTGCGCCCGCCTGGGACGGCGGCAGCTTCAAGCCGATTTGCATGAACACCGGCACGAGATAGGTGGAGCCGAACAAGGCCATGCCGTAGATGAAGGCCACGCAGCCGCCCATGCGAAAGGCGCGAATGTCGAACAGCTTGAACTCCATCAGCGGGTGCTTGGCATGGCGCTGGCGCCAGATGAACGCGGCCGCCGTGAGCGCCGACACCGCCAGCAGCGCATAGGCATAGAGCGAGGGAGTGTGCAGGTGCACCAGCCCATTCATGCCCGTGACCACCGCCACCGCCAGCATCGCGAGGCCGGGCAGGTCGAAGCGGCGCGCGTGCTGGTTGACGCCCTCGGCGCCGGGCGAGGAGTGCGGCAGATACCGGTGGGCCAGCGCAAGCGCAGCCAGGCAGAACGGCACCACCACGAAGAAGATCGAGCGCCACCCGAATGCCTCGACCAGCACGCCGCCGATGCTGGGCCCCATGGCCGGCGCGAGCACCACGCCAAAGCCGAAGATGCCCATCGCCTTGCCCTGCTCCTGGCGGCCGAAGATCTGCAGCACGATCACCGGTGGAATGGGCTGCATCACGCCGGCCGCGAGGCCTTCGATCACCCGCATGGCCAGCACCATCTCGAAGGTGGAACTCAAGCCGCCGGCAATGCCGCCCAGCATCAGCAGGCAGACCGCCGCGAAGTAGGTGTGGCGATAGCCAAAGCGCCCCAGCAGCCAGGGCGTGGCCAGCATGGCCACCGTCACGGCCGCCATGAAACCAGCCGACAACCACTGCGCCCGCTCCTGCCCCAGTGCAAACACATGGCTCATGTCGGGCAGCGCGACGTTGACGATGGTCGAGGCCATGATCGACGCCATGGTGCCGATCATCACGGTGAGCAATACCCGCCAGCGATAAGCGCGGCCGTGGCGCTCTTGAAGATTGGCGAGGCTGTGCGGGGGCGATGTCGTCACCTCACCATCCTAAGCGCAAGCCGCGCCAGGGCTCAGGGAGGGAAGCCCAGCAGCGCGCGGGCCCTCAAGCGCTCGCTGCCGCTGAAGTGGCGCGCCAGAAATGCATCGCGCGCCGAGCCGCTCAGGTTTTGCAACTGCGTGCGCGCCTCGGCCATGCGCTGCGCCCAGGCCCAGCGTGCGGCGTCTTCACGGAGCAAGCGCTCGGCGGCTTCGGCCCCTAAGGCTTCCACACGTTGTACCTGCAGGGCTTGCAGCTGCTGAGCGCTCAGCGAAGCCTCGGGCATCAACAACGCCCGCGGCGCAGGTGCAGCAGTGGCCCGGTGGCGCGGCGGCATGCTCGGCGGCGCAGGGTTGCCGGCCGCCGCCTGGCTGGGGGTGGGGTTGCCCTGCTGCAGCGCCAAATGATCGTCCCACGCCACCAGCACCTGGCCCACCGAGGCATCACCATGCTCGCGGGCCACTTCGCGTGCGATCCACAGGCGCAGCTCGCGCAAGTCGAGCTCGCCGACGGCGGTGAGCAGGTGGCTGAAGCGGCGGCGCAGCGCCAGGTCGGATTGCAGGGTTCCGGCATGCCAGCTGCCCCAGTCGCCATCGAGATCGGTGCCGCGCAAGGAGCCGAGGCGGCGCACCTCGTCAACGCGGAGCACGCCGGCTTGCGCGCTCGGCGGCGAAGCACAGCCACCGAGCCACAGCAGCGCCACGAACAGCAGCAGGCGGCGCATCACAGGCCCACCTTTTTGAGCCGGTTGGCCTGCAAGCGATAGAAGGCCAGCGGGTCGGGCGACAGCACGCCGCGCAGGCCCAAGGTCTGGTTCACCTCATCGAGGTGGTTCCACTCGTAGTCGTCGCGCAGCACCGTGCCCCAGTGGCTGGCGCAGCGGCCCACCACGCCGTCGTTGGGCTCATTGCCGAAGAAGCGGCTGGTGGCCAGCAGCACCGCGTCGCTCAGGTCGAGCGCGTTGGTGGTCACGCGTGTGCCACCGGCCGAGTAGTAGCGCACGCCATTGACCACGGCGGCGCCTTCACCGCAAGGCGTGGCCGGCTGCCCTTGGGGGAAGCGACGATTGAAGAGGGCAGCGCCTTCGCTGTCCAGCGATTGCAAGGCCCCGAGCGCGTCTTGCGGCAGGCCCGATTCGCCCGCCAGCACCGACACCGCACCCGACACCACGTTGGCCAACGCCGCCGGCACGCCGCTGCGCTGTGCCAGGTCTTTCATGCCGTCAGCCGTTTTGCTGCCAGTGTGCGGCGAGCCGATGCTGGTGACCGACGCGACCAGCTCGGGCGCCACCGCCGCCACATAGCGTGCGGTGGGCCCACCGTGGCTGTGGCCGATGAGGTTGAACTTCTCGTGGCCATAAGCGGCCTTCAGTGCGCGCAACTCGAACAGCAGCTGCTCGCCCCTCA
Organism: Rhizobacter sp.; assembly: GCF_046595475.1. Classification (GTDB taxonomy): domain Bacteria; phylum Pseudomonadota; class Gammaproteobacteria; order Burkholderiales; family Burkholderiaceae_C; genus Rhizobacter. Next base: position 31,932 of record NZ_JBKJOQ010000071.1, read on the forward strand.
CCTCCGACAGGTTGGCTGCCGACACGCTGGGGGCGTAGACCGTGGCGCCGCCTTCACGCAGCGCTTCGGCAATGCCGTTGAAGTAGTTGAGCGGCCCGATGGCGCCAAAGCCGAACAGGCCGTGCACCAGCACGACCGGGTAACGGGTTTGCGTGTAGGTGTCGGCGGCAAGGGCCGGCAGCACCAGGCCGAAGGCGCAGGCCAACACGAAGACCAGCAGGGCGAGGGTGCGGCCGCAGCGGCGCAGGGGTGAAAACGGGGGCAGCATGCCGCCATTCTCACGTCTGCGCGTTTCTGATGGCCTCTTCAGTTGTTGGCGCTCAGCAGTGCGCGGGCGCGCACCAGTTCGCTGCCTTGGAAGGTGGCGGCAAGGTAGGTGTCTTGCGCCTGGCTGCGCTGCAGCGCCGAGAGCTCGGGCGCGGCGTTGATGGCCTGCACGCGTTGGCGGGCCGCCTGCAGGCGGCTTTCCCAGTCAGCCCATTGCACGTCTTCGTTGCGCAGGCGCTCCGCCGCTTCGGCGCCAAACTGCTGCACGCGTTGGGCCTGCAGCTGCTCGCTCTGCTCGCCACTTTGTTGCGGCGGGGCGCTCAGCAAGGTCAGCTCGGTTGGGCCGGTCGATCCGGAGTTGCCTGCACGCCGTGCGCTCAGCTCATCGGTGAAGGCGACAAAGGTGCGCTCTTCATCGGCGTAAAAGGCCTGCGCCCAGTCGTAACCCAGCACCTGCCGCCGCACGCTCAGGCGCTCGGCCAAGGCGGGCTGCCAAGTGCTCGCGTCGTTGGGGTTCACCTGGGCGCTGAAGCTCTTTTGTTGCAGCAGCAGGTAGCGGTCCCAGACGGCAAGCACCTGGCGTGCGGCGCCGATGTCGCGCTCGACGCTCACCTCTTGCTCGATCCAATGGCGCAAGTCGGTGGGCTCCACCTCGCCCAGCGCGGTGAGCAGGTAGTCGAAGCGCCGGCGCAACGACGCGCTGGGTTGCAACTGGCCTTCGGCCCACACGCCCCATTCGCCGTCGAGGTCGGAGCCGCGCAGTGAGCCGCTCTGCCACACCTGCGCCACGCGCGCTCGGGCTGCATCGGCCGCGCGCGCGGCGTCGGCGTTGTGCTGCACCGCATCGAGTGGCTTGCCGTCGGCAAAGGGGCTGAACTGCCACTCTGTGAAAACAGGCGCGGCCGCGGGTGGCGGCGCGCCGTCATTCTTCAGCCACGATAAGGCCGACCAGAACAGCAGCAACAGGGCTGCGCCCGCAGCCGCAAACGCTGCGGTCCGCGAACGCAGAAGCGTCACAGGCCGGCGCCCTTCAGGCGGTTGGCCTGGCTGCGGTAGAAAGCCACCGGGTCTTGCGAAAACAGGCCGCGCAAGCCGAAAGCCTGGTTCACTTCATCGAGGTGGTTCCAGGCGTAGTTGTCTTTCAGCACCGTGCCCCAATGGCTGGAGCACTGGCCCACCAGGCCGTCATTCCGCTCGAAGCCGAAGAGGGCGCCCGTGGTCACCAGCAGCACATCACTCACGTCAAACACGTTGGTGGCCACGCTGGTGCCACCGACTGACCAGTAGCGGATACCGTTGACGCTGGCTGCACCCTGGCCGCACCGCGAGGTGGGCGCCGCTTGCGGGAAGCGGCGGTTGAAATCGGCCGCGCCCGCGGTGCTGAGCGACTGCAGCGAGCCAAGCGCGTCTTGCGGCAGGTTGGGTGAGCCCGACAGGAAGGCGATGGTTGATGCCAAGGCGTTGGCGATCGCGGCGACGATACCGGTGGTGCCCGTCCACGAGCTGACGGCCTTCAGCACGTCGGCCACCTTGCTGCCGGCGTGCGGTGCGCCCACGGAGGTGACCGAAGCGACCAGCTCAGGCGCCACCGCGGCGACGTAGCGCGCCGTGGCACCACCGTGGCTGTGGCCCACGAGGTTGAACTTCTGGTGGCCGTAGGCAGCCTTGTATGCACGCAGTTGCTTTAGCAATTGCTCACCACGCGCTTCCGAGGTAGCCGCCCCCGAGACGCTGGGCGTGTAGACCACGGCACCCCCATTGCGCAGCGCGCTCGGCACGCCGTAAAAGTAGCTCACCGGCCCGATGGCATCGAAGCCGAAGGCGCCGTGTACCAGCACCACCGGGTACTTGGTCTGGGTGTAGGTGTCGGCTGCTGTGGCGCTGTGGCTCAGGCCGAGCATCAGGCCACCGGCGAGGGCAGCACTGCAAATCGTCCGGGTGAAACGGGAAGGAAGGGTCATCGAAATGTCTCCTGCATATGTGTGGAATGACAAGCGCCGCGGCGTGGCCGCGACGCTCAGCGCCCGGCCGCTGCGTGCCGGTACCCTGAGCAGGAAATTTTCGAACGAACGTTCGCCAGCGCGTAGTGGCAATCCGCGCCAAACGATGGCGCATGCCGCCAAGGGGGGAGGGACTTTCCCGCAGCGTTTGCGGCGCCCGGGCAGCGCACGTGCACGTGGTCATTCCCACGCAGGCGGCCGAAAAAGCCCCCGTCATTCCCGTGAAAACGGGAATGACGGGGCGCTTACGCGGGACGGACGAGGCCTCTCAGCCCGCCGCCTTCACCTTCAAGCGCCATGCATGCAGCAACGGCTCGGTGTAACCGCTGGGCTGTTCCTTGCCCTTGAACACGAGATCGAGCGCGGCTTGGTACGCGGCCGAGGTCTTGAAGTTGCCCGCCATGTTTTTGTACAGCGGGTCGCCTGCGTTCTGCTTGTCGACCACCGCAGCCATGCGCTCGAAGGTGGCCTTCACCTGCTTTTCGGTCACCACGCCGTGCAGCAGCCAATTCGCGATGTGCTGGCTGCTGATGCGCAGCGTGGCACGGTCTTCCATCAGGCCCACGTTGTGGATGTCGGGCACCTTGGAGCAGCCCACGCCCTGGTCGATCCAGCGCACCACGTAGCCAAGGATGCCCTGCACGTTGTTGTCGAGCTCTTGCTGGCGCTCGTCGGCCGACCAGGTCACCTCGCTCACCACTGGAATCTGCAGCAGGCCGCCGAGCAGCACGTCGCGTTGCTTGTCAGCGTTGGTCTTCTCCAGCTCCTTTTGCACGCTTGCCACCTTGACCTGGTGGTAGTGCAGTGCGTGCAGCGTGGCGGCCGTGGGCGAAGGTACCCAGGCGGTGTTGGCACCGGCCTTGGGGTGGGCAATCTTTTGCTCCAGCATGGCGGCCATCAGGTCGGGCATGGCCCACATGCCCTTGCCGATCTGGGCGCGGCCGCGCAGGCCCATGCCCAGGCCGACCAACACGTTGCTGCGCTCGTAGGCCTGAATCCAGGCGCTGGTCTTCATGTCACCCTTGCGCATCATCGGGCCGGCGTGCATGGCGGTGTGCATCTCGTCACCGGTGCGGTCGAGGAAGCCAGTGTTGATGAAGGCCACGCGCGACGCGGCCGCCGCGATACAGGCCTTGAGGTTGACGCTGGTGCGGCGCTCTTCGTCCATGATGCCCAGCTTGACGGTGCTGTCAGGCAGGCCCAGCAGCTGCTCAACGCGCGAGAACAACTCGGCGGCAAATGCCACTTCAGCGGGCCCGTGCATCTTGGGCTTGACGATGTAGACCGAGCCGGTGCGCGAGTTCTTGATGCCGGGCTTGTGGGTGCGCGCCAGGTCGTGAAGCGCGATGGTGGTGGTAATGACCGCGTCCATGATCCCTTCTGGGATCTCCTGCCCCTTGCCGTACAAGATGGCCGGGTTGGTCATCAGGTGGCCCACATTGCGCACGAACATCAGCGAGCGGCCATGCAGCGTGACGGGCTTGCCCTTGGGGCCCACGTACTCGCGGTCGGGGTTGAGCCCGCGCGTGAAGGTCTTGCCGCCTTTGCTCACCGTTTCGGTCAGCGTGCCCTTCAAGATGCCCAGCCAGTTACCGTACGCGAGCACCTTGTCTTGCGCATCGACCACGGCCACCGAGTCTTCGAGGTCGAGGATGGTGGAGAGCGCTGCTTCGAGCACCAAGTCGCTCACGCCCGCGGCATCGCTTTGGCCGATGGGGGTGTTGCGGTCGATGCGGATGTCGAGGTGCAGGCCGTTGTGCTGCAAGAGCACCGACGAGGGCGCGGCGGCGTCACCCTGGTAGCCGATGAACTGGCCCTTGTCTTCGAGGCCAGTGCTCTTGCCGCTTTTCAGCTCGACGACAAGCTTGCCACCTTCGACGCGGTAACCCACCGAGTCGATGTGCGAGCCCTTCTTGAGCGGCGCAGTGCGGTCGAGCACGTAGCGCGCGTATTCGATGACCTTGGCGCCGCGCACCGGGTTGTACGCACCGGCGCGCGTCGCGCCACCGGCTTCAGAGATGACGTCGGTGCCGTACAGCGCGTCGTACAGCGAGCCCCAACGAGCATTGGCCGCGTTGAGCGCATAGCGCGCATTGAGAATGGGCACCACCAGCTGAGGGCCGGCTTGCAGGGCGAGCTCGGCGTCGACGTTCTGGGCGGTGGCCTTGGCCTTCTTCGGCGGCATTTGCAGGTAGCCGATGGCGTCCAAGTGCTTGCGGTAGGCCTTCATGTCGCCGATGGGGCCGGGGTTGGCTTTGTGCCACGCATCCATGTGCGCTTGCAGGCGGTCTCGCTCGGCGAGCAGCTCGATGTTTTTTGGCGCGAGGTCGCGCACGATGGCGTCGAAGCCCTTCCAGAAATGCTTCTCGCCGATGCCCGTGCCGGGCAGCACCTGCTCGTTGATGAATTGGTAGAGCTCGGTGGCAACTTGCAGGCTGTGTGCAGGGGTGCGTGCGGTCATGGGGGAAATCCTCGTAGCGTCGGCAAAAGAGCGAATCTATTCGATATTTCTTCGTAAATTAAGGGGCTGAGAAGTCCAAGATTCATGACTTGGCAGAAGGTAATCTTCAGCCCATGGACAAGCTCAAGCAGATCGAATCGTTTGTCGCGGTGGTCGCCAAGGGCAGCCTCACGGCGGCGGCGGCCGCAGAAGACATCGCCCCCGCCGTGGTGGGCCGGCGCATCGACGCCCTGGAAGAGCGCCTGGGCGTGAAGCTCTTGCTGCGCACCACACGGCGCATCACGTTGACCCACGAAGGCAGCGCTTTTCTCGAAGATTGCCAGCGCCTGCTGGCCGACCTGGCGAATGCCGAAGCCAGCGTAAGTGCCGGCGGCGTGAAAGCCAGTGGTTACTTGCGTATCACCGCACCCGCCGGTTTCGGCCGCCGTCACGTGGCGCCCCTGGTGCCAGTATTCGCGGCTCAGCACCCGGACGTGCGCGTGTCACTGAACCTGAGCGACCGGCTGGTCGACATCGTCAACGAGGGTTTCGACTGCGCGGTGCGCGTGGGCGACTTGCCCGACAGCAGCCTGGTCAGCGTGCGACTGGCCGACAACCGCCGGCTGTGCGTGGCCGCGCCGCACTACCTGGCGCGCGCCGGCACGCCCAAACACCCGCACGAGCTGGCTCAACACGATTGCCTCACCCTGAGCAGCGACGCGAGCCAGACCCGCGGTTGGGCTTTCACGCTCGACGGCGAGCTGACCCACCTGCGCCTGACCGGCCGGCTCGATTGCAACGACGGGCAGGTCTTGCACGACTGGTGCGTGGCCGGGCTGGGCATCGCCTGGCGCTCGACCTGGGAGGTGGAAGGTCAAGTGGCCAGCGGTGAGCTGGTCAGCTTGATGGACGACTACGCCGCGCCGCCGAATGGCATCTATGCGGTGTTTGCCCAGCGCAAGCACCTGCCGTTGCGTGTGCGCTTGTGGGTGGACTACCTGAAACAGCGATACGGGGATGCCGCCTATTGGCAACCACGGAGCTGATGCACCGTCATTCCCGCGCAGGCGGGAATGACGGTAGCGACTTCGATCAAGCCGGCTTGTTCGAGAGGCAAGTCTTCATGAAGGCTTTGCGCTCGGCGCCTTTCTTTTCTTTGGCGTCAACGTTGCAGGTCTTCATCTTCTCTTGCTGGGCAGCAGCCTTCGCGCTCACGGGCTTCTTGGACAAGCAAGTCTTCATGAAGGCCTTGCGCTCATCGCCCTTCTTGTCGCCTGCGTCGGCATTGCAGGTACCCATCTTGGTTTGCTGCTTGGTAGGCGCGGACGCTGCATCGGTGGCATGGGCCGAGACGGCAAAGGCGGAGGCGGCGATGGCCAGCACGCTGATCAGGTGTTTCATTGAAGTTCCTTCCCGGGGGTGTGGATGACGAGGGTTTCGCCGGGTCGAATTGAAGCACCGCTGCAAGCGCCCAGCAAGGGCTCAACGCGCGAGCGATGCAAAGCGACTACATGATGCGTCGCGGGTGGGCGATGGCCTCGTGCGCGGCATGCAGCCGGCGCACCAGCACGCGAATGAAAGCCTCGTCGAACAGGTGCCGGCAGTTGGGGCTGACCTGCGCCAGCGTGTCGGGTGTGAACGAGATGGTGGTGGCCGGGTCGGTGACCACCACGTTGGTGCTGTGGCGCCGCAGCTCGGGGCTGGGCGCAAGGTAGGCCATCTCGCCCACCGAAGTGCCCGAGCCGAGCTGGGCCACCTTGGTGCCGTCGCGGAAGACTTCGACCTCCCCCTCCGCAATGATGTGAAAGCTGTTGCCCTCTTCACCCTTGCTGTACAGCGCGTGGCCGAAAGCAAAGCGCTGCCACTTGGCGCGGTGCACCACTTCCCACAGCTCCACGTCGCCGAAGTTGGAGAAAAAGTCGAGCGAGCGCAGCAGGTTGAAACGTTCGGAATCAAGCACCCCCTGCAGTTGGCCTCGCGGCACCTGCTGGTTGGTGATGAGGCCCGAGAGCGCCTGGGCGAAGTCGTCCCATGTCGTGTAGCGGTCGTCGGGGCGCTTGGCCACTGCGCTCAAGATCACGCTGTCGACCCCAGCCCCCACACCCGAGCGCAGCGCGCTCAGCAGCGTGGGCTCGGCGGTGTAGATCTGGTTCATCATCGCCGACTGCGAGGTCGAGTCGAACATCGGCCGCCCGGCGATCAGGTGGTAAAGCACGGCGCCCAGGGAGTACATGTCGGCGCGGCAGTCGAGCGTGCTGCCATCGAGCTGCTCGGGCGACATGTAGGCCAGTGAGCCCACGCGGTAGACCTGGGTGATCTCGGACGCCATGTTGAGCGCGCTGCCAAAGTCACTGATCTTCACGTCTGTGATGTTGCCGTTGTTTATGACGGCCAAGAGGTTGGCCGGCTTCACGTCGCGGTGAATCAGGCCCTGGCGGTAAACATAGCCCAGCGCCATCGCGCACTTGAAGCCTATTTCGACAATGAGCTCCAGCGGCAGCAACTGGTCGGCGCGGCAGTACGGCCGCAGCGTGCTGCCGTTCACATGCTCCATCACCAGGTAAGACTCGACCGGGTCAACCACCGCGTCGTAGATCTGCACCACGTTCGGGTGCTTGAGGCGCCCTACGAGAGCCGCTTCGGCCGCAAAGAAGCGCTCGAAGTAACGCCCGTCGCCGGGGTCGTTGGTGGCGCCGGCGCGCACGCGCTTGATGGCCACGTCGCGCTGATGAAAGTCGTCGCGCGCGAGAAAGACCTCACTGGTCGCGCCTTCGCCGAGGCGGCGCAGCACCGGGTACTTGCCGATCTGCGCGGGCATAGGCAAAGCGCCGAACGAGCTTGGCGTGGGGGTCATCGTGGACATCTGAACTGGCATCTTGGCACTGTCGCGCGGCGCCTGCATGCCAAATTGGGCACAAAACGTTGTGCTTATCGGGGCCTTTGCGTGGGCAGAAATCGCCTGGGAGCGCCACTTAGAATCTGCCGATGATCCAAGCCAAACAGGATTTGCTGCTCGCCTTGCAGGAATCTCTCGCCGAGCTCAGCCCCGGCAACACTCTCGCCGCCGCCTTCGAGTCGCCCAAACAAGCCTCGCATGGCGACCTCGCCTGCACTGCGGCCATGCAGCTCGCCAAGCCGCTCAAGAAGAACCCCCGCGAGCTGGCGCAAGCCCTGATCGACACGCTGTCGCGCCATGCGGCTGTGCAGCAATGGGTCGAAGCGATGGAGATCGCAGGCCCCGGCTTCATCAACCTGCGCTTGAAGGCTGCGGCCAAGCAGGCGGTGGTGGGTGCCGCGCTCGCAGAGGGCCCGGCCTTCGGCAACCAGCTCGCGCAAACGGGGCAGCAGGTGGTGGTCGAGTTTGTCTCGGCCAACCCGACCGGGCCCTTGCACGTAGGCCATGCGCGCCAGGCGGCGCTCGGCGACGCGCTGTGCAACCTCTTCGAGACGCAAGGCGCAAAGGTGCAGCGCGAGTTCTATTACAACGACGCGGGCGTGCAGATCGCCACGCTGGCCAGCTCTACCCTCGCGCGCATCAAAGGCCTGAAGCCGGGTGACGATGGCTGGCCCGAGCCGGCCTACAACGGCGACTACATCGCCGACATCGCGCGCGACTTCATGGACAAGAAGACCGTGAAGGCCGATGACCGCGAGTTCACCGCCTCGGGCGACGCCGATGACCTCGACAGCATTCGCCAGTTTGCAGTGGCCTACCTGCGCCACGAGCAAGACCTGGATCTGCAGGCTTTCAACGTGCGCTTCGACCACTACTTTCTCGAATCGAGCCTGTACACCAGCGGGCGCGTGGAGCAGACGGTGGCCAAGCTCATCGCCGCTGGCAAGACCTACGAGCAAGACGGCGCGCTGTGGCTGCGCAGCACCGACTACGGCGACGACAAAGACCGCGTGATGCGCAAGTCAGACGGCAGCTACACCTACTTCGTGCCCGACGTCGCCTACCACCTCACCAAGTTCGAGCGCGGCTACACCAAGGCCATCAACTGCCAGGGCACCGACCACCACGGCACCATCGCCCGTGTGCGCGCCGGCCTGCAGGCGGCCAACATGGGCGTGCCCACCGGCTACCCCGACTACGTACTCAACACCATGGTGCGCGTGGTGAAAGACGGCGCCGAGGTCAAGATCTCCAAGCGCGCCGGCAGCTACGTCACGCTGCGCGACCTGATCGAGTGGACCAGCAAAGACGCCGTGCGCTTCTTCCTGATCAGCCGCAAGGCCGACACCGAGTTCACCTTCGACATCGACCTCGCACTGAAGCAAAACGACGAGAACCCGGTGTTCTATGTGCAGTACGCGCATGCCCGCATCAGCTCGGTACTGGCGCAGCGCCCCGACGCCAACCTAGCGGCTGCCAACGTGGCGCTGCTCACCGCACCGAGCGAGATCGCGCTGATGCTCAAGCTGGGCGACTACCCCGAAATGCTGGGCCGCGCCGCTGCCGACCTGGCCCCGCACGACGTGGCCTTCTACCTGCGCGACGTGGCAGCCGCCTTCCACAGCTACTATGCCGCCGAGCGCTTTCTGCTGGACGACAACGCCGAGCTCACCCAGGCCCGGCTCGCCCTGCTGGCCGCGACCCGCCAGGTGCTGCGCAACGCGCTGAGCCTGCTGGGCGTGAGCGCCCCCGACAAGATGTGATGGAGAACGAATGAAGACCCCGCAACGCCATGCCAGCATCCGCCGCCAACACGGCAGCCTCGTCATCGGCCTGATCATTGGCTTGCTGGTCGGCTTGGCCCTAGCCCTTGGCGTGGCGCTCTACATCGCCAAGGTGCCGGTGCCCTTCATCAACAAGGTGCCCCAGCGCACCGCCGAGCAAGACGCCGCCGAGACCGAGAAAAACAAGAACTGGGACCCGAACAGCGCGCTCTACGGCAAGACACCGGCCAAGCCCGGCAGCATGGCCAGCGGCGTGGTGAGCGCACCGGCCGTGCCGCCCACACTGCCACCGCCGGTGGCGCCGGCCACCGCAGGCAAGCCAGACCCGGCCGCCATCCTGGCCGGCAAACCCGCCGACAACGCCGTGTCCACGAAACCGGGCTCTGATGCGTTGAGCTACTTTGTACAGGCAGGCGCCTTCGGCCGGCCCGAAGACGCCGAAGCCCAGCGCGCCAAGCTGGCGATGTCGGGCATGGCGGCCAAGGTCACCGAGCGCGAGCAGGCGGGCCGCACGGTGTACCGCGTGCGGCTGGGGCCCTTCGAGCGAAAAGACGACGCCACGAAGATCAAGGAAAAGCTGGAAGGCGCAGGCGTGGAGTCGGCGCTGGTTCAGGTTCAGAAATGAGCCTCCGCAGAAGCACCTGAACTTATCGGGCGCTGCCGCACTCCACATCCGTCATTGACCTGGAATTCACACAACATGAACCGTCGCGACTTTTCAGCACAACTGGTGGGCCTGGGCCTTGGAGCCACTGCGCTGTCGGCAAGCTTGCCGGCACAGGCGCAGGGCCAGCCTGTTGAAGGCACCCAGTACGTGCGACTGGGCACGCTGGCGCCGGTGAGCGCACCGGCCGGCAAGATCGAGGTCATCGAGTTCTTCTGGTACGGCTGCCCGCACTGCAACGCCTTCGAGCCCACGCTCGACGCCTGGCAGAAGAAACTGCCGGCCGACGTGGCCTTTCGCCGCGTGCCGGTGGCCTTCCGGGAGGCCTTCACGCCGCACCAGCAGATCTTCTATGCGCTCGAAGCGATGGACAAGGTCGAGGCCATGCACCGCCGCGTCTTCTATGCCATCCACAACGATCGCCAGCGCCTAGAGAAGCCCGAAGAGATCGCCGCCTTCATGGAAAAGCACGGCATCGACCGCGCGAAATTCCTGGAGATCTACAACTCGTTTTCCGTGCAAACCAAGGCCAAGCAAGCCACCCGCCTGGCCGAGGCCTACAAGATCGACGGCGTGCCCGCCATGGGCATACACGGCCGCTTCTTCACCTCCGGCACGCTCGCGGGTTCACCTGAGAAGGCCCTGCTGGTGACCGAGTTCCTGGTGCAGTCGCTGCGCAAGAAGGCCTGACTGGTTGCCCGGGCGCCGGGAGGCGCCCCGGTGTGAAGACCCCACACCTTCCAGCCTTCGTTTTCGCGCCTCAAAACCAGCTGAGGCTGCCTCAGCGGCATGAACTGTCGGCTAGAATGGCCTGCAAGTTTCATGCCGCAATGACCCCTCTTTCTCTCTCCTTCCTTTCCCGCCTGTTGCCAGCCTGTGCGCTTGCACTCGTCGCCCTGGCGGCCCCGGCGCACGCTGAAAAAGCCGACCGCCTGAAAAAGATGGAGGTCGAGTCTGACCAACCAGGCAAGGTTGACCTGCAGAACCAGATCGTCGTCTTCAACGGCAATGTGGTGGTCTCCAAGGGCACCATGCTCATCCGGGCCAGCCACATTGAAGTACGGGAAAGCCCTGAGGGCTACCAGACGGCCATCGCCCTCGGCAGCCCACAGCGGCTCGCCAGCTTTCGCCAAAAGCGCGACGGCGTCGACGAGTTCATCGAAGGTGAAGCCGAGCGCGTGGAGTACGACAGCAAGGCCGACACCGTTCGCTTCATCAACAAGGCCTCGGTGAAGCGCCTGCGCGGCACCGTGGTTGCCGATGAAGTCACTGGCGCACTGATCACCTACAACAGCACCGCCGAGCTGTTCACGGTGTCGGGCGGCGCCTCGGCCGCCACGCCAGCCAACCCCACCGGCCGCGTGCGCGTGGTGCTCACGCCGCGCGAAGGCACGCCGGCCGCGGCGGAAGCCGCATCGGCTGCTTCCGCGGGCTCGGAGGGCAAGCGGTGAACGCCCCCTCGCCGCCCGGGCTCATGGCGGCCACCAGCCGGCTGGAGGCGATCGGTCTGGAGAAGAGCTACGGTGCGCGCAAGGTGGTGAAAGACGTGCGCCTTGCGGTGCACAGCGGCGAGGTGGTGGGCTTGCTGGGGCCCAATGGCGCCGGCAAGACGACCAGCTTCTACATGATCGTGGGCCTGGTGCGTGCCGACGCCGGCGAGATCACCATCGACGGCCAGCGCGTCGAGCGGCTGCCAATACACCAGCGCTCGCGCCTGGGCCTGAGCTACCTGCCCCAAGAGGCATCGATCTTTCGCAAGCTGAACGTCGAAGAAAACATACGCGCGGTGCTTGAGCTTCAGCACGGCCCTGACGGTCGCGCACTGCCCAAGCCCACCATTGACAAGCTGCTCAACGGCCTGCTGAACGACCTGAGCATCGAGAAGCTGCGCGCAAGCCCGGCCCCCGCGCTGTCGGGCGGCGAGCGGCGGCGTGTGGAGATCGCGCGTGCCTTGGCCACGCAGCCGCGCTTCATCTTGCTCGACGAGCCGTTTGCCGGCGTCGACCCGATCGCGGTACTGGAGATCCAACGCATCATCGGTTTTCTGAAGGCGCGCGGCATCGGGGTGCTGATCACTGACCACAACGTGCGCGAGACCCTGGGCATTTGCGACCGTGCCTACATCATCAGCGAAGGACGCGTGCTCGCCGAGGGCACGCCGGGCGAGATTGTCGAGAACGCTGATGTGCGTAAGGTCTATCTCGGCGAACACTTTCGAATGTAGTTTGTGACGGACCACGCAGTATGAAACCGTCATTGCAGGTACGCCTGTCGCAGCACCTGGCGCTCACGCCACAGCTGCAGCAGTCGATCCGTTTGCTGCAACTCTCCACGCTCGAGCTTCACCAAGAAGTCGAGCAGATGCTGGAGCAGAACCCCTTCCTCGAAACTGAAGAAGAAGCCGCCCCTGTCTTCGAGCCCATGACCGAGCGCATCTCGGCGTCGGAGCATGTGGCCGAACGCGAGGCCGAGCGCGTGGTGTCCGAGCCCAATACCGAAGCGGCACCCGATGAAGCGCCCGGTGTCGACAGTGCCGAGTTCGGCACCACCGAGCGCGACGACTGGGAAAACGGCACCGAGCGCGACGACTTCGACGGCATTCGCGAGCTGCCTAGCAGCAGTGGCAGCAGCAGCAACAACGACGGCGACGACTTCGACCCGCACGAGCGCAACAGCGAAACCGTGAGCCTGCAGGAGCACCTGCGCCGCCAGCTGCTGGGCATGCGGCTGAGCGCCGAAGACGCCGCAGCGGTCACGGTGCTGATCGAGTCGCTCACCGACGACGGCTACCTGGCCGACACGCTGGAAGAAATTGCCGCTGAGCTGGCCGACAACGAGGAGCAGCGCGAAGAACTGATAGAGCGGCTGCAGTGCGCGCTCAAGTGGCTGCAAAACATGGAGCCGCTGGGTGTGGGCGCGCGCGACCTGGGCGAGTGCCTCATCTTGCAGCTGCGCGCCACCGAGCGCTGTGAGGCGCAGATGATCGCCATCATGATCTGCAAGCAGCACCTGGAGCTCTTGGCCCGGCGTGACATGAAGAAGCTGATGGCAGCCACCGGTGCGGACGAAGAGCTCATCAAGCGGGCACAGACCCTCATCGTGGCCACCGAGCCCAAGCCCGGCCGCCCGTTTGCACGCGCCGAAGCCAACATCATCGTGCCCGACGTGATCGTGCAGAAGTCGGGCCGCAACTGGAAGGTCGTGCTCAACCCCGACGTGATGCCCAAGCTGCGCATCAACGACCTGTACGCGCAGGCCATCAAGCACAGCCGTGGCTCGCCCAGCAACAGCGCCACTGCGGGGCTCAGCTCGCGGCTGCAAGAAGCGCGCTGGTTCATGAAAAACATCCAGCAGCGTTTCGACACCATCCAGCGTGTATCGCAGGCCATCGTGGAGCGGCAAAAGAGCTTCTTTACGCACGGCGAGATTGCGATGAAGCCACTGGTCCTGCGCGAGATCGCCGACGAGCTGGGCCTGCACGAGTCGACCATCTCTCGCGTAACCACCGCCAAGTACATGGCCACCCTGTTCGGCACCTTCGAGCTGAAGTACTTCTTTGGCTCATCGCTCAACACCGACGCCGGCGGCAATGCGTCGAGCACTGCAGTGCGCGCGCTCATCAAGCAGCTGGTGGCAGCCGAAGACCAGGCCAAGCCATTGTCAGACAGCCAGCTCAGCAAGATGCTCGAAGAGCAAGGCATACAGGTGGCGCGCCGCACGGTGGCCAAGTACCGCGAAGCGCTGCGCATAGCGCCGGCCAACCTCAGGCGGACGATGTAATGGCATTGCCGCTTTTCTTGCCCTGCGCCGCCGGTGTTGAAACCTGGCTGGCCGAAGAGGTGCAGCGCATCTTGCCGCAAGCGCAGGTGCACACCGGCCGTGGCGGCGTGGGTGTCGACGGCGACCCCAGCGACGTGATGGTGCTCAACCTGGAAAGCCGCCTCGCCCAGCGCGTGCTGGCCGAAGTGGCGGCCGGCCCGTACCAGAGCGAAGACGACCTGTACGCGCTGGCACGCAGCGTCGACTGGCAGCAATGGATCACGCCCGAGCACACCTTGCGCGTGGACACCACCGCCCACCGCAGCCCGCTGCGCAGCCTTAACTTCGCCGCCCTGCGCGTGAAAGACGCGGTCTGCGACATGCTGCGCGAGGCCACCGGTGAACGCCCCAGCGTCGACACCCAGCAGCCCGACCTGCAGCTGGTGCTGCACGTGGGCGAGACGCATGCCTCGTTGTACGTGGACACCTCGGGTGAGTCGCTCTTCAAGCGCGGCTGGCGCGAAGACAAGGGCGATGCGCCGTTGAAAGAAACACTCGCCGCCGCGATGCTCGCCGCCGCCGGCTGGCGCGGCACTGCAGAAGCGGGTGGCGCGCTGCACGACCCCTGCTGCGGCTCGGGCACCATCGCCATCGAGGCCGCGCAGATCGCCTGCGGCATCGCACCCGGGCTGAAGCGCCGCTTTGCCTTCGAGCGCCTGCTGCCATTTGTCGACGCCGACATGCGCGCGCAGTGGCAGCGCCTCAAGAGCCACGCACAGTCGCGCATCCACCCGAGCGCGGTGCCCATTTTTGCGAGTGACGTGGCCTTCCGCATGGTCGACTTCGCGCGCCGCAATGCGCAACGCGCGGGGGTTGAAGACATGATCCAGTTCAACGGAGGCGACGCGCTGGAGCGGCCCGCGCCCGCGCTGCCCGAGGGGCTGCACGGCACGCTGATGATCAACCCGCCGTATGGAGAGCGTATCGACGTGGCGGGCAAGGCCGCGCGCCCGTCAGCACATGATCCACAAGACGACAACAGAGCCGCACCCGACGACTTCTTCCCGCGCCTGGCCACCCACTGGAAGCGTGCCTACACCCAGGCTCCCGGTGGCTGGACGGCCTGGGTGCTCAGCCCCGACATGAAGCTGCCCAGCGCCATGCGTTTGAAAGAGTCGCGGCGCGTGCCGATGTGGAATGGCCCGATCGAGTGCCGCTTGTTCCGCTTCGACCTGGTGGCCGGCTCGGCCCGCTCAGTGGTGTAACGGCAAGCTGAAGTAGAAGGTCGCACCCGCATTCGGCTGGGCCTGCGCCCACAGGCGGCCCCCATGCCGCTCGACGATGCGCTTCACGATGCTCAGGCCCACGCCGTGCCCGGTGTACTGCTGGCCATGCAGGCGGTGAAACGGCTCGAACAGGCGCTCGGCCTGGGTGTGGTCGAAGCCCACTCCGTTGTCACGCACAAAGCACACCTGCTCGCCTTCGGCAGCAAACGCACCCACTTCCACATGAGGTGGGTGCGCATCGCGGCTGAATTTGATCGCGTTGCCCAGCAGGTTCACATACACCTGCCGCAGCAGGCCGGGGTCGGCTTCGACGGTGGGCAATTCACCCACGCTCACCGGCAACGATGCGCCTTCGGGTTGGGTGAGGCGCATCTGCTCCAGCGTGTCGCGCACGAAAACCTGCAGGTCGATCGGTTGCGGCGCAAGGTCGACCTCGTTCACGCGCGCCAGCGCAAGCAGGTCGTTCACCAGTTGCCCCGATGAATCGGCCTGCGTGGTGATGACCGACAACATGCGCTGCACCGTGGCCATGTCGTTGCGGCCCAATGCCTGGCTGGCCAGGCGCGAGACACCGGCAATGCCGCCCAGCGGCCCGCGCAGGTCGTGCGAAACACTGCGGTTGAAGCTCTCCAGGCCGGCCACGATCTCGTTCAGCTCGGCCGTGCGCTGCTGAACCCGCTGCTCCAGCGTGGCGTTGAGTGCTTGCAGTTCGGCCTCGGCCTGCTGGCGGCGCTTCAGCTCATCGGCGGCGCGCCGCTGCGCGCGCAGCAAGCCGGTGGTCAGCACCGTGGTGCCACTCACCACCACCGGCACGATGACCGCATAGCGCAAGAGTGCCACCTCTACCAGGCCCAGCCAGGCCATCACCAGCAAGCCGGGGTAGAGCATCAACGCGGCACACACGAGACCGTGACCGTGGCCGGGCTCGCGTCGCACCGCCCACAGCGCCAGCAGGCCCTGGACTCCCAGAAGCGCCGCGAAACCCGTGAAGGAGGCCAGGCGACTCATCCAGCCCATCTGCGCCGACGTGAGGTGGATGACCGCCACCACCGCGACCGCGATCTCGATGCGCCTGGCGGCCGGCATGGGCATGCCCACATAACGCACGAAACCCAGGGTGAGCAGCAAGACCGCCGGTACCGCCAGAAACCCCACATGCGGGTTGATCTTGTCGCCCACGGGCAGCAGGTAGCGGTCGAAGCTGTAGATCAAGCAGATCAAGAAGTAGCCCAGCGCGAAATAGGCCGACCAAGCCTCGCGCTGGCGACGCCACACCACCCCATGAAGCAAGGCCAGCATGCCGTGTGTCAACGCGCCCGCGAGCGCGTAGATCTCGATTGCCTGCACCTGTCGCCCCCGCTGTTTCAGATGGTCTTGAGCTCAAAGCTCAGTGGACGACGGAAGCCGACCTCCGGCGTCTAGGGCTAACCAGTAGTGGCCGGCGCGGCGGCCGCGCGGCGCTGCTGCGCGAGCCACAGCAGTGCCACACCCAGCAGGGCCAGCGGCACCAGGCTGCCCAAGTTCATGAGCGTCCAGCCGCCGGTCGTGACCAGGGCGCCAGAGCTGAAGGCCGTGATCGTCATCGTGAGGTAGACCCAGAAGTCGAGTGCTGCCTGCGCGGTGGTTCGCTCTTCCGGCCGGTATGCCTGGGTGAACAATGTCGTGCCGCCGATGTAGAGGAAGTTCCAGCCCACGCCCAGCAGCAAGAGCGCGCTGGTGAAGTGCATCAGGTCGATGCCGTGCAGCGCGATGACGACGCAGCCGATGTTGAGCAGCAACCCGCAAAACAGGATCGGCGTCACGCCAAAACGCTTGATCAGGCTGCCGGTAAAAAAGCTGGGCACAAACATGCCCAGCACATGCCACTCGAGCACCCACGCGGCGGCGGAGAAAGGGTGCTGGCATTGCGCCATGGCGATCGGTGTGGCCGTCATCAACAGGCTCATCACCCCGTAGCCCAGCGCACAGGCGGCCACCGCCACGATGAACACCGGCTGTCGCGCGATCTCACGCAAGGGCCGACCGGGCTGGCCGGGTGTCGGCTGTGGCAGCGGCGGAAAGGGAATGAACGAAATCACCAGCAACGCCAGCAAGGCCACGCCGACCAGTGCAGCGTAGGCACCGGCAAAGGGTGCGGGCAAAACGTCACGCGTGCCGCTCGCCAGCTGCGGGCCCACTACGCCACCCAGAATGCCGCCGGCCAGCACCCAGGAGATGGCGCGCTCCTTGAAGGCGGGCGTGACGAGCTCTGCGGCGGCAAAGCGGTACAGGCCGGCGTTGGCGTTGTAGTAGCCCGCCACCAACGTGGCCCCCACCAGCAGCCAGAAGTTGTGGCTGATGGCGGCCCAGGCGCAGACCGCGGTCGACGCCATCGCCACCAGCAGCCCGGCCTGGAACGCGCGCTTGCGGCCCCAGGCGCGCTGGTGCCGCGCCACCAAGGCAGTGAACATCGCGCCGCCCGCCACATAGCCCATCACCGGCAACGTGGCCAGCCACAGCGTGGGCGCGAGCTGCAAGCCCACCAGGCCGTTGATGGCGATGAAGGTCACGTTGTTGATGAGAAACAGGCCCTGGCACAGGGTGAGCCACAGCAGGGAAGCGTTCATGCGCGGGGTGCCTCGGTCAAAGGATCAGGAGGTTAAAAGGTGGAGAGTGCGAGATGCGCCAGCACGGCCAGCGGTGCGGTGTCGGCGCGCAGTACGCGGGGGCCAAGGCCTACAGCGCTGAACCCGGCGGCGAGGGCGAGCGATTCTTCGGCCTCGCTCAAGCCGCCTTCGGGGCCACTCAGGAAGACCATGTCGCGCGGCTGCGCAGAAAGCGTGTGCGAGGCACGCGGGCTGAGCAGGCAGCGCGCCTCACCGGACGCGGCCGGCAGATCACGCAGCCAATCGCCGAGGCTGCGCACCGGTGAGATCGCAGGCACGCGCGTGCGCCGGCTCTGCTCACTGGCCGCCACCGCCACGCCCTGCCAGTGCGCGAGCCGCCGCTCGGCGCGCTCACCGCTCAGGCGCAGCACCGAACGCTCGGTGATCAGCGGCTGGATCGCGGCGGCGCCGAGCTCGGTGGCTTTCTCTACCAACGCATCCATGCGCTCATTGGCCGGCATGCCGATGGCGAGGGTGATGCGCTGTGGCAGCTCGCGGTCCACGGCATCGTGCTCGTGCACCTGCACCTGCACCTCGCTGCGCCCCATGCGCTGCACCGTGGCGCGCCACTCACCACCGTGGCCGTTGAAAAGCGTGATCTCGGCGCCGGGCTGCAGGCGCAGCACCTGCACATGGCGTGCGGGGCCTGCGGGCAAGCTGATGAGCGTGTCAGCCTGTAGCGGCTGTTCAAGGTACAAGCGAGCGGGCATGCGGCGAGTGTGCCTCAGCTAGAGTGGCTACTTGAAGGGAGCGCCCATGCCTACAGACATCGAACGCCTGGATGAAGCCAACGTTTGTCACGACACCAACCCCTCGCGCGGCGCCGAGCTGCTGCGCCTGATCGACCCGGCGCAATTGCCGGCACCGCGTTGGCCCAACCACGCCTTTTTGTTGAACCATGTGCTGGGTGAGAAGCTCGGCGCATGGCCAGAGGCCTTGGCGAGGCAACAGCAGCTGATCGCGCTCGCGCAGGGCACGCCATCGGTCGCGCTGTGGCGCCAACTGGGCGCGGCCGCACATGCGGCCGAGGCCGCCCAGCCGCTGGCGCAAGCCGTCGAGGGGCTGGTCGCGATCAGCGGCGCCTCGCATGCCCGCGCACACGAGCTGCTGGCCCTGGCAGCCGCCGTGCACGTGGTGCCGGCGCGGGCCATGAGCGAGGCCGCACAAACCGCCTTGCATGCGCTCGCGCCCATCACGCAAACGGCTTGGTGGCCCAGCGAATCAGCGCTTGATGCGCAAGCCGCCGCCTGCTTGAACAACTTGGCCAACGGCCTGCTGGAGCGCCCAGAGCGCGACCTGCAGCACGGCGGCCTGCGGGCGGCCCTGTCGCGCAGCGCAGAGCAAGCACATCGCCTGTGGCAAAGCGCAGGCACCTGGGTGCAGCAAGAGCGTGCCCTCTACACCCGCGCTGTCACTTGCACAGCGCTGGCCGAGCCTCATCTGGCGCGACGCCATGCGCTCGACGGCCTGGCCATGCTCGACGCAAAAGATGGCGATCACGGGGAAGACGTCGACCGCGCCTTCTTGGAGCTCGAGCGCTGGAACGCCTGCGTGTGGCTGGGTCTGGCCGACGAGGCGCAAGGCGCCCTGGTAAGCGCCGAAGCGCTGGCGGCCCAGTTCGACGATGCGGGTTTGACCACCTGGTTTGAGGACCGACGCACGCGCTTGCCGGGCTTTCGTCGCTGAGCCCCTGCTGCGCTGACTAGCGCGCAAAGCGCCTGAGCAAGACCCGCAGGCGCCGCCGCGTCAACTGCGCGGCGCGCCAGGTGGCCGAGCGTTTCACCGCTGTCTTCACGCGCTGCTTGGTGGTGCGCCACCAGCCGAGCGCGCGCGCAAACCACGCAAACTGCATCAACTGCGGCTCGGTGAGCACAAAGAGGCGGCCCACCAGCGCCGTGCCCAGCAGCTTGGTCGCCACGATCACCGCCACGCCCAAGGCCGCCTGGCCGCGATGGATCAACCACAGCGCCACCAGCTTGATGGGAAACAGCATGACCGCCGGCACCACGAACAGCACCAGCGCGACCCTGGGCGGCACACGGCGGACCAAAGCTTCGAGGCGAGCAAACGGCGGCCACTTCGCCATCCAGGCCATGGCGGCCACGAGGGGGCGCCAGCCCCACTCTTCGATGAAGAGAACGATCGCCGCGAGGGTCAGCAAGCCGCCGCGAAGCACACGTCGCAGGCCTCGGAACAGGCTGCGCAAGAAACTCATGCGTACGACACTGCGCGGCGCGGCAACGATTCAGCGGGTGAGAGGGCAATCCGGCCTGCTCGGGCACGCCGGATTGCCTCTCGCACGCTCAACCGCCAAACAAGGCGTGGCGCGCCTTCTCAGCCGCGGGCAGGCCCTTGCGGTCGCGGATCTGGTCGATCACGCGGGTGGCCACTTCACGCAGCTCCTCGATGCTGCTGGCCTTGTCGACCGCGAGCGTCAGCGTGAAACCGCGCAGCCCGAGTTCGCTCGAAATAAGCTTGGTGAGCGTGGTGGTGAACTCGGCATAGTCGAGCAAATGCTCTTCGGGGGACAGGTCGGCCGGCACGGTTGCGAGGTCTGATTTCTCGACGGCTGAAGCCGACGCCGACGAGCCGCCAGATGTGCGGCTCGGCGAGCCTGCCACCGGTGCGATCAGCTGCAAGGATTCAAGGAGCTTGAAGTCTTCCGGCTTCAGCCCGACCACGTTGGCCAACAGCATCTCTTCAGATTTGATGCCATCGATGAGCAGCAGCAGGTTGCGCTGGCCACGATCCTTCACCAGCGCTCGCGCCTGCATTTCAACTCTTCCTGCATCAGTCTTGGACCAGATCACTGGCGACCTCCCGTGGGTAACGCTGTCGCTCCATCAAGTGTGCGCGGATTGCGCCCCTGAGGACATTGTTCGGTGCCTCTCGTCGGGCACCGTTCCACATTAGAAC
This sequence comes from Rhizobacter sp., assembly GCF_046595475.1. GTDB lineage: Bacteria > Pseudomonadota > Gammaproteobacteria > Burkholderiales > Burkholderiaceae_C > Rhizobacter. Next base: position 52,589 of record NZ_JBKJOQ010000071.1, read on the forward strand.
CGCCGACGCGCCAACTTTTCACGATTCCCCGCGAGCGTCGAAGGAATACTCGCAGGGAGTTTGTGCAATCAGGCCTTGTCGCGCAGCTCGCGGCGCAGGATCTTGCCGACCGGCGTCTTGGGCAGGTCGGTGCGGAACTCGACGATCTTGGGCCGCTTATAGCCGGTCATGTTGGCTTCGCAATAAGCGCGCACGTCGGCTTCTGTGACAGCGGGGTTGCTGCGCACAATCACCAGCTTCACGGCCTCGCCGGCCTTGGCATCTGGCACGCCCACGGCCGCGCATTCGAGAATGCCCGGCATCTGCGTGACCACATCTTCGATCTCGTTCGGGTAGACGTTGAAGCCGCTCACCAAGATCATGTCTTTCTTGCGGTCGACGATGCGGAAGTAGCCGCGCGCGTCTACCGTGCCGATGTCGCCGGTGCGGAAGAAGCCGTCGGCGGTCATTACCTTGGCGGTCTCGTCGGGGCGCTGCCAGTAGCCGGCCATGACCTGCGGCCCACGGATGGCAATTTCACCGGGCGTGCCCATCGGCACTTCGTTGCCATCGTCGTCAAGCAGGGTCAGCTCGGTGTTGGGCAGCGGCAGGCCGATGGTGCCGGTGAAGGCCTCGCTGTCGGCTGGGTTGCAGGTGGCCGAGGGTGAGGTTTCCGACAGGCCGTAGCCTTCGCAGATGGCGCAGCCGGTCTTCTCAAGCCACAGCTTGGCGGTGGCCTGCTGCACGGCCATGCCGCCGCCCACCGAGATCTTCAGGTTGCTCCAGTCGACGCTGTTGAAGTCGGCATGGTTGGCCATCGCGTTGAAGAGCGTGTTGACCGCCGGGAAGCTGTGCACCCGCTCATGGGCGATGTCCTTGAACACTGCCGGAATGTCGCGCGGGTTGGGGATCAGGATGTTGCAGCCGCCCATGCGCAGCGACAGCATCATGTTCGAGGTGAAGCCGAAGATGTGATACAGCGGCAACGCACACACCGTCATCACCTGCTCGCCCGCCGGGATCTTCTTCAGCGCGGGCTGGTACCAGGCCTCGCACTGCAAGGTGTTGGCCACCAGGTTGCGATGCAGCAGCACCGCGCCTTTGCTCACCCCGGTGGTGCCACCGGTGTACTGCAGCACCGCAATGTCGGTGGGCTTGAGGTCGGGCGCGCGGTAGGCCGCCTTGCGGCCGGTGACGACGGCGTCGTTGAAGCGCACCGCGCCGGGCAGCGTGAAGGCGGGCACCATCTTCTTCACGTTGCGCACGACGTAGTTGACGATCAGGCCCTTGGGGAAGCCCAGCATGTCGCCCATGCTCGCGAGAATCACCTTCTTGGTGGGCACCGCGGCGTAGCAGGCCTGCAGCGTGGCGGCGAAGTTCTCGACGATGACGATGGCCTTGGCGCCCGAGTCTTTCAGCTGGTGCTCCAGCTCGCGCGGCGTGTACAGCGGGTTCACGTTCACCACCACCAGGCCGGCGCGCAGGATGCCGGCCACGGCGATCGGGTACTGCGGCACGTTGGGCATCATGATGGCCACGCGGTCACCCTTTTCCAGCCCCTGCGACTGCAGGTAGGCCGCGAAGGCGCGCGACTGCTCGTCGACCAGGCCGAAGCTGAAGCCCTTGCCCATGAACTTGTAGGCCGTCAGCGGCGCGTACTTCTTCAAGCTCTCTTCGATCAGCGCGGTCAGCGACACGTACAGGCCCTGATCGATCTGCTCAGGTACGCCTGCGGGGTACTGCTTGAGCCAAGTCTTGTCCATCAAATTCTCCGGTGCGATGCGTGCATGAAATGCGCGATTCTGACGCATACCTGACAGGGGCCGCATCAGGGGTTTCGAGCGTCGAACGGTCGTTCTATTCCCCCGGCAGCGCAGGTGCGAGCGGAGCGACGCACCCATCAAGCAACGCCCGCGGAGCCGCCGGCTTTGCCGGGCCGCCAGGCGGCGCCCCCTGGGAGCAGGAGCGATGCGACTGGGGGGCCTTCTTACTCGATCGCCTTGACCATGTCTTCAACGACTTTCTTCGCGTCACCGAACACCATCATGGTTTTGTCCATGTAGAAGAGTTCGTTGTCGAGGCCGGCATAACCCGCCGCCATCGAGCGCTTGTTGACGATGATGGTCTTGGCCTTGTAGGCCTCAAGAATCGGCATGCCGTAGATGGCGCTGCCCTTGGTGTGGGCGGCAGGGTTCACCACGTCGTTGGCGCCCAGAATGATCGCCACATCGGCCTGGCCGAACTCCCCATTGATGTCTTCCATCTCGAACACCTGGTCGTACGGCACTTCGGCCTCGGCCAGCAGCACGTTCATGTGGCCCGGCATGCGCCCGGCCACCGGGTGGATGGCGTACTTGACGGTCACGCCGCGCTCGGTGAGCTTGGCAGCCAGCTCTTTCACCGCGTGCTGCGCGCGTGCGACGGCCAGGCCATAGCCCGGCACGATGATCACGGTTTCGGCGTTGCCCAGCACGAAGGCGGCATCGTCGGCGCTGCCGCTCTTCACCGGGCGGGCCTCGGCCTGGCCCGCCACCGCGCTGGTGGCTTCGCCGCCGAAACCGCCCAGGATCACGTTGAAGAACGAGCGGTTCATCGCCTTGCACATGATGTAGCTCAGGATCGCGCCCGAGCTGCCCACCAGGCTGCCTGCAATGATCAGCATGCTGTTGTTGAGCGAGAAGCCAATGCCTGCCGCGGCCCAGCCCGAGTAGCTGTTGAGCATGGACACCACCACCGGCATGTCGGCGCCGCCGATCGGGATGATGATCAGCACGCCCATCACGAAACTCAGGGCCAGCATGGCAAAGAATGCGGGCCAGCTGCCGGTGAACATGAAGGCGATGCCGAGGCCCACCGTCGCGATGCCCAGCACCAGGTTGAGCACGTGCTGGCCCGGGAACACCACCGGCGCACCCTTGAAAAGGCGGAACTTGTAGGTGCCGCTCAGCTTGCCGAAGGCGATCACTGAGCCGCTGAAGGTGACGGCACCGATGGCAGCCCCCAAGAACAGCTCGAGCCGGTTGCCGGTGGGGATTGCATCACCGGCGTTGTGCACGATCTGGAAGGCCACCGGCTCAGCGACCGCGGCGACCGCGATGAACACCGCCGCAAGGCCGATCATGCTGTGGAAGAACGCCACCAGCTCGGGCATCTTGGTCATCTCAACCGTCTTGGCGCGGTAGGCGCCGTAAGCCGCGCCAGCCAGCAACCCCAGCAGCACCCAGGCCAGCCCGATCGGGTTGCCGTGCGCCAGCTTGAGGATCAGCGCGCCAGTGGTCACCACGGCAATGGCCATGCCGACCATGCCGAACAGGTTGCCGCGTATCGAGGTTGTCGGGTGAGACAAGCCCTTCAAGGCCTGAATGAAGCAGACGCTTGCGATGAGGTACAGCAGCGTGACGAGGTTCATGCTCATTTCGGATCCTCCTTCACCAGCTTCTTCTCTTTCTTCCTGAACATCTCCAGCATGCGCCGCGTGACGAGAAACCCGCCAAACACGTTGACCGCGGCCAGCGCCACGGCGAGCACGCCCATGGTCTTGCCGAGCGGCGTTTCGGTGCCCGCGGCCGCCAGCATGGCGCCCACGATCACGATGGCCGAGATGGCGTTGGTGACGGCCATGAGCGGGGTGTGCAGCGCGGGTGTCACGGTCCAGACCACGTGGTAACCCACGTAGATGGCGAGCACGAAGATGATGAGGTTGGTAATGGTCGGCGAGATGATGTCCATCCGACGTTCTCCTGTTTGTTGATCAGATCAGCGTGTCAGAACTTGCGAATTTCTTTGATGCCGTTGCGCTCGTCGAGCAACAGCACCTTGGGCTTGTAGGCGGCGGCTTCGGCTTCGCTCATCGTCGCGTAGGTGCAGATGATGAGCAGGTCACCCACCTGCGCCTTGCGCGCCGCGGCACCGTTGAGCGAGATCACGCCCGAGCCGGGTGGCGCCTTGATGGCGTAGGTGGAAAAGCGCTCGCCGTTGTTCACGTTGTAGAGCTCGATGCGCTCGAACTCGCGCATGTCGGCTTGCGCCAGCAGCGTGCTGTCGATACCGCAAGAGCCTTCGTAGTGAAGGTCGGCCTCCGTCACGGTGGCGCGGTGCAATTTCGCCCGCAGCATCACGCGATTGGTCATTTCCGCTTCACCTCACCGCCTTGCGTCATGAGGCAAGCGGCCACGATGTCGTCGTCCATCGGCACATTGAACGTGCCTTCCTTGGTGATCACGAGCTTGAGGAAGTCGAGCACGTTGCGCGCATACAGCGCGCTGGCGTCGGCCGCCACCAGTGAGGCCAGGTTGGTCTCACCGATCAGCGTCACGCCATGCTTGACCACCGTCTTGTTGGCTTCGGTCAGCGGGCAGTTGCCGCCTTGCGCAGCCGCCAGGTCGACGATCACCGACCCCGGCTTCATGGCCTTGACCATCTCTTCGGTCACCAACACCGGCGCAGCGCGGCCGGGGATGAGCGCGGTGGTGATCACGATGTCGGCTGCGGCCACGCGCTTGGCCACTTCGACCTTCTGGCGGTCCAGCCAGCTCTGCGGCATGGGCTTGGCGTAGCCGCCCACGCCCACGGCGGCTTCTTTCTCTTCATCGGTGTCGTACGACACGTCGATGAACTTGCCGCCCAGCGACTCCACCTGCTCTTTCACCGAGGGGCGCACGTCGCTGGCCTCGATGACGGCGCCCAGGCGCTTGGCGGTGGCAATCGCCTGCAGGCCGGCCACACCCACGCCGAGGATCACCACACGCGCGGCCTTCACCGTGCCGGCGGCGGTCATCAGCATGGGGAAGAAACGCTGGTATTTGTCGGCCGCAATCATCACGGCCTTGTAGCCGGCGATGTTGGCCTGCGAGCTCAACACGTCCATGCTCTGGGCGCGGGTGGTGCGCGGCGCGGCTTCGAGCGCGAAGCTCGTGATGCCGGCACCAGCCAGACGCTGCAGACCGTCGCGGTCGAAGGGGTTGAGCATGCCCACCAGCGCCGAGCCGGGCTTCATCAACGCGAGTTCGTCGGCGCCGGGCGCGCGCACCTTGAGCACCAGCTCGCTGGCGAGCGCGGCGGCCTGGTCGACGATCTCGCAGCCGACGGCCTCGTAGGCGGCATCGGTGACGCTGGCCGCGACACCGGCGCCGCTCTCGATGCGCAGCACATGGCCTGCGGCCTTCAACTTCTTGGCCGTCTCGGGCGTGACGGCCACACGGGTCTCTCCGGCCGCGCGTTCGCGCGGTACGCCGATCTGCATGGAAGCTCCTGTCGGGGGCTGGGGGTGCGGGGCAGCTTACACAATGCCCGGGTCCGCCCGGAGCGGGAATGCGAGAGGAAGCAGCATGGTTGCCACAGACAGATTCCGTCCCAGCGTCACGGTCGCGGCGGTCATCGCGCGCGACGGGCGCTACCTGATGGTCGAGGAAGAAACGCCCGAAGGCCTGCTGCTGAACAACCCGGCGGGCCATGTGGAGCTGGGCGAAAGCGCCATCGAGGCCGTCGTGCGCGAGGCGCTGGAGGAGACGGCGCGGGCCTTTGTGCCGGAGGCTTTTCTGGGCGTCTACCTCGCCCGATTCTTGCGACCGGCCCGTTTAGAGGATGTCACCTACGTACGGCTGGCGTTCAGCGGATCG
>NZ_JBKJOQ010000005.1:0-9949 GCF_046595475.1 Rhizobacter sp.
CGTTCGACTTGCATGTGTAAGGCATGCCGCCAGCGTTCAATCTGAGCCAGGATCAAACTCTTCAGTTCGATCTTGATAAATTACTCAAAGAATTGATAGAAACTTCACTTGCATGAAATTCTATTTTCAGTGAGCGTTTTAGGTCCATGAGACCTTGAGTCTTGCGACTCTTGGCACTCGCCTTCAAACGCCCACACTTATCGGCTGTTAGTTTTTAAAGAGCTGCAACTCGCTATGCGTTGTTGCGTTGCTGATAACGTTTTGCAGTTATCAGCGAGAGAGCGAGTATGACATGTTTTTTAAACCCCTGTCAAATACTAGGCTATCTCTTTCTGCGCCGTTTACTGCTGCAACCCGGTTACTTCCGGGTCGTTTGCTGCAATCAGCGAAGACCACGACTATAGCATCGTTTTCGAAGGCCGCGCAAGTGCCCTCAATCAAAGATCAACGCGGACCGCTCGACTCTCGGGCAGGGCCGGTCTCGCAAACAGCTCGAGACAGGCTGCCTCCGCATCTTCGCTCCCCAGTACTGAACCCAGGTGCGGGGTCAATCGACGCGTGTCCGCACGGAGAACACGCTGCTTCACAGCAGCGATCTGTGAGGGATGCATGGAAAAGTTGCGCAGGCCCATGGCCAACAACAACTCGGTGAAGGCAGCGTCTCCCGCCATCTCACCGCAAACACTCACTGCCTTCCCAGTCTGTCGAGCGTAGGCAATGGTCTGCGCAATGAGCTGCAATACCGCAGGATGCCACGGGTCATAGAGATGCGCGACCGCCTCGTCCGCACGATCGATTGCCAACGTGTACTGAATCAGATCGTTGGTGCCGATGGAAACGAAATCGAAATGCCGCATCAGCGCCGGCAGGGCAATGGCAGCTGCCGGCACTTCAATCATGGCGCCGATGTCTACGGCTCCGTAGGCACGCCCCGCATCTGTCAGCTGCTGCTTCGCACGCGCAATGGCCTCAAGCGCAGAACGAACCTCGCTCACGTGCGCCACCATAGGGATAAGGATGCGCACCTTGCCTATCGCGCTGGCGCGCAGGATGGCCCGCAGCTGCTGGCGAAACATGCCAGGCTCCGACAAACTCCACCGTATGGCCCGCAGTCCCAACGCCGGGTTCAGCGCATGCTCGTGGCGCAGCTCGGTGGAGCTCAATCGGTCCAGCGGTTTGTCAGCCCCAATGTCGACCGTCCTGATGGTGACGGGCAAGCCTTTCATCGCCTCCACCGCTGCGCGGTAGGCCTCGAATTGCTCGTCTTCACCGGGCAACTCACCCCCGCGGTTCATGAAAAGGAACTCGCTGCGAAACAGACCCACACCAACGGCACCGGCCTCCAGCGCAGCTGGCGCATCACCCGGCAACTCGATGTTGGCTTGCAACTCCACCCGCTCTCCGTCGAGCGTGACAGCCGGGGTATGCCTCAGGCGAGACAGGCGGTCCCGCTCCAGCCCGCTTTGCCGCTGGCGAAAGCGATACTCCTCTAGCAGCAGAGGCGAAGGATCGACCACGACCACGCCGTTGTCGCCATCAATCACCACCCAATCGTCCTGGCGAATAATGTGGCTCGCCTCGCGCGCGCCCACCACTGCGGGGATGTCCATGCTGCGCGCCACGATGGCGGTATGCGAGGTGCGCCCACCCACGTCAGTGATGAAGCCGGTAAAGATGCTGCGCTTGAACTGGAGCATGTCGGCCGGCGCAATGTCATTGGCCACCAGTACCAAGGGATCTTCACCCGCAAAGTCGCGCGGGCTGACCCCAGGCGCCGGGGCATAAGAGGATGAAGGCCCGCGGGCCATTGCCCGCAGCAGCCGCTCTACCACCTGCTCCAGATCAGCCTTGCGCTCGCGCAGGTAGTCGTCTTCCATGTCGTCGAACTGCCGCGCCAGCACTTCGAGCTGCGCCGACAGTGCCCACTCGGCGTTGTAGTGCCGGTCTTGAATCCATTGCTTGGTTGCACCCGTAAGCGTTTCGTCGTGCAGCAGCATCAGGTGCACATCGAGCAAGGCAGAAAGCTCGCCAGGTGCATCGCTGGGCAGGTCACGCTGCAGCGTGCTGAGTTCGCTCGCCACAGCATCACGGGCCACGCGCAATCGCTCGATCTCTTCTGTGACCTGGATGTCTTCTATGAAGTAGTGGGCCACGTCAATTCGGCTGGATGCCACCAGCACGGCGCGACCGATGGCCACACCTCGTGAAACCGGCAACCCGAAGACCTGAAAACTCATGCGAAGCATCGTAGCAGCGCGTACCCAGTGGACACCTGGGAACGACCCGCGCCCTGCTGTCATCGCTGCGTCATGGCGCCTTCATGACGGCGTCATGCCCAGAACAGACCATAGGCGCACGATCTACAGGAGAAAGCTATGCGGGATCTTCCCCTGCCCACGATGCCCATCTCAGCGCTGCGTGCCGACACGTCCCGGAGGTCACTTCACCCCCGCTCGGCCTCTGCCGAACCTGTCCGCATTGACGCGTCTGGGTTTGAAGTGGTTTGGGCACGCGATGAAAGCGACGTTCGCCAGGCGCAGCAGCTGAGGCATCTGGTCTTCGCAGACGAAATGGGGGCGCGCCTGAGCGTGCCGCATGGCGCCCCTGCTGGCCATGACATCGACATGTTCGACCCGTTTTGCGAGCACCTGCTGGTGCGCGCGCCGGGCACCGCCGGCGAGCCCGGCCCGGTCATCGGCACCTACCGCGTGTTGACGCCCGACTCGGCCAAGCGCGTCGGCGGCCTGTACAGCGACACCGAGTTTGATCTCACGCGCTTGCGCCCCTTGCGCTCGTCCATGGTCGAACTTGGCCGTTCTTGCGTGCACCCTGCGTGGCGCTCGGGCGGCGTGATCATGGCCTTGTGGGGCGCACTGGCCGAGTTCATGGTGCGCAACAAACTAGACACCATGGTCGGCTGCGCCAGCGTCAGCATGCGCGACGGCGGACACTTCGCCGCCAGCCTGTGGGAGCAGCTTCGCCGCACGCACCTGGCCCCCATTGAGCTGCAAGTAACGCCACGCCTGCCGCTACCGGTGGACGACTTGCAGCACAGCCTCGATGTAGAGGCCCCGGCTTTGATCAAGGGCTATCTGCGTTGCGGCGCCAAGGTGCTCGGGCCACCGGCCTGGGACCCTGACTTCAACACGGCCGATCTGCCGATGCTGATGCGCATAGCCGACCTGCCAACGCGCTATCGCAAGCATTTTCTGGGCGCGTGACGCGCCGGGGGCTTACTCGCCCTCGCCGAACTTGTCGCCGATGAGCGCGAGCAGCGCATTCATCGCGGCTTGCTCGTCGGGGCCAGTGGTTTCGATTTCCACCTCGCTGCCTACCCCGGCCGCTAGCATCATCACACCCATGATGCTCTTGGCATTGACCCGGCGAGCGTTGCGGCTCATGAACACATCACTCTGAAAGCCACCGGCAAGTTTGGTGAGTTTGGCCGACGCGCGAGCGTGCAAGCCCAATTTATTGCTGATGCTGATGCTTGCTTTGATCATTGGCACCTGGTTTGAAGGCTTGGTTTTGCGGCCGCGACGTTGCCACTTGCATGACCCCCTGCGCCGCCCCCGCCACTGCGCGCGCCACCAGCGCATCGAGCGGCTCGTCGGCATAACAAAGCGAGCGCCACAGCATGGGCACGTTGACACCCGCAATCACCTTCACGTGCAGCCCATCGGCCAGGCGCTGCGCCACGTTGCAAGGCGTGGCGCCAAACACGTCGGTGAAGATCAAGGCGTCAGGGTTACTCACCTGGGCCAGCAGGGCGCGGGCGCGCACCTCGATCTCTTCGGCGGTTTCCTCGGGCGAGACGTCGAGCGCTTCTAGGCGGCGGCCGCAGTCGGGAAACGTGTGCTGAGCCACCGCCTTCAACGAAGACGCCAGAGGCGCGTGGGCAATGATCAGCAGTCCGGGCATGGGGGAATTATGAGAGTTTCAATGCGAATGAACCGCCGCCGTACGGGTTGTGCAGCGCTCGTCTCGCCACAAAAACCACACATACGACAACACACAGCACACCCATACCAACGCGAAAGCCCCCCTGAACGCTGACACGGTGCTCCAGCCCGAGGCCAACAACGCATCGATCACGGCACCCATGCTCCATTGCAGCGTGAACACCCCCGCGAAGATCACGAGGTTGTAGGCCGACAAGGCCCGCCCCGCGAGCCTTGCCCCGAAAGCCTGGCCAATCGCTGGCTGCGACAGCGAGACGAAGGAGCTCGACACACAAAACAGCGCCCAGACCCATGCCGTGCCCTCCGGGCCGAGCACGACGCCCATAAACAGCGCTCCCAGGCTCAGCGGCATGCCCCAGGCGATCAAACCATGCGCCGTCCAACCGCGCGCATACAAGTGCGGCACCGCCACACCCCAACCCATGAAGATGAGCAGCATGGCCAGGTTGATGGCAAACAGCCCGCTTGCCATCTGCTGCGCAGACCAGCCGCACACGCGAGTCAGCCAGGGCCCGACCCACAGCGATTGCAGCGCCACCATCGCACCGTATTGAAAGAACCCCATCGGCAGGTAGCGCAGAAAGGTGGGGTGCCGAAACACCTCTCGGTAGCCGCCAGCGTCGGAAACCGGAGGCGGCGAAGCGGGCGCATCGGACGGCACCGCCCAGGCCATGAGCGCCATCGCCATCCCGAACAGCAGCGCCACACACCAGAACAAGCCCCGCCACCCCAGCGAAGGGAGCAGCCACTGCACAGGCAAGGTCGACGCCAACAGGCCCAGCGAGCCGGTCATCAGCATCCACGAGTTGGCGCGCATCTGCGCAGTGGGGCCGAAGTTGCGCCGAAAGCTCGTCATAGGCGCCATCAGACAAGCGCTCACGCCCATGCCGATCAGGGCTCGCGCCAAGGTGAGGGCGGCAAAGCTCTTGGCCAGCGCAAACGCAATACAGCCGGCCACGGCCAGCACGAGACAAGCCAGCAGCACCCGTTTCGGCCCAAAGCGATCCAGTGCGCTGCCCAGGGGCAGCTGCATGGCGGCAAAGCCGAAAAAGTACGCCCCGGCCAGCAGCCCGAGATTGGCGGCACTCAGCGCCAGCTCGGCGCTGAAGGCTGGCGCCAAAGTGGCCACAACGCCTCGTACCAGGGCGGCAGGAAAGTAGGCGAAGGCGAAGCTCAGGAACACAAGCACCGCCGTGCGGGCGGGCAAGGTCATGAAGGCAGTTTCAAGCTGTCGAAGAAGTTGGCTGCGGCCTCGCGGCTGACATTAGCGCCCAACACCGTGCCCTGGAAAATCGTCGTTCCCTTGACGAAGAACCCGGCCTCCAGCGTCACCGCTTCTCCATCGGGCAGCCGGCCCACAATGCGCACCCGCTCGGCCAGCGGATTAGGCGTCATGCCGCTTACCTGCAGCGGCGCCACAGGCTGCGCCGACGACCCGAGGTTGGTCGCAGCCGCTACGCGCAGCGCCGAAAGAGAGGGCGTCACCCGAGTGGGGTCGGCCACGTCGGCATAGGCCAGCGCCCAGGTAGCGCCCCCGGCCTGGCAAGCGGCGAGCTGCATGCGCACACGCGCGCCATCGAGCGTGACCATGCGGGCGTCGTTCGAAGGCTTGCAGGGGAACAGTGCCAAAGCCCCGCTGCCCTCGGGCCTAACCTCACGCCAATCAAGAGTAGGTGAGCACGCGCACAGCAGTACGAGCGCAATCAGCGTGGCCGCACGGCCACTACGGGCAAGACAACTGAGCATCGGGGCATTATCAGGTTGGCTGCATGACAATCTTCGGATGAGCGCACCGACCCCATCAACTCCATCCACCACACCGCAGCCATTGGCCGGCATCCGCGTCCTCGATCTCTCACGCGTACTGGCCGGGCCATGGTGCACACAGACGCTGGCCGACCTGGGTGCAGACGTGATCAAGATAGAGCGGCCCATGAAAAACGGCGTCGGCGGCGATGACACCCGCGGCTGGGGCCCACCCTTCCTCAAAGACCGCGACGGCAGCGACACCGCCGAGGCCGCCTATTACCTAGGCACCAACCGCAACAAGCGCTCGGTCACCGTCGACATCGCTCAGCCCGAAGGCCAGGCGCTGATCCGCCGCTTGGCGGCCCAGTGCGACGTGTTCGTCGAGAACTTCAAGGTCGGCGACATGGCCCGCTACGGGCTGGACGCCGATGCGCTGCGCGCGCTGTACCCGCGCCTCGTGTACTGCTCGGTGACGGGCTTCGGCCAGACCGGCCCTTACCGAGAGCGTGCCGGCTACGACTACGCTGTGCAGGGCATGGGCGGCTTGATGAGCGTAACCGGCGAGCGCGACGACCTGCCCGGCGGGGGCCCGCAAAAAGTGGGCGTGGCCGTGGCCGATCTCTTCACCGGCATGTACGCCACGGTCGCCATTCTGGCCGCCCTGCGCCACCGCGACGCCACCGGTGATGGGCAGGCCATCGACATGGCGCTGCTCGACACCCAGGTCGCCATGCTCGCCAATCTGGGCGCCAACTACCTCGCCACCGGCGTAGCGCCGCAACGCATAGGCAACGCCCACCAAAACATCGTGCCCTATCAGGTGTTCGAGACCGCTGACGGCCACCTCATCCTGGCAGTGGGAAACGACAGCCAGTTCGCGAAGTTCTGCGACGTGGCCGGCTGCTCCGACCTCGCCCGCGACGCCCGCTACATCAAGAACGCCGACCGCGTGCGCCACCGCGCCACGCTGGTGCCACTGCTGGCCGACATCATGAAGACCCGCGAGAAGCACGAATGGCTGGTCGCGCTCGAAGCCGCCAAGGTGCCCTGCGGCGCCATCAACAGCCTTGGCGAGGTGTTTGCCGACCCGCACGTGCAGTCGCGCGGCATGACGGTCGCTATGCCCCATCCGCTGACCGACCAGTTACAACTCGTGGCCAGCCCGATGAAGCTTTCAGCCACGCCGGTGCAGTACCGGCGAGCCCCGCCGCTGCTGGGTGAGCACACCGACGAGGTCTTGCGCGAGCTGGGCTGGAGCACCGAAGAAATCGTGCAGTTGCGGGGAAGCGGGTCGATTTGATGACCAACTTCCCCCGTAAAAACGGGTGCAAAACTGCCCCCCAAGTCCGGGGGAGTACAAGAGTTCTTTTGTGACAGCGAGCCGAAGTCCGGGGACACTTACGGCGTGCAACATTTGGCACATTTGTGACGAAAATTGTTTGTTGAGGCCCCCATGGACATGACCGACCTGAACCGCGCGCCCTCTCAGGCATCCCACGCCGCTGAGCCAGTAGCGCCTGTCGCGCAAGATCACTGGCGCGACGTGGTCGGTGAAATAAGCGCCGAAATCGCCGGCCCCCTCACCGCTGCACTCGACCGGGTACAAACCCTCGTCACCACCGGCCGCATCGACCGCAGCAGCCTTCGCGCCTTGGGCGACGAGATCCAACGTGCGCGACAGGTCAGCATGTCGGGCCAGCAAATCGCCCGCCTGGCCTCGGGCCGGCTGCGCCAGACCCATGAGCGCCTGCCGCTCACCGAAACCCTCAAAGACGTGCTGACCCAGCGCGCTCGCGAAACCCAGGCCCGCGGCATTCACATCAAGCAGGTGCTGCGCCCGGCCGAAGTGATCGTCGACGCTTCGCTGCTGTTCAGCCTGCTCAACACTTTGCTCAGCTGGACCATGGAGCATGCGCGCTCGGTCATTGAGCTGCGGGTGGACATCAAGACCTGGCCGACCCACGCACGCCTGGCCACCAAATTCGCCTATCGTCCTGTCGACCAGCATGCCGATGCCGACGACGAAGTGGCCCTGCAGGCCGTACTCGACTCCATGACTTGGCGCCTGGTGCAGCAAACCGCATGGACCATGGGCTTGCCCATCGAGCGCAAGGTGACCGGCGCCGAAGTGCACCTGACCATCGAATTCCCGCGCACCATCAGCGACCAAATCGAGGGCGTGAGCGCCATCGAGCTCGACCAGGGCTTCTCGCCCTCACTGCATGCCAAGCCGCTCTCGGGCAGCCAGGTGCTGGTCGTGGCATCGCGGCGCGACGTGCGCGTGCAGGTGCGCGACGCCATCCGCAACATGGGCATGATCGTCGACTTCGTCAACTCGGTCGAAGAGGCGCGCGACTTCTGCCGCGGCGGCCTGCCGCACGCCATCATCATCGAGTCGGTGCTGCGCGGAGACCGCTTCAACGACCTGCGCAACGAGGTCGAGTCTGATGGTGCCGAGGTGGTCTTCATCGAGATCATCGAAGAAGGCAACACTTTCGAGATCTCGGGCTTCGGCGGCTTGAGCATGGCCCGCGTGGGGCGCGACGCCATCCTCACATCGCTGCCGTCGGCGCTGATGTTCGAGCTGGCCAAGACGATCTGATCAAGCCTGTCGCTTACTTCAGGCTGCCAAACACCTTCTTCAGGATCGCGCTGCCCGTGGCCACCGGGTTGGCGCGAATCTTCTTCTCCTCTTCGCCGATCATCAGGTACAGCCCGTCAAGCGCCTTCTCGGTCACATAGGCCTCGATGCTCGAATCCTGCGGTTTGAGCAGCCCCAAGCTCGCGGCCCTGCGGGCCACCGAGTTGTACCTGTCGACCAAGGCCACCTTCTCGGTCGCCCTGGTCACGATGGGCAAAAACTTCACCCCCAGCGGCTCGCGCGTCTTGCCGGTGAAAAACAGGGTCACCGAGTTGTCGCCCCCGGTGATCACCTGCCTGGCATCTTCCACACTCATGCTCTTCACAGCGTTCACCAGCAGCGCTTTCGCCTCGGGCACCGCCGCTTCAGCGGCGCGGTTCATCGCGGTCTCAAGCGCGTCCAGGCGCTTCTGCTGGCCGGTCAACTGCAGCAGCTTGACGGCATCGTCCAGAAAGCTCGGCAGCGGAATGCGCACCTTCGGGTTGCCCAGGAAACCATCGGTCTTGCCCAGCAACCCGACGGCCGCGACCGCGCCGCGCTCGAGCGCCACCCGGATGCCTGTCGCAGCATCGCTTTCGGACAACCACGCTGCCGGCGCCCGGCCCCAAGCCCCCAGACCCAGCATTGCGGCGGCTGCCGACGTAAACTTTCTTCGCTGCATGACCACTTCCCGATGAAATTGAACCGCCATCTTGCCGTTGCCCTGTTCGTTTTGGCAATCGGCGCTGCAGCAGCCTTCTGGGCCCAAGGGAGACACCCGACGGCACCCGACCTGGCTTACACCCACCTCGACGGCACCGCCGGCCACATCGCCCAGCTCAAGGGCAAGGTGGTGCTGGTGAACTTCTGGGCCACCACCTGCGTCACCTGCGTGAAAGAGATGCCGCAGATGATCGCCACGCACCACAAGTTCAGCGCTCGCGGCTATGAAACGCTGGCCGTGGCAATGAGCTATGACCCGCCGGTGTCGGTGGTCAGCTTCAGCGAGTCACGCAAGCTGCCCTTCACCGTGGTGATCGACAACACCGGCTCGGTGGCCCGCGGGTTCGGCGACGTGGCCGTCACGCCCACCTCGGTGCTTATCAACAAGCGCGGCGAGATCGTCAAGCGCTACGTCGGCGAGCCCGACTTCGCAGCCCTGCACCAGTTGGTGGAAGCGCTGCTCGCCGAAACCTGATCAGACCACCACCGCCACTCCGGCCCCTGCCGCCTGCTTGTCGGCGTGGTAGCTGCTGCGCACCAGCGCGCCAATGGCGGCGTGGCTAAAGCCCATCTTCACCGCCTCGGCCTCATACATCTTGAAGGTGTCGGGGTGCACGTAGCGGCGCACCGGCAGATGGTGGCCACTCGGCGCCAGGTACTGGCCGATGGTGAGCATGTCGATGCCGTGCTCGCGCATGTCGCGCATCACCTGCAAGATCTCTTCATCGGTCTCGCCCAAGCCCACCATGATGCCGCTCTTGGTCGGCACATGCGGTGCGAATTCCTTGAAGCGCTTCAGCAGGTTGAGTGAGTAGGCGTAGTCGGAGCCCGGGCGCGCTTCTTTGTACAAAGAAGCGCGCCCGGGCTCCGACTACGCCTACTCACTCAACCTGCT
>NZ_JBKJOQ010000105.1:0-47748 GCF_046595475.1 Rhizobacter sp.
GCTGCCGGTGATGGCGCTCTACATCGCGGCGGCGGAGGAGCAGGGGGTGAAGCCGGAGCAGCTTGCGGGGACGATCCAGAACGACATCCTCAAAGAGTTCATGGTGCGCAACACCTACATCTACCCGCCGCAGCCGAGCATGCGGATCATCGGCGACATCATCGAGTACACGGCGCAGAACATGCCCAAGTTCAACTCGATCTCGATCTCCGGCTACCACATGCAGGAGGCCGGCGCCAACCAGGCGCTGGAGCTGGCCTTCACGCTGGCCGATGGCCGCGAGTACGTGAAGACCGCGCTGGCCAAGGGGCTCGACGTTGACGAATTCGCCGGGCGCCTGAGCTTTTTCTGGGCCGTCGGCATGAACTTCTACCTGGAGGTGGCCAAGATGCGCGCGGCGCGGCTGCTGTGGTGGAAGATCATGAATGAGTTCAAGCCCAAGGCGGCCAAGAGCCTGATGCTGCGCACGCATTGCCAGACCTCGGGCTGGAGCCTGACCGAGCAAGACCCGTACAACAACGTCGTGCGCACCACCATCGAGGCGATGGCTGCGGTGTTTGGGGGCACGCAATCGCTGCACACCAACAGCTTTGACGAAGCCATCGCGTTGCCCACCGATTTCTCGTCGCGCATTGCGCGCAACACCCAGCTCATCATCCAGGAAGAGACGCACATCCCCAACGTGGTCGACCCCTGGGCGGGCAGCTACATGATGGAGAAGCTGACGCAAGACATGGCCGACGCGGCCTGGGCCATCATCGAAGAGGTAAACGCGCTAGGCGGTATGACGAAGGCTGTGCAGAGCGGTTGGGCCAAGCTGAAGATCGAGGCCAGCGCGGCCGAAAAGCAGGCGCGCATCGACTCAGGCCAAGACGTGATCGTGGGCGTGAACAAGTACAAATTGGCAAAAGAAGACGCCATCGAGAGCCGCGACATCGACAACCACGCGGTGCGCGACAACCAGGTGGCGCGGCTGCGCGCCATACGCGCCTCACGCGATGGCCCGGCGGTGCAAGCGGCGCTTGACGCTTTGACGGCTTGCGCAGAAAGTGGCGAGGGCAACCTGCTCGACCTCTCCATCAAGGCCGTGCGCGTGCGCGCCACGGTGGGCGAGGTCAGTGACGCGCTAGAGAAGATCTGGGGGCGCCACCGCGCCGACACGCAAAAGGTAACCGGTGTGTACGCAGCCGCCTATGACAGCGCTGAAGGCTGGGCCGAGCTCCAGCAGGAGATTGCCGCCTTCGCCGAAGCGCAGGGCCGCCGCCCGCGCGTGATGATCGCCAAGCTGGGCCAAGACGGCCACGACCGCGGGGCTAAGGTGGTGGCGTCTGCCTTTGCCGACCTGGGCTTTGACGTCGACATGGGCCCGCTGTTTCAGACCGCTGAGGAATGCGCTCGGCAGGCAATTGAAAACGACGTGCATGCGGTCGGCGTGAGCACCCTTGCAGCAGGCCACAAGACGCTGGTGCCGGCGATCATCGAGTCGCTCAAGGCGCAGGGTGCCGACGACATCATCGTTTTCGTCGGTGGTGTGATCCCACGGCAGGACTACGACTTCCTGTACGAAGCGGGCGTGAAGGGCATTTACGGCCCGGGAACGCCTATCCCGGCGAGCGCGAAAGACGTGCTCGAGCAGATCAAGGCCAAGCTCGCCGAGGCCTGATCTCCTGTGGCGTTCCATACCTATTTGCTGCGCTGTGGTGATGGTTCGTACTACTGCGGACACACCGATGACATGGGGCTGCGCATGCGCCAGCATGAAGAAGGCGAGATCGGGTACACGGCGACGCGCAAGCCGGTAGAGCTGGTGTGGCAGGGCGAGTTTGAGTCGCGTGCTGAGGCGCTGGCGTTCGAGCTGCGGGTGAAGGGGTGGTCTCGGGCGAAGAAGGAGGCGTTGATTGCGGGGGATTGGGCGGCGATTCAGCTGCTGACGCGCAATCGCGACGGGCTTCGACAGGCTCAGCCCGGACGGAGTACGGCCGCCGTTCGACCTGAGCTTGTCGAAGGGCCAGCGCCAAGCGACACCCGGCTTCGACAAGCTCAGCCCGAACGGAAAACACCCACCGTTCACCCTGAGCCTGTCGAAGGGCCCTTCCTCTCTGGCTTCGACCTAGCCTTGTTCGAAGGCGTGCGCCATGCAGACCGCCGCACCATCGCCAAGGCCATCACTCTCCTCGAATCCACCCGCCCCGACCACCGCCTGCGCGCCGATGCCTTGCTCAACGCCCTGCTTCCCCACGCCGGCAACGCGCTGCGCCTGGGCATCTCGGGCGTGCCGGGCGTGGGCAAGTCGACCTTCATCGAGGTGCTGGGCCTTGCGCTCATCGACAAGGGCCACCGCGTGGCCGTGCTGACCATAGACCCCTCGTCCAGCATCTCTGGCGGCTCCATCCTGGGCGACAAGACGCGCATGGAGCGGCTGTCGGTGCACGACGCGGCCTACATCCGCCCCAGCCCCGCCTCGGGCACGCTCGGTGGCGTGGCCGAGAAGACGCGCGAGGCCATGCTGGTGTTCGAGGCCGCGGGTTATGACGTGGTGATCGTTGAGACCGTGGGCGTGGGCCAAAGCGAGACGGCGGTGGCCGGCATGACCGACATGTTTGTGCTGATGCAGCTGCCCAATGCCGGTGACGACCTGCAGGCCATCAAGCGCGGCGTGATGGAGCTGGCCGACCTGGTTCTCATCAACAAGGCCGACCTGGACGCTGACGCCGCCACCCGCGCCGAAGCGCAAATCGCCAGCGCCCTGCGCCTGTTCGGCCACCGCGGCCCTGCCGACCCGCACGAGACCCGCGTGCTGCAACTCAGCGCGCTCAAGTGCCAGGGCGTCACCGCCTTCTGGGAGAAGGTCGAGCGCTTCACCCAGCAGCGGCGTGCGAGCGGCGAGTTCGACGCTCGCCGCCAACAACAAGGCATGGCCTGGATGTGGAACATCATTCAGTCGGCCTTGCAATCCGATTTTCGCAGCCACACGGCGGTGCGCGAGGCCTTGCCCGAGCTCACCCGCGGCGTCAGCGAATCGCGCGTTGCGCCTTCTTCGGCTGCGCGACAGTTGCTTCAACTCTTCACCCGCTCCTAGAGCGAACCACCATGCACGACATCATCGAACAACTCGAAGCCAAGCGCGCGCTGGCACGCCTGGGTGGCGGCGAGAAGCGCATTGCAAACCAGCACGGCAAGGGCAAGCTCACTGCGCGCGAGCGGCTAGAGCTGCTGCTCGACGAAGGCACCTTCGAAGAGTGGGACATGTTCGTGGAGCATCGTTGCCACGATTTCGGCATGGCTGACAACAAGGTTCCGGGCGATGGTGTGGTCACCGGCTACGGCATGATCAACGGCCGCCTGGTGTTCGTCTACAGCCAAGACTTCACCGTCTTCGGCGGGGCGCTCAGCGAGGCTCATGCCGAGAAGATCTGCAAGGTGATGGACCAGGCCATGAAGGTGGGCGCGCCTGTGATTGGCCTCAACGACTCGGGTGGTGCGCGCATCCAGGAAGGCGTGGCCTCACTCGGTGGCTATGCCGAGGTGTTCCAGCGCAATGTGATGGCCTCGGGCGTGGTGCCGCAGATCAGCATGATCATGGGCCCCTGCGCGGGCGGCGCGGTCTACTCACCGGCCATGACAGACTTCATCTTCATGGTGAAGGACAGCAGCTATATGTTCGTCACAGGCCCCGAGGTGGTGAAAACCGTCACGCACGAAGAGGTGACGGCCGAAGAGCTGGGCGGCGCCGGCACGCACACCACCAAGAGCGGTGTGGCCGACCTGGCCTTCGAGAACGACGTCGAAGCGTTGCTGATGCTGCGCCGGCTCTACAACTACCTGCCGCTCAACAACCGCGAAAAGGCGCCGGTGCGCCCCGGCAACGACCCGGCCGAGCGCATCGACTGGTCGCTAGACACCCTGGTGCCCGACAACCCCAACAAGCCCTACGACATGAAGGAGCTGATCGTGAAGGCCGCCGACGACGGCGAATTCTTCGAGCTGCAGCCCGAGTACGCGAAGAACATCGTCATCGGCTTTTGTCGCATGGAAGGGCAGACGGTGGGCATCGTGGCCAACCAGCCACTGGTGCTGGCCGGTTGCCTGGACATCAAGAGCAGCATCAAGGCCGCGCGCTTCGTGCGCTTCTGCGATGCCTTCAACATTCCCATCGTCACCTATGTCGATGTGCCAGGTTTCATGCCGGGCACCAGCCAGGAATACGCCGGCATCATCAAGCACGGTGCCAAGTTGCTCTATGCGTATGCCGAGTGCACCGTGCCCAAGATCACCGTCATCACGCGCAAGGCATACGGCGGGGCGTATGACGTGATGAGCTCCAAGCACTTGCGCGGCGACGTCAACTTTGCCTGGCCCAACGCCGAGATCGCGGTGATGGGGGCCAAGGGCGCAGTGGAGATCATCTTCCGCGAAGAGAAGAGCGACCCGGCCAAGTTGGCCGCGCGCGAAGCCGAGTACAAGGCCAAGTTTGCCAACCCTTTCGTGGCGAGCGCACGCGGCTTCATTGACGACGTGATCCAGCCGCACGAGACGCGCAAGCGCATCTGCCGCTCACTGGTGATGCTGCGGAACAAGAAGATCGAGAACCCGTGGCGCAAGCACGGCAACATTCCGCTTTGAGCGCGGCGGAGAACAAGAACATGTTTACGAAGATCCTGATCGCCAACCGCGGCGAAATTGCCTGCCGCGTCATCAAGACCGCGAAGAAGATGGGCATCAAGACCGTCGCCGTCTACTCCGATGCAGACCGCGACGCGCGCCATGTGGAGCTGGCCGACGAGGCCGTGCACATCGGCGCGCCGCCGTCGCGTGAGTCGTATCTCGTGATGGACAAGATCATTGCCGCCTGCAAGCAGACCGGCGCGCAGGCCGTGCACCCGGGCTACGGCTTCCTGAGCGAGAACGAAGAGTTCGCGCGCCGGGTAGAAGAAGAGGGCATCGTCTTCATCGGCCCCAAGCACGCGTCCATCGCGGCCATGGGCGACAAGATCGCGTCGAAGAAGCTGGCGGGCGAAGCCAAGGTCAACACGATTCCCGGCCACAACGCGGCCATCGGCAGCGCGAAAGATGCCGTCGAAATCGCCAAGCGCGTGGGCTACCCCGTGATGATCAAGGCGAGCGCTGGCGGCGGCGGCAAGGGCCTGCGCGTGGCCTTCAACGACAGGGAAGCTTTCGAAGGCTTTACGGCCTGCCAGAACGAGGCGCGCAACAGCTTCGGCGACGACCGGGTCTTCATCGAGAAGTTCGTCGAGGAGCCGCGCCACATCGAAATTCAGGTGCTGGGCGACGCGCATGGCAACACGGTTTATCTGTGGGAGCGCGAGTGCTCCATCCAGCGCCGCCACCAGAAGGTGATCGAAGAAGCGCCCAGCCCCTTTCTTGATGACGCCACGCGCAAGGCCATGGGCGAGCAGGCTGTGGCGCTGGCCAAGGCAGTGAACTATCAGTCGGCCGGCACTGTGGAGTTTGTGGTCGGCAAAGACAAGAGCTTCTACTTTCTGGAGATGAACACCCGCCTGCAGGTGGAACACCCGGTGACCGAGTGCATCACCGGGCTCGACCTGGTGGAGCTCATGATTCGCGTGGCCGCTGGCGAGAAGCTGCCGTTCACCCAGGGCGAGATCAAGCGCGAAGGCTGGGCCATGGAATGCCGCATCAATGCGGAAGACCCGTTCCGCAACTTTCTGCCCTCGACCGGTCGGCTGGTGAAGTACGCACCGCCGCCGGAGGTTGATGGCGTGCGCGTGGACACCGGCGTCTACGAAGGCGGCGAGATCCCGATGTACTACGACTCGATGATCGCCAAGCTCATCGTGCACGGGAAAGACCGCGCCGAGGCCATCACCAAGATGCGTGCGGCGTTGAATGCCTTTGCCATCCGCGGCATCAGCTCCAACATTCCGTTCCAGGCGGCGCTGCTGGCCCACCCCAAGTTTGTGGCGGGTGACTTCAACACCGGCTTCATCGCCGAACACTACGGCAAGGGTTTCACGGCTGAGGCTGTGCCGCACGACGACCCTGTCTTCCTGCGAGCCCTGGCGGCTGTGGCCAACCGCCAGCACCAGGAGCGCGCCACGCGCATCAGCGGGCAGATGCCGGGCCACGAGTTCCAGATCGGCACCGATTTCGTGGTGGTCACCTCGCTAGGCGAGGGGCGCACCGAGCAGTTGCCGGTGCGGGTGGTGCGGCTCGCGGCAGGCTTCGACGTGACGATCGAAGGCAAGACCTACCGCATCGGCTTCGAGTCGCCGCTGCGCGAGATCGTGATCCGCGGCAGCTTCGATGGTGAGCCCTTTTGCGCGCAGATCGAGCGCTTGGGCCTGTCGTACCGCGTGTCGCACAACGGCACGCAGATCGACGCCAAGGTGCTCACGCCGCGCGCGGCGCAGCTGTATGCGTTGATGCCGTTCAAGGCACCGCCCGACCTGTCGAAGTTTTTGCTGTCGCCCATGCCGGGCCTGTTGGTCGACGTGGCCGTCACGCCAGGCCAGAAGGTGTTGGCCGGCGAGAAACTCGCGGTCATCGAAGCGATGAAGATGGAAAACATCTTGCTCGCCACGCAAGACTGCGTGGTGGCCGAAGTAGCCGCCAGCAAGGGCGAGAGCCTGTCTGTCGATCAAGTAATCATCAAGTTCCAATGAACAACAAACGACCGTTCAAGGTGCTGGGCATCCAGCAGATCGCCATCGGTGGCCCCAGCAAGGAGCGGCTGCGCACGCTGTGGGTCGACAAGCTGGGGCTCGAAGTCACCGGCAACTTCGTGAGCCAGCGCGAGAACGTCGACGAAGACATCTGCGCCATGGGAAAGGGGGCCTTCAAGGTCGAGGTCGACCTGATGCAGCCACTCGACATGGACAAGAAGCCGGCCGTGCACACCACGCCGCTCAACCACGTGGGCCTGTGGATCGACGATTTGGCCCAGGCGGTGGAATGGCTCACGGTCAACGGCGTGCGATTCGCACCGGGCGGCATACGCAAAGGCGCAGCCGGCTACGACATCTGCTTCGTGCACCCCAAGAGCAATGACGAATTTCCGGTGGCGGGCGAGGGCGTGCTGATCGAGCTGGTACAAGCGCCGCCCGAGATCGTGGCAGCGCTGAGCTGAAGCGTCACTGGCCCGGCTGCGGGCCTTCGTAGCCTTCGATCACCAGCAGGTCGGCAGTCGAGACCGGGGTGCGCAGTTTCATCGCGGTCTGGTACTCGGGAGAGTGCCAGCAGTCGAGCGCCGCCTGGTAGCTCGGAAATTCGATGATCACGTTGCGGCTGCGCGTGCTGCCTTCCAGCACCTGGTGCTGGCCGGCACGCGCCAGGAAGCGCGCGCCGTACTTCGCGAAGGGCACCGCATTGGCGGCCACGTAGGCCTTGTATTGCTCCGTGTCGGTGATATCGACGCGCACCATCCAGTAGCCTTTGGCCATGTGTGTCTCCTGATGTGATTTTTTCAAACGGCCACCGGCGCCTTGATGGCTTCGTGGTGCAGGTAGTCGGCGATCTCGAAGTCTTCGAGCTGGTAGTCGAAGATCGACTCGGGCCGGCGCTTGATGCGCAAGCTGGGGTAGGGGTGAGGCTGGCGCGAGAGCTGCAGCGTCACCTGCTCGCTGTGGTTGCTGTAGATGTGGCAGTCGCCACCCGTCCAGATGAAGTCGCCCACCTGCAGGTCGCACTGCTGGGCCAGCATGTGGGTGAGCAGGGCGTAACTCGCGATGTTGAAGGGCACGCCCAGGAAGATGTCGGCGCTGCGCTGGTAGAGCTGACAGCTCAAACGGCCATCGGCCACGTAGAACTGGAAGAACGCGTGGCAGGGCATCAGCGCCATCTTTGACAGCTCGGCCACATTCCAGGCGCTCACGATGATGCGGCGTGAATCGGGGTTGGTCTTGAGCGCCTTCACCACCTCGGCGATCTGGTCGATGTGGCCGCCGTCGGGCGTGGGCCAAGAGCGCCATTGCACGCCATACACCGGCCCCAGGTCGCCGTTGGGCGCCGCCCATTCGTCCCAGATGGTCACGCCGCGTGTCTGCAGCCAGGTGGCATTGCTGTCGCCGCGCAGAAACCAAAGCAGCTCCAGGATCACCGCCTTGGTGAACACCTTCTTGGTGGTGACGAGCGGGAAACCTTCATTAAGGTCGAAGCGCATCTGGTGGCCAAAAACGCTCTTGGTGCCAGTGCCCGTGCGGTCGGCCTTGAACACACCGTGCGCGTGCACGTGCCGCATGAAGTCTTCGTACTGGGAACGGGTGGGGCGGGTCACGTGAACGGCTCCTGTAGGGGTGCCCGCGGATTATCTCTGAGCATAAAAAAGGGCGCCTTGCGGCGCCCATTCTTCAACCTCTTGCGAAGAACTCAGGACTGGCCTGGCTCGCGCAAGAAGATTTCAACGCGGCGGTTACGGGCGCGGCCGGCATCGCTGTTGTTGTCGGCAATCGGCTCACGCTCGCCACGGCCAGCGGTCTCGATGCGCGACGACGACACGCCACGCGACGACAGATAGTCGCGCACGCTTTGGGCGCGCTCGAGCGACAGCGGGTTGTTGGTGGCGTCGGAACCGGTGCTGTCGGTGTGGCCGATGATGCTCACGCGCACGTTCGGGTCGCCTTGAAGGCTGCCGGCAAAGTTGTCGAGCACGCTGCGCAGCTCAGGCTTGATGTTGGCGCGGTTCACGTCAAACGAGATGTCGTTGGGCACGTTGAGCTTGAGCTGGTTGTCGGCCGTGCGGGTGACTTCAACGCCAGTGCCTTTGGTGGACTGCTCCAGTGCGGCGCGGCGCTCTTCCTGCTTCTTCGACCAGATGTTGCCGACCACGGCGCCCAAGGCGCCGCCGATCACGGCACCGGTGCCGGCGCTGCCGCCAGTGGCACGGCTGATCACCGCGCCGGCTGCTGCACCGCCACCTGCGCCAACGGCAGTGCCTTTTTGTGTGGGGCTCATGCTTTCACAGCCGGCAAGCATCACCGATGCAGATGTGAGGCACACGAGGGCGAGCCGAATTGCGGGTTTTCTGTTCATCTCAAATCTCCTTCAAAGCGGCATCACCGCGCGAGGTAGCAGTGTCGCGCCAAGCTTAAGGCCCGTCTGTCGGAAGACGCCAAGCAGCCCGTGTCAGACACCGCCTACAGCGGAAACAATTCATTGCTCGAATTGCAGTGCCGCCAAGCGGGCGTACAAGCCGCCGGCCGCCGCCAGCTCAGCATGCGTGCCGGTTTCAACGATGCGGCCATGCTCCAGCACCACGATGCGGTCGGCGCGTTGCACGGTGGCCAGCCGGTGCGCGATGACCAGAGTGGTGCGACCTTTCATCGCCGACACCAGCGCAGCCTGCACCATGCGCTCGCTCTCCGCGTCGAGCGCACTGGTGGCTTCGTCGAGCAAGAGCAGTGGCGGGTTCTTCAGCATGGCGCGGGCGATGCTGATGCGTTGCCGCTGCCCGCCCGAGAGGCGCACGCCACGCTCGCCGAGAAAGGTGTTGTAGCCCTCGGGAAGCTGGCGGATGAAGTCATCGGCAAAAGCAGCGCGCGCGGCGGCCATCACCTCGTCGTCACTTGCATCGGGCTTGCCGTAGCGTATGTTTTCCAGCGCATTGGCCGAGAAGATCACGCTGTCTTGCGGCACGATGCCGATGCGCTGGCGCAGCTCGGCAAGCGAGGTGTCGCGCACCGGCACGCCGTCGATGCTCACCGAACCATCGGCCACGTCGTAGAAGCGCAGCAGCAGCTGAAACACCGTGCTCTTGCCGGCGCCGCTCGGGCCGACCAGCGCCACGGTTTCACCAGGTTGCACCTGCAGGCTCACGTGCTGCAGCGAAGGGTGCTGCGGGCGCGAGGGGTAGCGGAAGGTCACGTCGCGCAACGCAACGGCCGAGCCCGCTTGCGTGGCCGGCAGCGACACGGGGTGTGCGGGTGATTCGATGGGTGAGCGAGTGGCCAGCAGCTCCATCAGCCGCTCGGTGGCGCCCGCGGCGCGCAGCAAGTCGCCATACACCTCGGACAGCACGGCCACCGAGCTGACCAGGATCACCACGTAAACGACTGTTTGCCCGAGGTGGCCCGCGCTGATCTGCCCGCCCATCACGGCGCGTGTGCCCTGGTACAAGCCCCACAGCAGCGCGCCGAAGGTGGCGGTGATGATGAATGCCACCAGGCCCGAGCGCACTCGTGTGCGGCGTATGGCGGTGTTGAAGGCGTTTTCGGTCGCGGCGTCGAAGCGCTTCGCTTCGCGCTGCTCTTGCGTGTAGCTTTGCACCACCGGAATGGCGTTCAAGATCTCGGCCGCAATGGCGCTCGAGTCGGCCACGCGGTCTTGGCTGGCGCGCGAAAGCTTGCGCACGCGGCGCCCGAAGTACAGCGAGGGCAGCACCACCAGCACCAAAATGCCCAGCACCTGCGTCATCACATAGGGGTTGGTGATGATGAGCATCAGCATCGCGCCCGCGCCCATCACGCCATTGCGCAAGCCCATGCTGAGGCTGGAGCCGACCACGGTCTGCACGAGCGTGGTGTCGGTGGTCAGACGCGACAGCACTTCGCCGGTTTGCGTGGTTTCGAAAAACTCGGGGCTCTGCCTCACCACATGGGCATAGACGGCGTTGCGCAGGTCGGCCGTGATGCGCTCGCCCAGCCAGCTGACCATGTAGAAGCGCGCGGCTGAGAAAAGCCCCAGCGCGGCGCCTACGCCAAACAAGGCGACGAAATGCCCGCGCAGCGCCAATACCCGCTCGCCGGGGTCGGTGGCCACCATGCCTTGGTCGATCAGCGACTTGAGCGCCACCGGGAAGATCAGTGTGCTCACCGCGGCGAGCACCAGGAACAGCACGGCCAGCGCGATGCGCCCGCGGTAGGGGTGCAGGAAGGGGCCCAGCCCGCTCAGCGAGCGCACGGTTTTGGCCGGGGCGTTCGCTTGCTGGGTGGTTGGCAGGGAAAGGGGGGTGGCAGACATCGGGCCAGTGTAGGGGAGCAAAACTGGCCTGGACTTAGTTCACAAATCAAAGCCTTGACATTAAATGCCTAGGCATTTAAATTGTGTGCACTGCACCAAAAGGCCCAGCGCCGACCGACATGCCACGTCCCCTGCCACCTGCCGAGTTCTACCGTCCGAACGAGTACGGCCCGGACGAAAGCGTAGGCTTTTTGGTGCGCCGGCTGCTTCATTCGATGAAACAAGAAACCGACAAGCGCCTGGAGCCGCATGGCCTCACCCATGCGCAATGGGAGCCACTCTTCAAGCTGCGCAAATGCGTGGTCTCGACCGTGGCCGAGCTGGCGCGTGAGCTGCAGACCGACCCCGGCGCCACCACCCGTCTCCTCGACAGGCTGGAGGCGAAGGGCCTGTGCAAGCGGGTGCGCTCCACCGAAGACCGCCGCGTGGTCAACCTTGAACTCACAGCCGAAGGCGAGGCCGCGGCCGACAAGATTCCGGCGGCGCTGAGCGAGGTGATGAATGCTCATCTGGCCGGCTTCTCCAAGACCGAGTGGCAGGCGCTCACCGGCTACATGCGGCGCATGCTGGCCAATGGCGAAAGCATGCGCGAGAGCGCCGAAGCGCAAGACGCGAAGCGGCCTGAACCGTCATCCAATTAACTGCCTAAGCAAATAAAGCCCGAACAAGCTTCTCGAAAGATGCCCCTCATGTCACACCCCCTTAACCTTCCTCTGCGCCGCGCTGCACGGGCACTGCCCACGCTGACGGTGCTGGTGGTCGCACTGGCTTCCAGCCTGGTGCTCACGCTGGCCGGCTGCGCCAGCACCGCCGGTATTGCGCCGCCTTCTGCCAAGCCGCTGGCGGCCAATACTGCCGGCCTCGGTGTAGCGACTGCCGCTCCTCTGGCTGCCGACTGGTGGCAAGGCTTTGGCGATGCCACCTTGTCGGGCCTCGTCACCCGTGCGCTCGATGGCAACCCCAATCTCAAGGCCGCGCAGGCGCGTTTGGCCCGCTCGCAAGCGGCGGTCGACAGCGCGCATGCCGCACAAGGCCTGCAGGTCAACGGCTCGCTGGACGTGACCCGCCAGCGCTACACCGCCAACGGGGCGGTGCCGCCGCCGCTCGCGGGCTCGTACCGCAACAGCGGCACGCTGCAGGCAGGCGCCTCGTGGGAAATCGATTTCTTCGGCCGCAACCGCGCCGCGCTAGACGTTGCCATCGGCACCCAGCGCGCCGCCGAAGCCGACACGCAAGCCGCCCGCGTGCTGTTGGCCAGCAACGTGGCGCGCGGCTACGTGCAGCTGGCCCGCTTGGTCGAGCAGCGCGAGGTGGCGCAACGCTCGCTGGCACAGCGCGATGAAATCTTGTCGCTCATACGCCAGCGCGTGCAGGCCGGGCTGGACACCAAGGTTGAGCTGCGCCAGGGCGAAGGTGCCTTGCCCGAGACCCGCGCCCAGCTCGAAGCGATAGACGAGCAGATCACGCTCACCCGCCACGCGCTGGCCGCCCTCAGCGGCCAGGCACCGCAAGCGCTGGACTCGCTCACGCCGCACCTCGTGGCCGTGCAAGCCGTGCCACTGCCCGCCAGTGTGCCGGCCGATTTGCTGGGCCGCCGCGCCGACATCAGCGCGGCGCGCTGGCGTGTCGAAGCCGCCACCCATGACGTGGCCGGTGCGCGCGCGCAGTTCTATCCCAACGTCAACCTCACCGCCTTTGCCGGCTTGGCCAGCATCGGCCTCGACCGCCTGTTCAAGAGTGGCAGCGAGCAGTACGGTGTGGGCCCGGCGATCCGCCTGCCCATCTTCGACTCGGGCCGTTTGCGCGCCAGCCTGCGCGGCAAGTCGGCCGATCTCGATGCCGCTGTCGAAACCTATAACGCCGCGGTACTCGACGCGGTGCGCGATGTGGCCGACCAGATCAGCTCGCTGCAATCCATCGCCCGCCAGCAGACCGAGCAAGGCCAGGCGCAAGAAGCCGCCGAGTCGGCCTACGACGTGGCGGTGCAGCGCTACAAGGCCGGCTTGGGCACCTACCTGGTGGTGCTCAACGCCGAAGCGAATGTGCTCGCCCAACGCCGGGCGGCCACAGAGCTGAAGGCGCGCGCGCTCGACACGCAGGTCGCGCTGATTCGCTCGTTGGGGGGTGGCTATGTCACCGACTCCGCGCGCGTCGCCGCTGGCCACTGAACACACCACCACAAACACGCTGAATTTCCTGGAGCACAACCCATGAGCGCCCCCCAACAACAAGCTACTCCCGCTGGCAACCCCGCTCGCAAGAAGGCCCTGACGGCCGTGGCCGCGGTCGTCGTCGTCGCCGGCATCGCCTACGGCGCCTACTACGCGCTGGTGCTCAACCACTACGAGCACACCGACAACGCCTACGTGCAAGGCAACGTGGTGCAGCTCACGCCGCAGGTCGGCGGCACCGTGCTGGCCATCAATGCAGACGACACCGACTTCGTGAAGGCCGGCCAGGTGATCGTGAAGCTAGACCCCGCCGACGCCCAAGTGGCGCTCGACCAGGCCGAAGCCCAGCTCGCGCAAACCGTGCGCGAAGTGCGCACGCTGTTCGTCAACAACTCGACACTGAAGGCGCAGATCGCCCTGCGCGAAGCCGACCTGGCCCGCGTGCAAGGCGACGTGGCCCGCGCGCAAGACGACGTGTCGCGCCGCGCGCCGCTGCTGGCCAGCGGCGCCGTGGGCAAGGAGGAATACAACCACGCCACCGCCCAGCTCGCCACCGCCAAGAGTGCTGTTGCCGCGGCCCAATCGGCTGCGGTGGCCGCGCGCGAGCAGCTCACCTCAAACCAGGCGCTCACCGACAACACCTCAGTCGAGCAGCACCCCAACGTGCTGCGCGCGTCGGCACGTGTGCGCGAGGCCTACCTGGCCGTGAAGCGCGCTGATCTCGCTGCGCCGGTCGACGGCTACATCGCCAAGCGCAGCGTGCAGCTGGGCCAGCGCGTGCAAGCCGGTGCACCGCTGATGTCGGTGATCGCGCTCAACCAGCTCTGGGTCGACGCCAACTTCAAGGAAAGCCAGCTCAAGAACCTGCGCATCGGCCAGCCCGTCACGCTGGTGGCCGACATGTACGGCAACAAGGTCGAATACAACGGCCGTGTCGACGGCCTGGGTGCCGGTACCGGCGCCGCATTTGCCCTTCTGCCGGCGCAAAACGCCACCGGCAACTGGATCAAGGTGGTGCAACGCCTGCCCGTGCGCGTGACGCTAGACGCCAAGCAAGTGGCCGAGCACCCGCTGCGTGTGGGTCTTTCGATGGAAGCGCGCGTGGACGTGAGTGATACCAGCGGCAAGACCCTGGCCGACGCGCCACGCACCACGGCCGTCGCACAGAACACCGCAGCGCCGGGCCACGTGGACGCCGATGCCGAAGTGCGCAAGATCATCGCCGCCAACCTCGGCCGCGCGATCAAGTCGCCGGTGCAGGCCAGGCGTGCAACACCCCCCGCTTCCGCTGAGGTGAGCACCCTGAGTTCGGCGCTGGCGACTACTTCTACCGCCGCCATCGCTGCGGGCAAGTGATTCCGAATCCTGATTCGTGATGTGCATCCGCCGTTCCACTGGCTTCGTGCGCCCTGAGGGATCGAAGGGCAGCGATGTGCACTGGCGCACCCTTCGATACCTCAGGGCGAACGGGGTTGTAAGTGGGGCGAACGGAACTGGGCGCAGGTCGAACGGAACTGGGCGCGAGGCGAACGGAACTGGGCTGAAGCGCGTCACCCATCAGGGCCCGAATTAATCTCACCAAGAACTGAACATGTCTTCCACCACCACCAGCGCCGACCTGTCGGCTAGCCCTGCGCCAGCGCCTGCTGCGCCGCCGCGGGGCCCGGTCGCCTTTACGCCGCTCACCGGCAGCCAGCTTGTGCTGGGAACGGTGGCGCTGTCGCTGGCCACCTTCATGAATGTGCTCGACAGTTCGATTGCGAACGTGTCGATCCCCGCCATTGCCGGCGACATGGGCGTGAGCCCGGCGCAAGGCACCTGGGTCATCACCTCTTTCGGTGTTGCCAATGCCATCTCGGTGCCGCTTACCGGTTGGCTCACGCAGCGCTTCGGCCAGGTGCGCTTGTTCACCGCCAGCATCCTGCTCTTCGTGGTGGCCTCGTGGCTGTGTGGCCTCGCGCCCAACATCGAGTCGCTGATCGCTTTCCGCGTGCTGCAAGGCCTGGTCGCCGGGCCGATGATTCCGCTCTCGCAAACGCTGCTGCTCGCAAGCTACCCACCGGCCAAAGCCGGCATTGCGATGGCAATGTGGGCGATGACCGTGCTGGTGGCGCCGGTGGTCGGGCCGCTGCTCGGCGGCTGGATCACCGACACCATGTCGTGGCCTTGGATCTTCTACATCAACATTCCCGTGGGCTTGGTGGCAGCCGCTGCCACCTGGTCGATCTACCGCACCCGCGACCCGGGGCCACGCCGCGTGCCGCTCGATTACATCGGCCTCACGCTGCTGGTGCTCTTCATCGGCGCCATGCAGATCATGATCGACAAAGGCAAGGAGCTCGACTGGTTCTCTTCGGCCCAGATCGTCACACTCGCCATCGTGGCGGTGGTGAGCTTTCTCTTCTTCCTGGCTTGGGAGCTGACCGAGAAGCACCCCATCGTCGACCTGCGCCTCTTCGCAGGGCGCAACTTCTGGCTGGGCTCGACCTCGTTGGCCATTGCCTACGGCCTCTTTTTCGGCAACGTGGTGTTGATGCCGCTGTGGCTGCAGCAGTACATGGGCTACACCGCCACCTGGGCCGGCTTCGCGTTGGCGCCGGTGGGGCTGCTGGCCATCGTGCTCTCACCCTGGGTGGGCAAGAACGTGCGACGCATCGACCCGCGCAAGCTCGCAACCGTTGCCTTTCTCGGCTTTGCGCTGGTGCTGTGGATGCGCTCGCACTTCAACACCCAAGCCGATTTCATGACCATCCTGATCCCCACGGTGTTGCAAGGCGCAGCGATGGCGTTCTTCTTCATTCCGCTGCAGGCCATCGTGTTCTCGGGTCTCACGCCCGACCGCATGCCGGCCGCGGCAGGCCTGAGCAACTTCGTGCGCATCACCGCGGGTGCAGTGGGCACCTCACTCTTCACCACCGCGTGGGAGAGCCGTGCCGTGATGCACCACGCGCATCTGGCCGAGAGCATCAACCGCGGCAACGACACTGCAATGCAGACGCTCAGCCAGCTGGGTGCTGCCGGCTACAGCCATGAGCAGGCGCTGGCCGTGGTCGACCGGCTGATCAACCAGCAGGCCTTCACCATGGCGGCCACCGACATCTTCTGGCTGTCGTCCGTTGCCTTCGTGGTGTTGATCAGCATGGTGTGGCTGACCAAACCGCAGGTGAATGCGGCTGGGGCCGATGCCGGCGGCGCGCACTGAAACCGGTGCCCGCCCGTAGCGGGGCCAGGTTCAGACCCGGCTCACGCGCAAGCGTCTTGAGGCTGTGGGGCTTGCCGGCTGCGGGCTGATGCTAGCGACTCTTCAGCGTGTCGCATGACGCCTTCCAGTGTGTCGCTGCTTTGAGGCCAGATGGCCGTGCCCACACTGCAGCCTATGTGCAGGTTGCTCACCGTGCGGTAGCCCAGCGGCCGCCGCACTTCGTGGGCAACACGTGCCGCCATGGTGCGCGAGAAAGCCACCGCTTCGCCTGACGGGCAGCTCAGCAACAGGGCGAACTCTTGCCCCTGCAGCCGCATCACCCGGTCTTCGTCGCGCGCCAAGTGGCGCAGGCGTTTGGCGATCTGGGTCAAGACATGGTCGCCGGCCTCTTGGCCGTAGCGCTCGGTGACCGGCTCAAAGCTGTCGAGCCCGACGTACAGCACGCACAGCGAAAGGTCGCGCGCGCGCAGGTCTTGCTCCCACGGCTCGCGGGTGTCGTTCAGCTGCTCGGGCGTGCTCAGGCCGGGCAGCGAGTCTTGGTGCGCGTTCAGCAGGGGCAGCTTGGGCTTGAGCTTGGCGATGCTGTGAGGTGCAGCGCTGTCTGTGCGGCGCCGAGCCGGCACGGTGGCTTGCAGCTCACGCAGGGCTACAGGCGGGGCATCGGCCTCGGCTGCTGGCATGCGCCATTGGCTCGCGATCAGCCCTATGGCCAGGCAGGCACTCCAGGCCCAGGCTGCGTCGGGCGATTGCGCCGCGGCCACCACCCACGCCAGCGCCAACACCCGCAAGGCGGGGTGCGCCGTCCAGTCGTCGGTGTTGAAGTAGCGGTTCATGTGGCGGTTCGCACGCAGTCTGTAGCGCGGGCGATGATGGATTGTGCTGCTGTGAGGCTTGGTGCGTCTCGCGAAAAAGCACGCTTTGTGCCTCCTTTTTCAGCAGCTCACAGCCTGAGCTTGCCGGCGTATCCGGTCATCTCCAGGTAGCCGCGGCCCACGCGCTGGCCGCGCGCGTCGAGCAGGTCGCAGAGGCCTTCCCAGTAGAAGGCGCCGGTGCTGCCGCGGCTGTCGAGTTCTTGCGCGTCGAAGAGCGTGCTCACCGTGTGGCGGCCGGCGGGGGTGTCGACTGTCCACTGCACCGGGTAGCGTGCCTGCGAGGCGGGGCTGAGCCAGCTGCGGCCGGGGGTGAAGCGCACTTCGTCGGGCTGAAAGGTGCGCACCACGCCGCCCGGGCTGCGCAGGCTGCCGCCGGCGTAGAGCGTGCTGCCGTCGGCGCGGCGCAGGCGAAAGGCGGTGAGGGTGCTGCCGTCGTCGAGGTTGATGCCGATCCAGTCCCAGCCCACGGCTTGGGGGTCGAGCAGGGTGTTGCTCCACTCATGGTCTAGCCAGGCGCGGCCCAGTACCGGCAGCGCGCGGCCATCGAGCGTGAGCGCGCCCGTCACGGCCAGTTGCGGTTGGCTGTAGTAGTGGCTCGCCTGCGCGGGCTGCGGGCCCTTGCGGGAGTAGCCCGCCTTGCCTTGCAGCAGCAGCGGCTGGGTGGTGGCCAGGGTGAGCGCGAGCGCAAAGCCGGCGCTGTCGCTGGCTACCCGCACCTCGTAGCGGCTGGAGTCGGCCGGGCCTTGGCGCAGCAGCGACCAGTCGCGCAAGCGCACCTGCGTGTCGCCCTCTGCCGCGGTGGCAATGCCGAAACCGGCGCGCGCCAGGCGCTGGTCATGGCGCTGGCGGCTCACTTGCACATCACTCAGCGCGGCGTGGGCGAACACGATCTGGCTCGCGGCAAAGCGGCTGCGGTGGTCGCCCGACAGGCCGGTGCGCGAGCGGAAGAAGGTGACCTGAAAGCCGAACGTGCGCTCGCCCGCCTGCAGCGCCCCGGTGAGGTACCACCACTCGGTGCGGGCCGCCGGGTGGCTGCCGAAATCAGCCGGGAAAACCAGCGCTCGCAGGCCGATCGAGGCGGGCTGCGCATACACGCGGAGTGGCAGCCCTGCGAGAGCCCCCAAGATGTATCGGCGTTTCATTCGCCCAAGCATCGCATGGCAGACGACAATGCAGGGTTGCCTTGCCCACGTTGCCGATGACCGACTTCTCCCTGCCCGAAGACTTTGATCTGGGCGAACACTTCGACTACATCACCCTCACGAGAGCGATGGCCCTCAAGCCTCAGCAGGCGGTGCTGGCGCTGCAAGTCGACGGCCCGCGGCTCGTTTCGCGGGTGCAAGGCACCGGCCCTACCGCCTACCAGCAGAGCATTCAGTGGGTGACTGACCGTCGCCTCGGGCCGCGGCTCGAAGGCCGTTGCTCCTGCCCCATGGGCCATGGCTGCAAACATGTGGCGGCAGCGCTGATGGCCTTCGAGGCGCAGCAAATCCGCATCAAGAAGGGCCTGCCTGAAACCCCCGGCGTGGCCGTTCCGGTCGCCCGGCCCGCCGAGCCGCCGCCGCCGGTGATGTTTGAGCTGGGCACGCTGGCGCTGGTGCCGGTGCTGCGCCTGACCACCTGTGTCGACGTGGCCTCTGAAGCCTTGCTGCACCACCGCTACGGCTCGGCCAACTCGCGCAGCACCACGCTGCGCCAGGGCGCGGCGCAGGTTGTTTTTCGCTACCAGCCGCCCACCGGGCGTGCATTTGACTTCCACTTTCCGGCGGGCAACGCCACCACCGCATTGGGCGAAGTCAACGACCCGACCCGGCCGGGCCGTGTGGTGATGGGGCACTTTCAGCGTCAGGCGCAGGCCGAGGCGGGAGCCTTGCGCACGCTCTTTGGTGAGCTGGAGCTGCGGCCCTGGAGCCTGTCGGCTGGCTTGGCGATGGAGCGGCTCACGCGCCTGTCTGCGGCGCGTGTGCAGTCGTCGGTGCTGCCGCCCGGCATCGAAGGCAACCCCTTGCTGCTGGTGCCGCAGCGGCGCGAGCGCTGGCCCGAGCTGCTGGCGCACCACATCCCCGAGCTGGAGTCGCGCGGCTGGGTGGTCGAGGTGGTCGACGACTTTCCCTTCGAGCTGCACACGCCCGACGACTGGGCGGTCGACATCGGCGAAGAGCCCGGCGGCAACTGGTTCAGCGTGGGTCTTCAGGTGAGCGTGGACGGCCAACCGATCAATCTTGTGCCCTTGCTCGTGAGCCTGGTGCAAAGCGGTTGGCTGCACCTCGATGCTGCGCTCAACCAGAGCGAAGACAGCGAGGTGCTGGTGCCCTGGGCCCACGACGCGCCCCCCGCGCCCGGTGCTGCGCCGCGACAGCGCCTGCTGCGCTTGCCGGTCAAGCGCGTGGCGCCCTTGATGGACTGGCTGCGCACGGTGTTTCGCGTGGGCGACAGGGGCTCGGCGCTGCGGCTCTCGCGCTTCGACCTGGGCACGCTCGAATCGCTGTCGGCCGGCACACGCGTCACCGCACCGCCCAGCTTCACCGAGCTGATGAACCAGGTGCGCCTGCTGGGCAGCGGGCAGACGCTGCCCGAAGTGCCTGTGTCGCCGCAGGTGCAGGCCACCTTGCGCCACTACCAAGCCGACGGCCTGTCGTGGATGGACTTTCTGCGCCGTGCTCGCCTGGGCGGCATCTTGGCCGACGACATGGGCCTGGGCAAGACGCTGCAGGCCCTGGCCCTGCTGCAAGGCGAGCTCGATGCCGGCCGGCTCGACCGGCCCTGCCTCGTGATCGTGCCCACCAGCCTGATCGGCAACTGGGAGGCTGAAGCCCGCCGCTTCACGCCCCAGCTCAAGCTGGTGGTGCTGCACGGCGCGCAGCGTGCCAAGCATTTCAAGCAGATCGCCGGTGCGCACCTGGTCATCACCAGTTACCCGCTGGCCATGCGCGACGTGCACACGCTGGGCGCGCAAGAGTGGCATTACCTGATGCTCGACGAAGCGCAGCGCATCAAAAACAGCCGCAGTCAGGCAGCGATGTCGGTGAAGGGGCTCAACGCGCGCCACCGCTTGTGCCTGTCTGGCACGCCACTCGAAAACCACCTGGGCGAGCTGTGGAGCCTGATGGATTTCGTGTGCCCCGGCCTGCTGGGCAGCGAGCCACAGTTTCGTGAGCACTACCGCACGCCCATCGAGCGGCGGCAAGACACCCTGCGCGCGCAACAGCTGGCGCGCCGCGTGCGGCCCTTCCTCTTGCGGCGCACCAAGCTGCAGGTGGCGCAAGAGCTGCCCGCCAAGACCGAGTCTCACCTGCGCGTGGAGCTCACCGGCACTCAGCGCGACCTCTACGAGACCGTGCGCGCGACCATGGACGGCAAGCTGCGCGAGGTGATTGCACAGCAGGGCCTCGCGCGCAGCCAGATCATGGTGCTCGATGCGCTGCTGCGGCTGCGCCAGGTGTGCTGCGACCCGCGGCTGCTGAAGATGGGCGAGGGTGCCGTGCGGCCGCACCACCCCTCGGCCAAGATGGAGCTGCTGCTCGACCTGCTGCCCACGCTGATCGAAGACGGCCGCCGCGTGCTGCTGTTTTCGCAGTTCACCGAGATGCTGTCGCTGATCGAGATCGAGCTCGACCGCTTGAAACTGCCCCACCTCAAGCTCACGGGCGAGAGCAAGGACCGTGGCTCGCTGGTGGCGCGCTTCCAGCAGGGCGAGGTGCCGCTGTTCCTGATCAGCCTGAAGGCCGGCGGCGTGGGCCTCAACCTCACCGCGGCCGACACCGTGATCTTGTACGACCCGTGGTGGAACCCGGCGGTCGAGCAGCAGGCCATAGACCGCGCGTATCGCATCGGGCAAGACAAGCCGGTGTTTGTCTACAAGCTCATCGCCAGCGGCACGGTGGAAGACAAGATGCTGGAGCTGCAGGCGCGCAAGGCCGGGCTGGCTGACGCGCTGCTGTCGGGTGTGGCCGGCGACGCGGGGCTCACGGCGCAAGACTTCGACGAGTTGTTCAAGCCGCTGGTGTCGGACTGAGTGCCCAGTCATTCGCAGGTCTTGGTGCCAGTCATTCCCGTTTTGACGGGATGACCGAGGTTGACGGGCCTGGCGAGGGCTGACGGAGCATCAAGTTCAGGCACGCCGCGCCGATATGGCAAGTTGAGACCCCTTGTGGGTTACACACGCCATGGTGAAAGCCCCATGTTTCGGCTACTGCTCTATTTCTCACTGACCAGCCTCGCGTCTATCGTTGCCCTCGTGGCGGCGCTTGGCTTTTTCTACCGCGAACCCGCCTTGCGCTCGCTGGTGGAGATGGGCGAGTCCAACAACATGGCCTTGAGCGTCACCGTGGCCATCCTGTGTGTGCTGTATGGCGTGCTGTTTTTCATCGTTCGCCATGCCGATGGCGTGATGCGGCGCCAGTACCGCGAGCGCGAGCTGGCCGAGAGCGCACTGCGCGAGGCCCATGCCACGCTCGAACGTCGCGTGGGCGAGCGCACTGCCCAGCTGGCGCTGACCAACGGCGGGCTCGAGATGGAAATCGCCGAGCGCCGCATCGCCGACCAACGCGTCACGCACATTGCACATCACGACATGCTCACCGGCCTGCCCGACCGCATGCTGTTGACCGATCGCGTCGACCAAGCCATCGCGCGTGCGCACCGCAGCGGCATGAAGGTGGCCTTGCTGTTTCTCGACCTCGACGGCTTCAAGATCATCAACGACTCGCTGGGCCACGTCGTGGGCGACCAGCTGTTGCAATCGGTGGCGGGGCGGCTCACGGCCTGCCTGCGCGAAGGAGATACCGCTGCTCGCCTCGGTGGTGATGAGTTCATCATCAGCCTGCCTGGCGTGACCGACGGCGCCGAGGCCACCCAGGTGGCGGTGCGCATCCTCGCGGAGCTGGCCAAGCCGTGTGCCGTGTTGGGCCACCTGTTGCCGACGCAAGCCAGCATCGGCATCGCGATGTACCCCGACGACGGCGACAGCGCGAACATGCTGATGCGCAACGCCGACACCGCGATGTCCCACGCCAAGGAATCGGGCCGCGCCAACTATCAGTTCTTCAACGCGCAGATGAACGAGCGCGTGAGCCATCGCCTGTCGACCGAGAGCAACCTGCGACGCGCGCTGGAGCGCGATGAGTTCACGCTGCACTACCAGCCGCTGGTGGAGCTGGCCACGGGGCGCATCGATGGCACCGAGGCGCTCTTGCGCTGGCCTCAGGCCGACCACCGCGTGGTGGCACCGGCCGAGTTCATTCCGGTCGCGGAAGAAACCGGCCTCATCGTGCCGCTCAGCGAATGGGTGCTGCGCCAGGCCTGTCAGCAAGCCCAGGCGTGGCAGGCGGTGCGGCCGGGCCTGCGCGTGGCGGTGAACCTGTCGGCGCGGCAGTTCCGGCAGAAGAACTTCGTCAAGGTGATCGAGCAGACGTTGAGCAGCACCGGCCTGTCGCCTGCCTTGCTCGAACTGGAGCTGACCGAAGGCATGCTGATGCACCGCGGCGACGACACCGTACGCACGCTGGCACAGCTGTCCGAGATGGGCGTGCGGCTGGCGATCGACGACTTCGGCACCGGCTATTCGAGCCTGTCGCACCTGAAGCGCTTTCCCATACACACCCTCAAGATCGACCGCAGCTTCATACAGGATTTGTGCATTGGCGCCGACGATGCTGCCATCGTCACCGCCATCGTGGCGCTGGCGCGCGGCATGAACCTGCAGGTCACGGCCGAAGGCGTCGAGACCTCGGCGCAGGTTGAGGCTTTGCGCAAGCTGTCTTGCGACTTGGCGCAGGGCTTTCATTTCGCACGCCCCATGCCGGCTGCGGAATTTGAGCAGCGTTTGGCCGAGTCGCCGTCTGCATTGCGCCGCTTGCCTGCCTCAAAAAGCACGGCAACCTTGAGCGAGAGGGCGGGCGTG
Source organism: Rhizobacter sp. (assembly GCF_046595475.1). Lineage (GTDB taxonomy): Bacteria > Pseudomonadota > Gammaproteobacteria > Burkholderiales > Burkholderiaceae_C > Rhizobacter. The sequence goes on from NZ_JBKJOQ010000105.1 coordinate 23,083, forward strand.
TCTATACTGAAATAGATACCTGAACAGATACCTGAAACACACACGCGCCGGAGCACGCCATGACCGTCAAGACCGCCAAGCTCTTCACCAATGGCGGCAGCCAGGCGGTGCGCCTGCCGGCCGAGTTTCGCTTCGAGGGCGATGAGGTTTACATACGGCGCGACCCGCGCACCGGCAACGTCATCTTGTCGGCCCGGCCCGAGCTGTCGTGGATGGAGTTCATGGCGCTGCGCCACCAGATGGGCACGGTGCCGAATGACTACATGGCCGATCGTGTGCAGAGCACCCAGCGGCGCGACCCGCTCGATTCCTGGGTGGAATGAGCATGCTGTACCTGCTCGACACCAACACCGCCGTCGCTGCCATGCGCGGCACCGCCGGCCTCGACAGCCGGCTGCAACAACTCCAACCCGACGATTGGTGCATCTCGGCCATCACCAATGCCGAGATGCGCTACGGCGTGGCGCTCAAGCCCAAGGCGATCCAGCTTGAGCGCTACGTCGACGCGTTTCTCGCCGTCGCCCGCACCGAGCCCTGGGACGCCGCTTGCGCCGAGTTCCACGGTGTGGTGCGCGCCCAGCTGCGCGCCAAGGCGCAGGTGCTGGGCGATTTCGACGAGATGATCGCCGCGCACGCGCTGGCATTGAATGCCGTGCTCGTCACCGACAACATGCGCCACTTCAAACGTGTGGAAGGGCTGCGGCTGGAGAACTGGATCCGCAGCTCTTGAGGGGCCGGGGCTGGTCCTGGGGTGTTTACTGCGACGTGCCGGTGACCCAGGCCTTGCGGATCAGCCCACCGCAACTGGCTGAGTCATTGGCGGCGCCACTCGTGCTCTGCGCGCGGGCGACGCCGCCGTACCAGGTCTTGCTCGCATCCACCCAGGGGTAGAAACCGAATGCGCCAGGGCTGCTGAACGCGCCATCGCCGCGCGTGGCGTCGTCTTCCACCCAATGGCCGACGGCGTAGTGCCAGTTGAGGCTGTTGGCGATGGGTGTGGAGACAGCGGTGGGGCAGGTGTCTGGGTTGGTACATACCGGGTTGCTGCCCAGTAGCGAGGCGATTCTCAGCTGGTTGTTGAGCAGCTTGCGCAGGAACACGGCGTAGTCGCGCGCCGTGGTGCGCACGCCACCAGCGAGCTGCGGCTGGGTGTAGATGAGGTTGATGTCGGTGCCGAGCCGGCTGCGGATCTCGCTCGCCAGCGCGGCGTTGGCCAGGGCGCCCAGGTTCATGTCGCCCGCGCCTGCGAGGCTGGCGTGCTTTTGCATGTGGCCGCCGTTGTAGAAGAACTTGTCGATGTTGGCAGCGGTCTGTACGTCGTTGTTGCCGCGCGCGACGCACGAGGCCACGGTGTCGGACGGGTCGCAGCCGGAGAAGGTGAAGTTCGTGTAGCCGCTCTGGAAGTGCAAGAACTGGATGTCTTGCGCCGTGAGCACGCCGTTGCGCCGCTCGGCGACATAGGCACCGTACAGCCACTTCGAGGCCGAGGCGATGGGCATGAGCGTGTCGGCGGTGTAGGTGGCGTCGCCCACCGACCCGCTGGCGGCGAGCGCGGTCTTGTCGCCGATCTCCCAATAGAAGGGGCGGATGGTGGTGCAGGCGGCGTTGTTCTGTGCCGTGCTGGTGGCGGCCAGCGTGCGCGCCGCGGTGTCAGGGCCAGTTGCCGGTGTGCTGCCCGCTGAGCTGCCGCCGCAGGCGAACAGCGCCAGGCAGCTGGTCAAAGCCCAGTACGGTGCCGATTGGTTCTTCATGCTTCCCTCTTGCGCGTTGTCGTTGTGTGCAAGTTGTACCAAGCGCGCATGCCGGCAGTGTTTCGCTTTCGCAAACTTGCGTTTCCCGGTGAGAAAAGTTTCACGCTGACAGAGGCGGGGGAGTTGACGGCTCTCGTCTTATTAAGTAGATTACGATTCCAATATGATGGAAAAGGCCGAACTCGACGTGAACGTGCGTATTGCTCAGCGTGTGCATGAGCTGCGCCGGGCTCAGAGCCTCACCCTCGAACAATTGTCTGAGCGCTGTGGTGTGAGCCGCTCCATGATCTCGGTGGTGGAGCGGGGTGAGAGCAGCCCCACCGCCAGCTTGCTCGACAAGCTCGCCGCCGGCCTGGGCACCACGCTGAGCGCACTCTTCGAAACACCGCAAGCCGGTGTGGCCTCGCCACTGGCGCGCCGCGATGCACAGCCGCAATGGCGTGACCCGGCCTCAGGCTACGTGCGCCGCAGCCTATCGCCGCCGGGGGTCGATTCGCCCATTCAGATGGTGGAGGTGAGCTTCCCGCCAGGCGCCCATGTGACCTACGACAACGCTGCCCGCCATGGCCAAGTGCACCAGCAGGTGTGGGTACTCGAAGGCGTGATCGAGGTGAGCGTGGGCCTGGTCAAGCACCGCTTGAGCGAAGGCGACTGCCTGGCCATGCGGCTAGATGCACCCACCGCCTTCCGCAACCCCACCCGCAAGCGAGCACGCTATGTCGTTGCGCTCACCCAACCCTTGATGCACTACGCGCGAAGCACACCATGACACAGAAGATTTCAATTCGGCGCATCCATGCACTCGAGGGCTCAGAAGACCTGCACGGCCTGTGCGAAGTACTGCTCGACTGCGTGGAAGGCGGTGCTTCAGTCAACTTCATGGCGGGCTTTTCGATGGACCGCGCGCAGGCCTTCTGGCATCAAGTCGACCAGCAGTTGCGCAGCGGCGAGCGCGCGCTGCTCGTGGCGCACGACGAAGTGGGGCGCATCGTGGGCACGGTGCAGCTGATGCTGGGCCAGCCCGACAACCAGCCCCACCGTGCTGACGTCAACAAGCTGCTGGTGCACCGGCGTGCGCGTGAGCACGGCGTGGGCGCCGCGCTGATGCAAGCCATCGAAGGTGTGGCACGCGCCGAGCACAAAACCCTGCTGGTGCTCGACACCGCCAGCGACGCGGCCGAGCGCCTCTATGCGCGCCAGGGCTGGGTGCTGTGCGGCCGCATCCCCGGCTACGCCCTGATGCCCGATGGCGTGCCTACCGGCACCACCATCATGTTCAAGAACCTTCCTGGCGAGTGACGTGCCTCAGCCCCGCTACTTTCCGCTGGGGCCTCACCACGTTCCGCTAGTGCTGAGCCACTTTCTGTTCGGCCTGGGCCACCCTCCGTTCGGGCTGAGCAACCCTCCGTTCGGGCTGAGCCACCATCCGTTCGGGCTGAGCCTGTCGAAGCCTGCGCTGTGCACTGCACCACCCTTCGACAAGCTCAGGGCGAACGGAGTTCGGTTGCTCAGCGGCCCAGCGGTTTCACTCCGCCGCACTCGGCCGCCAGCCAGCGGCCGGTCTGATCGACATTCACGCGCTCGGGCTGGCCTATCACCACGGTGTCGACCACCGCCTGGCTGGTGTAGGCCTTGGCGCTTTGAAAGCTGACCAGCGCCTCGCCGCTCGCGGGCGGGTTGGTGGCGCAGCTGAACTTCACCTTCATCGAGTTGGGCGAGCGTTCGAGCACCTGCTGAGTGCAGTCACCAGCTTGCTGTGGGATCTCGCCGCGCTCGGCGTCTTCCTTGCTGATGCAGGCCTTCACGGTGCTGGAGTTGTCGCCCAGGCGCACACCCTGCTGCGCCATCATTTCTTCAACAGCCTTGCGCTGCTCGGGCGGCAGGCGCGAGATTTGCGCTTGGGCCTGTTTCATCGCGGCCTCGGCCTTGCCGTTCTGGCTCTTGAGTGCGATGTTGATTTCCCACAGGCCGGGCTCGATCTTCGGGCCGGCCGGGGTCTGGGCAAACGCTGCGGGCGAGCAGCAGGCTGCGAGCAAGAGGGTCAGGGGGAGTTTCTTCAAAACGGTTACCTCGATGAGTTTTCGCAAGTGGTCTTCGTCGTGTGATCTGCGACGGTGTGTCTCACAGTATGCAGACTCCGATACCGGCCCCCGGTTCAGCTTCGTTGCAAGATGGAACGCGGGCTGGCGCGGGCCATGGGCCAGAATGCCCCTTCTCTCGTTTCTTGAAGTGTCGAATGCCCGCACGCCTGTGGAGGTTGATCGCGACAGTGCTTGCGGCGTGGCTGTGGGGCGTGGCCGTGCAGGCCGCCGAATTGCCCACTGCTGCGGTGCCTGCATCGGCCGCCGCGCCTGCGCCCGTTTTTTTGCCCGCTCTTGCGCCCGCTCTTGCTCCGTGCACCGATCCGGCGGCCGGTGCGGCGTCTGGCGTGTCGCTGCGCTTGCCCACGCTGCGCTACACCTGCCTCACCTTGCGCAATGGGCAGCGCGTGCTGGTGGGCCAGGCCGGCCCGCGCGATGCGCCGCCAGTGCTGCTGGTGCACGGGCTGGGCAACAACGCGCATCGCGACTGGGTCAACGTGATCCCCACGCTCGCGCGGCAGTTTCATGTGGTGGCACTCGACCTGCCGGGCTTTGCCGCCTCGCAAGCGTCCGCTGAGGGCTATGCCTTCGCCGCACTCGGCAATGCGCTGGCCGAGGTGCTCCAACAGACAGCACCCAACCGCCGTGCGCACGTGGTGGGCCACTCTCTGGGCGGCGCGGTGAGCCTCTTCTTTGCCAGTACCCACCCGGCACAGGTGGATCGCCTGGTGCTGGTCGATGCGGCGGGCATCTTGTTCAAGCCGGTTTTTGCGCAGTACATCGCCACCATGCGCACGCGGCGGGTGGGCATTGAGGGGGTCGACCGCTTTCTGAGGGGCCTGGACGATCGAGTGAACGGCTGGCGTCGACAGTTCTTCAACGGGCTGGACGAGCGCTTCGACCTCAGCCGCTGGCTGGCGCAGAACCCGTCGGTGCGCACGGCCTTGTTGGGGAGCTACACGCAGGTCGACGCGGCCCTGGGCCTGGTGGAGCACGACTTCACCAGCGCCATACGCGACACCCTGGCGCCCACCACCGTCATTTGGGGCCGCAATGACCCGATCGCGCCGCTGCGCACCGGCAAGCTGCTGGCAGCGCGCATGCCCGACGCGCGGCTGCGCGTGATCGACGGCGCAGGCCACACGCCCATGTTTGACCGGCCCGAGACCTTCACGCGGGTGCTGCTGGAAGCACTGGCCGAGCCGCTGCCGCCCAAGTACGCCGTCAACGTGGCCGAGGTTTCGCAAGGCGACGTGGTGTGCGAGAACGAGGCCAACAAGCGCTACAGCGGCAGCTTTGACAGCCTCACGCTAGACAACTGCACCGATGCACGCATCGAAGGCGCGCATCTGAAGCAGCTGCTGCTCAAGGTGTCGTCGGTCACCATCGAAGACAGCGTGATCGACAGCACCGACGTGGCGCTCACGGCGAGTGGCAGTGAAGTCACCGCCACTGCCGTGCAGCTGCGTGGCCGTGTGGCCATACGCACCGACGACAGCCGCCTCGACCTGGCCGGCGTGAGCCTGCGGGCTAGCGGGCGGGGGGTGGAGATGCTGTCCCCCAGTCGGCTCTACTTTTCGGTGAGCGACTGGCAGGGCACCGACTACCGGGGCGACGCGCATTTCTTCTGGCCGACCACGCCCGAGAAGCGCTGATGCTGAGCTGACCCGGGCCTGCGGCGCATTGCCGCCACCACGTCACTTGTCACCAAATACCTGAAGCGTTACCGGCCGCCCTGGCCCGAAGGGGCTTACTCACATTCAGAAACACTCAAATAGGCGTTGCATGCCGCGGCTTGAGATGCTTGCGCCGGGATCAGGCAAGAGGCCATAGGCCCAGCAGACAGGGAACAATTCATGTATAGGGATGAACTGCCACCGGCAGGCTTGATGCCGGTGCCCAGGGCGTTGGAGGCGTTTGATGCGGGCTTTGCATTGCGTAGCCCCGGTTCGGCGTTCGAGGCACTCGATGAAGTGGCGTTCAGGGCTTCGCCCGTCATTGAGAGCGGCCTGCCGTTTCGCGTGAGGGTGGTGTGCACCGAGGCCCAGTTGCTGCGGGTGCAAGCGCTGCGTCAGACCGCCTACGGCCGCCACCTGCCCGATCAGGCGGCCGCGTTTGGCCGAGCCGACCCGCTCGATCGCGCGGCCGACACCACCATCTTCTTTGCCGAAGACAAGCACACCGGCGCCATGGTGGGCTCGGTGCGCGTGCAGAGCAACCGCAGCGCTGCGCTGCAGATCGAGCGCAGCATTGAGCTGCCGGCGCAGCGCCGCGGCCAGTTGCTGGCCGAGATCACCCGCTTGTGCGTGCTGCCGGGATACGACGCGCCGGTGCGGCTGGCCATGGTGAAAGCGAGCCATCTCTATTGCATAGCGATGCAGATCGGTGGTGTGCTCGCGGGCTCGCGTCGCTCGCTGCTGCGCACCTACGAAAACCTGGGCTTCACAGACCTCTTTGGCGACGACCGCATGTGCCCCTTGCTGCATGCCGGTGGCCTGCCACACCGCGTGCTGTTTCGCGACACGGTGACGTCCGAGGCCATGGCGCGGGAGCGGCGGCACGCTGACTACGATTTCGTGTTTCGCGCCTATCACCCCGACATCGCCATTTTCGAAGCGCTGATGCAGGCGCTGAGCGGCCTTCGACTAGGAGTGCACTGACGAGGCCTGGGCCAGGTGCGCCACCAGCATGGCGCGCAGTTGCTCGCTGCTGAAGGGCTTGGCCAGGAAGTCGTCCATGCCCGCGGCGCGGCACTGCTCGCGGTCTTCGGGGAACACATTGGCGGTGAGCGCAATCAGTGCGAGCCGCGGCAGGCCGTGCTCGGCTTCGTGCTGGCGCACGCGACGCGCGGCTTCAAAGCCGTCCATCTCGGGCATCTGGCAGTCGAGTAGCACCAGGTCAGGCCGCGCCGTGCGCGTCTGGCACACGCGTTCGACCACGCCCACGCCGCTGGCCACGCGCACGACCTCCAGGCCCAGCTGCACCAGCGAGGTTTCGGCCACGATGGCGTTCACTTCGTTGTCTTCAGCCAGCAGCACCTGGCCGTGCAAGGCGATGCTCGTGGGTGCAGACGCTGACGTAGAGGCAGGGGCCGGTACCGGCTCTGTGGCGGTGGGTGCGTTTGTGTGCACGACGATCTGGCGCTTCAAGGGCAAGGCCACTTCGAAAGTAGAGCCCTGGCCCAGCGTGCTGCGGTAGGTGATGGTGCCGCCCATCGCTTCACAGATGGCACGCGTGATGCTCAGGCCCAGGCCCGTGCCGCCGAACTTGCGGGTGTTGGAGCTGTCGACCTGCACAAAGGGCTCGAAGATGCGGTCGAGCGCGCTGGGGGCTATGCCCACGCCGGTGTCTTCAACACGGATCAGCGCGCCGCTGCCGCCGTGGGTTTCGGTGACGTTCACGTGCACCGTGCCGTGCTCGGTGAACTTGACCGCGTTGCCCACCACGTTGAGCAGAATCTGGCGCAGGCGAAACGGGTCCATCGTCACCAGGCAAGGGCGCGGCAGATCGAGCGTGCACCGCAGCGACAAGCCTTTTTCGGCAGCGCCAGGCGTGCACATGTCGATCGTGTCGTGGATCAGTTGCGCCAGGTCGACACGCTGCGCGTGCAGGTCTATGCCCTGGGCGCCGAAGCGCGAGTATTCGAGGATGTTGTTGATCAGCCCGAGCAGGTGCTCGCCGCAGCGGCGAATCACCGTGAGCCCTTCTTGCGCGGTGGTCACCGGCGCGTGGCCGAGCAGCATGCTCGACACACCCAGGATGCCGTGCAGCGGTGTGCGCAGCTCATGGCTCATATTGGCAACAAACTCGTTCTTGGCACGGTTTTCCATGCGCGCAAGCTCTAGTGCCGACGACAGCTTTTCGGTCAACTCGTCGTTGGTGAAGCGCAGGGTCAGCATCTCGACAATGTGCTGCTCGGAGCGGCGCGTGGCGAGCAAGAGCAAGGCATAGAACACGAAGATCGAGAACGCCCCGTACAGCCCGAAACTGTCTGCGCGTGACATCATCAAAACGATGCCCGGCGCTTGCATGGGCGCGGTGTAGGCAATGCAGCAAGGCCAGTCGGCATGCAGCACGAAGGCGGCAATGGCGGTCACGCCTGCCAGGGTGGCCACCACGACGGTCATGGTGGCGATGTTGTCGGCCGGCATCAGCCAGATGCCAGCGGCGCCCCACACCAGGCCGTCGAGAAACAGCATGGCCTGGCCCCAGCTCAGCCAGGCCAAGGAGTCGGTCTTGCGGCGCAGGAACATGCGACCGTGAATGATGCGCGGCACGACCACGGCGATCTTCACCACGACCCACCACATCAGCGTTTGGCCGGGCACGATGCCGCGCAGGTGCAGCGCCAGTGCAAGGGCAAACGCAGTCGCGGCGAACACCGCCACCGAGGTCTGCTCGAAGATCATGCGCATCTGCGCCACGCGCACGCGCGCACGAATGTCGGGCGCGACGGCGGGCACGGCAACGGTCGAAGTGGCAGCGGCCATTGGCGAGCAATGTACTCGCGTTGACCAGCCGTGCAAAAAAGTGCACCCCCTGGCTTGCGCCAGAGGGTGCGGGGGGTCGACGGCGACGGCTCAGCGAGCTATGTGCACATCAGAGCATGTCGTGTCGAAGGTGAAGAGGCCACTTGTGGAAGGGGCGCCTTCGGTGCGGGCGGTCATGGCGTCGTCCAGGGCATTGGCAAGGACAGACGGGTCTTCGAGAACATCAAGACTGAGAAGACTCGACGTGACACGCAACACGGCTTCGGTCAGAAACGCGGAAACCGAAGTGCGCTTGCCTTCGTCGGATGCCTGGATGTCGGCCGTGAAGGTCACCGTGCAAGTGAACTGAAGTGCCACCCTGTCGGCGGTGATGCCGACGAGGTCTTTTGTCACTTTGTCTGTCCCGTTATCGCTGCCCGAGCAGGCAGCGAAAAGCGACAAGAGGCCCAACAGTGCCAGACGGTTGAAGAGTGCATTGAACATGGACATGCCTACCTTTGCCTGCCCTTGTGGGGCAGGCACGTGAAACTCCAGCCGATGGGCTGAAGCCTTCTGTTTGCAGAGGACACGTACCCCAGACTCGCGTCTGTTTTTTCAACCACACCATGTGGTTGAGGGCACGCTAGCGCGCAGGTTGAGGCAACCTTGCGTGCGTAGATGGGCGCGTGGGGCGCGCAGGCAGCCGAAGCGGGTTCGGCGCAGGGGTGAAAGCAGGGCGTGAGCCCCGGAACGCAGCGAGCTGCGGTGAAGTGCGGCGTTTTTATCCCAGTGCGGGCCGCGACGTCAAGAAACAACCTCGCCTGGCATGCAACGACTTGTCGGCCCCGTCAGGCCAGCCAAAACAAGGCGGCAATCGCAAGCGCCGCCGGCAGTGCCTGCACGTAGTAGATCTTGCGGCTGGCGGTGGCGCCGCCATAGAGGCCGGCCACCAGCACGCAACCGAGAAAGAAGTACGCCACCGGCCGGCCCGCGGGCCCGAGCAACAAGCTCCAGATCAGGCCCGCCGCGAGAAAGCCGTTGTACAGGCCCTGGTTGGCGGCCAGTACTTTGGATTGCGCTGCGAACTCGGGGGTGTTGTTGAAGACCTTGTGGCCCTTGGGCGTGTCCCAGAGGAACATTTCCAGCACCAGGAAATACACGTGTAGCAGGGCCACGAGGCCGATGAGGACGGAGGCGATCAGCATGGGGGTCTCCTGCGGCGTTGCACGCCTTGATTTGAAGAGATTGATTTGGCGCTGCCATGGTAGGGCCGCGCCGCGCCGTCATTCCCGTGAAGACGGGAATCCATGCTGGCGCGCTTTTGCGCCGACTGGCTCAGTCCACCTGCTCGGTTCCTGTCACCAGCGCCACGAATCGGTCTACGCCTATGTTTCCGCCTGACAAGGTCACCCCCACGCGTTGCCCTTGAAATTGCGAACGATGCAGCATCAGCGCTGCCAGCGCGCACGCACCCGAAGGTTCGAGCACAACCTTCATGCGCTCGAACGCAAAGCGCATCGCGTCCACCACCACCGGGTCGGGCACCGTCAGCACATCGCTCACCAAAGCCCGGATCACTTCGAACGGGTGATGGCCGATGGCTTGTGTCTGCTGCCCATCGCAGATGGTGCGGGGCACGTCGATGCTGACGATCTTGCCGGCACGCAGTGAGAGCTGCATGTCGTTGCCGCGCTCGGGCTCGGCGCCGTAGACGCGAATGTTGGGCGCGAGGTGCTTGGCCGCCACGGCGCTGCCAGACAAGAAGCCCCCGCCGCCTGCGCAAACGATCAAGGCGTCGAGCGGGCCAGTGTCTTCCAGCAACTCCAGCGCGGCCGTGCCTTGGCCGGCCATCACGGGCAGGTAATCGAAAGGCGGGACCAGCGTGGCACCCGTTTCGCTGACCAGCCGGTTGGCGATGGCGGCGCGGTCTTCGCGGTAGCGGTCGTAGATCACCACCTCGGCGCCATAGCCTCGCGTGGCGGCAAGCTTGAGTGCGGGTGCATCGTGCGGCATCACGATGGTGGCTTTGCAGCCGTGCATGCGCGCCGCGAGCGCCACAGCCTGCGCATGGTTGCCTGATGAAAATGCCACCACGCCGCGCGAGCGCTCGGGCGAGCTCAGCGCATTCACCGCGTTGTAGGCACCGCGAAACTTGAAGGCGCCCATGCGTTGCAGGTTCTCGGCTTTCATGAAGACCTGCAGGCCCAGCAACTCGTCGAGCGTGCTGGAGCGCAGCACCGGCGTGCGGTGCGCCACGCCTTGCAGGCGAGCGGCGGCGGCCTGGATGTCGGTGAACTGGAGCATGGTGTCTTTCAGGCGAAGGCGCGGCGCACGAATGCGCTCAGTGCGCGTATGAAGTGGGCCGGGGATGGGTGGCGTGTCTCGGCCGACTGATAAGCATGCGCACAGCGCAGCTCGGCGGTGTCGCCTTGGGCTTCAAGTTGCACCCATCCGCCAGCTTCGAAAGCATGCGCCTCGCTGGCCTGAATGACCAGCCGGGAGCGCCAGACGGTATCGGCCAGCCAATGCGGCGTGCTCCTCACGACCACGCTGCCGCGCACGGCGAACAGCTGTGTACCGGGAGTGACCTGCAAGCCGTGAGACTGGCCTCGTCGAAGGCTGATGGTTTGAAGGGGGGCAGTGTTCATGGCATGCCGTTCCTCACGTGAAGTTGAAAGCCCGGGCGCGGGCTCAGGCGCTGGTAGTAAGCCGCGACGGCCGGCAGCTCCGGCTTGTCCATCGGCATGGCGAGCCATCGGTGTGTCGACAGCCCGATCACGATGTCGGCCAGCGTGAACGCGCCGCCGGCCACGTAGGCGTCGGTCTTGGCGAGCTGGCCATCCAGCACGCCCATGAGCCGGTTCCACTCGGCCACGCTGGCGGCGGTGGCCGTGGTGTCGGCGTGGGCAGGGCTCTTGCGCACCAGGCCCATGAAGGCGTAGCGCCAGGAATAGTTCAGCTCGGTGGCCTGCCAGTCCATCCACTGCTCCACGCGGGCGCGCGCTTGGGGTTCGCTGGGCAGCAGGTCGAAGCGCTGCTGCCGCGCGGCCAAGTAGCGGCAGATGGTGTTTGACTCCCACAGCACGAAGTCGCCATCCCGCAGCACGGGCACCAAGGCATTCGGGTTCAGCGCCAGGAACTCGGGCGACCGTGTCGGCTTGTAGCCCACGCCCCATGCCTCGTGTGCAATGGGCAGGTCGAGCTCGACGCACAGCCACAACAGCTTGCGCACGTTGATCGAGGGTGATGTGCCGAGGACTTGAAGCATGGTGCTGTGACGCTGATGGGTGCTGAGTCGATGGCCACAAGCATAGGCAATCGCCACGTCCTCAAACAGGAACAGTCCGCAACCATGTGTTCCGTATCAGAGGCTGTTTGCCTCTGCTGTTATGCCGCTATAAGCTGACATCTGTTCCGGTCTGCCGCGCCAAAGCGCACGCATCATGTCCGATATGGATCTGCAGCCCCTGTACCAACGCGTCGCCCACCATTACCGCGGGGCTATCCGCTCTGGCGTGCTCGTGCCGGGCGCGCGCATGCCGTCCGTGCGCTCGCTCACCCGTCTGCACCAGGTGAGCCTGTCGACCGCCTTGCAAGCCTGCCGCAGCCTGGAAGACGAAGGCCTGCTCGAAGCGCGGCCGCGCTCGGGTTACTTCGTGCGCTTGCCGCGCCGAGCAGCCATTGCGCCGGCCCACGAGCCCGAGCCGATGCAATCGCTCGACTCGGCGCAGTACGTGGGCATACACGACCGGGTGTCAGCCTTCGTGGCGCAGAGCGAGCGCCATGTCGTGACCACTGATTTCGCGGCCGCCTATGCCTCGACCGAGGCCTACCCGGCCGAGGCGCTGAAGAACGCGGCGATGCGCGCCCTGCGCCGCCACCCCGACCTGCTGGTCAAGCCCATGGCTTCGCCCGGCGACCCCACGCTGCGCGCTGTGTTGGCACGGCGCTCGATGGACGCCGGCATGAGCCTCACGGCGGAGGAGATCGTGGTCACCCAAGGCTGCATCGAAGCGCTCAACATCGCGCTGCGGGCGGTGGCCCAACCCGGCGACACGATCGCCGTGGAGTCGCCCACTTACTACGGCCTGCTGCAGGTGCTGGAGAGCCTGAACCTGCGCGCGCTTGAAGTGCCCACCAGCCCGCGCACCGGCCTCTCGGTTGAGGCGCTGGAGCTTGCGCTGCAGACGCACGAGCGCATCAAGGCCGTGGTGGTGGTGCCCAACTTTCAGAACCCGCTGGGCTGTGTGATGCCCGACGAGCACAAGCAGCGGCTGGTGCAGCTGTGCGAGCGCTTCGAGCTGCCCATCATCGAAGACGATACCTACAGCGCGCTCACGGCCAACGACGTGCCACTCAAGGCTGTGAAAGCCTGGGACCGCTCGGGTGGCGTGATCCACTGCGCCTCGCTGCGCAAGATCCTGGCACCCGGCATGCGCCTGGGCTGGATCAGCGGCGGGCGCTGGCACGCGCGCATCCAGATGCTCAAGTACGCGCAGACCCGAGCCAACGAAGCGCTGCCGCAACTCACCACGGCCGAGTTCATGGGTTCGAGCGCCTTTGACCGCCATCTGGCGCGGCTGCGCCGGCAGCTCAGGGTGCAGCGCGAGCAGGCGGCCGAGGCCATTGCCGCCTGCTTCCCGCAGGGCACGCGCCTGAGCGTGCCTGAGGGCAGCCTGTTGCTGTGGGTTGAGCTGCCCGAGAAGCGCTCGGCTCAGGCGGTGTTTGATGCAGCCCTGCAACAGGGCATACGCATCGCGCCGGGCACTCTGTTTTCAAACTCAAGCCGCTTCGATCACTTCATGCGCATCAGCTGCGGCCTTCCGTTCACCGCCGAGGTCGAAGGGGCGTTGCGTCAACTGGGCCGCATCGCCAGCGCCTGATCAACCCGCCGCATCGGCCTTGCACTGCGCTTGCAGCGCCGCCCAGCCGTCGGCGCCCAGTGCTTCGAGCGTGCGCAGGTTGTTCTCGTAGATGGCCTCGGCCTGCGGGAATGCCGCCACTGCGCGGTCGACGCTGGCTTCGCGCAGCAGGTGCAGCGTGGGGTAGGGCGACTGGTTGGTCGCGTTGCCCACGTCGTCGGCGTCGGTGCCGGCAAACTGGAACTGCGGGTGAAAGCTCGCAATCTGCAAGAGGCCTTCGTAGCCGCGCTCGGACAGGGCCTCGTCGGCGGTGCCCAAGAAATCGTTGAAGTCGAGAAAGTCGTTCAGCACGTGGGGGTGGATGAGCAGGGTGGTGTCGATCTCGTCGGAGTCGGTCGATACCAGCCGGTCCATCTCGGCGCACAGCTCGGCCAGCAGGGCATCGCCGTCACTCGCCTCGCTCACCGCATAGCGCACTTGGCTCTTGGCGTGCACGGCCTTTGCAAAGGGGCACAGGTTGAGCCCGATCACGGCGCGCGTGAGCCAGGCCTGGGTTTCGCGAATGACGGTGTCGGCTGGGGAGGGCATCGCCCAGGATGATGGCATGCGCTGTCACACCCTCGCAACACATGGCCTCTATGGTGGACGCCCCATACCGCCGCAGAGGTGCGCCCGTGAACTCCCTCGACCCCGCGCTGCCGGCACCCAACGCGATCGTGGTGCCCGAGGTGTACTGAGCCGCGAATGCAAATCAACTATGGCTCCGACAAGAACGGATTGATCTGCGGCTACCTGTTTGCAGACGGCACATCAGGTGAGCCGATAGGCCTGGCCGAAGCGCTGGAGTGGTTGAAGCGCGAGCCGGCGCCTGGCGCCACCGGTTTCGTGTGGCTGCACTTCAACCTGAGCGACGCCGCCGCCGAAAGGTGGATCGCCGAACACCTGGCAGCGGGGGTGGTGCCAGAGTTTTTCGAGGCCTTGCACGAGGGCTCGCGCTCCACGCGCATCGAAGACGCACACGACACGCTGGTGGCCGTGGTCAACGACGTGGCCTACGAGTTTTCGTTTGACCCGTCGGAGATCGCCACGCTGTGGCTCAACGTGGCGCCGCGCATGGCCATCAGCGCGCGCAGCCACCCGCTGCGCTCCATCGACCGCTTGCGCCAGGCAGTGAAAGAAGGCTGCCGCTTCGGCTCGTCGGTGGCCTTTCTCAACCGCCTGATGCACGACCAGGGTGACGTGCTGGTGCGCATCGTGCGAGAGGCCACCTTGCAGGTCGATGCGATCGAAGACAGCTTTCACTTCGGGCGGCTGCAGCACAAGCGGGCTGACCTGGGCAAGCTGCGGCGCGTACTGGTGCGCCTGCAGCGACTGCTGGCGCCCGAGCCCGGCGCCTTGTTTCGCCTGCTGCGCCACCCGCCGCCGTGGATCGCAAGCGATGACCTCGAAGAGCTGCGCCAGGCGACGGAAGAGTTTTCGCTGATCATTCGCGACGTGTCTGAGCTGCAAGAACGCATCAAGCTGCTGCAGGAAGAGATCGCCGCGCAAGTGGGCGAGCAGACCGGCCGCAGCCTTTTCACGCTGACGGTGGTGACGGTGCTTGCGCTGCCCATCAACATCGTGGCCGGCCTGATGGGCATGAACGTGGGCGGCATACCGCTGGCGCAAAGCCCGCACGGTTTTTTCGTGATCGTCGGCGTGATCGCAACCTTTACCGTGCTCGCCGGCTGGCTCGCCTTTCGCCGCAGGGAGTGAAAATACGCGGCTCATGACCCCGCCGCTGCCCCCCCTCAAGTACCTTGCTGGCTACCCGCCACACCTGATCGCCCAGGTGCAGTCTTTGCTCGACGAAGGCCGCCTGGCCGAGACACTCGCGCAGCGCTACGCCGCCACGCACGAGGTGCGCACCGACCGCGCGCTGTACGACTACACCATGGCACTCAAGAGCCGCTACATGCGCAGCGCCGACCCGCTCAGCAAGGTGGTGTACGACAACAAGCTCAAGGTGATCCAGCATGCGCTGGGCACGCACACCACGGTGTCGCGCGTGCAAGGCACCCAGCTCAAGGCCAAGCGCGAGATCCGCATCGCCAGCCTGTTCAAAGACACGCCGCCCGAGTTTCTGAAGATGATCGTGGTGCATGAGTTGGCGCACCTGAAAGAGCGCGAGCATGGCAAGGCGTTCTATCAGCTGTGCCAGCACATGGAGCCGCAGTACCACCAGTACGAGTTTGATTTGCGGGTGCACCTGACCGCGCAGGAGTTGTGAGGGGGCACCATCGCATGCACCGACCGGGTTGGAAGATTGATCAGGTGCGGTGAGGGCTCAGAGCGTGAGTTGAATGTGTGCCAGGGGCCACTCCCGATCGCGACAGCGTTCGCCGTGGCACCCGGCCGCCAGAAGTGGGCCTCGAACTGGGGAAGCACGGACGATGTCATCGAGCTGCCTACAAATGAGGCCGCCGGCATCCGCTGCGATCCCGACATGATGTTCCATAGCTGAATCGGGCGACCCGGATATCCGCTCTGGGTCGAGAGCTCCGGGTGGCGCACTGCTGTTCATTCCAAGCACCAGGCAGGCTGAGAGCCGCGACGAGTACAACCGAGTTCACTTCGCCCTGCACTTACGTGCCTCGGCGGTTTCAGCACGTCCGGTGCCTAGCGCTTTTTTGCCCTGCGCTCTCTCAACTTGCGTCCAAGCTTCTCGCATCTGCTCGGCAGATCGCTAGCCGCAAGGCGCCCAGGCAGGTGTGAAACACCTTATTCGATGGGCGCGTGAATGAGGGGGGTCCGAGCATCGAGGCGTCGATTCGCGACAGAAGTCACGGTCGATCGGGTCCACCTTCCTTGGGGTTCTGAGGCATGCCTCTTACGATACCTTCCCATGTGCCGACGAGCTGACTTCGCGGCTGACGGTCGATCTGTCTTTGCCCAGCTTGCTCGCGCGGGCGAAGCGTCGACGACAACAAGTATTACTAACGAAAAGCCATGAACTCCTTCATCAACGCCACACGCCAATCGCGCGTAGCCTCGTCGCTCAACCACGCCGCCACCCTGGCGGTCGTGCTCGCACTGGCCGCTTGCGGAGGCGGTGGCGGTGGGGACGCACCCCCCGCGGCGGGCCCGACCGAGCATGCCCTGGCCAGTGTGTCGATCGAGCCCGCGGGCTCTCGCTGCGCGAACGGTGGCAGCCTCATCAACACCGGCATCGACAGCAACCACAACGGGTTGCTCGATGCAGCGGAGATCACCTCTTCCAGCTACGTGTGCAACGGCACGCCGGGGGCCAACGGCGCTGCGGGTACACCCGGTATAAACACCTTGCTCCAGATGGTGAGCGAGCCCGCCGGCACACACTGCGCGAACGGCGGCAGCCGCATCATTGCCGGCCTCGACCTCGACGGCAGCGGCGCGCTCGACGCCGGGGAAGTGACCGTCACGAGCTACGTGTGCGGCGGCGCTCCGGGTGCAAATGGAGCCGATGGGACGAATGGCACAAACGGCACCGATGGCACGAATGGGACGAATGGGGCGGATGGCACAAACGGCACCAATGGCACGAATGGCGCCGATGGCACAAACGGCACCAGTGGCACCAATGGGACGGATGGCACAAACGGCACAAACGGCACCAATGGCACGAATGGGACGGATGGGATCAACGGCACGAATGGAACGAACGGCACCAACGGAACGAACGGCCTGAACAGCCTCATGAGCGTCACACCGGAGCCGGTGGGCGCGAACTGCGCGAGCGGTGGTGTACTGATCGCCTCGGGCCTCGACAGCAACGGCGACAGCGTGCTGCAGGCCGGCGAGGTAACTCGCAGTCAATATGTGTGTCACGGTGTACAGGGCGCGACGGGCGCGACGGGTGCGACCGGAGCCACCGGAGCAACCGGAGCAACCGGAGCGGCCGGTCTGTCCGTGTTGATCGCGACAGCTTCGGAGCCCGCTGGTGCCAACTGCCTTCATGGCGGCAGCCGCATCACGTCGGGGCAAGACGCCAATCGCAACAGCGTGCTCGACGCAGGCGAAGTCAGCGCCACCAGCTATGTGTGCAACGGCCCGGGGATCACCTGGGTCAATGTCGCCACGGCGGCCGTGCAGGGCAACAACAACACAGGCTACATCGTCGATACCGCCGTGCGCGCCACGGTCACGCTGCCTGCCAACCCGGCGGTAGGCGACATCGTGCGCATTTCTGGCGCCGGCACCGGCGGTTGGCAGATTGGCCAAAACGCCGGGCAAACCATCAACACGCGGGCCGTGCTGCCCCGTGTTGGCAGCGTATGGGCCGTGCATGACAGCGCGCGCTCGTGGCGTGCCTTGACCTCATCGGCCGATGGCGACAAGCTCGCCGCCGCTGATGTCGGGGGGAAGATCTACACGTCGACCGACGCAGGCATCACCTGGACAGCACGCGAGACCGATCGCAATTGGGTGAGCATCGCCTCGTCGGCCGATGGCAACAAGCTGGTGGCGGTTGCGCAGGGCGGCCAGATCTACACCTCCGGCGATGCAGGCGTCACTTGGTCGGCACACGGCCTCAGCCTCCCCTGGGCCTACGTGGCGTCGTCCGCCGACGGCGACAAGCTCGTGGCGGTTGCGGGCATCGGGCAGATCTACACCTCCATCGATGCAGGGCAGAACTGGACCGCCCGCGAAACCGCTCGAAACTGGTTTTCGGTGGCATCGTCGGCTGATGGCACCAAGCTCGTGGCGGTGGAATTGAATGGCCAGATCTACACATCTGCTGATTCAGGCGCCACCTGGACAGCGCGTGAAAGCAATCGCGACTGGCTCAGCATTGCGTCATCGGGGGATGGCAACAAGCTGGTGGCAGGCGTTTCGTCGGGTCCGCTCTACACCTCGAATGACGCGGGAGTGACCTGGGTGCCGCGGGGGGTCTATGGCTCTTGGATCAGCGTGGCCTCATCGGCCGACGGCAGCAGGCTCGCGGCGGCCTTCAGCAATGAACGTCTCTACATCTCGATCGACTCGGGTGTCACCTGGACGCCGCACGAGGGCACCCGCTTCTGGGAAGCCATAGCCTCATCGGCCGATGGCAACAAGCTTGTGGCCGCTGAGCAGGGCGGCAGGATCTACACCTCCTTCGGCGACGTCACCACTCGCGGCACAGCCGGTTGGTTGCGCGGCGAACAATACGACGCCATCGAGTTGCAGTTCGTGGGCAACGGCTTGTTCATCCCGCTGAGCTTTACGAACGGATCAAGTAGCGGCTTCACCGGGAACTGACGCGGCGCGCGAGGCGTTCCCGGCGGTGCCCTTCTGAAGGCTGACGAAGACGATGGGCTCGGGCAACACGGTGCAGGCGACCGCGGCGGCCGAGCTGCTGGCGCGCCTCTTCGAATCTCAATCTCAGGGCGAGCAACCCACGCCCAGGGACGCGCAAGACGCGCGCCCCTTAGGCTTGTGCAACTTGCCCTTTACGGGTAGCTCAACACGGTCACGGGCACGTCGGGGTTGGCGATGGTCGACGACCCGCCTGTGCCATTGACGACATTCGTGATGCCGCCTTTGCCTACGCCTGGGTCCAGAAAGATCGTGAGCAGATCTTGAAGGCTGCCGGCTGGGAGGCTGTTGGGTACCTCGAAAGCATTCGCAGCGAAGATATCAACGCCCTGGTTGAAGAAGCTGTAGCTCCCCATCCCGTAGCCGTTGAAGCGCGTCACCTTGTCGGCAATCTTCAGCGCTGCCCAACCGTTGACGGCGGGTGCCTGCATCCACGCAGCCTGGTTGGGCGGGTCATAGGGCATCTCGTTCTGGAAGAAGACCACCGTGCCCCCATTCCCGTTCCAGATCGCCTCGTACTTCTGGTAGTGCTCAACAAACAAGCCGTACGCCGTCACGTTGTTGCCGTTGACGATGACGCCCGTATCGGCTGTGTTGCTCGTCCAGCCCACGCCGTTGCCGTGATCGGCCCGCCAGGCCCAGATGTCGTCGAGGATGACGTTGTCGCTGTTCACCTCCAGGCTGACGGTTGCTTTGCCGACGCCCGCGCCGCCGATGCGGAAGAACACGTCATGGAGCGCCGTCGGCTCGTCTTGGTGAAATCGGCGGTGGCCGTGTCGGGAACCCACTTGCAGTAGCACCGGCGAGCTCACAGGGCCGGCATCGAAGATCAGGCCTGAAATCTCCACGCCATGCACGTCGGCAACGGTCATGGCGACCACACCGTTTTGCGGCACGAGTGTCGCGAACCCGAGGCCGATGACCACAGTCTCCGGGCGCTGCACCTTGATTGTTTGATCGATGGCGTAGACGCCCGGCGTGAAGATGAGGTTCTTGCCCCGGGCCAGCGCGTGGTTGATCGCCCGCACGTCGTCGGTCGGCCGGGCCACGTAAAAGTCTTCGAGCGACATGGCCTCGCCTGGCGTGGGGCCGCTGGCCCATGTGGTGCCGCTGGAGTTGCGTTGAGCCGCAGGGACGAAGACCTTGTAGTGCCCCTCGGCGTCGAGGAACAGGTAAGGCGCCTCGCGCGTCAACGGGCTGGTGGCGAGCGTGGTGTAGGGGCCGCCGCATGACGCTTGGCCAGGGAAGCACTGGGCGGGCGCACCCACGACCCCCGAGAACACCTGGTTCCACACGCCGTTGGACCAACCCCCGATGCTGCTGTTGCGCACCAGAAACTGCTGCTGCGAGCCGCTGACGACAAAGCCCGTTTGCGAATCGGCAATGAAGCCACCGCTGGCGAAGGACGGGCCGTTGCAGTAGTCCATCAGCGTGAGGTTGCCGCCGGTGATGTTGACGCGTCGCATCGGCGCAGCCTGCGATACCGCCCAGAAGTTGCCCGAAGAGCGGCAGCCGTCCAGGCCCATCACGTTGACCGTTAGGTTGGACATCGAGCGCCAGAAGTTGCTCAATGCGATGCAATTGCTGCCGAAGCACTGGTTGTAAACATCGACGTGGCCGTTGATCACCACATCGCCTGGCGAGCGGCCCAGGCCCGCTACTGCGGTGTAGTAGCCCACCTGAAAAACGAGCGGGGTGGCCGCACTGCCGTAGGTGCCGGGTTTGAACAGCAGAGCGTAGCGCTGGGGCCCAAACTCATTGCTGATTTGCTCAGCGGCAATGCCGTCGACGACGGCCTGGATCTCGCTAGTGGCCATGCTGGGATCGAAGACCTTCACATTCGGCCCGAAATCGCGCAGCCTGGCGCTGTCTGCAGAGAGTCGCACCGATTCTGGCGCTTCGCGTGGTTCGGGTGCTGGCGAATCACCGCCGCCGCCGCAGGCCGCAAGCATGGCGGCGATGAGCAGCGGCGCGCCAAGGCCCAACCATCGGAGCCGCCCCATGGAGGCCCCGATTCGAGCGAGTGTTTTGTGCTGGCGCTGGCGCGAGCGGCACACGGCGGGATCATCGGCGGATTCGCAAACGCCAATGGCTGGATGGGTATCAAACGTCATGTCTGTCTCCGAGTTATTCGCGGAGCCCTGGTAGCGCCGCGAGCGGTTTTGCCTGGCCGGAATACCTTGTCGCGCACACCAACCGGAACTGGAACCGGTTCCAGTTGCGCGGATTAGACAACCTCAGAAAGCCGGTGTCAAACACAGTCTCGGTTGGGGCCAGCGTGCAGCGCGTGGATGTCACGTCCAAGCAGCAAATAGCGACCTTCCCGGCGAGTCGCTTCAGAGCGCGAATGCCAGAACCAGCCATGCGGATACGCGTGAAAGTCGCCTTGCCGGCATGCGCCTCCGCAAACTTGGCAGCTTGCCTTGTGAGCTTGTGCGGTGATCGAACGCTCGTTCACACCCCAGACGCGTTCACCCCGGCATCCAGGCGCTGCGCCCAGGTGACGCACCTCGGTCTCCCGCGGCGCGGCGGCACAAATGCATTCAGCTCAGAAACATCGAGAATGAGATGAATTGAAAGGTGACCATGAACAATGTGCAAACCGCGGCGATGTCGGCGACCACGAAGGCGGACGACGAGAATCTCGCCCGAGAAGCAAAGAAAGTTCGGGATCAGCGGAGAGTGATGCTGCACATGCCCGTGGACGTTCGCAGCGTGTCTCTGGCAATCATCGCCGCGATATTGATCCTTTATGCCTTGCAGTGGGCGAAGGAGATCGTCGTGCCTATTTTGATGGGCGTATTGGTGAGCTATTCGCTTACACCACTAGTTGACAAACTGGAGCGCTGGCGCGTACCACGCGCGGCAGCGGCGACAGCGGTGCTCACGCTCATTCTGGGAGTGGCGGTGTGGGGTGTATTCGCGTTGAGCGACCAAACGGATGCCCTGCTTGAAACGGTCCCGAAGGTCACGCAGAAAATTCGCGAGATGACAGAGCGTATCAGCGGAAAAGCCTCGACCATCGAAAAGGTCCAGCGTGCCGCCACCGAGCTAGCGGCTGCAGCCGAAGCTTCTGGTGCGGGATCTTCCGCACCTCTAGGCAAGGCTGGCGATAAGAAGCGCGAGGCAGCGAACTCGTTATCTATAGGCTCCGCTCCGGCCGCGAAACCGATTGACATTCGTCACTACCTCTGGAGTGGAACACTGGGCGTCTTGGCCTTTTTGGGGCAAATTGCCGTGGTCTTTTTTCTGGCACTTTTCTTGATGTCTGCGGGAAGCAACTTCCGCCGAAAGATGGTGAAGCTGGCAGGTCCGAGGCTCAGCCAGAAGAAGGTAACGGTCGAAACCCTCGACGAGATCACCGAGCAGATACAGCGGTACCTCCTTGTTCAACTAGGCGTCAGTTTGTTTGTCGGCATCGCGACTTGGCTGGTGTTTCTCGCGTTGGGCATGAAGCAACCGGTTGTTTGGGGCGTCGTCGCAGCAATCACGAACTTGATCCCCTACGTCGGCGCTGTGATCGTCGGAGTTGGCTCGGCCGTCGTTGGCTTGGTGCAGTTTGCGGAGCCGGGAATGGGCTTGCTCGTGGGCGCGAGTTCTTTTGCTATTCACACCGTGATCGGAAATGTTCTCACGCCTTGGTGGATGGGCAAGGCGAGTCGCATGAGTCCAGTTGCAGTCTTCGTGGCAGTACTGGTCTTTGGCTGGCTCTGGGGCATCGCGGGTCTGCTGCTCGGGGTGCCTATTTTGCTGGTCTTTAAGTCGGTATGCGATCGGGTCGAGGATCTCAAACCGATCGGTGAACTATTGGGATCCTGATAGTCCACGCTGCGTTGACCGGTGTCGAGCCTGTCCAACGCTCAGGTCAACGCGCGGTGGCGGAAACTCGTCGACGTGCACCTGCTGCGCCGCCAACAAGGAATGATGTCCTACAAGTTCAGCCGGCTTCCACTGTCGAAAGCTTTAAAGCTTGAGGTCAAAAATGGCCGAGGGGTGGAGAGGGTTGGGCAATCGCCTGCAACCCGCCTTCGCCGCCGGTATCGCATCACTACCCCGATCCTTTGCCACTGAGCGGCAAGCTGAAATTTGGAGACCATATGTCCTTTCTTGATGTTTTGGCTCAATACGCGCAGAAGCCTGCCGAGAGCGCTTCCCGCACCAGCCAGGCTCACTATGACCAGATTGCGCCTCAGCTGCCGGCGGACGTGCTAAGCAGCGGCATGGCTGAAACCTTTCGCTCCGATCAGACTCCGCCATTCGGCGACATGGTCGGCCAGCTGTTCGGCCAGTCGTCCCCGCAGCAACGTGCGGGTCTGCTGACTCAACTGCTTCAATCGCTAGGCCCGGCGGCCATGGCCGCTTTGGGTTCAGGTGTGCTGGGTCGAGTTTTCGGATCGAACACTTCAATGCAAGGGGGGCAAGCGTCGCCAATCACGCCGGCCCAGGCCAACCAAGTTTCGCCGGATGACGTGAGTGAGATCGCCGCACGCGCCGAGCAGCACCAGCCCAGCGTCGTGAACGGCCTGAGCGATTTTTTCGCCCAACATCCGGACTTGATCAAGGGCATTGGAGCCATGGGCCTCGCGGTATTGCTCGGCAAGATGGCCCGCCACTGACCCTGTCCGTGCAGCGATGAAGCTGGGCATAGGCGTCGGTCGCGTCGTGGAGCAACGCCGACACGTACGAGCGCGGACCCCGTGCATCGTGCAGATGCAGTCGAAGAGCCTGCACACCTCTGGCAGCCCGCGCGTTCGCGTCGCAGTTGCCGATTGGCGCATAGTCGTCATGTCGCTGCGCGCGTCTCTACCTTCACCTTCGCGTGCAGCGTGCGATGCACCGGGCAGCGGTCGGCGATTTCCATCATCCGCGTGCGCTGCGCGTCATCTAGCTGACCGATCAGTTCAACCACGCGCTCGATGCGATCGACCTTGCCTTCCTTCGTGTCGCAGTCTGTGCAATCGGCGGCGTGAATCTTGCCGTGCGTTAGCGTCACATGCACGTTCTCGAGTGGCCATTGCTTCTGCCGTGCGTACATGCGCAGCGTCATGACCGTGCACTCGCCTAGCGCGGCAAGCAGCAACTCGTACGGGCTAGGCCCGGCGTCGTCGCCGCCAACCGATTCGGGCTCGTCGCCGATGAGCGTGTGCCGTCCGGCCTGGATGCTGACGGCGAAGGCGCCGGTGCCGCGCTCGCTGACACGCACGGTGCCGGGTTCCAGCATCTCCTTGGATGGTGCTGGCTCGGACGCCTCGGGCAGGTAGCGCGCCGCCCACGCCGCGATCACATTGGCGGCGTAGCGCGCATCGGCCGCCCGTGTGAGCAGGTGATCAGCGCCGTCTAACGCAATGAAAGACTTTGGGTGCAGCGCGGCCTCGAAGAGTTGACGCGCGTTGTCGATCTTCACCACGGTGTCGCCGGGCGCGTGCAGGACCAGCAGCGGGCGACGCAGGGCGCGGATGCGTGCCGCCTGCGGCTGGCCGCTCACATCGTCGATGAACGAGCGGCGGATCGTGAATTCGCGTCCGGCGAGCTTGACCACGGCCTGTCCTTCCCTTTCGATGACCGGCAGGTCGCTGCTGAATTGATGCGTCACATGCGCCGGGTCGCAAGGCGCGCCGACCGTGGCCACGGCAAGCGCATCGGCGATACGCTCAGCAGCGGCGAGGACCGCGGTGCCGCCCAGCGAGTGGCCGACCAGCAGTGCGGGCGGGCCGTGATGCGCACGCAGCCAGTCGGCCGCGGCCACCAGGTCATCGACGTTCGAGCTGAAGTGGGTGTTGCTGAAGTCGCCGCCGCTCCCGCCCAGCCCCGTGAAATCGAAGCGCAGCACGCCGAAGCCTGCATCGGCCAGGGCGCGCGCGATGTAGGCCGCGGCCTTGGTGTCTTTCGAGCAGGTGAAGCAGTGGGCAAACAGCGCCCAGGCTCGCGGCATGCCGTCGGGCGTGTCGAGACGGCCCGCCAGGGCGTGGCCCTGGCTACCGGGGAAGTCGACTCGGGTGCTGGGCATGGGGTGACCAGCGCCCACTGTACCGGGCGTTGCCTCCCGGCGCCCGAAGACGTTACTCGTCGACCGCGTCGACGTTGATGGCGGCCTCGGCCAGTTCGGTCATCAGCTCATCGGCCGTGTACATGTCCTTGACCGCAGCCTTGAGTTGCCGGTTGTCGTCGTCGAGCTTGAGCGCCTTGG
>NZ_JBKJOQ010000024.1:0-17608 GCF_046595475.1 Rhizobacter sp.
GAGGTCGATGTTGGGGTAGTCGAGGATCGCCTTCGGGTGCACGCCGATGTTGTTGTTGATGATGAACTCGAGCCGCGCCAGGCCCACGCCGCTGTTGGGCATCTGGCAGAAGTCGAAGGCGAGCTGCGGGTTGCCCACGTTCATCATGATCTTGATCGGGCAGTACGGCAGCTCGCCCCGTTGCACCTCGGAGACCTCGGTTTCCAGCAGGCCGTCGTAGATAAAACCGGTGTCGCCTTCAGAGCAGGCCACGGTGACGAGTGCGCCTTCTTTCAGCGTGTCGGTGGCGTCACCGCAGCCCACCACGGCCGGGATGCCCAGCTCGCGGGCAATGATGGCCGCGTGGCAAGTGCGGCCACCGCGGTTGGTGACGATGGCAGCGGCGCGCTTCATCACCGGCTCCCAGTTGGGGTCGGTCATGTCGGTGACGAGCACGTCGCCGGGCTGCACGATGTCCATGTCGGCCAGGCTGTGGACGATGCGCACGGGGCCGGTGCCGATCTTTTGCCCGATGGCGCGTCCTTCGGCCAGCACGGTGCCCGTGCCCTTGAGCTTGTAGCGCTGCTCGGCTTTGCCTTCTTGTTGGCTCTTCACTGTCTCGGGCCGGGCCTGCAGGATGTAGAGCTGGTTGTCGCCGCCGTCCTTGCCCCACTCAATGTCCATCGCGCGACCGTAGTGCTGCTCGATGATGAGCGCGTACTTGGCCAGCTCGGTCACGTCGGCATCGGTGAGCGAATAGCGGTTGCGCTGCTCGGTGGCGGTGTCAACCGTTTTCACCAGCTTGCCACTCGCCGCCTTTTCCTCCGGCGTGGCGAACTCCATCTTGATCAGCTTGGAGCCGAGGTTGCGCCGAATCACGGCCGCCTTGCCGGCTTTCAGTGAAGGCTTGTGCACGTAGAACTCGTCCGGGTTCACAGCGCCCTGCACCACCGTCTCGCCGAGGCCGTAGCTGGAGGTGATGAACACCACCTCTTTGAAACCGCTTTCGGTGTCGATGGTGAACATCACCCCCGCAGCGCCCAGGTCGGATCGCACCATGCGCTGCACGCCGGCCGAGAGTGCCACGTCGGTGTGGGCAAAGCCCTTGTGCACGCGATAGCTGATGGCGCGGTCGTTGTAGAGGCTGGCAAACACCTCTTTCATCTTGTCCAGCACGTCTTCGATGCCGACCACGTTCAAGAACGTCTCTTGCTGGCCGGCGAAGCTGGCGTCGGGCAGGTCTTCGGCCGTGGCCGAGGAGCGCACCGCAAACGACGCCCCCGGGCTGCTGGCCGTGAGCTTGGCGAACTCTGCTGCGATGGCGGCTTGCAAGTCGGCGGGGAACGGCGTTTCTTCGATCCACGCACGGATCTCGGCACCGGCCTGGGCCAGCGCGCGCACGTCTTCAGTATTCAGCGTGGACAAGCGGGTGTTGATGCGATCCGCCAAGCCGTTGTGCGCAAGAAACTGGCGAAACGCATGCGCCGTGGTGGCAAAGCCCCCTGGTACACGCACGCCCGAGGCGGCCAGCTGGCTGATCATTTCGCCGAGGGAGGCGTTTTTACCGCCCACCGACTCGACGTCGGTCATCCTCAGGTGTTCAAACGGCACGACCAGGGCGGTCGCCAGGTTTGTGGGTGACATGGGAAAGCTCCGTGATGTTGAAAAACCGGGTGTTCCCAGGGGAGTCGCGAGCCTCGAAGGGGCTCAAGCGTGTGCCAGGCAGTGCGCTGCGTGCTGCGTTCTTTTGATGGCACGGACGGCTGCATAGTGGGGCGACTGGGAAGAGTCAAAACGATTCTACGGGCGATTTGCCTATGATTGCGCCTTGCGCCACCCCTAGCTCAGCTGCATGCCAAACCGCACCGTGTACTTTGTCTCCGATGGCACTGGCATCACCGCCGAAACCTTCGGCAATTCGATCCTGGCGCAGTTTCCCGGCAAACCACGCCACGTGCGGCGGCCATTCATTGACACCATAGACAAGGCGCACCAGGTGGTGCGAGAGATCAATCACTCGGCCGATCTCGAAGGCGTGCGCCCGGTGGTCTTCTTGACGCTGGTGGAGCCCGAGATGCTGGCGATACTGAAAGCCAGCAAGGGCTTCGTGCTCGACATGTTCAACACCTTCATCGAGCCGCTGGAAGCCGAATTCGGCGTCACGTCCAACCACCGCGTGGGCCGCTTCACGGATGTGTCCAAGAGCCAGGAGTACACCGACCGCATCGAGGCTATCAACTTCTCGCTGGCGCATGACGATGGGCAGTCGGCCAAGAACCTGGAGCAGGCCGACGTGATTCTGGTGGGCGTGAGCCGCAGCGGCAAGACACCGACCTCGCTCTACCTGGCCATGCAGCATGGCATCAAGGCCGCCAACTACCCGCTGATCCCCGAAGACTTCGACCGCAACGAAATCCCGCGCAGCCTGGCGCCGCACAAGAGCAAATGCTTTGGCCTCACGATCGCGCCGGAGCGTCTCTCCGAGATTCGCCACGAGCGGCGACCCAACAGCAAGTACGCGAGCCTTGAGAATTGCCGCCACGAGGTGGCCGCGGCCGAGGCCATGATGCGCCGCGAAGGCATCTCGTGGCTGTCGTCGACGCACAAGTCGATCGAAGAGATTGCAACCACCATCCTGCGCGACATACGCCCGGATCGCCTGATGTACTAAGAGCGCTGGCGGGCCGACTCATAGAGGCAGACCGCGGCGGCAGCCGCGACGTTGAGCGACTCTTCGCCACCCGGCTGGGGAATGCGCAATGCCTGCGCGCAACGCTGCAGCAGGGTTGCCGACACGCCCTGCCCTTCATGGCCCATGACCCAGGCGCAAGGCCAGGGCAAGCTCACCTGGTGAATGGACTGCGCCGCATGCGAGCTGGTGGCCAGCAGCGGCAGCTTGAACTCGGCCAGCATGGCCTCGTCAGCCAGCTCAACGAGGTTGAGCCCGAAGTGCGCCCCCATGCCGGCGCGCAACGCCTTGGGCGACCACAGTGCAGCCGTGCCCTTCAGGGCCACGACCTGCGTGAAACCGAATGCCGCGGCGCTGCGCAGAATGGTGCCCACGTTGCCTGCATCTTGCAGGCGGTCAAGCACCACCGTTGGGGCCTCAAGCTGCAGGCTGCCCGCGCCTTGCCATGGCACCGCAAACGCCAGTGAGGCCGGTGATTCGAGTGCGCTCAGCGCGCCCATGAGCGCCTGCGGAATCACCGCCACAGATTCGGCTTGGCTCGCGAGCTCACGCAGCGCTGGGGCATCCCAGGCGGCTTCGGTGATCACGGCCTGCGGCGCAGAGCCACCGCGCTGCAAAAAGGCTGCGCAAAGATGATCCCCTTCCAGCAAGACCTCGCCCAGCTTGCGGTAGCCCGCGGGGTCGCCCGTGAGCTTGCGCAGTCTTGCCAGCAGGGGGTTGTCGCGCGAACTGATGGCCTTGGCTACCGCCACCTCAACCCACCCTCAGCTCGACTGCGGCAAGCACCTCTCGCACAGGCGCAAACGAGCGCCGGTGGTGGGCGCACGCGCCATGCACGCGCAAAGCCGCCAGATGCTCGGGCGTGGGGTAGCCCTTGTGCCCGTCGAAACCGTAGTGCGGGTGTTGCTCATGCAGCGTGATGCAAAGCCGATCGCGGTGCACCTTGGCCAAGATAGAAGCGGCAGAGATGGCCTTGACCTTGGCATCGCCTTGCACAATCGCTTCGGCGGCGATGCGCAGCACGGGCAAGCGGTTGCCATCGATCAGCACCTTTACCGGCCGCAAGCGCAGCCCTTCCACGGCACGGCGCATGGCGAGCATGGTCGCCTGCAGGATGTTGAGCGTGTCAATCTCTTCGACCGTTGCCTGCGCAATCGCAAAGCACAAAGCCTTGGCACGGATCTCGTCAAACAGGCGCTCGCGCACGGCGGCCGACAGCTTCTTGGAGTCGTTGAGCCCCTTGATGGGCTGCAGATCGTCGAGGATCACCGCGGCCGCGACCACGGGGCCGGCCAACGGCCCACGCCCAGCTTCGTCCACGCCGGCGATCAAGCCGATGGCCTCGAAGTGCAAGCCCAGTTGTTCAGGCGTTGAGGATTTTCTCGATCGCATCGGTCGCGGCTTGGGCAGTGTTGCAGCGCAGTTGCTGGTGCAGGGTCATGAAGCGTTGGCTGAGGGCCTCACAGGCCAGCGGATTGTCCAACCAATGAAAGGCGGCTTCAGCAAGTTTTTGTGGCGCGGCCTGTTCTTGCAGCAGCTCAGGCACCGCAAATTCACCCAGCAAGATGTTGGGCAGGCCCACCCACGGTTGGTAGGCCATGCGCTTCATCATCTGCCAGCTGATCCAGTTCATGGCGTAGGCGATGACCATAGGGCGCTTGAACAGCGCGGCCTCCAGCGTGGCGGTGCCGCTGGCCACAATAGTCACGTCGCAGGCGGCCAGCGCTTCGTGCGACTGGCCGTTGAGGAGCGCCACGCCGGCAGCCGGAGCATGGCGGGCCACCAGCGGCTCGACCAGCGCCTGCAAACCAGGCACCACTGGCAGGACGAAGCGAAGGCCAGGGCGCGCGTGCTTCATCAGCTCGGCGGCCGCCAGCAGCCGTGGCGCGACGTACTCGATCTCGGACCGCCGGCTGCCCGGCAGCAGCGCCACCACCTGCGCGTCTGCGGGCAGGCCGAGCTTCAGGCGGCTTGCGCTGCGTGGAACGATGATCGGGATCGCGTCTGCCAAGGGGTGGCCGACGTAGCTCGCCGCAATGCCGTGCTTGGCATAGATCGCCGGCTCGAAGGGAAAGATGCAGAGCACGTGATCGGCCGCGGCGCGAATCTTCTCGATGCGCTTGCCGCGCCACGCCCAGATCGAGGGGCTGATGAAATGGATGGTCTTGGTGCCTTGCGCTTTCAGGCGCGTCTCGAGCCCCAGGTTGAAATCGGGAGCGTCCACGCCGATGAAAGCATCGGGCCGCTCCTGCAACAAGCGGTCGCCCAGCTGGTTGCGTATGCCCACCAGCTCGCGGTAGTGCCTAAGAACTTCCACATAGCCGCGCACGGCCAGTTTCTCGTGCGGCCACCAGGCGTTGAATCCCTGGGCGGCCATCTTCGGTCCACCGATGCCGAAAGATGAGAGATCAGGCCAGCGGGACTTCAGCCCGCCGAGCAACAAGCCGGCCAGCAAATCGCCTGAGGTCTCGCCGGCCACCATGCCGAGCCGGTGAGATGAGCCCGGCATCTTTCAGCGAGCGATGCCGCGCGTGGCCTGGGCCAAGAAGGCCAGCATCATCTCGATGTCGGCCTTCGCATCAGGCGCCGTGGCAGCGAGCGCAGTAATGTCGTCGCAAGCCTGCTGCAAGGTCTTGCCCTCGCGGTAGAGGCTCTTGTGCATCTGCTTGACTGCTGCGATGCGCTCAGGCGTGAAGCCGCGCCGGCGCAAGCCTTCAACGTTGAAGCCGCGCACCGCCAGCGGGTTGCCGTCAACCATCATGAAAGGCGGCACGTCTTGCGAAATGTGGCTCGCAAAACCGGCCATTGCATGCGCACCGACTTTGGTGAACTGGTGCACGCCCGTCAACCCGCCGATGATCACCCAGTCGCCAATGTGCACATGGCCCGCCAGCGTCGCGTTGTTGGCCAAGATGGTCTGGTTGCCCAACTGCACATCGTGCGCGAGGTGCACATAGGCCATGATCCAGTTGTCATTGCCCACTCGTGTGACGCCGCTGTCTTGCGCGGTGCCCAAATTGAAGGTGCAGAACTCGCGGATGGTGTTGCGGTCACCGATGTGCAACTCAGTGGGCTCACCTGCGTACTTCTTGTCTTGCGGCGCTGCCCCCAGCGAGGCGAACTGAAAGATGCGGTTGTCACGGCCGATGGTGGTGCGGCCTTCGATCACGCAGTGCGCACCGATACTGCTGCCCTCACCTAAGCGCACA
Organism: Rhizobacter sp.; assembly: GCF_046595475.1. Lineage (GTDB taxonomy): Bacteria > Pseudomonadota > Gammaproteobacteria > Burkholderiales > Burkholderiaceae_C > Rhizobacter. Next base: position 5,878 of record NZ_JBKJOQ010000024.1, read on the forward strand.
TGCGGTCCGATCACCGCATACGGGCCCACGCTCACAGAGGCGGCAAGCTCGGCTTTCGGGTCGACGATGGCGGTGGGGTGGATGCTGGCCATGGCGCAAGCCTCTCGCTGGGTCAGGAGATGCGGCGCATGGTGCAGGTCAGGTCGGCCTCCACGGCCACTTCCTCGCCCACCAGGCCACGCGCCTTGAACTTGCACACACCGGCTTTCATGCGATCAAGCGTCACGTCGAGGATGAGTTGGTCGCCAGGCTCCACAGGCCGCTTGAAACGCGCAGCGTCAATGCCAGCAAAGTAGAAAACGGTCTGGTCGTCGAGCGTGATGTCTAGTGTTTCGATGGCCAGGATGGCCGCGGCCTGCGCCAGCGCTTCGAGCATCAGCACGCCTGGCATCACCGGGCGATGCGGGAAGTGCCCGTTGAAATAGGGCTCGTTGATGCTGACGTTTTTGATCGCCTGGATGCGTTTGTTCTTTTCGAGGCTGAGCACACGGTCCACCAGAAGGATGGGGTACCGATGCGGCAGCTTCTTGAGAATCTGGTGAATGTCCATCATGGTCAGTTTGTCTTTTTTTCCAGAGCGATCAGGCGGGTTCGCAGGGCATGCAGATTGCGCAGCGTGGCAGCATTCTTTTCCCAGGCAGCATTGTCGTCGATGGGGAACACGCCGCTGTAGGTGCCGGCTTGCAGAATGGAGCGCGTGACCACGCTCGCCGCCGAGATGTTGATGCCATCGGCCAGCGTCAGGTGGCCCAGCACGATGGCGCCACCCCCAAGGAAACAGCGCGAGCCGATCACCGCACTGCCCGCCACACCCACGCAACCGGCCATCGCCGTGTGGGCGCCGACACGAACGTTGTGGCCGATCTGCACCAAGTTGTCGAGCTTGACACCGTCTTCAAGAACGGTGTCGTCGAGTGCGCCGCGATCGATGCAGGTGTTGGCACCGATCTCCACGTCGTTGCCGATGCGCACACCGCCCAGTTGCTCAATCTTCACAGCACCCGACGGGCTCGGGGCAAAGCCAAAGCCATCTGCACCGATCACGACTCCGCTGTGCACGATGCCGCGCTCGCCGATGTGGCAACCCTGGGACAGCGTCACGCGCGGTGCAAAGCGGGTGGCGCGCCCGATGCTCGCCCCTTCGCCGACATAACCGTGCGCACCAACGACCGCGCCTTCCCCCACCACGGCCTCCGCTTCGATCACCACAAAGGGCCCGATGCTCGCGCTCGCCGCAACCCTTGCACTCGCATGCACCACGGCGCTCGGGTCAATGCCGATCACGGGCGCAGGGCGATTCCTTGCCGCCCACCACTGTGTCAGCCGGGCAAAGCCGAGATAGGGGTCGTCAACCACCAGTGCCGCACCGCGCGACGAAGCGGCTTCTAGCATGGCCGCACCCACGATCACACAACCGGCTTGCGTCGTGCCGAGCTGAGACTGGTACTTGGGGTTGGAAAGAAACGAGATGGTGGAAGGCGTTGCGCCGTCCAGCGGGCCGATACGGGTAACCCGCAGGCCGGGGTCACCGATCAGTTCGCCGCCGAGGTGGGCGGCTATTTCGCCGAGTGTGGCCTCAGCCACCGCGTCACTTGCCGGACGGGGCGTTGAGCACCTTGATCACCTTCTCGGTGATGTCGATGCGCGGGCTGGCGTAGAAGACCTCTTGCACGATGAGGTCGTATTTGTCTTGTTCTGCGATTTGCCGGATGGCGGTTTGCACGCGATCGAGCAAAGCAGCCATTTCTTCGTTGCGGCGCTGGTTCACGTCTTCCTGGTAGGTGCGGCGCTTGCGCTGCAACTCGCGGTCTTGCTCGACCAGCTCACGCTGGCGGCGCTCGCGATCCTGTTCAGACAAGGTCGGGCTTTCCTTGTCGAGCTTGCCGGCGGCTGCCTTCAGCTTGGCGCCCATCTCGGTGATTTCTTTGTCGCGCTTGCTGAACTCGGCTTCGAACTTGACCGACGCGGCACGGGCGGGCAACGCGTCGCGCATCACCTTGTCGCTGTTCACGTAGCCTATCTTCAGTTCCTCTGCCTGGGCACCCCATGCTGCCAAGGCCAGGCAGGTGGCGAGCACCATGGACTTGATGAATGAGCTGTTCATTAGAACGCGGTCCCGATCTGGAATTGCAAACGCTGGATTCTATCTGTTGACACATACTGCAGCGGCTTGCCATAGCTGAGCTTCAAAGGCCCGACAGGCGAAACCCAGCTCAGGCCCAGACCCGCCGAAACGCGCAGCGGGTCAGGCAGGTTAGGCCTCTGGTCACCCCACACATTGCCGGCGTCTACGTACGCAAAGATGCGCAGCGTGCGGTCGTTGCCCGCGCCGGGCACCGGCAAATACAGTTCACTGTTGATGTTCAGGCGCTTGGTGCCTCCGGTGTAACCCCCCAACGCATCGACCGGCCCCAAGCTGCCCTGGTCAAACGCCCGCACCGTGCCCAAGCCACCGCCATAGAAGTTCTTGAAGATGGGGTACGGGCGCCCCAACAGCCCCTTGCCTATGCCCACCTCCGCGTTGATCGCAAAGGTGTACTTCTTCGTGATAGGCCAATACTGCTGGTACTGCAAGTTGGTGCGCAGATAGCGTGTGTCGCCGCCGGCACCCCACTCAAAGTTCACGCGCTGGAGGCGCCCTTCGTTGGGCACCAAGGCGCTGTCGCGGCCATCTCGCGTCCACCCGATGGTGATGGGAATTGACGTGCTCTTGTTGCCAAACTGCGCGATCTGGGTGAAATAGGTGTTGGGCAGGCCGGTAGACCCCTTGATCTCGGTCTGCTCGAACCCGAGGCCGAAAAACACGGTGTCGTACTCGCTGAATGGCACCCCGAAACGAACCGAGGCGCCCGGCGTCACGAACTCGTATTCCTCGCCCTGGCTGTTGATCGGTTTGTTGGTGCGGTAGAAAACGTCAAAGGCACGTGAGATGCCGTCGATCGTGAAGTACGGGTCAACAGCGCTCACCACCAGCGTGCGCGCCGATTTGCTGGTGTTGACGTCGATGCCGAGATAATTTCCCGTGCCGAAGACATTGTCCTGGCGGATGGATGCCGACAAGGCCAGTTTGTCGGCGCTCGAAAAGCCTGCACCCAGCGACAGGTTGCCCGTGGGCTTCTCGGTGACGCTCATCGTCAGGTCGACCTGGTCGGCTGCACCCGGTACCTCGTTGGTCTCGATGCCCACGTCTTTAAAGTAGCCCAGGCGGTCGACACGGTCGCGCGACAGCTTGATGCGCTGGCCGTCGTACCACGATGATTCGAACTGGCGAAACTCGCGGCGCACCACCTCGTCGCGCGTGCGGCTGTTGCCCGCCACGTTGATGCGCCGCACATAGACACGACGCTGTGGCTCGGCGACGAGCGCCACCACTACCTGGCCGGTCGCGCGGTCAATCTCGGGACGTGACTCCACACGGGCGAAGGCGTAACCGTAGGTGCCGAATCGATCGGTGAAGGCCTTGGTTGTTTCGGCTACCGACTCGGCCCGATACGACTCGCCCGGGCGTATGGTCACAAGCGTCTTGAAGTCTTCTTCCTTGCCCAGGTAGTCGCCTTCGAGCTTCACACCCGTCACCGTGTAAGGCTGACCTTCCTTGATGGTCACGGTGATGGTGATGTCTTGCTTGTCACCTGAGATGGCCACTTGCGTCGACTCGACCGCGAACTCTAGGTAGCCCCGATTCAGGTAGTAGGCGCGCAGGGTTTCCAGGTCGGCCGTGAGCTTGGAACGCGAATAGCGGTCGGCCTTGGTGTACCAGTTCAGCCAGCCGCCGTCGTTCAAGTCAAACAGCCCCTTGAGCGTACTCTCGGAGAAGGCGCTATTACCCTGGATGCGGATTTCGCTGATGTGCGATGCACCGCCTTCGGTAATGGTGAAGGTCACGTTGACGCGGTTGCGTTCTTGCGGCGTGACCGTGGTGACCACTTCGGCGCCGTAGAGGCTGCGGGTGAGGTACTGGCGTTTCAACTCTTGCTCGGCGCGGTCGGCCAGGGCCTTGTCGAAGGGCAGGCCCTCACCGATGCCGAAGTCTTTGAGGGACTTGATCAACACCTCTTTGTCGAACTCCTTCAGGCCAACGAAGTCGATGTTGGCAATCACCGAACGCTCGTCGACGATCACCACGACCACGTCACCATCAACCTCGACGCGTACGTCCTTGAACAGGCCGGTCGCGAAAAGTGCCCGCAAGGCAGCGGCGCCTTTCTCGTCGTTGTAGGTGTCGCCAATGCGAAATGGCAGCGAGGCGAACACGGTGCCGGCGTCGGAACGCTGAAGCCCCTCGACGCGTATGTCTTTCAGCACGAAGGGCGTCACGGCCCAGGCAGAGCCGGCGTGCAGTGCAGCCGCAAGCGCGAGCGAAAGAACGGTCGGGCGCAGAAAAGAGGAGCGAGGGAGAGACGAGACAGGGGGAGTGCGCATGCAGTATTCAGTGCAGGCCCAGGAGGCGGGCCACGTCGTTATAGAGAGCCAGTGACGTCATCATGAGCATGATGGCCACCCCGCCACGCTGCAGCCGTTCTAACCAAACTTCAGAGGGAGGCTGCCCTGTCACCGCTTCAAAAAGATAATACATCAGGTGCCCACCGTCGAGCACCGGTAGCGGCAGCAGGTTGAGCACACCCAAGCTGACGCTGACCACCGCGAGAAAGCCGAGGTAGTAGGCCAAGCCCAGGCGCACCGACTGGCCGGCGTAGTCGGCAATGGTGAGAGGGCCGCTGAGATTCTTGAGCGAGGCTTGGCCGATCAGCATGCGCCCCAGCATGCGCACGGTGAGGCTAGACACCTCCCAGGTGCGCGACACGGCTTGCGAAAGGCCGTCCCAGGGACCGTATTGCACGGTGACGATTTCCGGTGGCTTGCCCAGGGCTGCGTCTACACGCCCTATGCGTTTGTCACCTTCGCTCACCAGGGCGGGCTGCACCGTGATGTCGAGCACGCGGCCTTCGCGCTGCACCTTCCAGAGCATGGGGCTAGGCGAACCACGGCTCCCCGACTCGCGGATCACGTTGCGCAGCTGATCGCTGTCGTGCATCTGCACGCCGTCGACACTGCGCACCACATCGCCATTCATCAAGCCGGCCTTGGCACCGGCGCCCCCTGGGTTGACGCGCGCCAGCACGGCGGTGTCTCCGCTGTAGGGTGCGCCCAGGCCAATGCTGAGCAAAACCTTGGCGTCGATGTCTTTCGCGCCCAGTGTGTCGAGCTCAAGCACGGCGACGCGCTGGCCGCGGCCTTCCCCGTCGCTGAGCATCAGGTACAACCGCTCGCCGCGCAAGACCGCTTGCGTCACCTCCCAGCGCAGGTCGGTCATCGAGCGTATGTCTTGCCATTGCGCGCCATCGTGCGAGAAAGCCCGCACCGAGTCACCCGACTGCATGCCGGCGCGCTCGGCGAGGCTCTGCGCGACGGGTGCGCCAAAGCGCGCCTTGGGCTCGTCCACACCTATCCAGTGCTGCGCCGAATAGAGCAGCACGGCCAACAGCAAATTGGCGATCGGACCCGCGGCGACGATGGCGGTGCGTTGCCACAGCGGTTTGCGGTTGAATGCTTGGGCCAGCTCGTGCGGCGCAACCGGGCCTTCACGCTCGTCGAGCATGCGCACGTAGCCGCCCAGAGGCAAGGCCGAAAGCACGAACTCGGTGCCGTCTACCTTGGGTTGTCGGCGCCAGATGACCTTGCCGAAACCCACCGAAAAGCGAAGCACCTTGACGCCGCAGGCTACCGCCACGCGGTAGTGCCCGTACTCGTGAATGACCACCAGCACGCCCAGCGTCAGAATGAAAGCCAGGGCTGTGATCATGCTGCGTGCAAGCCTTTCAACGAGCTCTCTGCCACATGCCGGGCTTGCGCGTCGAGCGCCAGGAGCCCCTCAACCGAACGGCACGCATTGGCAGCAGGCGAGACGGCGTCGAGAGTGCTGGCATTGACACTGTGAATCTGGTCGAAGCGGATGGTTCCCGCCAAGAATGCCGCCACCGCCACTTCGTTCGCAGCATTCAGCACCGCCGCGCTGCCTTCAGGCCCGCGCAAGGTGTCCCATGCCAACTGCAAGCCGGGGTAGCGCTGCATGTCGGCGGGTTCGAAGTGCAAGCCACCCAAGCGCGTGAAATCAAGCGCCGCAGCACCCGACTCGATGCGCTCCGGAAACGACAGGCCGAAGGCGATGGGTACGCGCATGTCGGGTGTGCCGAGCTGGGCCAGGACCGAGTTGTCACGGCACACCACCATCGAATGGACGATGCTTTGCGGGTGTATGACCACGCGAATCTGCTCAGGGGTCAGGTCGAACAGCCAGCGCGCCTCAATGACTTCGAGCGCCTTGTTCATCATGGTGGCCGAATCGACCGAGATCTTGCGGCCCATCACCCAGTTGGGGTGCGCACAGGCTTGGTCGGGCGTGACCGTGGCCAAGCTTGCAGGATCGCGCTGGCGAAAAGGGCCACCCGAAGCTGTGAGCACGATGTGGTCGATGCGCGCGGGCCAAGTGCTGCGGTCTTCTGGCAGGCACTGGAAAATCGCCGAGTGCTCGCTGTCGATCGGCAGCAAGGTGGAGCCGCCTTCGCGCACCGCCTGCATGAAGAGTGCGCCCCCCACCACCAACGCTTCCTTGTTGGCCAGCAGCAGCCGCTTGCCAGCGCGCGCCGCCGCCATGCAGGGCTCAAGGCCGGCGGCACCGACGATCGCAGCCATCACTGCGTCGACATCCGGGTGCGCTGCAATCTGCGACAGCGATGCGGGGGTGTCGAGCACCTCGGTGCGCAGGCCCGCCCCACGAATGCCCTCGCGCAGCAGCTTGGCCTGCGCCGCCTGCGGCATCACGGCGAAGCGGGGTTTCCATTGCACGCATTGGGCCAACAGGGTGTCGACACGGCTGTTGGCAGTGAGCGCAAAAACCTCGTAGCGATCGCGGTGGCGCGAGATCACGTCGAGCGTGTTCGCCCCGACGCTACCGGTAGAGCCGAGGATGCAGATGCGTAGTCGTGCCATGGTTGAGTGCGCGTGAATCAGAGCGTGCTAAGCGCCATGGCGATGGGGAAGACCGGCAGCAGCGCATCCACACGATCAAGCACACCGCCGTGGCCGGGCAGCAAGCCGCTGCTGTCCTTGGCGCCAGCGCTACGCTTCACCAGCGACTCGACCAGATCGCCGACCACGCTCATGGCACTCAGGAAGACCAGCGACAGCATGAGACCCGCCACGCCGAAGCGATTTATCAGCACGCTAAACACGCTGGACGAATCGAGCAGCGCCGGCTGCCAGTGGCGATCGGCCTGGATCCAGGCGAGCGCAAGAAGCTGCACGCCCACCATGCCGCTCCACACGCCTTCCCAGCTCTTGCCCGGGCTGATGGCCAAGGCCAGTTTGCGGCGGCCGAACGCCTTGCCTCCGAAGTAGGCCGCAATGTCGGCCACCCACACCAGGCAAAAAATCGACAATATGAAATTGGTGCCAGTGGCCTTGGCGCTCGACAACGCCAGCCATGCCGTCCAGATTGCAGCCACGCCAATCAGCCATCGAGCAACCCGCGGCAGCGTGTGCCATGCGCCTGGGCCGACACGCAGCGCCAGGGCCCCACCCGAAACCCACACGCCGAACGCCACCCACCACGCAACACTGGGGCCGACACGCACCCAGCCCGCCACAAACGCCAAGGCACAGGCCAGGGCCGCGACGGCGCCCATGGCCAGCGACACCATGGAAGTAGCGGCATTGAGCCGGCCCCACTCCCAGGCCGCAGCGCTCGCCATCAGCAACATCAAGAGCGCAAAGGGCCACGACATCGGCGCAAAGAGAGCCGGCAACAGCACTGCCAACAAGATCAATGCTGTGATGACACGTTGTTTGAGCATTCTCAGACCTTGGCTTCGTGAGCGGCGTCAGCCGAGAGCACCAGACCGAAGCGGCGGTCTCGCCCGCTGAAATCTGCGAGGGCCGCGTTCAGTTCGGCCTCGCCGAAGTCAGGCCACAGGCAATTGCTGAAGACCAACTCGGAGTACGCCACCTGCCACAGCAGAAAGTTGCTGATGCGGACCTCGCCGCCTGTGCGGATAAAGAGGTCGGGGTCGGGTGCGTAGCTCATGGCCATGAAGCGCGACAGCGTGGCTTCGTCAAGCGAGGCCGCGGGCACAGCCGCCTCGATCGCCTGGCGGCAGGCCTGCACCACGTCCCAGCGTCCCCCGTAGTTGAACGCCACCGAGAGATTGATGCGCGTGTTGTGCCGTGTTGTCTGCTCGGCTTCGTCCCACGCAGCACGCACCTTGTCTGAGACCTGCGAGCGGTCGCCGACGATGCGTATGCGAACGCCCTCTCCCGCGAGCTTGGCCAGGTACTTGGAGACAGCCACGAGCACGAGACTCATCAGACCCGACACCTCTTCGGTGGGGCGCTTCCAGTTTTCGGAAGAGAAGGCAAACACCGTGAGGTATTCAATGCCGCGGTCAGCGCAAGCCTGCACCGTGCGCACCAGGGCATCGACACCCTGTTTGTGGCCAAAGAAACGCGGCATGAAGCGCTTCTTCGCCCAGCGGCCGTTGCCATCCATGACGATGGCCACATGGCGCGGAATGCGAGTGGCGGAGTCCACGAGGGAGATCAGACCAGGCAGCCAGGGGAAACGGTGAAAGGGGGCAATCGCGGCTCCATCAGACAGCCATGATCTCCGCTTCCTTGGCAGAGATCATGCGGTCGATTTCTGCGATCACCCGGTCGGTGAGTTTCTGCACTTCGTCGAGCGAGCGGCGCTCGTCGTCTTCGGTGATTTCTTTGTCTTTCAGCAGCTTCTTGGCTTGATCGTTCCCGTCGCGGCGCAGGTTGCGCACGGCGATCTTGGCGTCTTCGCCGGCACTGCGCACCACCTTGCTCAGGTCACGGCGGCGCTCTTCGGTGAGGGCCGGCATCGGCACACGCAGCAGGTCGCCTTGGGCGGCCGGGTTCAAGCCCAGGTCGGACTCGCGGATGGCCTTCTCGATTTTGGGACCCAGTCCCTTTTCCCAGGGCTGGACACTGATGGTGCGCGCGTCGAGCAAGGTGACGTTGGCCACCTGGCTGATGGGCACCATCGAGCCGTAATAGTCGACCTGTACCTGGTCCAGGATGCCGGGGTGGGCACGGCCTGTACGGATCTTCTGCAGCTCACTTCTGAATGATTCGATTGACTTGGCCATCTTCTGCTCGGCCATTGTGCGAATGTCTGCGATGCTCATGTCGCTGTTCTCCTGAGATCAAACGTGGACGAGCGTGCCTTCGTCTTCGCCCATGACCACACGCTTCAGTGCGCCAGCCTTGAAGATGCTGAACACTTTGATCGGCAGCTTCTGGTCGCGGCACAAGGCAAAGGCGGTGGCGTCCAACACCTGCAGGTTGCGGCTGATGGCTTCGTCAAAACTGACACGCGTGTAGCGCGTGGCGGTAGGGTCCTTTTTGGGGTCGGCGGTGTACACGCCATCGACCTTGGTGGCCTTAAGCACGATCTCTGCACCGATCTCGGCACCGCGTAACGCGGCCGCGGTGTCGGTGGTGAAGAAGGGGTTGCCCGTTCCGGCGGCAAACACCACGACCTTGCCTTCTTCGAGGTACTGCAAGGCCTTGGGGCGCACATAGGGCTCGACCACCTGCTCGATCGCAATGGCCGACATCACGCGAGCCGTCATGCCTTCTTGCCGCATGGTGTCGGCCAGGGCCAGCGCATTCATCACCGTGGCCAGCATGCCCATGTAGTCGGCCGTAGCGCGGTCCATGCCCACCGAGCCACCGGCCACGCCGCGAAAGATGTTGCCGCCGCCGATCACCACGGCGACCTCGACACCCATCTGCGTGACTTCTTGAATCTCGCGCACCATGCGCACGATGGTGGCGCGGTTGATGCCATAGGCATCGTCGCCCATCAGGGCTTCACCCGAGAGCTTGAGCAGGATGCGCTTGTACGCCGGCATTCGTGGTTCCTCCAGAGGTGGCTTGCGAGGTGTGGCGCTGAAGTCTATCCGCGAAGACGGGGCGCCAGGCCCCGTTCGCACAGAGAGAAACGGTGAATCAGCTGCCCTTGGCGGCAGCCACCTGGGCCGCCACTTCAGCTGCGAAGTCGTCGACCTTCTTCTCGATGCCCTCGCCCACCACGTACAGAGTGAACGACTTGACCTCGGTCTTGACCGCCTTGAGGTGCTGCTCGACGGTCTGCTTGCCGTCGGCGGCCTTCACGAAAACCTGGTTGAAGAGGCTCACTTCCTTCAGGTATTTGCTCACCGAGCCGTCGACCATCTTGGCGACGATGTCAGCAGGCTTGCCCGACTCGGCGGCCTTGAGGGCTGCGACCGAGCGCTCCTTCTCGATCAGCGTGGCGGGCACGTCGGCTGACGACAACGACACCGGCTTCATCGCGGCCACGTGCATGGCCACATCCTTGGCTGCCACGACATCGCCATTGAACTCGACGATCACGCCAATGCGCGTGCCGTGCAGGTAGCTGGCCAACTGGCCGCCGTCGGCATAACGCTTGAAGCGGCGGATCGACATGTTTTCGCCGATCTTGCCGATCAGGCCCTTGCGCACGTCTTCCACGGTCGGGCCGAAACTGGCCTGCGACAGCGGCATCGCCGACAAGGCCGCCACATCAGCGGGGTTATTCTTGGCCACCAGCTCGGCCACGCCGTTGGTGAAGGCCAGGAAGTCATCGTTCTTCGACACGAAGTCGGTTTCGCAATTGACTTCGATCAGCGCACCCGTGGTACCGGACACTGAAGCCGCCACCACGCCTTCGGCGGTGATGCGCGAAGCGGCCTTGCCGGCCTTGCTGCCCAGCTTGACGCGCAGCAGCTCTTCAGCCTTGTCGAAGTCGCCTTCGGCTTCGGTCAGGGCCTTCTTGCACTCCATCATCGGGGCATCGGTTTTGGCGCGCAGCTCGGCGACCATGCTTGCGGTAATTGCAGCCATCTCAAATCTCCTGTTGGCTCGGGGCGTCCAGCGCTAGCTGGTCGCCGGGATTCATCTTGCGTCGAAAAAAAGGGGCTGAAGCAGCCCCTTTTCGTGCTCACCTTGGCGGTGAAGCAGGGGCGTTAGCTCAGGCGTTTTCGCTGACTTCCACAAACTCGTCGCCTTCGGCAGACACGGCTTGCACCACATCGCTGGTGGCATTGGCGCGGCCTTCCAGAACGGCATCAGCCACGGCACGAGCGTACAGGGCCACGGCCTTGGAAGAATCGTCGTTGCCGGGAATTACGTAGTCGATGCCGATGGGCGAGTGGTTGGAGTCGACCACGCCGATCACCGGGATACCCAGCTTCTTGGCTTCGGCCACTGCAATCTTGTGGTAACCCACGTCGATGACGAACAGCGCATCAGGCAGAGCGCTCATGTCTTGAATGCCACCGATGTCTTTTTCGAGCTTGGCCAAGTCGCGTTGGAACAGCAACGCTTCTTTCTTGATGCGGATTTCGGCGCCCGATTCGATCTGGGCTTGCATGTCTTTCAGCTTCTTCAGCGAGCCCTTGACGGTCTTGAAGTTGGTGAGCATGCCGCCCAACCAACGCTGGTCGACGAAAGGCATACCGGCGCGCTTGGCTTCGAGCGAAATGACTTCGCGAGCCTGGCGCTTGGTGCCGATCATCAGGACGGTGCCGCGCTTGGAAGCAAGCTGGCGAATGAACTTCATCGCGTCGTTGAAGAGCGGCTGCGTCTTCTCGAGGTTGATGATGTGGATCTTGTTGCGATGGCCGTAGATGTACGGGGCCATCTT
>NZ_JBKJOQ010000052.1:0-22767 GCF_046595475.1 Rhizobacter sp.
CCTGGCCGTAGCGCGCCACGATGCGGTTGCCGATGAAGCCGTCGCACACGCCCGAGACCACGGCGACCTTCTTGATCTTCTTGGCCAGGGCCATCGAGGTGGCCAGCACGTCGTTGCTGGTCTTCTCGCCGCGCACCACTTCGAGCAGGCGCATCACGTTGGCCGGGCTGAAGAAGTGCAGGCCCACCACGTCTTGCGGGCGCTTGGTGAAGGCCGCGATCTTGTCGAGGTTGAGGGCCGAGGTGTTCGAGGCCAGGATGCAGCCGGGCTTGCACACTTCGTCTAGCGTCTTGAAGACCTGCTCTTTCACTTCGATGCTCTCGAACACGGCTTCGATCACGAGGTCAACGTCTTTGAAGTCGTTGTAGCTTAGCGTTGGCGTGATGAGAGCCATGCGCTCGTCGAGCTGGGCTTGCGTGAGCTTGCCCTTGGCCATGGAGTTCTCGTAGTTCTTGCGGATGGTGGCCAGGCCCTTGTCGAGTGCTTCTTGCTTCATCTCGAGCAGCACCACGCCTATGCCCACGTTGATGAAGTTCATGGTGATGCCCACACCCATGGTGCCGGCGCCGATCATGCCCATCTTCTTGATGTCACGCAGCTTGGTGTCTTCGGGGATGTCGCTGACCTTGGAGGCCGCACGCTCTGCGCTGAAGATGTGGCGCAGCGCGCGCGACTCGGGCGTGGCCATCAGCTGCATGAACAACTCGCGCTCGGTCTTCAGGCCTTCGTCAAAAGACTTGCCCACCGATGCGGCCACCGCTTCCACGCACTTCAGCGGCGCGGGGAAGTTCTTGGCCATCGCGCCCACCGTGTTGCGGGCGAATTGCAGAAAGGCCTCAGAGCCAGGCTTCACTTGCTTGACCTTCAGGTCGCGCACGCGCTTGAGCGGCAGCTTGTCGGCCACGGCCTTCTCGGCAAAGGCGAGGGCGCCTTGCAGCAGGTCGCCTTCGATGATGTCGTCGAGCAGCGGCGTGCCCTTGAACTTGGCGGCCGGCGTGGGCACACCCGACACGATGAGGTTGAGTGCGGCCTCCAGGCCGATCAAACGCGGCAGGCGTTGTGTGCCACCGGCGCCGGGCAGCAGGCCCAGCTTGACTTCGGGCAGGCCCAGCTGTGCATCAGGCTTGGCCACACGGAAGTGCGCGCCCATGGCCAGCTCCAGGCCGCCGCCGAGCGCCATGCCGCCAATGGCCGCGATGACCGGCTTGGTCGAGTCTTCAAGTGCGCGGATCACGACGCCCAGGTTCGGGTCCATGCCGGCCTTGGCGGTGCCGAATTCCTTCACGTCGGCGCCACCCGAGAAGGCGCGGTCGCTGCCGATCAGCACGATGGCCTTGACCTTGTCGTCGGCGAGAGCCTTGTCGAGCCCGGCCACGATGCCGGCGCGCAGCGAGTGGCCCAGGCCGTTCACGGGCGGGTTGGCCAGCGTGACGATGGCGACGCTGCCGCGAAAGTCGTACTGGGTGGAAGTCGGTTGATTGCTCATGTGCGGAATCTCCTGAAAGTCACTTGCTGGGACGGCGGCTCGGCACGGACCGGGCCCGATGCAGGTTGGTTTTGCCGGCTGCAGATTTACGTTCTGCTCTGTGGAACATTATTTCGCAAAGACGATCATCCTAGCCACTGAGGGCAGGCTTGTAAACACGGTTAATCCCCGTTTGAAATCAGGTGCGGCCCCACGGCTTGTCGCCGGTGTGACAGGCGCTTTTCCAAGAAACACGCAGCGTGATCAGTGAAAGTTCCAATTTTCAAATTCTCGTTTTGCGATGCAGAATGCGCCACTTCTTCGTCTATTCACGACTTCTTCCCTCATTTCCCCGTTCTAGGCCTCGCGCCACAGGAGACAACATGGATCTCGACTACAGCCCCGAAGAGCAGAAATTCCGCGACGAGGTGCGCAGCTTCATCGCGACCCACTTGCCCGCCGAAATTCGCGCCCGCAGCGGTTCTGGCGAACGCCACTTGGCCGAAGACATCACCCGGTGGCAGAAGATCCTGAACGACAAGGGCTGGGGCGCTTCGAGCTGGCCTGAAGAGTACGGCGGCACCGGCTGGAACTCCGTGCAAAAGCACATCTTCGACGAAGAGTGCGCCGAAGCCGGCACCCCGATGCAGCTGGCCTTCAGCGTGAAGATGGTCGCGCCGGTCATCATGCGTTTCGGCAATGCCGCGCAGAAGGCGCACTACCTGCCGCGCATCATTTCGGGCCAGGACTGGTGGTGCCAGGGTTACTCGGAGCCGGGCGCCGGCTCTGACCTCGCGTCGCTCAAGACCCGCGCCGTGCGCGGCACCGACGCCGATGGCGAGCACTACATCGTCAACGGCCAGAAGACCTGGAACACGCTAGGCCAGTACGCCGACTGGATCTTTGTCTTGGTGCGCACCAGCACCGAGGGCCGCAAGCAAGAAGGCATCAGCTTCCTGCTGATCAGCATGAAGACCCCGGGCATCACCGTCAAGCCGATCATCATGCTCGACGGCGGCCACGAGGTGAACGAAATCTGGTTTGACAACGTGCGCGTGCCGGTTGAAAACCGCATTGGTGAAGAGAACAAGGGCTGGACGTACGCCAAGTTCTTGCTCGGCCACGAGCGCACCGGCATTGCCGGTGTGGGCCGCTCCAAGGTGGCGATCAAGCGCCTGAAGACGCTGGCCCGCAAGGTGCCTGGCGACAACGGCAAGCCGCTGATCGAAGACATGCGCTTCCGTGATCGCCTGGCCCAGGTCGACATGGAGCTGATGGCGCTTGAGATCACCAACCTTAAGCTCGTCTCGCAAGAAGGCAAGGCGCATGCGCCCGGCCCCGAGGCCTCGATGCTGAAGATCAAGGGCTCCGAGATCCAGCAGATGCTGACCGAGCTGTCGATGATGGCGCTGGGCCCCTACGGTGTGCCTTGGCTGCGCGAAACGCAAGACCTGTCGGGCAACCCGCAGCCGCTGACCGAGTTCTTCGCGGCCCGCGAAACGCTCATTCCGGGCGCGTACTACAACACCCGCAAGACCACCATCTATGGCGGCTCCACCGAAGTCCAGAAGAACATCATCAGCCAGATGATTCTTGGCCTCTGAGCTCCGCAAGAGCATTGCCAACCCATCTCCTTTCGGGCTGAGGTACCGAAGCCCTGCGCAGGCTTCGACAGCCCGAACGGTGATTGACCACCAAATTCAAGGAACTGACATGGACTTCAACCTCAGCGAAGAACAGACCGCCATTCAAGACAGCCTGAAGCGCTACCTCGCCAAAGACTACAGCTTCGAGCAGCGCCGAGCCATCGTGAAGGGCGCCGTGGGCCACAGCGAGCAGGCCTGGGCCACCTATGCCGAGCTGGGCCTGTTGGCCTTGCCCTTTTCCGAGGCCGCGGGCGGCCTGGGCGGCAACGCCATCGACACGATGGTGATCGCCGAGACGCTGGGCACCGCGCTGGCGGTCGAGCCCTTCATCCCCTCGGTTGTGATCTCCGGCAGCCTGCTCAACGACATCGGCAGCCCGGCCCAGCGCGACACGCTGCTGAGCGGCATCATGGGCGGCACGCTGCTGGCCACCTTGGCGCACCAAGAGCCGGGCGCGCGCTACAACGTCAACCACGTGGCCACTACCGCCAAGAAAGATGGCGACGGCTGGTCGCTGTCGGGCCACAAGGCTGTGGTGCTGGCCGCTCCCTCGGCGCACAAGCTGCTGGTCTCGGCCCGCACTTCTGGCTCGGCGTTCGACGCCAACGGCGTCTCGCTGTTCGTCGTCGATGCCAAGGCCTCGGGCGTGACGATTCGCCCCTACGGTACGCAAGACGGCCAGCGCGCTGGCGACGTGATCTTGAAAGACGTGAAGGTCGGTGCAGATGCGCTCGTGGGTGCCATCAACCAGGCCCTGCCGTCCATCGAGCATGCGATAGACCGGGGCGTTGCCGCGCTGTGCGCCGAAGCCGTGGGGGTGATGACCACGCTCAATGCGCAGACGCTGGAGTACCTGAAGAACCGCAAGCAATTCGACCAGCCCATCGGCAAGTTCCAGGTACTCCAGCACCGCATGGCCGAGATGGCCATGGCGGCCGAGTACGCCCGCGCGATGGCGCTGCTGGCGGCAGTGAAGGTTGATGACAAAGACGTGGCCGAGCGCCGCCGCAATGTGTCGGCCGCCAAGGCCTACATCGGCCAATCGGCCCGTACGGTGGGCCAGGGTGCGGTGCAGATGCACGGCGGCATGGGTGTGACCGATGAGCTGATGGCCGCGCACCTGTTCAAGCGCCTGACGGTCATCAACGCCACCTTCGGCGACATTGACCACCACCTGGGCAAGGTCAGCGATTCTTTGCTGGCCGCCTGATGGACCTGATCGTCAATCGCCGCGACCTCGACTTCCAGGTTTTTGAAGTCCTGGAAGCTGAGGCGCTGACCCAGCGTGAGCGCCACGCTGACCACAGCCGCGAAACCTTCGTTGCTGCGCTAGACGCTGCGATGGCGATCGCCACCGACAAGTTCGCCACGCACAACCGCGCGTCTGACGAAGAAGAGCCCACCTTCGACGGCCAGCGCGTGCGCATCATTCCCCAGGTGAAAGAGGCGCTAGACGCCTTCTGCGCCGCCGGCTTCATTGCGCCTACGCACGACTACGAGCTGGGCGGCATGCAGCTGCCGGTGCTGATGGGCCAGGCCTTTTCGGCCATCTTCAAGGGCGCCAACGCGGCCACCAACTCGTATGTGGGCCTGACGATCGCCAACGCCAACGTCATCAAGCGCTTCGGCACCGAGTCGCAAAAGAAGAAGTACCTGCCGCACATGCTGGCCGGCCGCTTCTTCGGCACCATGTGCCTGACCGAGCCGCAGGCCGGCTCCAGCTTGTCAGATATCACCACCACCGCCACACCCAACGCCGACGGCAGCTACAGCCTCACCGGCAACAAGATTTTCATCTCGGGCGGTGACCACGAGCTGAGCGACAACATCGTCCATCTGGTGCTGGCCCGCCTGCCCGGCGCACCTGCGGGCGTGAAGGGCATCTCGCTCTTTACCGTGCCCAAGTTCCACGTCAACGACGACGGCAGCTTGGGTGAGCGCAACGACGTTGCATTGGCCGGGCTGATCCACAAGATGGGTTGGCGCGGCACCACCTCCACCATGCTGTCCTTCGGCGAGAAAGGCTGCTGCATCGGCGAGCTGATCGGTGAGGCCAACCAAGGCCTCGCCTGCATGTTCCACATGATGAATGAGGCCCGTATCGGCGTCGGCATGGGCGCGGTGATGTTGGGCTATCGCGGCTACCTGGCTTCGCTGGCGTATGCGCGCGACCGACCGCAAGGCCGCCGCGCCGGCAACAAAAACCCGGCGGCTCCGCAAGTCAAGCTCATGGAGCACGCCGACATCCGCCGCATGCTGATTGCGCAGAAGGCGTATGTCGAGGGCGGTTTGGCGTTGTGCCTCTACGCAGCGCGTTTGGTGGATGAACAGAAGACGGGTGAATCTGAATTGGCGCGCGACGAGGCGAGCCTGCTGCTGGAGCTGCTCACGCCGGTGGTGAAGTCGTTCCCGTCGCAGTGGTGTCTTGAGGCCAACAGCCTGGCCATCCAGATCCACGGCGGCTATGGCTACACGCGTGAGTACCCGGTCGAGCAGTTTTACCGCGACAACCGGCTCAACATGATCCACGAGGGCACGCACGGCATTCAGGCGATCGATTTGCTGGGGCGAAAGGTCGTGATGCAGCAAGGCGCTGCGCTCGAATTGCTGGGGCGTGAAATGGCAACCACCGCCAAGGAGGCCTCTGCCTACGAGACCCTGAGTGCGCCGGCCGATGCGCTCAACATCGCATGGGCCAACGTGACGCAGACGGTGCGCGCGATCGCCCCGCTGCTGAAGGAAAGCGGCGAACTCGCGCTTGCGAATTCAGCGGTCTTCCTGGAAGCCTTCGGCCACACCGTTGTGGCGTGGCAATGGCTGCGCCAAGCCCTGGTCGCGACACGCGCGCTGGCCGGCGCCAAGAGCGAAGACGACATCAACTTCTATCGCGGCAAGCTGCATACCTGCGACTGGTTCTTCGAGTGGGAACTGCCGCGCACCAGGCCTCAGCATGAGTTGTTGCGCAGCTTGAACGACTCCACGCTGAAGATGCAGGACGCCTGGTTCTGATGGCTGGTTCTGATGGCTGGCACGCGGGAATGACGGCGAGGGTTTGATGAGTACCGAGAAGCCAGGCGATATCCCCGACGGCTACACCCCTCTGATCCCCGGCGGCCAGTGGCTCATGCACGCCGGCCCGATCTACCAGCGCCCGGCACCCGATGGCGGCGTGATCATCGCCTTGCGCGTGGGCAAGCAGCACACCAACATGCGCGGCATCGCGCATGGCGGCATGCTGGTCACGCTCGCTGACAGCGCTCTCGGGCGCAACCTCAACATGTCGCGCCAGCCACCGCAGCCCATGGTGTCGGTCAACCTGTCCACCGACTTTTTAGGCTCGGCCAAGGTGGGCGATTGGCTCGAAGCGCATGTGACGGTGCGCAAGCACGGCAGCCGCCTGTCGTTTGCCGAATGCAACCTGATGGTGGGTGAGCGTGCCATCGTGCGCGCAAGCGGCGTGTTCGCCGCGGTCAACCCCGTGGTGCCGCGCGAAGTCACCGAAAACTGAAAGCCGCGGCAGTACAGTGCCGCCCATGACCACCCTGCTCCCTGCCGATGCCGACGGCGTGCTCAAGCTCGCCGCGCAAAGCATGTTCGACACGCTGGCGCAAGCCGCCATGGGCATGATGGTGGTCGACCGCAACCACCGCATCGTGTGGATCAGCGAAGGCTACAAGCGCTTTCTGCCCGACTTGGGCCATGAAGAGTCTGACTTCGTGGGCCGCCGCGTCGAAGAGGTGGTGCCCAACACACTGATGGCCCATGTGATCGACACCGGCCAGCCCATGCTGGTGGACTTGCTCACCAACCAGGCCGGCACCTTTCTCGTGAGCCGCCTGCCGCTGCGCAACGCGCAGGGCGAGGTGATAGGCGCCATGGGCATGGTGCTGCTCGACCACCCCGAGACCACCATGCAGCCGCTGATGACCAAGTTCAGCCGCCTGCAGCGCGAGCTCGATGATGCACGCCAGCAGCTGGCCGCGCAGCGCCGCCCCAAGTACACCGTGGCCAGCTTCATCGGCACGAGCGCCGTGGCGATGGAGGTCAAGCGCCAGGCGCGCCGCGTGGCGCAGACCGACAGCACCGTGCTGCTGCTAGGCGAAACCGGCACCGGCAAGGAGCTGCTGGCCCACGCCATCCATGCCGCCAGCACGCGTGCCGCGCGCTCCTTCGTGGGCGTCAACATCGCCGCCGTGCCCGACACCTTGCTCGAAGCCGAGTTCTTCGGCGTGGCGCCCGGCGCCTACACCGGGGCCGACCGCAAGGGCCGCGACGGCAAGTTCAAGCTGGCCGATGGCGGCACGCTATTTCTCGACGAGATCGGCGACATGCCGCTTGCACTGCAAAGCAAGCTGCTGCGCGTGCTGCAAGAGCAAGAGGTCGAGCAGCTGGGCAGCAACGTGGTGCAGCGCGTGGACGTGCGCATCATCGCGGCCACCAGCCGAGACCTGCCGGCCATGGTGGCAGCCGGCAGCTTTCGCGCCGACCTGTACTACCGGCTCAACGTGCTGCCCATTCGCCTGCCGGCGCTGCGCGAGCGCATGGCCGATCTCGAAGCCCTGATCGAAACGCTGGCCGAAGACATCGCACGTCGCAGCGGGCTGCCGCACAAGGGCCTGAGTGGCGACGCGCTCGACCTGCTGGCGCAACAGTCATGGCCCGGCAACATCCGCGAGCTGCGCAACGTGCTGGAACAGGCCACGCTGATGACCGACGACCTGGCGCTCAATGCCGGGCATTTCAATTCCCTGCTGGCCGGTGAGCCGCACTTGCCCGTCGCGGCGGCGCGCCGTGCGGAGCCGAGGCCGCGCGTGGTGGAGTCGGCCAACGTGGGCGAGCCGGTCTCGGCGGCGTCCATCAAGCCGCTGCCGCAGGCCATTGCCGAGCTCGAAGCGCGCGCCATTCGCGAGGCCCTGGTCGCGACCGGCGGCAACAAGCTGGCCGCGTCGCGCCTCTTGGGTATTTCACGCGCAACTTTGTACGACAAATTGCCGTTGATCTGAGGCCGTTTGTTAGGCCGGTCCATCTTTACCTCGCAGAAACTCAGTTTCGGTGACTTCTACCAATGCAGCTGCAACCCTTCGCAGGCATGCTCTGTAGCTTTGTGATTCGCCTTCTGCCATGCACCGTCGCGACCCTGCCCGCTATACATCGCTACCCATTTCTTTGAGTGTGTTGACCCTGGCGGCGCTGTCGGCCACTGGCCATGCCCAGACAGCCCCCGAGGCAGTACCGGCGGCCGCAGCGCCTGCTTCAGCGCCAGCTGCGGCCCAGCAGCTCGCGCCTGTGCAGATCACCGGCACGCGCGCCAATGACATGCAGGAGCGACGGCAGTCCACCGCTGCCAAGATCGTGATCGGGCGCGAAGAGATCGATCGTTTCGGCGACAGCACGGTCGGTGAAGTGTTGAAGCGCCTGCCCGGCATCACGCTGCAAGGCGCGCCGGGGCGGGGTGGCGCCATTCGCATGCGCGGCCTGGGCAGCGGTTACACGCAGCTATTGCTTGACGGCGAGCCCGTGCCGCCGGGCTTTTCAATTGACTCGCTCACGCCCGAGCAGGTCGAGCGCATCGAGATCTTGCGTGCGCCCACGGCCGAGACGGGTGCGCGGGCCATTGCCGGCACCATCAACATCATCACGCGCGAAGGCTTCAAGAAGCGACTCAACAACGTGCGCTTTGGCGCCGGCTTTGAAAACGGCCGCGTGCAGCCTGGCATCTCGTGGACGCGCAACGACACGCTAGGCGAGTTGATCTACAACTTTTCGCTCTCGGCCTTCCGCCTCAACCGCCTGACCGAAAGCACCACCACCACGGTGCACGAAGATTTCGACCCGGTGCTGGGCTACACCACGGTCAAATCAGAAGCGGCCGAGTCGCGTGAAAAGCGCAGCGGTCTGCACGCCACCGGGCGCTTGCAATGGAAGGGCGAGAAGGGCGCTTCGGCGCTGCTGATGCCGTTGCTGATTTACAGCGACACCGACACCGTGCGCAGCTCGCGGCTCAACCAAACCACCACCCTGGCCCCAGCCGACCCGCGCGCAGAAAAGCCCTACGACATCAGCACAGGCCACGCCACGGGCACCTACACCTTGGCGCGCCTCAACGGCCAATGGAACCGCTCGATCGAAGGCGCGGGCCGCGTCGAGCTCAAGGGCGGTTTCGGCCAAGGCCGCTGGAATGGCCGCAACCAACGCTACCTGCGCAACGACGACGGCTCTGCCACGCTCTCGCAGCCCGCAGACTTCGATGACATCAACAGCGCCCGCGACACCAACGCCACGCTAGGCTCGAAATACACCACCCTGCTCGCCAACGACCACAGCTTCGTCGCCGGCGCCGAGCTCGAAAGCAACCGGCGCAGCGAGACGCACAGCGAATCTGATGAATCGGGCGACGACTTTTCGGCTGACTCTTTCCGCACTGCGGCTTACGCGCAAGACGAGTGGAATGTCACGCCGCAATGGGCGGTGCACCTGGGCCTGCGTTGGGAAGGCATACGCACGCGCAGCGACGCCGTGCAAACCGGCAGCGGCAGCCTGGTCGACGTTTCCAACCGCAGCAGCGTGTGGACGCCGATCTTTCACACCGTCTGGAAGCCCGACCCCAAGAGCCGCGATCAGGTGCGCTTGAGCCTGACCCGCAGCTACCGATCGCCGACCCTGCAAAACCTGATCGCCCGGCCGAAAGAATCAGAGCCCAACTCTGCGACGCGGCCCGACCGCGTGGGCAACCCCTACCTGCAGCCTGAGCTGGCCACCGGCGTTGATGTCGCCATTGAGCGCTACCTCGCGGGCAGCGGCATCCTCAGCGCCAACGTGTTCCACCGCCAGATCAGCCACTACATGCGCAACGTGACCACGCTCGACACGGCGACTGGCCGCTACGTGGCGCGCGTTGAAAATGTGGGCGACGCCGTCACCAATGGCATTGAGCTCGAAGCCAAGGTTCGCCTGAGCGATGTGGTGGCTGATGCACCACCGGTCGACGTGCGCGCCAATGCCAGCGTGTTCCAGTCGCGCGTGAAGCAGGTGCCGGGCCCCGACAATCGGCTCGACCAGCAGCCGGGTGGCACGGTCAACGTCGGTGCCGACTATCGTTTGCGCGGCACGCCCCTCACCCTGGGCGGCAACCTCAACTGGACGCCGGGCTACACAACCCGCATCAGCGAGACGCAGTGGGTGCTGCAAGGGCGCAAGGTGGTGGGCGATGCTTATGTGCTTTACACCGTGAACCCCGCAGCGCAGGTGAGGCTCACGGCGAGTAACTTTGCGCCGCGCGACTACCTCACGGGCAGTGCTTACGAGAGTGCCGCCTTCCGCGAGACTTCAGAGACAAATACCACCTCGTACCTCAACTGGCAGTTGCGTTTCGAGCTGAAGCTTTGACTGCCTGTTTGTCAGGCAGTGTCTGAAATGCAGGCTTCTCAAAACAAGAAATGCCTGAAAAACCTACATATCTCTAGGGTGTCGTTGCGTGATCTCCCTAGCTTAAGTCGGTGTTTGCCCTGATATGGTGCTTTCGGGCACAGCGTTTGCGCTGTTTCTCGCTGCAGCCGCGTGACCGCGTGGCCCGTCAGAACCAAAACAGGAGACACCATGTCCTTCGCTTCGCGCCGCCTGGCACTCGTCACCTCTCTTGCGGCGCTCGCCGCTGCCACCGCGCCGCTCGCCTTGGCGCAGACCAAGGGCGAGATCCGCATTGCCCACGTGTACAGCAAGACCGGCCCGCTAGAGGCCTACGGCAAGCAAACGCAGACGGGCCTCCTGATGGGCCTCGATTACGCCACCGGCGGCACCATGATGGTCGCCGGCAAGAAGATCGTGCTGATCGAGAAAGACGACCAGGGCAAACCAGACATCGGCAAGAGCCTGCTCGCCGCGGCCTACGGCGACGACAAGGTCGACCTCGCCATCGGCCCCACCTCATCGGGTGTGGCGCTGGCGCTGCTGCCGGTGGCCGAGGAGTACAAGAAGATCTTGCTGGTCGAGCCTGCCGTGGCCGACTCGATCACGGGCGACAAGTGGAACAAGTACATCTTCCGCACCGGTCGCAACAGCTCGCAAGACGCCATCAGCAATGCCGTCGCGCTCGACAAGCCCGGCGTGAGCATCGCAACGCTGGCGCAAGACTATGCCTTCGGACGTGATGGCGTGAAGGCTTTCAAGGAAGCGATCAAGTCGGCCAAGATCGTGCACGAGGAGTACCTGCCGACCAGCACCACCGACTTCACCGCCGGTGCCCAGCGCATCATCGACAAGCTGAAAGACGCGCCGGGCCGCAAGGTCATCTTCATCATCTGGGCCGGCGCGGGCAACCCGTTCAAGATCGCCGACCTCGACCTCAAGCGCTACAACATAGAGATCGCCACTGGCGGCAACATCTTGCCGGCCATGACGGGCTACAAGCAGTTCCCCGGCATGGAGGGCGCGGCGTATTACTACTTCGGCATCCCGAAGAACCCGGTCAACGAGTGGCTGGTGGCCAACCACTACCAGAGGTTCCAGACCCCGCCTGACTTCTTCACTGCCGGCGGCATGAGCGCCGGCATTGCGGTGGTTGAAGCGCTCAAGAAGACCAAGGGCGACAGCAACACCGACAAGCTCATCGCCACCATGGAAGGCATGAGCTTCGAGACGCCCAAGGGCAAGATGACCTTCCGCAAAGAAGATCACCAGGCCATGCAGAGCATGTACCACTTCAAGATCAAGGTCGACCCGGCCTTTGCGTGGGGTGTGCCCGAGCTTGTGCATGAGATCAAGCCGGAAGAGATGAACATTCCGATCAAGAACAAGCGCTGAACACCTGTTCTCTGCCACCGTTGCACGGCCCTTCGACATCCACGAAGTGGATGCCCTGTCCTGAGGTATCGAAGGGTCGGGGTGAGCGGGCGGGGCGTGCAAGGACTGATGAATCCCTCAGTCCGCTCAGGCTGAACCTTTGATACCTCAGGGCAGGGCGCACCTACCGGTGCCTCGAAGCCCTCCAGTTGGAGATCACACCATGTCCATCGCTCTAAGGTCTCTGAGCGCAGCCGCTGCATTGCTGCTTGCCGCTGCCACCCAAGCCGCCGTGCCCCTGCCGGCACTCAACGTCGACACCAGCCAGATCACGGTGTCGGGCTTGTCGGCGGGTGGCTTCATGGCCAACCAGCTCGGCTATGCGTACTCGGCCACCTTCAAGGGCGTGGGCGTGTTCGCGGGCGGCCCCTACATGTGTGCCGGCCACAGCAACTACACCGCCTGCATGTACAACGCGACGGTCAGCGCCAGCATGCTCAACACCATGCAGGCCGACCTCAACAACTGGAGCGGCACGGCCATCGACAACAAGGCCAACGTCGCCAACCAGAAGATCTACATGTTCGTGGGCACCAGCGACTACACCGTCGGCCCCAACCCGATGAACGCGGTGCAGACGCAGTACACCAACAGCGGCGTAACGGCGGACAACCTCGAGTACGTGAAGCGTGCCAGCACCGCGCACGTGTTCCCGACTGACTTTGACAGCGCCGGCAACAACAGCTGCAGCAGCAGCGCCTCGCCTTACATCAGCAACTGCGGCTACGACGGCGCCAAGGCTGCGCTCACCAAGTTCTACGGCACGCTCAACGCGCGCAACAACGCGCCGGCCGCCGCCAACTACATCGAGTTCAACCAAGCCGCCTTCACCACCAACCCGGGCGTTGCCGCCACCGGTTGGGTGTACGTGCCGGCCAGCTGCGCCAGCGGCACACAGTGCAAGCTGCACGTGGCGCTGCACGGCTGCCAGCAGGGTTACGCGACCATCGGCGACAAGTTCGTCAAGAACACCGGCTACACGCGCTGGGCCGACACCAACAACATCATCGTGTTGTTCCCGCAGGCCAAGGTCGACAGCACCAGCCGCGCCACCGCGGCCAGCGGCTCGCTCGCCAACCCCAACGGCTGCTGGGATTGGGTCGGTTGGTACGGCAGCAACTTCGCGCAAAAAGCCGGCACGCAACAAGCAGCCCTCAAGGCGATGGTGGATCAGATCGCATCGGGCGGTGGAAGCACGGAGCCGCCGCCCCCACCACCGCCGCCGCCACCGCCACCGCCACCGCCACCGCCACCGGCGGCCACTTGCTACACCTCGTCGAACTATGCCCACACCACCGCCGGCCGTGCGCACCAGAGCGGGGGCTACGCGCTGGCCAATGGCTCGAACCAGAACATGGGGCTGTGGAACACATTCGTCACGACGACGCTGAAGCAGACCGCAAGCAACTACTACGTGATGGGCACGTGTCCGTGATGGACACCTGCGGCACGCCTTCGGACTGACTGAGACCTAATGCTCGAAACCCAAGACCTCACCATCCGCTTCGGCGGGCACGTCGCGGTGGACCACGTGAGCTGTGCCTTCACCCCCGGCACGCTCACGGCCATCGTCGGGCCCAACGGCGCGGGCAAGACCACCTACTTCAACCTCATCTCCGGCCAACTGCGCGCGACCGAAGGCGTGGTGAAGTTGAACGGTGTCGACATCACGCACGAAGCCGTCTCGGCCCGCACCCACCGCGGGCTGGGGCGAGCCTTCCAGCTCACGCAGCTGTTTCCCAACCTGACGGTGGTGGAGAACGTGCGCCTGGCGGTGCAGTCGCGCCGCAAGGAAGGCCTCAACCTGTGGTCGGTGTGGCTGGACCGTCGCGAGACGCTGGAGCGCGCGCATGCGCTGGTGGAGCAGGTGCGCCTGGCCGACAAGGCCCACGCCACCGCCAGCAGCCTGCCGCATGGTGATCAACGCAAGCTCGAAGTCGCCATGCTGATGGCGCTAGACCCGCAAGTTTTCATGTTCGACGAACCCACCGCGGGCATGAGCGTGGACGAGGTGCCAGTGATCCTGGACCTCATCCGCGCACTTAAAGCCAAAGGTGACAGCACCATCTTGCTCGTGGAGCACAAGATGGACGTGGTGCGCGAGCTGGCCGACCGCATCATGGTGCTGCACAACGGCCAGCTGGTGGCCGATGGCGACCCCGCCACGGTGATCGCCTCGCCCATCGTGCAGCAGGCCTATCTGGGCGTGAGCGCCGAGGTGGCGGCATGAACGCGCGCCGCCCACCGTTCGGGCTGAGGTATCGAAGCCCAGCACATGCGGTTGCGGAGCAAGGCTTCGATGCGCCGGAAGGCGCACCCCGTCCTGAGCTTGTCGAAGGGTCAGCCCGAACGGTTGATGGTTTGCTGCTGCAACTCCAAGACGTGCACACGAACATAGGCGCGTACCACATCCTCCACGGTGTCGACTTCGCCGTGCCCACCGGGCAGGTCACCATGCTGCTGGGCCGCAACGGCGCGGGCAAGACGACCACGCTGCGAACCATCATGGGTTTGTGGGCTGCCTCGCAAGGCAGCGTGACATTCGACGGCCAGCCCCTGGCGGGCCGCACCACGCCCGACATCGCGCAGCTGGGCATTGCCTATGTGCCCGAAAACATGGGCATCTTTGCCGACCTCTCGGTGCGCGACAACATGCTGCTCGCCGCGCGCAACGCGCGCTCGGTAGAGCAGATGGACACGCAACGGCTTGAGTGGCTGTTCGAGCTTTTCCCGGCGGTGAAGAAGTTTTGGCTCTCGCCCGCGGGCAAGCTCTCGGGCGGGCAGAAGCAAATGCTGGCCATCGCGCGCGCGATGGTCGAGCCGCGCCGCATGCTGCTGATCGACGAGCCCAGCAAGGGCCTTGCGCCGGCCATCATCCAGAACCTGATCACCGCACTGCGCGAGCTGAAGCGCACGCAGACCACCGTGTTGCTGGTCGAGCAAAACTTCAGCATGGCGCGCGCCTTGGGCGATCAGGTGGTGGTGATGGACAACGGCCAGGTCGTGCACCGGGGCGTGATGGCCGAGCTGGCCGATGACGAAGGTTTGCAGCAGCGGCTGCTGGGGTTGTCGCTGGGAGCACACCAATGAACAAGAGCGGATTTGACTGGTTGCCTTTGGCGCTGGTGCCGGTGCTCGCCATGCTGGCGCTGCCGGCCATAGGCTCGCCCTCGTCATGGCTCACGTTGACCGTGGCGGGCCTGGCCATGGGCATGATCATTTTCATCATCGCCTCGGGCCTCACGCTCGTCTTCGGGCTGATGGACGTGCTGAACTTCGGCCATGGCGTGTTCATCGCACTCGGTGCTTTCGTGGCGACCAGTGTTTTCGGTGCGATGGCCGACTGGACGGCCTCTGAGAGCCTGTGGCGCAACCTCATCGCCGTCTTCAGCGCCATGGTGGTGGCGATGGCGGTGGCCGGCGCCATCGGCCTGGCCTTCGAGCGCGTGCTGGTGCGGCCTGTCTACGGCCAGCACCTGAAGCAGATTCTTGTGACCATGGGCGGCATGATCATCGGCGAAGAGCTGATCAAGGTCGTGTGGGGCCCGGCGCAGATTGCCTTGCCCTTGCCCAGCGCGCTGCGCGGGGCGTTCATCTTTGGCGATGCGGCCGTGGAGAAGTACCGCGTGGTGGCGGTGGTGATCGGTGCCATGGTGTTGATGGCCATGCTCTTCACCCTCAATCGCACCAAGCTTGGCCTGCTCATACGCGCCGGCGTGCAAGACCGCGAGATGGTCGAGAGCCTGGGCTACCGCATACGCCGGCTTTTCATCGGGGTGTTTGTTGCCGGCTCTGCGCTCGCCGGCCTGGGCGGCGTGCTGTGGGGGCTGTACCAGCAAAACGTGATCCCGCAGATGGGCGCGCAGGTCAACGTGCTGATCTTCATCGTCATCATCATCGGCGGGCTGGGCTCGACCTTCGGCTGCTTCGTCGGTGCGCTGCTGGTAGGCCTGTTGGCCAACTACAGCGGGTTTCTGGCACCCAAGGTGGCGATGTTTTCCAACATCGGGTTGATGGTGGCGATTTTGTTGTGGCGGCCGCAAGGCTTGTATCCGGTGGCGAACCGATGACAGCAACCCCCGACTCAGGGCGAACGGAATGAAACGCCTCACGGTGAACGGAGCGAAACGCCCATGCTGAACCGCCTGCTCTCCCACGACTTGCCACGCAACCGCTGGCTCGCGGCTCTGCTCATCGTGCTGGTGCTGGGCCTCGCGCTCACGCCCTTTCTCTTCCACAGCACCAAGGCGCTCAACGTGGGTGCCAAGATTCTGATCTTCATCGTGCTGGTGGCCAGCTTCGATCTGCTGTTGGGCTACACCGGCATCGTGAGCTTTGCCCACACCATGTTCTTCGGCATCGGGGCTTATGGCGTGGCCATCGCCAGCACGCGCCTCGGCCCGGGCTGGGGCGCGGTGCTGCTCGGCGTGGGTGCAGCGCTCTGTGTGTCGCTGCTGCTGTCGGTCTTGATCGGCCTTTTCAGCCTGCGTGTGAAGGCCATCTTCTTCGCCATGATCACGCTGGCGGTAGCGTCGGCGTTTCTCACGCTGGCCTCGCAGCTGTCTGATTTCACCGGCGGCGAAGACGGGCTCAACTTCAAGGCGCCCGAGGCCTTGCAGCCCGGCACGCACTACCTCGACGAGCGCTTCCTTGGTGCCAGCATCGACGGCCGATTCGCGAGCTATTACCTGCTTTTCGTGGTGACGCTGCTCCTGGTGCTGGCCCTGCTGCGCATCGTCAACTCGCCCTTTGGCCGCGTGCTGCAGGCGATACGTGAAAACGACTTTCGTGCAGAGGCCATCGGCTACCGCACCGTCGTCTACCGCACCTTGAGCAACGTGCTGTCGGCCCTGTTCGCCACGCTCGCCGGCTGCCTGCTCGCGCTCTGGCTGCGCTACAACGGGCCCGACACCTCGCTCAGCTTCGAGATCATGCTCGACATCCTGCTCATCGTCGTGATCGGCGGCATGGGCACGGTGTACGGCGCGGTGGTGGGCAGCGTGCTTTTTGTCCTCGCGCAAAACTACCTGCAAGACCTGCTCAAGCTCGGTGCCAGTGCTTTCGAAGGTGTGCCCGTGCTGTCGCAGCTGGTCTCGCCCGACCGCTGGCTCTTGTGGCTGGGAATTCTCTTCGTGCTGTCGGTTTATCACTTCCCGAGCGGGGTGGTGGGGCGGCTGCGCGCCCTTGGGCAGCAGAGGGCGATCAGGCCTGACTGACGACAGATGCGGGGGACCAGGGAGGGTTGTTCATGAGCTTCACATCCAACTACATCAGCTGCGAGGGGCGCGAGCTCCACTACACGGAGTGGGGCGCTCAGCATGCCGACACCGTGGTCGCCTGGCATGGCCTGGCGCGCACCGGCCGTGACATGGACGACATTGCCGAGCACTTGTCGCAGCGCTACCGCGTGGTCTGCCCCGACACCATAGGCCGGGGCTTGAGCGAGTGGAGCCCCAAGCCTGCCGATGAGTACTGCCTGGCCTTCTACGCGAAGCTCGCGGTGTCGCTGGTCAACCAGCTGGGGCTGGAGCGCTTTCACTGGCTGGGCACGTCCATGGGTGGGGCCATCGGCTTGCACGCGGCGGCGGGCGCATTGCGCGGGCGCTTGCGGCGCCTGGTGCTCAACGACATCGGCCCCGAGATCGCGCAGGTGGCCACCGATCGCATCCGCTCGTATGCCGGCAACCCGGCGGCCTTTGCCACCGTGAGTGAGCTGGAGGCCTACTTCCGCACCATCTATGCACCCTATGGCTGGCTGAGCGACGCGCAGTGGCGCCGCCTCACCGAAACGTCGACGCGCCGCCTGCCCGATGGCCGCGTGACGCCGCATTACGACCCGGCCATGACCCTGCAGTTCACCCACCACGGCGACGACTACCTGCAGTGGGATGCGTGGGACAGCCTAGAGCTGCCGGTGCTGTGCCTGCGCGGTGAAAGCTCCGACCTGCTGCTGGCCGACACCGCCGAGCAAATGCGCCAGCGCGGCCCGCGCGCGGTGGTCGCCACCATCGCCGGCTGCGGGCACGCGCCGGCGCTCAACACGCCGGAGCAGTTCGCCCTGATCGAGCGCTTCCTGGCTAACGTCTGAAATGACCGTCGGGGCCGATGATGGAGAGGTCGGCGTAGTCGAGGCCGGTGTGATCGGTCGGCGAGTAGCTCACTTCGAGCCCACCGATGTCGACATGGTTGAAGGTCTCGAGCGCGCGGCGCAGCTTGTCACGCGTGGGCCCGGGGCTCGCACGGCGCAGGCCTTCCACCAAAACCTTCGCCGAGACAAAGCCTTCGAGCATGACGGGCGTGAGCTCCAGGTTCTTGGCCTTGGCCAGATCCAACGCTTCTTTCACGACCGGCGAGGCGATCGAGCGCTCGTAGGGGAACACCTGGCTCACCACCACGCCATGGCCGATGGGCCCCAGCTCCTTCACGAAGCCCGCCGAAGCGTTGTTCGACAGCGTGACCATCTGCGCGCGCGAGCCTGCCGCGCGCAAGGCCTTCATGCCGTCGACGATGGCGGTGCCCGAGCCGATGAATACCACGGCCTGCGGGTCTTTGGCCATCAGGCGCGGAATGATGGCGCTGTAGTCGGGCTTGGCGCGGTCGTACTTCTCCAGCGCCACCGGTTCCTTGTTCACCGCTTTCATGCCTTTGAGCGCGCCCTGTACGGCGTCTGCACCGAAGCTGTCGTCCACTTGCACCACGGCAATGCGGTCGATGCCGATCAGGCTCAGGTGGGCTATCGAGCGCTCGGCTTCGCGCTGGTAGGTGGCGCGCACATTGAACACCCACGGGTTCACCGGGTTGTGCAGCACCATCGCGCCGGTGGACGGGCCGACGAGCGGTACCTTGGCCTCGGCCAGCAGCGGCATGATGGCCTGCGTGTGCGGCGTGCCGCGGTTCAGGAAGAGGCTGATCACGCCCTCGTCGATCAACTGCTTGGCATTGGTGGCCGCGAGTTTGGGGTCGAATTTGTCGTCGAGCGAGACAAGCTGGATATGGTTGCCACTGACGCCGCCGCGCGCGTTGATGGCATCGAAGTAGAGCTTGGCGCCGTCGGTGGCTTCTTTGACCGAAGCCGCCACCGCGCCCGAAAAGCCGGCGGTCTGCCCGATCTTGATCTCGGCCCAGGCAGACGGGCTGAAAAGGCCGGCCCACGCGACACAGCACAGCAGCAGCTTTTTCATGACGATTCTCTGGGCTAAGGGCAATTCCCGATGTTAGCCGCCGACCATGCGCCTGACTGTGTCGAGCGGTACCCGCGTTGTCATTCGGTCAACAAGGGCTGGCGCCCGCCGAACCCAAGGCACCTTGTTCAAACACAACAGAGAGTGAACCGATGAAGTGGATGCGTTTTCGGCTCGGAGAGCGTGAAGGATTTGGCAGCTTGCAGGGCGAGCAGGTGCATGTACACCAAGGCGAGATGTTTGGTCTATCGAAGCCCACTGGCGAGCATCTGCTACTCGCCGACCTGACCTGCCTCACCCCGTGCCTGCCCGGCAAAATGATTGGCCTGTGGAACAACTTCAATGCCGCCGCCGAGAAAAACGGCTGGGCGAGGCCGGCTGAGCCGCTCTACTTCCTGAAGGCGTCGAGCAGCTTTGCAGCGCATGGCCAGCCGATCAAGGTGCCAGCGCACTACGACGGCCGGGTGGCCTATGAAGGCGAGCTCGCGGTGGTGATCGGCACCGAGGCGCGCGCTGTGAGCGTAGTGGCCGCACCGGCGCACATCTTTGGCTACACCTGCGCCAACGATGTGACGGCCCTGGAGATGCTCACCCGCGACGCGAGCTTCCCGCAGTGGACGCGCGCCAAGAGCTTCGACACCTTTGGCGTGTTCGGCCCGGTGATTGAGACCGAGTTCGACTTTGCCGCAGCCACACTGCACACGCGTGTGGGCGGGCGTGAGCGACAGAACTACCCGCTGTCTGACATGACGTTTTCACCAGCCGAGCTGGTGTCGCGGCTGTCGCACGACATGACGCTGCAGCCGGGTGACGTGATCCTGTGCGGTACCTCGCTCGGGGTGCTGCCGATGAAGCCCGGGTCTTCGGTGGAAGTGGAGATCGACGGGATCGGGGTGCTCAGCAACACTTACGGGTGAGGCAGTGCTTTGCGTCCTGTCTTATGTCAAACCGTCAACGCGAATCAAGCAGCGGGTTGAACCAACAACCTGCCCTTGGCAGCCTCCAGCGTCTTGCCCAGCAGCAGGGTCGCCGCATAGATCGCACTGATCGTCGGCGTGGGCGTGTCGGTGATGCGCCCCAGCTCCACCACGCTGCCCACCAACGCTTCTAACTCCAGCGCACGCCCAGCCTCCACGTCTTGCAGCATCGAGGTCTTGTGCGCCCCCACGGCTTCGGCACCGGCAATGCGCTTGGCTAACGAGATCTTGAATTCGATGCCCAGCTTTTCAGCCACGGTTTGCGCCTCGCGCATCATGGCGGCGGCCAGCTCGCGTGCAGCCGGGAAGCGGCAGATGTCTTCGAGCGTGGCGTGTGTCAAGGCGCTGATCGGGTTGAAGCTCAGGTTGCCCCACAGCTTGACCCAGATCTCGCCGCGTATGTCTTTGCTCACCGGTGACTTGAAGCCGGCGCGCATCATGGCCTGCGACAGCGCTTCGATGCGCGGGCTGCGGCTGCCATCGGGCTCGCCCAGCGTGAAGCGGTTGCCTTCGATCACGCGCACCACGCCGGGTGACACCAGCTCGGCCGCCGGGTAGACCACGCTGCCGATCACACGCTCGGGCTCGATGTGCGCTGCGATCACGCCGCCCGGGTCCACGCTTTCCAACGTCCGGCCTTCATAAGGCCCAGCCAGCCTGTGGAAGTACCACCAGGGCAGGCCGTTGATCATGGTGACGACCATGGTGTCGGGCCCAAAGAGCGCGCGCAGGTCGGGCAGAACGTCTTTGAGTTGATGCGCCTTCAGCGTGAGCAGCACCGCGTCTTGCGGGCCGGCATCGGCCATGGCCTGCACGGCGCGCACGTTTGCGGCGTGTTGCTCGCTGCCGTCTTCCAAGATCAGCTTGAAGCCGTTGGCGTTGATGGCGGCGAGATTTTTGTTGCGCGCGATGAAGGTCACGTCTTCACCAGCGAGCGAGAGCTTGGCGCCCAGGTAGCCACCGATAGCACCCGCGCCGACGACGGCGATCTTCATGCTGCGTTCTCTTTGGACTTCAACTGCCGGCGCGCCACGCCCAAGAGCGGCGACAGCAGCATGAAGATGGCCAGGCCGGCGATGCAGGCCACGAGCGGGTTGGCCCAGAAGATCGACAGGCTGCCCTGCGACAGCAGCATGGCCTGGCGAAAGCTCGCCTCGGCCATGTCACCCAGCACCAGCGCCAGCACCAGCGGCGCCAGCGGGTATTTGAGCTTCTTGAACAAATAACCGAAGACGCCGAACACCATCATCATCACCACGTCAAACATCGAGCTGTGCACGGTGTACGCGCCGATGGCGCAGATGACCACGATCACCGGCGCGATCACCGAAAACGGGATGCGCAGGATGGCGGCCCAGAAGGGCACGGTGGTCAGCACCACGAGCAGGCCGACGATGTTGCCCAGGTACATCGAAGCGATCAAGCCCCACACAAAATCGGGCTTCTCGACGAACAGCATCGGGCCAGGCTGCAGGCCCCAGATCAAGAGGCCCCCCAGCAGCACCGCTGCGGTCGGCGAGCCCGGGATGCCCAGCGTGAGCATGGGCAGCAGGGCCGAGGTGCCGGCGGCATGCGCCGCGGTCTCGGGCGCCACCACGCCTTCGATGTTGCCCTTGCCAAAGCTTTCCGGGTCTTTCGACATGCGCTGCGCAATGCCGTAGCTCATGAACGAGGCCGGCGTGGCGCCGCCGGGCGTGATGCCCATCCAGCAGCCGACGGCCGTCGAGCGCAGAAAGGTCAGCCAGTGCTTGGGCAGCTCGCGCCAGGTCTCGATCACCACTTTCAGGTTGATGCGTGCGCTCTGGCCTTTGAACGACAGGCCTTCTTCCATGGTCAGCAAGATCTCGCCGATGCCGAAGAGGCCGATCACGGCGATCAGGAAGTCGAAGCCCTTGAGCAGATCGGGCACGCCGTAGGTCATGCGCAGCTGGCCGGTCACGGTGTCCATGCCCACGGCGGCGAGCGCAAAGCCCAGCATCATCGAGGCGATGACTTTGGCCGGTGGCTCCTTGCTCATGCCCACGAAGCTGCAGAAGGTGAGCAGCTGCACCGCGAAGAACTCGGCTGGCCCGAACTTCAACGCGAACCTGGCCAGCAGCGGTGCGGTGAAGGTGATCAAAATCACTGCGAACAGCGCACCGACAAACGACGAGGTGAATGCCGCGGTGAGTGCCTGTGCAGCCTTGCCACGCTGTGCCATCGGGTAGCCATCAAAGGTGGTCGCCACCGACCACGGTTCACCGGGAATGTTGAACAGGATCGACGTGATCGCCCCACCAAACAGCGCACCCCAGTAGATGCACGACAGCATGATGATGGCCGACGTGGGGTTCATCGAGAACGTGAGCGGCAGCAGGATCGCGATGCCGTTCGCACCGCCCAGCCCCGGCAGCACGCCGATGAGCACACCGAGCGTGATGCCGATCAGCATGTAGCCGATGTTCGGCAGCGTGAGCGCGACGCCGAAGCCTTGCGCGAGGTTGGAGAGTTCTTCCATGTCAAAGGCCCAGCAGGTTTTCGAGCGGGCCTTTCGGCAGCGGCACCAGGAACCACTTCTCGAAGACCAGGAAGAACACCAGCGGCACGCCGACCGACACCGGCAGCGTGACGCGCCAGCGGTACTTGCCGTAGCGCCACATGAAGTAGCCGATGAGCAGCGC
>NZ_JBKJOQ010000123.1:0-18217 GCF_046595475.1 Rhizobacter sp.
AGAAGGTGTTACCCATGTCTGTGCACACCCGTTACCCCTGTCCCGCGTCTGAACATCGACACAAAGAAAGGAGGTCGGCCGCCGGGCCGAACTCCCGGCGCGGCCTCACGCAGTGAAACGACGTGCGCGAAACCGAGCGGGCCTTCGATCCGCGCAGCGGACCCTGTCCTGAGGTATCGAAGGATCAGGCTGAACGGATGGTGGTGCGCGGACCGTGCGGAACGGAGGTGCGCGAGCAAAACCAAAAACAACGCTCAGCCGAAGTGGCAAACGTAGTGCAAGGTCTGCGTCACCTCAATGTCGAACGACGATTTCCCCGGCACCTTGAAGCTCTGCCCCGCGCTGTACGGCAACCAGCTCTCGCTGCCCGCGAACCTCACGCGGCACACCCCTTCCACCAGCTCCATCACCTCGGGCGCGCCCGTGCTGAAGTGCAGCGAGGAGGGAAGAATCACCCCCACGCTCTTCTTGCTGCCATCGGCCAGCTCGACGCTGTGCGAGACGCACTTGCCGTCAAAGTAGACATTGGCGCGGGTGCTGATGGCGGCGTTGATCTTGTCGGTCATGGCGGGATT
This sequence comes from Rhizobacter sp., assembly GCF_046595475.1. Classification (GTDB taxonomy): domain Bacteria; phylum Pseudomonadota; class Gammaproteobacteria; order Burkholderiales; family Burkholderiaceae_C; genus Rhizobacter. The sequence goes on from NZ_JBKJOQ010000123.1 coordinate 576, forward strand.
CGGGTCGTGTTGAAGACTGAGGGGGCAAAGTGTAAGTGCACCTAAAATCGGCAGCTCACCCGAATGACAACCGAACCGGGCTCCGTTCGAACAGCGGCGCTCGTCAACGCTTCCCACCATGGCCACCATTCTCCAGAACCTGCCTCTCGGGCAAAAAGTAGGCATCGCGTTCTCTGGCGGGCTCGACACCAGCGCCGCGCTGCACTGGATGAAGCTCAAGGGCGCGCTGCCCTATGCCTACACGGCCAACCTCGGCCAGCCTGACGAGCCCGACTACGACGAGATTCCGCGCAAGGCCATGCTCTACGGTGCCGAGCGCGCCCGCCTGGTCGATTGCCGCGTGCAGCTCGCAGCCGAAGGCATCGCTGCGCTGCAAAGCGGCGCCTTCCACATCACGACCGCCGGGGTTACCTACTTCAACACCACGCCGCTGGGCCGCGCGGTGACGGGCACGATGCTGGTCACGGCGATGAAGGAAGACGACGTCAACATCTGGGGCGACGGCAGCACATTCAAGGGCAACGACATCGAGCGCTTCTACCGCTACGGCTTGCTCGCCAACCCGTCGCTGAAGATCTACAAGCCGTGGCTCGACCAGGCGTTCATCGACGAGCTCGGCGGGCGCACAGAGATGTCGGCCTTCATGAGCCAGGCAGGCTTTGCCTACAAGATGTCGGCCGAGAAGGCCTACTCAACCGACTCCAACATGCTCGGCGCCACGCACGAGGCGAAAGACCTGGAGCAGCTGAACAGCGGCATCAAGATCGTGCAGCCCATCATGGGTGTGGCCTCTTGGCGTGATGACGTGGTGGTGAAGGCCGAAGAGGTCACGCTGCGCTTCAACGAAGGCGTGCCTGTTGCGATCAACGGCGTCGAGTACGCCAGCCTCGTCGACCTGATCCTGGAAGTGAACCGCATCGGTGGCCGTCACGGCCTGGGCATGAGCGACCAGATCGAGAACCGCATCATCGAGGCCAAAAGCCGGGGCATCTACGAAGCCCCGGGTCTGGCGCTGCTCTACATTGCCTATGAGCGGCTCGTGACCGGCATCCACAACGAAGACACCATCGAGCAGTACCGCGACCACGGCCGCCGCCTGGGGCGGCTGCTCTACCAGGGCCGCTGGTTCGACCCGCAGGCGATCATGCTGCGCGAGACCGCTCAACGCTGGGTTGCGCGGGCTATCAGTGGCGAGGTCACCATCGAACTTCGCCGCGGCAACGACTACTCGATTTTGAATACGGTCTCGAACAACCTCACCTACAAGCCCGAGCGCTTGACGATGGAAAAGGGTGAGTCGATGTTTTCGCCGCAAGACCGCATCGGCCAGCTCACCATGCGCAACCTCGACATCAGCGACACGCGTGACAAGCTCGGCATCTATGCCGCTGCAGGGCTGCTGACCGGCGACGCGTCGACCGAAATGCTCAGGCTCGACGACAAGAAGAAAACCTAAGGCGCTGCCCTAAGCGCCACGCAGCCTCAGCAGCGTCGACTGCAACAGCCGCGCATCGGCACTGGCGCGGTGGCGCTCGCCAGGGGTCTCATCGCTGACCCGTTGCCGCGTGGATTGCCACTCACGCGCCTCGCTTTCACTGAGCAGGCTGCGCAGGCTGTCGAGCTTGAAGCTGGGCACCATCTCGGCCTCTTCATATAGCGCGGCCAACCAGGGGTAGTCGTGAGCCCAGCCGTCACTGAACACGGTGCGCCCATGCAGGCGCTCGTTGAGCAGGCGGGCGATGTCGCCGATGCTGCGGCCATGCTGGTCGAGCATCTCGCGGCGGATGTGGTGAACGTTCTCAGCCGCAGGGTCCCAGTGCGTCCAGTGCGGCGCGGGGCGGATCAGGCTGCAGTAGCTGCTGCCGTCGGGCAGCACATAGCCCACCTCGATGGGGTAGCTGCTGCGGCCGAAACCAGAGGCTTCGAGGTCGAGAAAAGCGGGCGCCTCGATCGTGTGAGTCGCGAGGGTGACAGCCATGCTGCAGCATAAGCACGAAGCGTGCTCTCTTGTCTCCTCACACAGGGGGCAGCAAGGGTTTTTCCGAGGCGAGTGAGGGTCTGAAGCACTGCCATGCTTCGCCTGTTGCGCTCAGCGCCGTCTTTCCAAGGAGTTCCCGTGAACGAAACAACCATGCCCCGCCCCCACGAGCGCATCTGGCCGCAGCGCTTGCCGCGCAAGCTGGCGGTGCCGGCCACCTCGCTCTGGTTCAACCTGGATGTGACGGCTCAGCGCTACCCCGACAAGGCCAGCACCATTTTCTTCGGCCACGCCACGAGCTATGGCGAGTTGCACGCGCAAGCCGATGCGGTGGCGGGCTGGTTGCAAAGTGTGGGCGTGAAGGCGGGAGACCGCGTGGGTCTGTACATGCAGAACTGCCCGCAGTTCCTGGCGAGCTTCTACGGCATCTTGCGGGCCAATGCGGTGGTGGTGCCCATCAACCCGATGAACAAGGCCGACGAGTTCCAACACTACATCACCGACCCCGAAACCAAGGTGGTGATCTGTGGTGCCGACCTCGCCGCGTTGGTGGAGCAGGCCAACGCCGCTGTGCCCGCCGACAAGCGGCTCACGCACGTGCTGGTCACGCGCTATGCCGATGCCATGGCTGCAGCGGCCACGATGCACCCCGACGACATGCCGGCCCCGCCCGTGGACGCCTGGTTGCGCGGTGACCCCCCGTTGCCCGAAACGGGCAAGGGCAGCGCGACCTATGTGCGCTGGAACGACGTGCTGGCCCAGAAGCTTCCGCCTGGCCCGCACACGGCCCAGCCCGATGACCTGGCCGTGCTGCCCTACACCTCGGGCACCACGGGCAACCCCAAGGGCTGCATGCACACGCACCGCACCATCATGCACAACACCTGCGGCATCCAGTGGGGCCATGGTGGCCCCGAGGTGGTGGGCCTGGGCGTGGTGCCCATGTTCCACATCACCGGCATGGTGGGCATGTCGGCCGGGGTGTTTGCGGGCTCAACCGTGATCCTCATGCCGCGCTGGGACCGAGAGCTGGTGGGCCGCACCATCTCGCGCTACAAGGTGACGCACTGGACCTGCATCCCCACCATGGTGATCGACCTGTTTGGCAGCCCCAACTACAAGAGCTTTGACCTCAGCAGCCTGCGCTTCATGAACGGCGGCGGAGCCGCCATGCCGGCCGCGGTGGCCGAGCGGCTGGAGAAAGAATTTGGCATCGTCTTTGCTGAAGGCTATGGCCTCACCGAGACTTCGGCCGCCACCCATGCCAACCCGCCCGAGCGCGCCAAGCCGCAGTGCCTGGGCATTCCCATCTTCGGTGTGGACTCGCGTGTGGTCGACCCCAACACTTTCCAGGAGCTGCCGGTAGGCGAGATCGGTGAAATCATCAGCCACGGGCCGCAGATCTTCAAAGGCTACTGGCGCCAGCCCGACGCGACCGCGGCGGTGTTCATCGAGTTCGAAGGCAAGCCCTTCTTCCGCACCGGAGACCTGGGGCGCATGGACGAAGAGGGCTACTTCTTCTTGACCGACCGCCTGAAGCGAATGATCAACGCCAGTGGCTTCAAGGTGTGGCCTGCCGAGGTGGAGATGCTCTTGTACAAGCACCCCGCCGTGCAAGAGGCCTGCATCATCGCGGCGCGCGACGCCTACCGCGGCGAGACGGTGAAGGCCGTGGTGGTGCTGCGCGCCGAAGCCAAGGGCAAGACCACCGAGCAAGACATCACCGACTGGGCCAAAGAACACATGGCCGCCTACAAGGTGCCGAAGATCGTGCAGTTTGCCGATGCACTTCCCAAGTCGGGCTCGGGCAAGGTCATGTGGCGCTTCCTGCAAGACGCCGAGCCCAAGTAAATCAGCGGCCCAAAAAAAAGGGGCCCGCTTGCGCCGGCCCCGTTCTCACTTTCACTTTTATTGTTCGTGGTCTTTCTGCTCAGTGCCTCACGGCGTGGGCACGTAAGCCACGCCCTGGTTCAGCGCCGTGCAGTTGTGGCTGGTGGCGAAGTTGGTGGAAAGCGCAGCCACGCCGCTGGCGCTGGCGATGTCCAGGCCTTGGTAGCCATCAGCCGCCGCCGTGAACGCCGCCCAGGTGGGCACGCCGCTGCCGTTGGGGGTGCCGGTCTTCATGAAGTTGGTCCAGTAGGTCGACATCGTGGCCGCCAGGGCTTGCTGCTCGGCGGTGAGGGCACTGGCCATCGTGAAGAGGTATTGCAGCTCCGACCCGTGGTAGGCCCCCATGTCGAGCGTGGAGCGATGCGGCAGCGTGGCAGGCACCGTGCGGTCGCGGAACTCGTAGGCGTAGACCGGCGCATGCTGTTGCAGCTCAAGCGCGGCAATGCGGCCATTGCAGGCGAAGACCAAGTCGGTGCCCAGTGCGCCGTAGGCCGTGCTGGCGTCGGGGTACGGCGGCGTGGGGTACAGGCCCGTGACCAAGGCCGTGGCCGTTGGGCCCGCAGCCGGGTTCAGCGCGCCGCCCAGCAATGCCGTGACCTTCGCGATGTGCGCCGCGTTGTCGGCCAGCGGGACAGCGCCTGGTGCCAGCTCGTCGAGTGCCACGAACAGGCGCCATTCGTCGCGCGTGGTGCCTTCGATCATCGGCACTCTGTTGTGCGTGCCGGCCGAGATGGTGGTGCGCACGTTGGCGGTCAGTACCGCCCCGTCGACCGATGGGACGGGCCCACTCGGGTAGACGGTGGCCTGTGCTGCCAGCAGGTCAGAGACGGGCAGTGCGCGCAGGCAATCGACGGTGGTGCAGGCCGCGGTCGAGGTTGCTGCGGCGACGGCGGCGGCAACGCCCGCACCCTTGGCTTGTGCCACGGCCAAACTGTCTTGCGCTGCGCCAAAGGGGTAGGCGCCGCTCATGGCGATGGCCTTGTTGAACAGCCCCGCAGACCCCGCCGAGGCCACGAGTGAGTGCACGCTGAAGCCGCCGGCCGATTCACCGACGATGGTGATGTTGTTGGCATTGCCGCTGAAGTTGGCGATGTTGTTCTTGACCCAGCGCAGCGCGGCTTGCTGGTCCATCAGGCCATAGTTGCCTGAGCTGCCGGCTTGCTCGGCCGTCAGCGCAGCGTGTGACATGAAGCCCAAGGCGCCGAGCCGGTAGTTGAGGGTCACGACAACAACGCCTTTGTTGACCAGGGGTGTCGGATCGTAGGCGTCGCTCTGGCCGAGGTAGAAGGCGCCACCGTGGATCCACACCATCACGGGGAAGGGGCCGCTGCTCTTGGGCGTGTAGACGTTGAGGTAAAGGCAGTCTTCGCTAGACGAGGCGGTGCCGAAGGGCGATGCGCCTTGCGCGCAGTGGGCCCCGAAGTTCTTGGCCGAGCGGGCACCGCTCCAACTGGCGGCAGCCGTGGGGGCGCGCCAGCGCAGGGCGCCGACGGGCGGTGCGGCATAGGGGATGCCGAGGTAGCTGAACGAATTGGCGTTGTTGTTGCCTTGTACAACACCTGATGTGGTGGTGACTTCGATCTCGCTGGAGTTGCCGCCGCAGGCGGTCAGCCCCAGCAGCAGGGCGGCGCTTGTGAGCGCGCGCACGAAGGCGGGTTGATATGACATGTTCATGGGTCTGGTACTCCGATTTGGTTTGCTGCACGCATGTGCACAAAATACAGTTTGCCTGATGCTGACTCAGCCCGCGACTAGGAGAAGCGAGCAGTGCAACCCAGCGGGAAGCTGCAGGTGCAACGCACTGGTTTGGCCTGTGTGGCGAACCGAGCGTTAATTTGTGCGCGAAGTCGCGCAAATGCCTGCGGTTTAGAACCCTGAGCCGGGTTGAGCGAGAAAGGCGATTTCTTCGGGCGACGACTCGCGGCCAAGGATGGCGTTGCGGTGCGGGAAGCGGCCGAACCTGGCGATGATCTCGCGGTGCCGCTGGGCGTAGTCGAGCAGGCCGTGCGCATCGCCGGGTGTAGCCGCTTCCAGCGCCTTGAAGAGCCGCACCGATTCGTCTTGCGTGGCCAGGTCTTCGGCGTGTTCGAGCGGCAGGTAGACGAAGGGCCTTTGCACCGGGTGCAACAAGCCGTCTTGCCCCTTCGCCATCAGGGCGCGGCTGGCCGTGAGCGCCAGGGTGTCGCCCGCGAAGGCGCGGGGTGTATTGCGAAACACGTTTCGGGTGAACTGGTCCAACACGATGATCTGTGCCAGCGCCGCCTCGGCGTCTTGCTGCCAGGCCAGCAGCTCGCCCTGCAGTGCGTGCTCGATCAAAGGGCCGAAGCGTTGCGCAATTTCGCGGTCGAAGGCGTCGCTCTTGCGAAACCACTCGGGCCGTGAGACCGGCGGTTGCGCGTCGCCGAACCAGAACCGCAGCACCTCGTGCGCGTCAGTGTTCATCGCATTCAACGGCCGAGCTGCTGCCAGAGATAGCTGTACTCCAGCGCCTGCAGGTGCGCGCGCTGCTCGTTGTCGGCCGCACCGCCGTGCCCGCCTTCGATGTTTTCGTAATACAGCACGTCGTGGCCCTCAGACAGCATCAGCGCGGCCATCTTGCGTGCATGGCCGGGGTGCACGCGGTCGTCGCGGGTGGAGGTCGTGAACAGCACGCGCGGGTACTTCACGTCGGCGCGCAGGTTTTGGTACGGGCTGTACTTCGAGATGTAGGCCCATTCGCCGGGCAGGTCGGGGTTGCCATACTCGGCCATCCACGAGGCACCGGCCAGCAGCGTGTGGTAACGCTTCATGTCGAGCAGCGGCACCTGGCAAACAACCGCGTTGAACAGGTCGGGCCGCTGCGTGAAGGTGGCGCCCACCAGCAGCCCGCCGTTGCTGCCGCCCATGATGCCCAGGTGTTTGGGAGAGGTGGTCTTGTTGGCGACCAGGTCTTCAGCCACGGCGATGAAGTCGTCGTAGCTGCGCTGCTTGTGGGCCTTGACGGCGCTCTGGTGCCATTCGGGGCCGAACTCACCACCGCCGCGAATGTTGGCCACCACCAGCACGCCGCCGCGCTGGTACCAGGCGCGGCCGAAGCCGCCCGAGTACCAGGGCTTCATCGAGATCTCGAAGCCGCCGTAGCCGTAGAGCAGCGTGGGGTTGCGGCCATCGGGCTTGGCGCCCTTGGGCCACACCATGAAGTAGGGCACCTTGGTGCCGTCTTTAGAGGTGGCGAAGCGTTGCTCGGCGTGCATGCCGCTGCTGTCGAACAGCGCACCGCGTGCTTTCAGCAACTGCCGCTCGTCACTCGCCGTATTGGCCAGGTAGAGCGAATCGGGTGTGAGGAAGTCGGTGTAGGTGAGCCAGTAAGCCTCGGCCAGCGGGTCGTCTTTCAACAGCGGGTCGTGCAGGCCGCTCACGCCTAAAGCGCCAGGGAAGGGCGCTGCCACCTCGTGGCGGGTGAAGTCGCCACCCTTTTTTTGCCACTGCTCCAGCTTGCCGGCCACGTTGTCGATGATGTTGAGCAGCACATGGTTCTTCGTGCTGGTGTAACCCGACAGCGAGCGCGTGGGCGTGGGGGTGAACAGCGCGGCCAGCTTGCGTTCGCCCTTCAGGTAGGCGTCGGCATTGGCGTGCAGCAGCGAGCCGCTTGCGAAGCGGGTGTCGCCCACCGTCATGGCGCTGCGCAGGTGCAGCAGCAAGGTGTCGCGCATGAAGCTTGGCGATGCATCGCTGGGAATGTCCAACGGCAGCAGCTTGTCGCCTTGCTGCAGAAAGTTTTTGCTGTTGTAGAAGTCGAGCGCACGGCTGAAGAGTGTGCGCTCGTAGCCTGGCGTCATGTCGACGCTGACGGAGACTGCCACGTCTTTCGCTTCACCCTCGAACACAGTCACGGCTTCGCCGAGCGGCGTGCCGCGCTTCCAGCGCTTGATGATGCGGGGGTAGCCCGAATCGGTCATCGAGCCAGGGCCGAAATCGGTGCCCACGTAGAGCGTGTTGTCGTCTAGCCAGTCGACTTCGCTCTTGGCCTCAGCCAGAGTGAAGCCGTCTTTGACGAACTGCTTGGTGACGGTGTCGAACTCACGCACCACCTTGGCATCGGCCCCGCCGCGCGACAGAGAGACCAAGCACTTGCGGTAGCCCGGGCCCAGGCAGGTGGAGCCGCCCCAGACCCAGTTTTCGCTTTCGGCCTTGGCCAGGGCGTCGAGGTCGAGCACCGTTTCCCAGGCGGGCTGCGGCTTGCGGTATTCGGGCAGGGTGGTGCGCCGCCAAAGGCCGCGCTTGTGGGTTTCGTCTTGCCAGAGGTTGTAGAGCCACGCGCCGCGCCGCGCTACCGCGGGGATGCGGTCTTTCGCGTTCAGCACTTCGAGCATCTGCGCCCTGATGGACGCGTATTCGGGCCGTGCGGTCAACTCTTTTTGCGACAGTGCGTTGCGCTCGCGCACCCAGTTGAGTGCTCGCTCGCCTTGCACCTCTTCGAGCCAGAGAAAGGGGTCGGTCTTGTCGGTGGCGGGCGTGCTTTGGGGCATGGCGTGCGGGCTGATGAGGAAGAGGAGCGCAGCAGCGCCATGGCGCCAGGCGAGGGTGTTCATGCGAGCAGGTCCTGGGTGTCGGGGTGGCGCTGCATGTAGGCCGCGGCAAAGGTGCACACAGGCTTTACCTTGAGGCCTTGCGCCCGGGCATGGGCAAGTGTTGCCCCGATGAGCGCACCGGCGATGCCGCGGCCTTCAAACTCGGGCGGCACCGCGGTGTGCGTGATGACCAGCACACCCGGCTCCAGTCGGTACTCAGCCTGGGCCAGATGGCCTTCGACCGTGGTCTCGAAGCGGTGTTTGGTAGGGTTGTGCTGAACGGGGACAGGCGGGGAGGCGGGTGCGGGCATGGCCCGGATTATTGAGCCATCGCGATGCCGTGAACCGTGGCGGGTTATGCCAGCTTATGCGCCGCCGTTCAGCCTTTGCGGGGTGATCTCGACGCTGTCGGCGCCGTCGCCCACCCACACGCCGCCGTCTTGCACCGTCACCTGCAACTGCATGGTGCGCTTCGCGAGCCTCGCCAGCGCCTGGCTCTGGTCGGCCGGTATCTGCCACACAGCGATATTTTGTGCGCGAGTGATCTTGGTGGCGATGCCGCTCCACCAGATGGGCGTGCTGTGGCTGAAGCTGTAGACGTGCAGCCGCTCGGTGCGCGGGCTGGCTTTCATCAGGCGCTTGTCATCGGGCTGGCCGATCTCCATCCACTGCATGATCTGGCCCGTCAGGTCTTTTTGCCACAGGCTGGGCTCGTCGACGTCCCACAGGTCTTTCGCAAATTCGAGCGCGCCGTTGTGGTCGTCGGCCGGCACGTTGAGCGCAAACGCCAGCAGGCGAATCATCATGCGCTCGTCGGTCTCGGACGGGTGGCGCGCGATGGTCACGCTGTGATCGCCGTAGATGCTGCGATCCATGTCGGCCAGCTGAAGCTGGGCTTTGTAGATGGTGGCTTTGATGGCCATGGGCGACGCGATCGTCAGTGGGGGACGGGCATTAGACCACCCGGGGCAGCGACAATCCGGCTCTTGAACCAGAGTGGGCCTTTGCCATGAGCATGAAAAAATTCGAGTTGGAAAAAATGCGCGGACTCAAGGTTACGGGGCAGATGAAGGCGGCCGGCATCCCTAGCCGCTTTGGCCAGGGTGCCACCGAAGTGCTGGACAAACGCGAGCGGCGCTTGCGAGATACAGCGGCCGGCCTGGTGCCGTTTGCCTGCAAGCTGCCAGGCGATCTGGTCAAGCAGCTGCACGAGCGCGCCACCGCGCATGAAGGCGGCATCAATGGCGTGATGGCCGAGCTGCTGGGCGCGGCCCTGGTCGGTGAGAAACCCGCCGAGGTGCTGGCCCAATCGACCGCCATGGTGCCAGCCAAAGCACCCGCCAAGAAAGCGGCTGCGAAAAAGAACGTTCAGCCGTAAACCGTGACCACCTGGTAGCCCAGCGCAGCCAACTCGCCGTCGGGCGACCACAGGCGCGTGGCCTGGTTCGAGTAGCCGCCGGCGGCGGCCAGTACGTCGGTGTCTACACGCCACCAGCCATCGCTGGTCTTGGGCAGCGGGCGCAGCTCCAGCTCCCAAGAGACCGAGCTGGCTGGCGTGGGTTTGGTGAATTGCGAGAGCAGCGGCGTAGGCGGCACGTCGGCCAGCAGCACCGTCAGCAGCTCGGTGGCAATGCCATTTGCCGGCTCGCCCTTGAGCTGCAGGTGGATGCGGCTGAGCAGGCTCACCTGGCCGCTGAACGGCGCCGCACCTTCGGCAAACCGCATGTCCATGTGCTGCGTGAACTGAGGCGCCACGCCGGCGGGCAGCGCTCGCACGGGTGTTTGCTCGGGCTCGGTGGCCACTGGCGGCCTCTTGGGTGACACCGGCGCCAGCGCGCTCTCGCGATCAGAGCCGAACACGCCAAGCAGCAAGGCCGATGTTTGGCCCGCTTGCTGCACCAGCGCCTGCACCTGCCGCACGTTTTTGCCTTCGCGCAACAAGGTGACGGCCACTTGCACCGGCCCAAGCGTTACCGGTCCGATGAAGCTGGTTTGCAGCGCGCGCAGGTGCACGTCGCTGGCCCAGGCGCTGCCGGCCACGTCTCGCATGGCTTGCACTGCGATCACCGAGATCAGGCCGCCGAACGAGGTGCGGCCCTGCAGCCAGTCGGCAGGGATCTCGAACTGCACACGGCCGCCTTCAACGCGGGTGCGTGCGGCCAACAGTGCGGACAAGGGAGTGAATGTGCTCATGGTGTGCGGGGGCATCGGGTGACAGGGGAAAATTATGTCGCCGACACTCGCCGTGTGCTGCCACCCGGGCGACATGGCCGCGGTGGCATCATGCCGGCCGCAAACACTGAAGGATCCCGACAATGAGGTTCGCGTTTTTCAATGCACTGCTGCTCGCCAGCCTGGCCCTTGCATGCGCGTCGCTGCAGGCGGCGCCGCCCAAGGTGCGCGAAGGCACGCTGGGTGGTGGCAAGGCCAGCGGGCCGGTCATGGGCATGGCGCAGCTGCGCGCCTGCGTGACCCAGCAAAAGCGCATTCAGGGCTTGAACGCCGATACCGCCAGGACGCAGCAGCAGATGAGTGCCGACCGCGCGTCAATCGACACAGAGGCTCAGGCGCTCAAAGACGCCATGGCAGCGTTAGACCGCACCAACAAGGAAGCCATCGAAGCCTATGTGGCCCGAGCGCAGGCGCACGACAAATCCATCGACACCTACCAGGCGCGCGTGTCGCCGTTCAATGCGCAAGTTGAAACCCTGCAGGGCGAGCGTGCAGGCTACGCCAAGGCCTGCGAAGGCCGGCGCTACCTGGAAGACGACTACACCGACATCAAGGCCGGCAAATGAGCTTGTGAAGCGAAGCTGTGAAGCTGCACTAGCGAGTGATATCGGGGTAGGCGACCCCTAGAATTGGCGCGTCTCCAACCTGAGAAGCACCATGACACTTGCCACAAGCAACCCCTTGGTGCAGCCCTGGAATACCCCGCACGGGCTGCCCCCTTTTGACCATGTACGCGCAGAGCATTTCAAGCCGGCATTCGACGAGGCGCTGAAGCAGCACCTTGCCGACATCGAGGCGCTGGCCAGCGCCACAGAGCCCGCGAGTTTCGACAACACCGTTGCGGCACTCGACCGCAGCGGGCGCCTGCTGGCGCGCATCGAGGCTCTGTTCTACAACCTCGCCTCCAGTGAGACCTCGCCCGCGCTGCAAGCCGTTGAGCGCGAGATGGCAGCACCCCTTGCGGCCCATGGCAGTGCCGTCTACATGAATTCGGCGCTCTTCCAGCGCGTCAATGAATTGCACGCGCAGCGCGCCATGCTTTTTCTAACGCATGAGCAGACGCGCTTGCTGGAGCGCGTTCACCTCGACTTCGTGCGGGCCGGTGCCAAGCTCACCGGTGATGCGCAAAAGCGCTACGCGCAAATCATGCAGCGCCTGGCCGAGCTGACCACGTGCTTCAGCCAGAACGTGCTGGCCGACGAGTCGGCCTATCGCCTGGTGCTGCGCGACGAGCGAGACCTGGCGGGCCTGCCCGACTTCGTGCGGGCTGCCGGGCGCCAGGCGGCAGCAGACCGCGGCATCAGTGACGGCTGCGTGATCACGCTCTCGCGCTCGCACATCGTGCCCTTTCTGACGTTCTCTGACCGGCGCGATTTGCGCGAGCAGGCGTGGCGCGCCTGGGTGACGCGTGGCGAGCACGAGGGCGCGCACGACAACCGGCCGGTGGCGCGCGAGATCCTCACGCTGCGCCACGAGCAGGCGCAGCTGCATGGCTACGCAAGCTATGCCGACTACGCGCTGGCCGACACCATGGCGGGCACGCAGTCGGCTGTCGATGCCTTGCTGCAGCAGGTGTGGGAGCCCGCCAAGGCGCGCGCCGAGCAGGAGCACCAGGCCTTGCAGGCGCTGGTGAGCGCGGGGAATGAGTCGCTGCAAATCGAGGCCTGGGACTGGCGCTACTACGCCGAGAAGCTGCGCCAAGCGCGCTACGACCTCGATGAGGCGGCCATCAAACCGTACTTCCCGCTAGCCCGCATGGTGGAAGCGGTGTTCGATTGCGCGCAGCGCCTCTTCGGTGTGCGCTTCGTCGCACGCGCCGACCTGGCCGCCTATCACCCCGACGTGAAGGTCTACGAGGTCTGGAACGCGGGCAGCGACACTCTGGTGGGGGTTTTCCTTCACGACAACTTCGCGCGCCCCACCAAGCGCAGCGGTGCGTGGATGTCGCTTTACCGCAGCCAATCGCGCGGCGCTGCCGGCGAAGCGGTGCTGCCCATCGTGGTCAACAACAACAACTTTGCCAAGGGTGCGCCGGGTGAGCCCACCTTGCTGAGCTTCGACGATGCGCGCACGCTGTTTCATGAGTTCGGCCACGGCCTGCATGGCTTGCTCTCAAACGTGACCTACGAGCGTCTGTCAGGCACCAATGTGTTGCGCGATTTCGTCGAGCTGCCCTCACAGCTCTTTGAGCACTGGCTCAGCGAGCGCGAAGTGCTCAAGCAGCACGCACGGCACCATGTCACGGGTGAGCCTATCCCCGACGCACTGATCGACAAGCTCGAAGCGGCCAACCGCTTCAACCAGGGCTACGAGACGGTGCGCTATGTGGCCTCGGCCCGGGTCGACATGGCCGCGCATGCGCTCACCTCTGCAGAAGGCCCCGACATCACCGCCTTCGAGCAAGCCGAGATCGCGCGCATGGGTTTGCCTGCGGCCGTGGGCATGAACCACCGGTTGGCGCACTTCCAGCATCTGTTTGCAGGCTCGGGCTATGCGGCGGGCTACTACGTCTACATGTGGGCCGAGGTGCTCGATGCCGATGGCTATGACGCATTCACCGAAGCCGGCAGCCCCTTCGATGCCTCGGTGGCGCAGCGTTTGCAGCAGTTCATTTATTCCAGTGGCAACAGCCGCGAGCCGGGTGAGGCCTACCGTGCCTTCCGCGGGCGAGACCCGTCGGTGCAGCCCATGTTGCGCGAGCGAGGTTTGCTGAAAGAGGACGTGACGGCGGCTTAGGCTGCCTATGCGGTCGGAAAGCGCTGGTCCAGCGCCGACAAAAAATTGCTGAAGTCGATAGGCTTGGTCCAGTAGGCGCTGAACCCTGAGGCCGTGGCACGTGCGATGTCAGCGGGCATGGCATTCGCTGAGAGGGCGATGCAGGCGATGCCCGATGTGGCCTCTTGCTGCTTGAGCCGTCGCAGCACCTCGAAGCCGTCGATGTCGGGCAGTTGAATGTCGATCAGGATCAGGTCAGGGCGCAAGGCTGCAGCATGAGCCACGCCGGCCACGCCGGTACCCGACGATTCGAGCGTGAGGCCGGGGCGCATGCGGATCAGCTCTTCGACCAGCAACACGTTCACCGGGTTGTCTTCGATGTAGAGCAGGCTGCCCCTGCGTGCCGGCAGCAAGGGTTTCGCGGCCGCCACGGCGGGCGCCGGCGCTTCGGGGCTGTCGGCGGGTTGCGGAGCGCGTGGCAGGCGCACGGCAAAAGTGGAGCCCAGGCCCGGCTGGCTGCTCACGCTCACCTCGCCCTGCATGCGGGTGGCCAATGCCTTCACCACGGCCAGGCCGATGCCGGTGCCTTCGATGCCTTCGCGCTCTAGCCCCAGTCGGTTGAACGGCTCGAACAAATGCGCGAGCTGTTCTTCCGACATGCCGCGCCCGGTGTCTTGCACATGAAACGTGACATGGGTGGGCGTGAGCTGGCCAGACACCGTTACGCGCCCAGGCGACTTGTTGTATTTGATGGCATTGCTCAGCAGATTGATCATCATCTGCCGCAGGCGTATGCGGTCGCCGAGCAGCCAGCCGTCGAGCGACTCGGCGCTGATCGTCACCTTGTGCGTGATCGCCAGTGACTCCACCAAGGGCAGGGCCTCGTGCAGCACCTCGCTCAAGGGAACGGCCTGCAGGTCGAGCTTGAGCTGGTCGCTCTCAAGGCTTGAGAGGTCGAGCACATCGTCGATCAGGGCCAGCAAGTGCTCGCCGGCCGACTGGATGTGGGCGATCTGTCCGCGCTGCTGCGCTTGCAAAGTGTCGTTGTCGATCAGCAGCAGCTGCGCAAAACCCAGCACGGCGTTGAGGGGTGTGCGCAGTTCATGGCTCATGCGAGAGAGGAATTCCGACTTGGCTTTGCTTTCGCGCAAGGCGAGTTCACGCTCCCGTCGGTTGACCTCGGCATTCCTGGCTTCGGTTACGTCCCAGTTGACGCCGATGCGCCGGCTGATGCGGCCATGTTCGTCGAGTGCGGGCGTGGAGCGTGAGGCCAGCCAGCGCACGGTGCCGTCGGGACAGATCACACGAAACTCATAGGCCGTCGGGCCGGTGTTGTGGGCCGCCTCGCGCAGCTCGCGCTTGACCGATTCAACGTCGTCGGGGTGTGTCATGGCCAAGCGCTGCGTGGCGTTGAGCGCCTGATCTTGCGGCTCCATGCCGCGCAGGCGGAACATGGCTTCGTCCCACACCGCCTCGCCGGTTGAGACCTGCCACTCCCAGGTGCCCATGCCCACGCTGCGCGCGGCCAGTGCCACGCGCTCGTTCACGCTGCGCAGGGCGGCTTCGGCGCGCACGCGCTCGGTCACGTCGAGCGTCACGCCGAAGACCATCAGTGAGCCGTCGCGCTGCTCGCGGCGCGCACGGTTCACCAGCCAGCGCACTTCGCCGTCGGGGCGCACGATGCGGCACTCGTGCTCGGTCGACATGGCGTCGGCCGAGATCGCCGCACGCGCATTCAAGATGGCGGCGCGGTCTTCGGGGTGCACGATCTCGTAGATCCACTCGTCGCGCGTGGGGCCGCCGAGGAGCATAGGCCGCCCGGTGATGCGAAACATCTGCTCGTTCCAGGTGGCGCGCGCGTCATTCGGGTCGCGGCTCCAGATGCCAACACCCGCCGCGCTCACCGCGATTTCGAGCCGCTTGGCCAGCTCGCTCGCCTCGCGCAGCTTTTCGACCTGCGCCGAGACATCGAGCGCCACGCCGATGAACTCGATCGGCTCGCCTTTGTCGTTGCGGTGCACCACGCGGCGCGTCAGCACATAGACCCAGGCACCGTCAGCGCGGCGGTAGCGGGCCTCCATGTCGACAGGCTCGTTGGTGTGCAGCGACTGCTCGGCGGTGGCCAGCACCTGCGGGATGTCATCGGGGTGGATGATCGATCGCACCTGCTCGAGCGTCAGCCCTTCAGGCACTGGCGCCATGCCGAGGATATGGAAGGCATGGTCGTTGTAAAAGATGCGGTTGAGCGTGAGGTCGTGGCGCCAGATGGCGATGTTGCCCAGCTCGACCGCAATCTTCAGCTGCGCATTGGCCTTGTTGAACGCGTCGGCGAGCTGGTAGACCTCGGTGTCATCGACCAGCAGGCCGATGGCGCGGTTGGGCACGCCCTCGGTCGAATTTTTCACCTCCCAGTGCGAGTGCACGCGGCGCACCAGCCCATCGGGTGAATTGATCCGGTAGTGATGCTCGTAGATGCCGGCCATGTGCGTGGAGCTGCGGTATGCCTCGGACGCGCTGTCAGCGGCGTGGATGCGCTTGGCAGCTTCTTCGAATGAGGGTGTGCCTTCGGTGGGCGCCATGTTGAAGAAGCTGAACATGTGGCGATCCCATCGCCCTGCGCCATCGGGGATGCTTCGCTCCCACACCGCCAGGCGGCCGAACTCTTGCGTCATGTCGAGCAGCTCAGCCTTGTGGCGGGCCTCTGCATGCAGGCGATGAGTCTCGGTCGTGTCTTGCAGGGTGAGCAGTGTGCGGGCAGGGCCGAGCTGCTCGGCATCGCTGAGCGCACGTGCGCTCACGTGCGCTGACCGGCTGTCGCCCGAGGCG
Source organism: Rhizobacter sp. (assembly GCF_046595475.1). Taxonomy (GTDB): domain Bacteria; phylum Pseudomonadota; class Gammaproteobacteria; order Burkholderiales; family Burkholderiaceae_C; genus Rhizobacter. Next base: position 16,767 of record NZ_JBKJOQ010000123.1, read on the forward strand.
TGTTGCCACGGGAGTTCGATGCGGGGGAAGCCTTGGCCCTGGCGCAGGTAGGCGTCAACGGGGTGCCAGGCGCCTTGCGAACCCAGAAGGAGGGAGGCCTCGTACCCGAGCACTTCGGCGTGGCCGGTCGTCGCCTGAAAGGCCGCATTGGCCCACACGATGCAGCCCTGCGAGTCGAGCAGGGCCAGCAGGTCGCTGGCCGAGTCGAGCAAAGCCGCCCAGGTGGGGGCAGGCGCGAACGCTTGCGGTGAAGAAGCGTGGGTCGAGGCCATGACGGGTCAGTCTAGCGGCCCGTCAGGCCTTCGGGTAGATATCAACCCACCCAAAACCCGTTGCGGGCTCAGTCCTTAGCGAGCTGGAGCACCAGTTTGCCGAAGTTCTCACCGTTGAAGAGCTTGAGCAGGGTTTCGGGGAAGGCATCGACTCCGCCCGTCACCACGTCTTCCTTGCTCTTCATCTTGCCGGCCTTCAGGTAGCCGGCCATCTCGGCAATGGCCAGGTGATAGCGGTCAGCGTAGTCGAACACCACCATGCCTTCCATGCGGGCTCGGTTGACCAGCAGCGACATGTAGTTGGCGGGGCCCTTCACGGGCGTGGTGTTGTTGTACTGGCTGATCGCGCCGCAGATGATGATGCGGGCACCCCTGGCTATGCGTGTGAGCACGGTGTCGAGGATGTCGCCGCCCACGTTGTCGAAGTAGATGTCGACACCCTTGGGGCAATGCTCGCGCAGGGCGTCTTTCACGTTGCCGGCTTTGTAGTCAACGCACGCATCGAAGCCCAGCTCGCGTACCACCCAGTCGCACTTGGTCTGGCCACCGGCAATGCCCACGACCCGCAGGCCGAGGATCTTGCCCAGCTGCCCCACCGTCTGGCCCACCGCGCCGGCGGCGCCCGAGACAACCAGCGTCTCGCCTGCCTTGGGCAGGCCGACGTCTTTGAGGCCGAAGTAGGCTGTCATGCCGGGCATGCCCAGCACGTTGAGCCACTGCGTGGGCGAGCCCACTTGGCGGTCGATCTTGGCCAGGCTGTAGCGCTTGATTTCGGCCTCGGGAACCAGGCAGTACTCTTGCACGCCCGAGCCGATGCTCACGTGGTCGCCCACGGCAAAGGCCGGGTTCTTGGATGCCACCACCACGCCCACACCACCGGCGCGCATCACTTCGCCAATCCCCACGGGGGGGATGTAGCTCTTGCCTTCGTTCATCCAGCCTCGCATGGCAGGGTCGAGCGAAAGGGCGAGTGTCTTCACCAGCACGCCCCCGGCGGTGGGCTCTTGAACCGCCTCGGTCGTGAAGCTCCAGTTGGCGCGGGTGGGCAGGCCCACGGGGCGTTCGGCGAGGCGTACTTGCTTGTTGGTGGTGGCGGTGAGGGTGGTCATGGGGTCTCCTGCTGGCTGTAGCGGCGCATCGTATCGCTGCGCTTCGGGCCTGCTTGTCGCCCAGTTGTCA
>NZ_JBKJOQ010000051.1:0-26003 GCF_046595475.1 Rhizobacter sp.
AGCGGCATTCGGACAGTTCGGCACTGTCACTTCGGCCAAGGTCATGATGGACCGCGAAACCGGCCGCTCGAAGGGCTTCGGCTTTGTCGAGATGGGTTCGGACGCGGAAGCGCAAGCGGCCATCAACGGCATGAACGGCCAGGCCCTCGACGGCCGTCCGCTGGTGGTCAATGAAGCCCGTCCGCGCGAAGAGCGTCCGGGCGGCTTCGGCGGCGGTGGTGGCAGCCGCAGCGGCGGTGGTGGCGGCGGCTACGGCGGTGGCGGCAGCAGCGGCGGTGGCCGCGGCGGCTACTGATCTGCGCAGCTGCTAGCCCGCTTCTCTGAGGCGGGCTTCAATGCAAAGGCGGTGAGTGCGAAAGCACCCACCGCTTTTTTCATGGGCGCTTGCTCACAGGCCCTCGCGTTTCGCGGCACGCATCGCGTGCCGACGCCACCAGAGTGCCCGGCCAGCCCAGGTCTCCACGGCATCGGCCTCTGTCTGAATGCTCAAAACGTGGCTCACAGCGAGATAGCGGCGCTGCAGTGTCTCTTGTGGGGCAGCCCCAGCCGATTGCGCCAGCCCTGCGAACGGTGCGGCAGGCGCGGCCGACATCCGCTGGCGTGCATCAGCGGAAACGTTGGTCATTTGATCGCGCTGCTGGCCGCAGGCCACGAGCAGCAACGCTGACAACAAAGTGAGGGCGACGAGGTTTCGCATGGGAACTCCGGAGGACAGGGGATGCCTCTTTCTACGGCGCAAGCCGCCGAACGGGGTGATGTGGCGTGACGCGTGAGGCGTCACTCGCCTTGTCGGTGCTTGCGTGGCCGGCCCGACAGCACCCGGTCGAAGAGTGCATTGGGCAGTGCCCGCAGCAACTTGGCGACGATGCCCATCTGCCACGGGATCACGCGGTAGCTCACCCCGCGGGTGATGGCGTTGAAGGCTTTGTCGGCAAACACGTCGGCCTGCATCAGGAAGGGCATGCTGTAGCGGTTTTTGCTGGTGAGCGGCGTGGCGACGTAGCCGGGGCCGAGGGTCACGACCTTCACGCCGCTTGACCTCATCTCGCCGCGCAGGCTTTCGCAGTAGGCGATGACGGCAGCCTTGCTGGAGCAATAGGCCCCGTGCCCGGGCAGGCCGCGGATGCCGGCCACGCTTGCGATGCCTACCAGCGTGCCCGAGCGGCGCGCACGCATCGGCGCGGCGAAGGGCTGGAATGTGGCGGCCAGGCCAATGTTGTTGGTCTCGTAGGTGAGGCGCATGACCTCGATGTCTTCGAGCACCGCGGTGTTCATGCCGATGCTGATCCCGGCATTGGCGATGACCACATCGGGCAGGCCTTGCGCGGCAATGCAGGCCTGGCCGGCACCAGTGATGCTGGTGATGTCGCGCACGTCGGCTCCGTAGACGGCGTAGCGGGCTGCATCGAGATTGTTTGCCTGCGCCCAGGCTTGCACTTCGCCCGCGCGGCGCGCCACCAGCGCGAGGCGGTAGCCTGCACGGTAGAAGCGCAAGGCCAGCGCCTGGCCGATGCCGCTGGAAGCGCCGGTGACGAAGAGCAAGGGCGAGGTCATGGTTTGGCCTTGGGCAAAAAGCTCGCGCGCATGTGCCCGCCTAACTTGATCAGCCGGTCGAGGTGGCTGTACTCCATGCCATCGGCCCGCACCTCGGTCGCACCGCGCGTGACGGTCACCGGCAGGTGCGAGCGCACGCGCTCGGTGTCGAGGAAGGCATGCAAAAACTCGCTGCGGAAGTTGATCGCCTCTTCGTTGCCCATGGCTACACGCACGACTTCGGCGCCGCCGAGCAGCTGCACTTCGGTGGCGGCACCGTTGGCAATGGCGCGGCGCGCGGTGGCCAACGTCACGCGGCCATCGGGGCCGACGGCGCGCAGTCGCACGTTGTCGATCTCGACCGTGTCGGTGTCTGGGAAGTGGCGCAGCAAGTCGCCTTCGATCTGCGCGCGCAGCGGCCCTTGCGGCGTGAAACGCTGCACGGCAAAGTTGCGCATCTCGTAGTCGGGCTCATGCTGCAGCGGCACGGCTGCGCGGGCCTCGCCGGCGAGCGGCGTGTTCTTCACCAGCCACCAAGTGCCAAGCGCAAGCACCGTCATCAGCAGCAGCGGCAGGTAAGACGACACCACTTCCAGCACGCGCCAGCGCCACGGCTGCTTCCCGCGGTGGGCCGCCGATGGCGCGGCCGGGGCGGCCAGCACCGCGGGATCTTCGAGGCCGAGGACTTCAGGAACGTCCATCGAGCGTCACGAGGTGGCTGCGCAGCAGCAGTGCATAGCGGCCATGGGCGGTGAGCAGCAGGTCGCAGCACTCACGCGCTGCGCCGTAGCCACCAGGCGCGGTGGTGACGTGGTGGGCGACCGCTTTGACTTCCGCATGCGCGTTGGCGGGAGCGCAGGCGAACGCGGCGCGTGCCATCAAGGGCAGGTCGGGCCAGTCGTCGCCCATGGCGGCGATCGCATCCCAGCCGAGCTGCAGTTGCGCCAGCAGGTCAACGGCTGCAGCAAGCTTGTCTTGCGCGCCGTAGACCGCATGCGCGATGCCGAGGTCGGCCACGCGGCGGCGCACGGCCGGCGAGTCGCGGCCGGTGATGACGATGGGGGTGATGCCGCCTTGTGCCAACAGCTTCAGGCCGTGGCCGTCGAGCGTGCTGAAGGCCTTGAACTCTTCACCGCGCTCGCTCAGGTAGATGCGCCCATCGGTGAGCACGCCGTCGACATCGAAGATGGCAGCACGCACGGCTTGCGCCTGCAGCAGCAACTCGGGTGCGAAGCTGAGCACCGGCGTGATCGGCCGCATCAGATGACCTTCGTGCGCATCAGATCGTTGGAGTTGAGCGCCCCCACGAGCTTGCCTTGCGCGTCGACGACCAGCACGCTGGTGATGCGGTGCGCTTCCATCAGGTCGGCCGCCTCCACCGCGAGCACGTCGGGGCGGATGGTGCGGGGGTGGGTGTACATCACGTCGGCCGCCACCAGGCTGCGCAGGTCGCGCCCTTGCTCCACGCAACGGCGCAAGTCGCCGTCGGTGAAGATGCCTTTGACGTGGCCTTGCGGGTCGGTGATGGCCGTGGCGCCCAGGCCCTTCTTGGTCATCTCGCGCATCATTTCGACGAAGGGCGTGTCGGTGGTCACGCTGGGCACCAGCTCGCCGCTGCGCATCACGTCGCGCACGTGGGTGAGCAGCTTGCGGCCCAGGCTGCCACCAGGGTGCGAGCGCGCAAAGTCTTCTTCGCGGAAGCCGCGTGCATCGAGCAGCGCCACGGCGAGCGCATCGCCTAGCGCCATCTGGGCGGTGGTGCTGGCTGTGGGCGCCAGTTTGAGTGGGCAGGCTTCTTCGTCGACGGCACTGTTGAGCGTGATGTCAGCGTGCTGCGCAAGCGTGGAGTCGGGGCGACCGGTCATGGCCACCAGGGTCACACCCAAGCGCTTGAGCGCGGGAAGGATGGCGGTGAGCTCGTCGACCTCGCCGGAGTTTGAAATGGCCAACACCACATCGCCGCGCGTCACCATGCCCAGGTCGCCGTGGCTCGCTTCGGCGGGGTGTACGAACATGGCCGGCGTGCCGGTGGAGGCGAGCGTGGCGGCAATCTTGCGGCTTACATGGCCGCTCTTGCCCATGCCCATCACCACCACGCGGCCGCTGCAGCCCAGCATGGCCTTCACCGCATGCGCAAACTCGGGCCCCTGGCGCGCCTTCAAGCCCAGCAAGGCCTTGGCTTCGATGTCGAAGGTATCGCGCGCGAGCTGCAGCGCGCGCTCGGCATCGAAGGGGGTGGTGCGGGGAAGTTTGGAGGACACGTCGCGGATCGTCCGAGGGGGATCGTCCAGTAGGATGCGGCGATTGTAGGCACGCCGCTTGCGCTCGACGCGCTTGTCCATGGTCTCCACCCTCGAACTCGTCTTGCTGTACTTGATCGCCGCGGTGGCCGGTGTCGTGGTGTGCCGCTCGCTGCGCCTGCCGCCCATGCTGGGCTACCTCGCCGTGGGAGTGCTGATCGGCCCGAATGCACTGGCGCTGGCGAAAGACTCGTCCGGCGTCACCTACCTGGCCGAGTTCGGCGTGGTGTTCCTGATGTTCGTCATCGGGCTCGAGTTCAACCTACCCAAGCTCAAAAGCATGCGCAACCTGGTGTTCGGCCTCGGGCTGAGCCAGGTCACGGTCACCATCCTGGTGGCCGTGCTCGGCAATGCCGGCTTGGCCTGGGTCTTCAGCCTGGCCGGGCGCAGCTGGGGCTTGAGCTGGCAAAGCGCCGTGGCATTGGGTGGGGCGCTGGCCATGAGCAGCACCGCCATCGTGGTCAAACTGATGGCCGAGCGCCTGGAGTTAGAGAGCGAGCACGGGCGCCGCGTGATGGGCGTGCTGTTGTTTCAAGATCTGGCCGTGGTGCCGCTGCTGGTGCTGATCCCGGCCCTGGGGTCTTCGCCTGAAGCGCTGCTGCGAGAACTCGCGTTCGCGTCGCTGAAGGCGGCGGCCCTGATCACGGTGCTGCTGGTGGGCGGTCAGCGCGTGATGCGCTGGTGGCTCACGCTGGTGGCGCGGCGCAAGAGCGAAGAGCTGTTCATCCTCAACCTGCTGCTGGTCACGCTGGGCCTGAGCTGGCTGACGGAGCACGCGGGCCTGTCTCTCGCGCTGGGTGCGTTCGTGGCCGGCATGCTGATCGCCGAGACCGAATACAAGCACCAGGTGGAGACCGACATCCGGCCCTTCCATGATGTGCTGCTGGGCCTGTTCTTCATCACCATCGGCATGAAGCTCGATGGCGAGATCATTCTCGCGCAGTGGCCGCTGGTGCTGGTGCTGAGCATGGTGCCGGTGGTCTTCAAGTTCGTGCTGGTGGCCGCGCTGGCCAAGCTCTTTGGCGCCGCCACCGGCGTGGCCTTGCGCACCGGCCTCTACCTGGCGCAGGCGGGCGAGTTCGGCTTCGTGTTGCTGACCCTGGCCACCCAAGAAAACCTGTTGCCCCCCTATCTGCAAAGCCCGGTGCTCGCGAGCATGGTGCTGTCGATGCTGGCCACGCCGTTCATCGTGATGTACAGCAACCGCATCGTGATGCGCCTGTCGGCCAACGACTGGCTGATGCAATCGGTGGCCATGACCTCGATCGCCAAGCGCGCCATCAACACCGAGGCCCACATCATCATTGCCGGCTATGGCCGCAGCGGGCAAAACCTGGCGCGCCTGCTCGATGGTGAGCGCATCCCCTACATGGCGCTTGACCTTGACCCTGACCGCGTGCGGCAGGCTGCTGCCGCCGGGCAGAGCGTGGTGTTCGGCGACGCCGCGCGCCTGCAGAGCCTGATGGCCGCCGGCCTGGCGCGCGCGAGCGCGGTGGTGGTCAGCTACCACGACACACCCTCGGCACTGAAGATCCTGCACCTGGTGCAGGAACACGCGCCCAAGGTCCCGGTGGTGGTGCGCACCATCGACGACTCTGACATCGAGCGCCTGCAGGCTGCCGGCGCCACCGAGGTGGTGCCCGAAGCCATTGAAGGCTCGCTGATGCTGGCCAGCCATGCGCTCGCGCTGGTGGGCGTGCCGATGCGTCGCGTGATCCGCGTGGTGCAAGACCAGCGCGATGCGCGATACAGCCTGCTGCGCGGCTACTTTCACGGCGCCGACGACGACACCGTCGACGACCTGCAGCAGGCACGCCTTCGCAGCGTGAGCCTGCCACCCGCGGCGGCGAGCCTCGGCCAGCCTCTGGCCAACCTGGCGCTGCATGCGGTAGGGGTGACGGTGGTGTCGGTGCGGCGCGCGAGCGGCGCCGTGACCAAGCCGGAAGACGCACTGGTGCTAAGGGCCGGTGACACCTTGGTGTTGTCAGGCTTGCCGGAAGCCCTCTCGCTCGCTGAAGGCAAGCTGCTCGGGAGCCTTTAGCGGCGGCATAAAAAAGGGGCCCGAAGGCCCCTTGGAACATCTTAAGAAATATCGCCTAGCCTCAAGGGCAGGGCGCCACCGCGGCCACGGTGGGGCGCAGCAGACTGGCGGTGCCGCCGGCGTCGTCTTGGCCGAGCGTGTTGACAGTGAAGGTGCAACCGTAGCTGGATGCGGCCACCGTCGCTGCGGTCACCACATCGTCGCCCGCCGGCTTGGAAGCGGCGCCGTGAGCCTCCCATTGGATCATCGCGTCAAAGGCGGCAACCTGCTCGGCATTGGTGAAGTCGCAATGACTCGCCCCACGGATGGCACGCTGCACCAGGTAAGCGCTGTTGCCTTTGGCGGCCACGCGTTTCTGGTAGATCTGCTCCATGCTGAAGGGCACGAACAAGTCGCCCAGCGTGTGGATGGAAACCACCGGAATCTTGAATTCGCCATTGGCCTTGGGAATCCAGCGCAGGCCGTCGGTACGCAGCCGGTTGGCATCGGCTGCAGCGGTTTGCTTGAGTGCCAGCGTATTGATGGCCGCCGAAGCGGTGGCATCTCCGTCAATCTTGTAGGTGAAGGCGTTGGTGTCGATGCCTTGCTTGTTCAGGATGCCGGAGATGGTGCCGTCTCCACCGAGTGCGCCATAGGCCGAGGCAAAGCTGCCCCCAAACTGCAGGCCTTGGTCAAACAGCGGCCGGGCGCCACCGGTGAGGTTCTTCAGCACGGCCTTGAAGTTCTGGCCGGTTGTCGTCATCGTGATCTGCGCGCTCGGCGTGACCGGACTGGGGAAGGTAGCGAACAGCGTGCTCGTGACGAGCGGCGCGATTTCCGACCACTTGGCGGTCGGGTAGCTTGGCAGGCCGGCCACCGTCTGCGCTGCGACTTGGATAGCACCAAAGGTGTCGAACAGCTCGGTGTCGCCCACCACGCCGCACATGGGCACCGCGCCGCTGTAGCGCACCTTGTGGCGCGCCGTGGCGTAGGCCTCGTCTTCAATGGCTGCCGCGGTGATGTGACCACCCATCGAGTGGCCGGTGATGAAAATCTTGCTCGGCGCACTCAGCGGCCGGGAGTTGGCGGTAGCGATCTGGGTGAACGCCAAGGCCAGCGCATTGGTATCTTCCACACCGGCACGCACATCGTAGTAATTCTTGCTGTAGCTCGATGCGGCCCATGCAAAGTTGTTTTCGATCAGGTAGCGCCGGATCGTCGGATTAGAGACCGTGAGCGGGGCCCCAGTGCCACGGTAACCGTGCGCATACATCACCAGCTGACCATTCCAGTTCTGCGGCACCTCGATGTTATAGGCCGCGCCATCCAACACACCCGACCAGCGGCTGGTGTTGTTGAGGGTGTCGATGGCGCCTTGCGTGGCACCGGCCAGCGGCGTCATGGCCGCAAAGGTGGTCGCGGCAGTGGCGGTGAAGGTGCGCGTGTCCTGGGCGCGTGTTTCTTCAGGCGCCGGCGCGGGGGCAGGGTTGTCGCTGCCCCCGCACGAGGCCAAAAGGATGCTGCCGGCCAGAGTTGCCAAGCGCATGGATGTATGGAACTGCATGTGTATATCTCCAGATGTTTGATTTCGGACGCACGTGCGCGCACGGTCGTGGCCAAGGGTAGCCGTGGCCTCAACCCGCCTGCGAGCGGACTTTCCCGTTACACCGAGTCACGTAGGGGACACGTTGTTCTGCTTGTTGGAACGCGCAGCAACACCTGGCTGAAAGCGACACTCCCGTGTCTTGAACCGCTACTGCCGTCAGGTGGTCGGCGTCTGCTTGGTCATGTTGGCGCGCATGCGGGCGGCCATGACGCCACCCGCGGCACGCACCAGTTCCAGGGCCAACGCCGGGGAACGTTGCGCCAGCTCTTCCAGGCGCGGCCCGCGCAGGGCCCAGATGATGGACGGCACCATGGCTTCGACGCTCGCGGTACGCGGCCCATCAATGAAAAGGCCGGGCTCGCCGACCACCGAGCCCGGGCGCAGTATGGCGATGCGGTTGCTGCCAGGGGGCCCGCCCGTCATGAACACCTGCAGCGAGCCGCGACCCAGGAAATACATGCTGCGGTCGCTGTCGCCCTGCTTGATGACCAAGTCACCCGCCCTCACGTCGTGCTGCGTGAGGTAGGGGCCGATGGTGCGCCACTGCTCGGCGTTGAGCCGCGCACGAAACGCATCTTCGGTGTTGAGCGTCTGAATGGCTTGAACCAGTTCGTTGAAGTCCATGATGGGTCTTGGCCGGGGAGTGAGAGGGCGCGGGCTGAGACGCCCCGCGTCGCTGGATTATCGGCGCGCGGGGGGTGCACCACAACCGTGGATGCAAGGGACCAAGCGCGGCTTACTTCCCAATGCAAAAGCGGCTGAAGATTTCGCCCAACAAATCGTCAGGCGTGAACTCGCCGGTGATCTCGGACAGCGCGTTGTGCGACAGGCGCAGCTCTTCGGCGAGCAGGTCGAGCGCGGGCTCGCGCGATGCTGCCTGGGCTTGCGCGGCATGCAGGTGCGCGCGCGTGCGCTGCAAGGCGTGCACGTGGCGCGCCCGTGCGATGAAAAGGCCTTCGGGCTGAGCGTGCCAGCCGGCGAGCCTCAACAAGGTCTGCCGCAAATCAGCGAGGCCCGAGCCCGTTGTGGCAGACAAGACAAGGCCTGGCGCGGTCACCGCTGAGGCGAGGTCGCTTTTGTTGAACACGTGCAGCACGCGCTCGCCCAACGGTGCCAGGCGTTGCGCAATCAGCGCTTCGCCGGTTTCGTAAGCCGCCTCGCCCCAGCGCGTGAGGTCGTGCAGGAACAGCACGGCATCGGCACGGGCGATTTCGTCCCAGCTGCGGGCAATGCCGATGCGCTCGACCTCATCGCCGGCCTCACGCAGCCCGGCCGTGTCGATCACATGCAGCGGCACGCCTTCGATCTGGATGGTCTGGCTGACCTTGTCGCGCGTGGTGCCGGGAATCGGCGTGACGATGGCGAGCTCAGCGCCCGCCAACGCATTCAGCAGCGAGCTCTTGCCCACATTCGGCTGTCCGGCCAGCACCACCTGTATGCCTTCGCGCAGCAAGGCCCCCTGGCGTGCACGGTCGAGCACGGTGTCGACCTGAGTGGCGATGGTGTCGAGCTGGCCACGCGCGTCGGCCTTCTGCAGAAAGTCGATGTCTTCTTCGGGGAAATCGAGCGTTGCCTCGACCAGCATGCGCAGCTTGACCAGGCGCCCGCGCAGGCCGTCGATCTCGCTGGAGAAGGCCCCGGTGAGCGAGCGGCTGGCCGAGCGTGCGGCGGCTTCGGTGCTGGCGTCGATCAGATCGCTCACCGCTTCGGCTTGCGCCAGATCGAGCTTGTCGTTGAGGTAAGCGCGCTCGGTGAACTCGCCGGGTTCGGCGAGGCGCAGGCCAAGGCCCTGGCCGGCTTCGAGGCAGCGCGCGAGCAGCAGCTGCAACACCACCGTGCCGCCGTGGGCCTGCAGCTCGAGCACGTCTTCACCGGTGTACGAGTGCGGGCCGGGGAAATGGATGGCCAGCCCCACGTCGATGGGCTGGCCTTGCGCGTCCACGAACGGCAGGTAGCTCGCATGGCGCGGTTTCAGCGTCTGGCCGCAGACGGCCGCTATCAGCAAATGCAGGTCGCGCCCCGAGGCGCGAACAATGCCCACCGCGCCGCGGCCAGCCGCGGTGGCGATGGCAACAATGGGCTGGTGGTGGCGCGGCAGCATGGTGCCGGCGATTGTCGGCGAGCCGCTGCGCGATGCCTATTTGCCGAGCACGCCTAACTGCTTGTTGATGACCCACTGCTGGGCAATCGCGAGGATGTTGTTGGTCAACCAGTACAGCACCAGCCCGGCCGGGAACCCGAAGAACATCACCGAGAACACCAGCGGCATGATCCACATCATGCGGGCCTGCATGGGGTCTGGCGGCGTGGGGTTGAGCCAGGTCTGAAGCAGACTCGACGCCGTCATCAAGAGCGGCAAGATGAAATATGGGTCTTTGGCCGAGAGGTCGGTGATCCAGCCTATCCAGGGCGCGTTTCGCATTTCAACGCTGGACAACAGCGTGCCGTAAAGGGCGATGAAGAAGGGCATTTGCACGAGGATGGGCAGGCAGCCACCCAGCGGGTTGACCTTTTCTTCGCGGTAGATGCGCATCATCTCTTGCTGCATCTGCTGCGGCTTGTCTTTCAACCGTTCGCGCATCTCCATGACCTTGGGGTTGATGGCCTTCATCTTGGCCATAGAGCGGTAGGCGCTGACATTGAGCCAGTAGAAGGCAATGCGCAATAGCACCACCAGCGCGACGATGGACCAGCCCCAGTTGCCCAACAAGGTATGGATTTGCGTCAAGAGCCAAAACAACGGCGTCGCCAGTATGGTCAGCCGCCCGTAATCTCTCACCAGATCGAGATTTGGGGCCACGTCGCTCAGCGCTTTCAGTCGCTTGTCTTCTTCCGGGCCTGCAAAGAGTTTGGCGTCCAGCGTCTTGGTCGCCCCCGGTGAAATTTCACCCAGCGGTAGAAACATGCCCACCGAGTATTCGTTGTTGGAGCCTTCCACTTTGCCCACGGAAAACTCCCGCGGCTGTTTGCCCGCAACAAGCCAAGCCGAGGCGAAATAGTGCTGAACCATTGCGACCCAGCCGTTGTCGGCGGTCTTGTTGAATTCAGCTTTGTCCTTGTCGATGTCCTTGAACTCGATCTTCTGGAACTTGGCGGCGTCTGTGTAAATCGCTGGCCCGGTGAACGTGCTGTCCAGGCTCGTTCCACCAGAAACAGCGTGCCCATGCCGCAACAAGCGCAAGTAGAGGCCTGGGCTCAGCGCCACACCGGCGTCATTGGTCACCTCGTGCTTCACGTCGACAACATAGTCGCCACGAGTGAACGTGTAGGTCTTGGCCAATCTGACACCCCCGCTCACAGGTGACTCAAAACGCACCTGCAGCTGTTTGGCGTCGCCCTTCAATTCACGCTCACCCGGCATTACGCGCATCAAGGTGTGATGCTCCGGCAATTGGCTGGCACCGCGCCCCTGGGCAGTGGGCCACAGGCCCGTCTGTGCGATGTAGTCTCCATCGCTCGTCTGATCGAAAAGCACAACGTTCTTGGTTGGCTGCGCGGCTTGATCTTTGCTGGCGCCGCCTTTGAGCAACTCGAACAGGCGATCCATGACCCCTGTTTCGTGCTTTTCTTGTTGTTGGAGCAACTCCAAGCGAACGAGATCCCCGCCCTTGCTGTCGAGCGTTGCTTTCAGCAAATCGGTTGCCACCGTGATTTTTTCAGACGCGATGGGCGTCCCAGCCGCCTCGGCTGTGCCGGCCACCCCTGAAGTCTGCGCGGAGGATGACGAGGCGGTCGAACCAAGTGCCGTTGCCGGCTTGCTGCTCACCGGCGTCGGGCTGAACATCGACGGGTGGCCGTTGTATTTGTTCCAGCCATCCCAGAGGAGAACCAGCGACATCAAGAACACCACCCACAGCAGGGTGCGGCGCATATCGGTCATGAGGAAGTCTTTTCGCGAGAGGGGGAAAGGTGAGAGAACAGATCGCCCGGCGACGCAGGCACCGGGTCGTGCCCGCCTTCGCACCAGGGGTGGCAACGCGCCAGGCGGCGCAGGGTGAGGTAGCTGCCCGCCGCCGCACCATGCTGCTGCAAGGCCTGCAGGGCATAGGCCGAACAAGTGGGCTCGAAGCGGCAGGCACTGCCCAGCCAGGGACTGAGAAAGAAGCGGTAAGCCCGCACCACGGCGATCAGTAATCGCCGGGGCAGAGACACAAGCAAGCGGAGCATCGTGCGGTGCAGTCGGGTGGCGATCAGCGCGCCACGCGGCGGGCCGCATCGGCCAACACACCCGCCAGCTCTAGGCCGGCGCAGGCACGCAAGGCATCAGACGCAGCACTTGGAAAGGCGGTACGGTCGAACGGCGAGCGCAGCCGCACCACCCACAGGCCATGTGCCAAGCCGGGCTGGGCCACGGCGATGCTGCGAATTTGCCGCTTGAGCAAGGTGCGCGTCACGGCGCGGCGCGCATGGCGCTTGGGCACCACGGCCCCCAACCAACAGGCTCCTGGATCAGAGTCATCCACAGCCATGCCCGGTTCAGGTGCCTGGCCTGTTGACAACTCCGAGAAAAGCGCCTTTGGGCGAGGCTTTGCAGGCAGGCTCGGGCGAGCTTCGAGATAGTGCACCGCGAAGTGAGCGCTGCGGGCTCGGATGGGAGCGCCCAGCACGCGTTCGAAATCGACGGATCGCACGATGCGACCGATCACGGCGCGGCCGGGAAGGCGCTGCGGCGCCGGCCTCAGACGGCCAGGCGCTTGCGGCCCTTGGCGCGGCGTGCGTTGATCACGGCGCGACCACCGCGGGTCTTCATGCGGACGAGGAAGCCGTGGGTGCGGGCGCGGCGGGTCTTGGAGGCTTGGTAAGTGCGTTTCATGATCTATCCTGCTGAACGGAGGCTGGCGTCCCCGCCGCTTTCCTGTCGGTCTGCTGTCCACTGCAATGAGCAGCGTCCCCGAAAGGGCTCCGGGAAACCCACTATTACACCAAAAACCCCCTGCAAAGTCAAAGAGTTGCACGGCAGCATGCGCCTGCGCACGGGGATTGACCCATTCCTCAAAACTGTGGATAACCGCGTCTTTCCCATCGGTGGCGACGTAGAATCCCGCCGCTCCAAGAAGACTTTTCCACAATATGAGCGCTGATCTCTGGCAACGTGGCTGCGAACGACTCGCCGCGGAGTTGCCCGAACAACAATTCAACACCTGGATCCGCCCCCTGCCTGCCGCCGACGTCACCGACGAAGGCAGCGACGGGGCGGTGGCGTCTCTGCGTGTGCCCAACCGATTCAAGCTCGACTGGATCCGCAACCAGTACGCCAGCCGCATCGAGGCGGTGCTGAGCGAGCTGGCCGGCAAACCGGTGCGGCTAGACCTGACGCTCGCCGCACGCGATGCCACGACCATTCGCGTGCCCACCATGCCCGTTCGCGCCAGCGGCGCTGTACCGCTGGCCCATGCGCTGAATGGCCATGGAAACGGCCACAGCAACGGCTCGTCGCCGAACTCACCCACCTCGGCGCGTCTGTCGGGCGACACCAACGCTGCGAACCTGCCGCGCCATCGCCTGAACCCGGCCCTGACCTTCGACACCCTCGTGCCCGGCCGCGCCAACCAGATGGCCCGCACCGCTGCGCTGCATGTGGCGGGCGCCCCTGGCCAGATGTACAACCCTTTGTTCATCTATGGCGGCGTGGGCCTGGGCAAGACCCACCTCGTGCATGCGGTGGGCAACGCCCTGCTGGCCGACCGCAGCGATGCCCGCGTGCTTTACCTGCATGCTGAGCAGTTCATCACCGACGTGGTGAAAAACTACCAGCGCAAGACCTTCGACGAGCTCAAGGCCAAATACCACCAGCTCGACCTGCTGCTGATCGACGACGTGCAGTTCTTCGCCGGCAAGGAACGCACGCAAGAAGAGTTCTTCAACGCCTTCGAAGCATTGCTGGCCAAGAAGGCCCACATCATCATGACCAGCGACACCTACCCCAAGGGGTTGGTGGACATCGACGAGCGCCTCACCTCGCGCTTTGACGCCGGCCTTACGGTGGCCATAGAGCCACCCGAGCTGGAGATGCGCGTGGCCATCCTGATGCGCAAGGCCGACCTCGAGGGCACGCCCATGCCCGAAGACGTGGCCTTCTTCGTCGCCAAGAACGTGCGTGCCAATGTGCGTGAGCTCGAAGGCGCGCTGCGCAAGATCCTGGCCTACTCCCGCTTCTCGCAGAAAGACATCAACATCCAGCTCGCCCGTGAGGCGCTGAAAGACCTGTTGTCGATCCAAAACCGCCAGGTTGGGGTGGAAAACATCCAGAAGACTGTGGCCGACTTCTACAAGATCAAGGTGGCCGACATGTACAGCAAGAAGCGCCCGGCCAGCATTGCACGGCCGCGCCAGATCGCCATGTACATCGCCAAGGAAATGACGCAGAAGAGCCTGCCCGAGATCGGCGAGCTCTTCGGTGGGCGCGACCACACCACGGTGCTGCATGCGGTGCGCAAGATTGCCGCCGAGCGGCAGAAGAACACCGAGCTCAACCAACAGCTGCACGTGTTGGAGCAAACCCTCAAGGGTTGACGCGCAACATGTCAAGTCACAAGCCTGGGGACAACTTCATGACAACTTGCAAGCTGTCCACAGCCTTCATCACTTGTTCAAAGTTGTTGTCTGTGGCTCCCGGGTTTCTGGCTCATTCGCGCACAGGGTTCACGGCAAGATAAGCGGTTGATGGAAAAGGGGAAAATGGCGTTCTCCACAGAAAACGTCGTCCTCTACTAATACGACTAAATTAAGAGGTTCACATGATTGTCTTGAAGGCAGCACAAGAAAAAGTACTGAGCGCTTTGCAAGCTGTCGCTGGCATCGTCGAGCGCCGGCACACCTTGCCCATCCTGGCCAACGTGCTGATCCGCAAGACCGGCTCGCAGATTGAGTTCACGACCAGCGACCTTGAGATCCAGGTGCGCACCGTGGCCGAGCTCGATGGCGACGCCACTAACTTCAGCACCACGGTGGGTGCGCGCAAGCTGATCGACATCCTGCGGTCGCTACCGGCCGACCAGGTCGTGAGCCTCAGCGCCAACCAGAGCAAGCTGACGCTGCAAGGTGGCAAGAGCCGCTTCACACTGCAGACACTGCCGAGCGACGATTTCCCGCTGGTGCAAGAGGCCGCTGATTTCGGCCCTATGTTCAGCGTGCCGCAAAAGACGCTCAAGCTGCTGATCAACCAGGTGCACTTCGCGATGGCGGTGCATGACATCCGCTACTACCTCAACGGCATTTTGTTCGTGGCCGAAGGCAAGAGCTTGACGCTGGTCGCAACCGACGGCCACCGCCTGGCGCTGGCGCAGGCCACGCTCGATGTCGAAATTCCCAAGCAAGAGGTCATCTTGCCGCGCAAGACGGTGCTTGAGCTGCAGCGGTTGCTGAAGGACGAAAAGGAAAGCGGCGACAGCGCCATCGAAATGCGCTTTGCCGGCAACCAGGCCAAGTTCAGCTTCAGTGGAATGGAGTTCGTGACCAAGCTGGTCGAAGGCAAGTTCCCCGACTACAACCGCGTGATCCCGAAGAACCACAAGAACACTGTGACGCTGGGCCGTGCACCGCTGTTGGCCAGTCTCCAGCGCGCCGCCATTCTCACCAGCGAGAAGTTCAAGGGCGTGCGCGTCAACATCGAGCCCGGCACCTTGCGCATTGCATCAAGCAATGCCGAGCAGGAAGAGGCGAAAGAAGAGCTCGAGATCGATTACGGCGGCGACGCGATTGAGATCGGCTTTAACGTCACCTACCTGATGGATGCGCTGGCCAACATGAGCGTCGAGATGGTCAAGCTCGAGCTGCAAGACACCAACTCCAGCGTCTTGATCACCGTGCCTGAGCAAGCCGGTTTCAAGTACGTCGTGATGCCGATGCGCATTTAGCGCGTCGCCTCCGACCTTAAGTACCAAGCGGGCCGCCGGCCCGCTTCAGCGTTTTGAAGGGGCCCGCAGTTCCTGCTGCGAACCCCACACAGTGAGCCCGAAACCGCGATGAGTGACCTGCAAAACCTCCCCGACGACGACGCAAAAAAGGCCGCCAAGGCCGTTGAAGATGCCGCCCAGAGCGCCGCTTATGGCGAAGGCAGCATCCAGATCCTGGAAGGCCTGGAGGCGGTGCGCAAACGCCCCGGCATGTACATCGGTGACACCTCAGACGGCACGGGCCTGCACCACCTGGTGTTCGAGGTGGTCGACAACTCCATCGACGAATCGCTGGCGGGCCATTGCGACGACATCGTCGTCACCATCCATTCCGACAACTCCATCAGCGTCACTGACAACGGCCGCGGCATCCCCACCGGTGTGAAGATGGACGACAAGCACGAGCCCAAGCGCAGTGCTGCCGAGATTGCGCTGACCGAGCTGCACGCTGGCGGCAAGTTCAACCAGAACAGCTACAAAGTTTCGGGCGGCCTGCACGGCGTGGGTGTGAGCTGCGTGAATGGTCTGTCGAAGTGGCTGCGCCTCACGGTGCGCCGCGATGGCAAGACGCATTTCATGGAGTTCAAGCAAGGCATACCGCAAGAGCGCCAGCTGGAGCAGCGTGATGGCTTCGAGGTGTCACCCATGAAGGTGATTGGTGACACCGAAAAGCGCGGCACCGAGGTGCACTTCTTGCCCGACCTGGAAATTTTCTCCAACATTGATTTTCACTACGACATCATCGCCAAGAAGCTGCGCGAGCTGAGCTTCCTCAACAACGGCGTGAAGATCCGCCTGGTCGATGAGCGCAACAACAAGGAAGACACCTTTGCCTTTGCCGGCGGCGTGAAAGGCTTCGTCGAATTCATCAACACCGGCAAAAAGGTGCTGCACCCCACCGTCTTCGGTGCCATGGGCGAGAAGAACAGTGACCAAGGCACGACCATCACCACTGACGTGGCCATGCAGTGGAACGACGGCTACAGCGAAAACGTGCTGTGCTTCACCAACAACATCCCGCAGCGTGATGGTGGCACCCACCTGACCGGTCTGCGCGCCGCGATGACACGCGTCATCAACAAGTACATCGAAGACAACGAGTTCGCCAAAAAGGCCAAGGTCGAAGTCACGGGCGACGACATGCGCGAAGGCTTGTGCTGCGTGCTGAGTGTGAAGGTGCCCGAGCCCAAGTTCTCCAGCCAGACCAAAGACAAGCTGGTGAGCAGCGAAGTGCGCGGCCCGGTAGAAGACGTGGTGAGCCGCGCCCTCAGCGAGTACCTGCTCGAGCACCCGATCGACGCCAAGATCATCTGCGGCAAGATTGTGGAGGCGGCTCGCGCCCGTGAGGCTGCACGCAAGGCTCGGGAAATGACGCGTCGAAAAGGCGTGCTCGACGGCATGGGTCTGCCCGGCAAGCTGGCCGACTGCCAGGAAAAAGACCCCGCGTTGTGCGAGATCTACATCGTCGAGGGCGACTCCGCCGGCGGCTCGGCCAAGCAAGGTCGCGACCGCAAGTTCCAGGCGATCCTGCCCTTGCGCGGCAAGATCTTGAATGTGGAGCGTGCCCGCTTCGAGCGCCTGCTCAGCAGCAATGAAATCGTCACGCTGATCACCGCTCTGGGCACCAGCATAGGCACCGAGGAATACAACCTCGACAAGCTGCGCTACCACCGCATCATCATCATGACCGACGCCGACGTAGACGGCGCGCACATCCGCACCCTGCTGCTCACCTTCTTCTACCGGCAAATGCCCGAGATCGTGGAGCGCGGCCACATCTACATCGCCCAGCCGCCGCTCTACAAGGTGAAGCTTGGCAAGGAAGAGCAGTACCTCAAAGACGGCCATGAGCTCGATGCCTACCTGCTCAAGGTGGCGCTCAAAGACGCCAAGCTCGAAACGGGTAGGGGTGGCGCGATCCTGCAAGGCGAAACGCTGGAAACGCTGGCCCGTCAATACGTGGTGGCCAACAACGTGGTCGACCGTCTGAGCAACTGGATGGACGTGGAAGGCCTGCGCGCCATGGCCAACGGCCTGGCACTCGACCTCGACACGCTAGAAGCCGCTGAGGCCTCGGCAACCGCTTTGAAGGGCGCCTTGCACAACGCCGAAGTCACAGCCGAGTTCGACGCGCGCACCGACAAGCACATCTTGCGCATCAGCCGCATGCACCACGGCAACGTGAAAAGCAGTGTGATCACCGCCGACTTCGTGCACGGCGCCGATTACGATGCCCTCAGCACCGCAGGCCTCACCTTCAAGGGCTTGGTCAGCGCCGAGGCCGTCGTCAAGCGCGGCGAAGGCGAGAAGCAGAAAGAAGCCAAGGTAGGTGACTTCCGCCAAGCCATGGCTTGGCTGCTCACGCAAGCCGAATCGGCTGTGGGCCGCCAGCGCTACAAGGGCCTGGGCGAGATGAACCCGGCCCAGCTGTGGGAAACGACCATGGACCCGAACGTGCGCCGCCTGCTCAAGGTGCAGATCGACGACGCGATTGAGGCCGATCGGGTGTTCACCATGCTGATGGGGGACGAGGTAGAGCCGCGTCGGGAATTCATCGAGGCCAACGCGTTGCGGGCCTCCAACATCGACGTGTAAGCCCTAACCGAAGTTCGTCACCCACTCCACGCCCTGGCTGTAGGCCGCGTCAATTGCGCTGTCTTCCGTCAGGTAATCAGCCCGCTGCAAGGCGATTACCCGCGGGCGGGTAGGCCAGACCTGCTTGGAAACAACCAGAGTCGGCGCAAACTTTCCGCTGTCGACGGCTTTGGCGCCGCAGACGAGTTCGTAGTCCTGGTGCCTGAAAATTTGCGTTGAGGCCATGACGTGGGTAAGAGCGGAAAAGACCAGTATGCACTGGACGCCGCCACCCGGTAGCATCCGTTTCCCGCCTACCCGGCTCCATTGACTCCTGCGCACCATGAACCTACAGCTCAGCCTCACCCCGCTCATCTCGCTCTTGGCTGGGATCTTGATCCTGGTCATGCCCAAGCTGCTCAACTACATCGTGGCCATCTACCTGATTGCCATCGGCTTGATCGGCCTCTTCGGCGGGGCCAATTTGCACCTGCGCTGACCGATAAGTGCGTGGCGGCTAGCGATCGCTGCGCTCTTGCTCTTCGCCCGAGGGCGTCAACCTACGCGGGTTGGCTCATTCGCCGGCGCGCAAACCTTGCTGCCACAGCGGCCAGGCCTGGTCGAAGAGGCTGGAGGCACTGCCGCCAAAAGCCTGCGGCCGCGGCGCCAGGCGCACCCAGGCGACGGTGTCATGGTGGCTGCCGGGCAGGGCCTGCTCGTCGCGAAATTTCATCAGCCATGCGTGCACCTGGGCATAGCGCTCGGGATGTTGCTGCGCCGTCCAGGCCAGGCCGACCAAGTCGGCATAGCCTTCTTCACGGCGCGTCTGCTGCATCTCGCGCAGCTGCTCGGCAAGCAGCTTGTCAGAGGGCTCAGAAGCCTTACCTGCCGTGGCAAAGCCGGCCGGCACGGTGTGCCACGCGCCGCGCACGTAGCGCCAGCAGTGGCCTAGCTCGTGGGCGGCCATCGCTTCAACCACCGGGGTCAGCAGCGCGGGGGGAATGTCATCGAGCGTGGCCTGGGCGTCGGGGTTGCCGCGCATCGAGAGCACCAGCTTGCAGCGCCCGTCTATGTAGGCCATGGCCAGCGGCGCCTGGCCTGGGGTGGGCTGGGGCTGTACGACGATGTCGAGCGGCAGGCCCTGTGCTCGTGCATAAGCGACGGCGGGCCAGCTCAGCTGGAGCCAGCGGGTCTCGGTCGCGGTGAGCCCGGCATCGGCTTGCGCCACTCCGGCCCAAACGCACATTCCTGCAGTGAAGATCTGCTTCCACATGCCCTCCATTGGAGCGGGATGTGTGAGAAGTTATGGGCCGATGTGTGCGGACAAAGCACGGCTTTTCGGATTTGTGCGTGTCAGCCGGTGCCGCAGACCGAGGAGGTGAGCGGCGGCCTACATGCCCAGTCGTTGCGGCGACAAATACTGCTGGCGGTAGATCTCGAAGGGCATGGTGTCGGCGGCTTCGGTTGCTTGCTGGGCCTCGAGAGACGTGCGCGCCATCTCTTGAAAGTGCCCCTGCATCGCGGGCGTGAAGGGCCGTGCCAGCAGCTGCGCTTGGGTCTGCCGGCTTTGCGCCTGCGTGAAGCGCAGGAACGAGTTGCCGAAGTCTTGCGCCATGGCCGCGAGCACGCGCGCCGAAGGCGTCATGCTGGCATCGGCCAGCGTGGCCTGTGCGTTGCTCAGCGCGGCCTGGTAGTGGCCGCCGCCGTAGGTGGCGTCAAGTGCTGCGGCGATGGGCGCGCAGGCGGCGGTCAGCTGCGCACCCCATTCGACCAGCGTCACCTCTTGGTCACCGCGCTCAAGCTTCAGGCCCGGTTCGCGCCCGCGTGCCGCGGTGCGATGCTGGTTGCGGCCGATGGCGGCAATCTCGTCGGGCGTGTCGGGCGGGCTGTCTGACAGCAGGCAGTGCAACAAGAAGATGTCAAGAAAGCGCATGGTGTCGGCGGTGATGCCGATGGGCACGAAGGGGTTCAGGTCCATCAACCGCACTTCGACGTATTCGACACCGCGCTCGCGCAGGGCGTGCAGCGGTCGCTCACCAGGGAAGATCACGCGCTTGGGGCGGATGGTGCCGTAGAACTCGTTCTCGATCTGCAGCAGGCTGGTGGCGAGCTGGTTGTACTCGCCGCCGGGGTTGTGTATGCCCACCGCTGCATAGGCTGGGTAGGGCCGCGTGAGCGCGTCTTGCAGCGAAGCACCGTAGCTGGCGAGGCTGTTGTAGCTGACCGCCAGCGTGGCCTGCGCATCGCTCTGGTAGCCCAGGCGGCCCATGCGCAGCGAGGTGCCGTGGGGCATGTACAGCGTCTGCTCGGCCAAGGGTTGCAGCTCGTGCTGGCGGCCGGCCACGAAGCTCGCACCCACCGCCGGCGAGGCGCCGAAGAGGTACAGCAGCAGGAAGGAATGACGGCGGAAGTTGCGTATCAGCCCGAAGTAGGCGTCGTCAGATGCATCGGGCAGCGACCAGTTGTAGTGGATGCCCGAGATGGTCTGCATGCGCCGGCCATAGCGGTGGGCCAAGCCCATGCGGTAGACGCTCTTGGCGCGGCCCACGTTCGAGTTGCCGTAGCGGCCTATGGGTATCGTCTCGTCGGTCGGCATGTCGCAGGGCATGCTAGACACCCACAGCATCTCGTCGCCGGCTTCGCGCAGGGCGTGGTAAGTCGCCTGATGGATTTGCGTCAGCTCTTCAAGGCAGGCCTCGATGCTCAGGTGCACGCGGGTGACCAGCTCGATCTGCGACTCGCTGAAGTCGGTGGTGATGTGCGGGTGGGTGAGCGCAGAGCCCATGCCAGCGGGGTGGGGCGTGAGTGCCAGTGCACCACTCGGCTGCGCGCGCAGGCTTTCTTTTTCCAGGCCACGGCGCATGCCGGACAGCACCCCCGGTGACAGGGCGCGCAGGCGGTCGTGTAAATCGCTCATGCGGTTGTCTCCTCGGGCGTTTTCAGGGAGCGGAAGGTAGCAGAGCCGCGCGATGTTTGCACGGCGTGAGGTTGCTGCGAAATCAGCTAGGCAAAAGCTTGACGGCGTAACGGCTGCCCGTTTCGATGAGCGCCAGCAGGCGGTCGATGTTGGGGTGCTTGCCGGGGTGGGCGCGCGCATCGGCGGTGTGCTCGGCGTACAGCGCCAGCCCTTCGTGCGCGGCCTGCACCGTGATGGCGCCAAAGCGCTGGGCGAGCGCCGCATACACCGCCACCGAGCCGGCCTGGCCCGGTTTGTTCGCAAGCGTGGCCACGATGTCGCCCTGCTCATCGGCCAGTTGCAGACCGGCGAGGTGGGTGATGGGGGCGAGCTGCCCGAGGTTGTCGGCGAAAGCCATCGTGTCAGCGTGCGGAGTCAAACAGGGACAGCGTGCGCTCGAAGGCCAGCCGTGCGCTTTCGGCGTGGAAATCTTTGCGGCGGTCGGAGTTAAAACCGTGGCCGGCCTCGTACACATACACCGGCACGTCGGGGTGGGCGGCCTGCACCTTTTCCACGCCTTCCATCGGGATGCTGGCGTCGTGGCGGCCGAAGTGCAAGATGGTCGGGCACTTGGGTGTGTCTTTCACCATCGCCGGGATCTGCCCGCCGTAGTAGCCCGAGGCCGCGGCCAGGCCTTCAAGCCGGCAGGCGGCAGCCCAGGTGACGGTGCCGCCATAGCAGTAGCCGGTGATGAAGACCGGGCCTTTGCCCTTGAGGGTATTGATGCAGACCTGGGTGTCGGTGACGGACAGCGCGAAGGGGTGCAGCTCGCGGGCAATCTTGATGGCCTTTTGCATGTCTTCAGGCTCGTAGCTCGCCTGCAGACCCGGCGCTTCGCGGTCATACAAGGCCGGCGCCAAGACCTCGTAGCCCTGGTCGGCGTAGCGGTCGGCCTGCTCCTTGATGTGCTCGGTCACGCCGAAGATTTCCTGGATCAGCACCAGGCCGCCCTTGCGCTCGCCTGGCGGCTGCACCTGGTAGACGCCGATGGAGGCGCCGTCGGGCATGGTCATCTGGGTCATGGTGCCGCGAGTGCTCATGGGGTGTCTCCGTGGGGTGGGGCGCAGCGCAATATACGCGTGCAAAGGCACGTGCGTGCGGCCAGTGGTTTCATGCGTTTCGCCATGCAGCACGACAGGTGCCGAACGCGGTAAGGTGCGCGCTTCCCCCTGCACACTTCGGAGCTTCACCCCATGAAAACGCGCGCCGCCGTGGCCTGGAAAGCTGGCCAAGCCCTGACCATCGAAACCGTCGACCTCGAAGGCCCCAAGGCCGGCGAGGTGCTGATCGAAGTGAAGGCGACTGGCATTTGCCACACCGACTACTACACGCTCTCGGGCGCCGACCCTGAAGGCCTGTTTCCCGCCATCCTGGGCCATGAAGGTGCGGGCGTGGTGGTGGATGTCGGGCCTGGCGTGACCACCTTGCGCAAAGACGACCACGTGATCCCGCTCTACACGCCCGAGTGCAGGCAGTGCAAGTTTTGCCTCTCGCGCAAGACCAACCTGTGCCAACAGATCCGTGGCACCCAGGGCAAGGGCCTGATGCCCGATGCGACCAGCCGCTTCTCGCTGAACGGCAAACCGCTGCTCCATTACATGGGCACCAGCACCTTCAGCAACTACATCGTGGTGCCCGAGATCGCGGTGGCCAAGGTGCGCAAGGATGCGCCCTTCGACACCATCTGCTACATCGGCTGCGGCGTCACGACAGGCGTGGGCGCGGTGCTGTTCACCGCCAAAGTCGAGGCCGGCGCCAACGTGGTGGTGTTTGGCCTGGGTGGCATCGGGCTCAACGTGATCCAGGGCGCCAAGATGGTGGGAGCCGACAAGATCATTGGCGTCGATCTGAACCCCGAGCGCGAAGCCATGGCGCGGCAGTTCGGCATGACGCACTTCATCAACCCGAAAGACACCGAGAACGTGGTCGATGCGATTCAGCAGCTCACCGACGGTGGCGCCGACTACAGCTTCGAGTGCGTGGGCAATACCAAGCTCATGCGCCAGGCGCTGGAGTGCACGCACAAGGGCTGGGGCCGCAGCATCATCATCGGTGTGGCCGAGGCCGGCGCCGAGATCAGCACCCGACCCTTCCAACTCGTGACCGGGCGCAAGTGGGAAGGCTCGGCCTTCGGTGGCGCACGCGGCCGCACCGACGTGCCCAAGATCGTTGACTGGTACATGGACGGCAAGATCCGCATTGATGAGCTGATCACCCACCGCTTGAAGCTCGAAGACATCAACAAGGGGTTCGATCTGATGAAGAGCGGGGAGTCGATTCGCTCCGTGGTGATGTACTGATGATGATGCTCAGCGAGCACGCCTGCTTCGGCGGAGTGCAAGGCTTCTACCTGCACGAGTCGTCGCAGACCCGCCAGCCGATGAAGTTCGGCGTCTTCGTGCCGCCGCAGGCGAAGGCCGGGCCGGTGCCGGTGCTGTTCTACCTGGCCGGGCTCACCTGCAACGAAGAGACCTTCGCCATCAAGGCCGGCGCGCAGCGCCACGCCGCCGAGCACGGCCTGATGTTGGTCACCCCCGACACCAGTCCGCGCGGTACCGGCGTCGAGGGCGCCGACGCCGCCTGGGATTTCGGCACCGCCGCGGGGTTCTACCTCGATGCGACGCAAGCGCCATGGGCCCGGTACTGGCGCATGGGCAGCTACATCGCGCAAGAGCTGCGTGCCTTGGTATTGCAGAAGTTTGCCGCGCGCGCCGACCGCGTCGGCCTGTTCGGGCATTCGATGGGCGGGCACGGCGCGTTGACGCTGGCGCTGAAGAACCCGGGGCTCTACCAAAGTGTCTCGGCCTTTGCGCCTATTGCTGCGCCCCTGCATTGCCCGTGGGGTGTGAAGGCGTTCAGCGGCTACCTCGGCGCCGACCGCACGCTGTGGGCACAGCACGATGCCTGCGAGCTGATCCGCGGGGGGGCCAAGGCGCCGCACCTGTTGGTGGACCAAGGCCTGGCCGACAAGTTTCTGGCCGAGCAGCTGCACCCGCATCGTTTGGAAGAAGCCTGCGCCGCCGCCGGCCAGCCGCTCACGCTGCGCCGGCATGCGGGTTATGACCACGGCTATTACTTCATCTCGACCTTCATCGCTGACCATCTGGCCCACCACGCGCAGGCACTCGCCTGAACGCTTTTCGACCGCCAGCGCAGACGATGGGCAACGATGCAAGTTGCACAGTACACCTTACTTGGTTACACTGAAGCCTCATTGAAGGAGAGCAAGACCATGAAGCGCCAGATCCAGCTGTTGATCATCGACCCGCAGAACGACTTCTGCGACCTGCCCGAGGCTTACCGCCCTGCAGACCCGCTCACGGGCCAGCGCGTCTCGCCCACCTTGCCCGTGGCTGGCGCGCATGCCGACATGCAGCGCCTGGCCGCCTTCATGCGCGACACCGCGGCGAGCTGGAGCGACATCACCATCACGCTCGACTCGCACAACCGCCTGCACATCGCCCACCCCACGTTTTGGCACAAGGGTGATGGCAGTGCGGTCGCACCCTTCACCGCCATCAAGGCCCAGCAGGTGCGCGCCGGTGAGTTCTTGCCGCGAGACCCTGCCGCCTTGCCGCGCGCCTTGGCCTACCTCGATGCGCTCGACGCTCGCGGCCGCTACACGCTGATGGTGTGGCCGGTGCACTGCGAGATCGGCAGCTGGGGCCACAACGTACACGCCGACGTGCGCAACGCCTACAACGTGTGGGAAACACAGCAGCTCAAGGTGGTGCGCAAGGTGGCCAAGGGCGCCAACACCTGGACCGAGCACTACAGCGCGCTACAGGCCGAGGTGCCCGATGAGGGCGACGCCGACACCCTGCTCAACCGCCCTTTGCTCGCCGCACTCGACCGCGCCGACCTGCTGGTGATCGCCGGCGAGGCCAGCAGCCACTGCGTGAAGGCCACCACCGAAGACATCGTGGCCCACCTGCCTGGCGGCCGACCCGAGCGCATCGTGCTGCTCACCGACTGCATGAGCCCGGTGGGCGGCTTCCAGGCGCAGCACGAAGCTTTTCTGGCCGACATGGCGCAGCGTGGTGTGCAACTGGCCACCACCGCCGACCTGCTGGCCGAGATCAAGGCCAACGTGGCCCGCTGAACCGAAGGCACACACCATGACCCCCGTCATCCAGCACCTGCTCGAAACCGACCTCTACAAATTCACCATGTGGCAGACCCTGCTGCATGGCCACCCGCAAGCGCAGGCCGAGTACCGCTTCGTCTGCCGCAACACGCCGGCTTACCCGCTGGCCGAGCTGCTGGCCGAGGTCAACGCGCAGCTCGACCATCTGTGCAGCTTGTCGTTTCGAGAAGACGAGCTGGCCTACCTGGGCGGCCTGCGCTTCATCAAGCCCGACTTTGTCGACTTTCTGCGCATCTTTCGCTTCCAGCGCCGCTTCATTCGCGCGGCTGCGACCGGCGAGCAGCTGGAGATCGTGGCCGAAGGCCCGCAGGTGCACGTGATGGGCTTCGAGATCTATGTGCTGGCCATCGTCAACGAGCTGTACTTCCGTCGCTTCGACGCCGCAGCCGCGCTGAAGGAAGGCCGCGCCCGCCTGCAAGCCAAGCTGGCGCAGCTGCAAGCCTTTGGCGCCGAGCCGGCGCGTGCCAGCCCGTTCGAGTTTTTCGACTTTGGCGTGCGCCGCCGCTACAGCGGTGCCTGGCAAGAAGAAGTGGTGCGCACGCTGCGCGACGGTGCGCCGCAGTTCTTCAAGGGCACGTCCAACGTACACCTGGCGCGCACGCTCGGCTTGGTGCCCATAGGCACCATGGCGCACGAGTACCTGCAGGCCTACCAAAGTTTCGGTGTGCGCCTGCGAGACTTTCAGAAAGCCGCGCTAGAAGACTGGGTGCAGGAGTACCGCGGCGACCTGGGTGTGGCGCTCACCGACGTGGTCGGCATGGACGCCTTTCTCGCCGATTTCGACCTTTACTTCGCCAAGCTTTTCGACGGCCTGCGCCACGACTCGGGCGACCCGGTGGTCTGGGGCGAGAAGGCACTCGCCCACTACACGCGGTTGCGCATCGACGCCCACACCAAGCGGCTGGTGTTCTCGGATGGGCTCGACCTGACCCGGGCGACCGCGCTGTACCGCCACTTCGCCGACCGGACCCA
>NZ_JBKJOQ010000126.1:0-35078 GCF_046595475.1 Rhizobacter sp.
CGGTCGGGCAGGAAAACGCTTTTCCATGGATCGAGCGCGACCAGCACGTCGTCGCATTCGAAGAAGGCGTCGGGCTCGCCGGTGGGCACCAGCTTGCGCCGACCCTTTTCGTCGTAGACCGCCTTCACGATCTCGAAGGTCATGCCCTGCAGCTTGCCGTCGTGGTGCACGAAAGCCTTGGGCACGTGATAGTTCACGATCGGGATGCCCTCGTGCATCGCGTCTTCCTTTTCCCAAGGTGAGGCTTTCATCTCGTCGAAGCCGCTGCGCACGATGACCTTGACGTCCGCGCCGCCCAGCCGCCGCGCTGAACGGCAGCAATCCATGGCCGTGTTGCCGCCGCCGAGCACGATCACGCGCCTGCCGATCGTCGCCACATGGCCGAACGAGACGGAGGCCAGCCAGTCGATGCCGATGTGGATGTTGGCCGCTGCCTCTTCGCGGCCCGGAATCTCGAGGTTGCGCCCGCGCGGTGCGCCGCAGCCCACGAAGATGGCGTCCCAACCCTGCGCCATCAGCGCCTTCATCGAGTCGATGCGCTCGCCGCTGCGAAATTGCACCCCTAGGTCGAGGATGTAGCCCGTCTCTTCGTCGATCACCGACTCGGGCAGGCGAAAACGCGGAATCTGCGTGCGGATGAAGCCGCCGGCCTTGGCTTCGCCATCGAACACTGTCACCTCATAGCCCAGCGGCGCAAGGTCGCGGGCGACGGTCAGGGAAGCCGGCCCGGCGCCGATGCAGGCGATGCGCTTGCCGTTCTTCGGGCCCACCTTGGGCATGCGATGGGTCACGTCCTCCTTCATGTCGGCGGCGACGCGCTTCAAGCGACAAATGGCAACCGGCTCGGGCTGCCCGGCGTTGTTCTCTTCCACCCTCCCGCGGCGGCAGGCCGGCTCGCACGGCCTGTCGCAGGTGCGTCCCAGGATTCCCGGGAAGACGTTCGACGCCCAGTTGATCATGTAGGCGTCGCCGTAGCGGCCTTGTGCGATCAGCCGGATGTATTCGGGTACGGGGGTGTGGGCGGGGCATGCCCATTGGCAATCGACGACCTTGTGGAAATAGGACGGGTTGGCAATATCGGTTCGCTGCAAAGCTGGGTCTCCCTGGCATGGCCGCCCCGCCCGGAAAGGGAGCGGCTCGGCTCTGCGGGGCGGTACGCCCCGGAGCCAGTCTACGCCTGCGCTGCCCGCAAAAGCTCTTCGGGGATTCCCCGAGAGGGGGTCAGTTTGTTATCAAAGGTGCCGCGGCCAGCCTGGCGAACGCCGTCACGACCTCAGCCGGCGCCTGAACCAGCTCGATCAGGACACCTTCTCCGCCGACCGGGCTTTCCTCGTTGCCCTTGGGGTGGATGAAGCAGATATCGAAGCCTGCCGCCCCGCGGCGTATCCCCCCGGGGGCGAACCGGACCCCTTGCCCGCTCAGCCATTCCACCGCCCGGGGGAGGTCGTCGATCCAGAGGCCCACATGGTTGAGCGGCGTCTGGTGAACGGCCGGCTTCCTGTCGGGGTCGAGCGGCTGCATCAGGTCCACTTCGACCTTGAAAGGCCCGGTGCCCAGGGAGCAGATGTCCTCATCGACGTTTTCGCTGGCGCTCCTGAACGTACCGGTGACCTCCAGGCCAAACAGCTGGACCCACAGTCTTTGCAGCCTGTTCTTGTCCGTGCCGCCGATGGCGATTTGCTGGATGCCGAGAACCTTGAAGGGGCGCTGGGTCATGGCGGGCCTCAGACGAACTCGACAATGGGCTGGTCCACGGTGAGGCTTTCCCCCTTGCTGGCCAGCACCTTGCCCACCACGCCGTCCGCGGCGGCGAACAGGACATTCTCCATCTTCATCGCCTCGATGACCGCGACCCGCTCGCCCGCCTGGACCTGCTGCCCCGGTTGCACGGCCACATCGACCAGCAACCCCGGCATGGGCGACAGGACATAGCGGCTCATGTCCGGCGGCGCCTTGTAAGGCATCAGCGCATGCAGGCGTGCCGCGCGCGGGGTCAGCACGAGCGCATCCAGGCGCGTGCCGTTGTGGATGATGCGAATCGCCAGCGGGTTCTTCCCCACGCCCCGCTCCACCTGCGCGGTGAACGCCTTGCCGTTGGCCGTGCCGCGAATCCGCGCGCCGCCCATGTGCCAGCTGGTGCAGATCTCGTAGCGCTTGCCCGCCGTCTCGACCGCGCTGGAACCCGATTGAGCCTGGAAATCACGCACCGTGGCCGGCTGCCGCCGGTGCTGGCCCTTGGCATCCAGCAGCACGGCAACGAATTCTTCGCCGACGACGAACTCGTGCCCCGGCAGCTGGCCGCCGATACCGGCGGCGCGCTGGAGGTTGCGGCGATTCACGTACGCAGCCAGGGCCACCAGGAAGTCGGGATCCTCGTGCGGAACGTTCTCGGCACGAAAGCCGCTGCCATAATGTTCGGCGATGAAGCCGGTGTTGAAGTCGCCCGCGATGAAGCTGGGATGGGCGAGCAGTGCGGCCTGGAAAGGAATATTGCTGGAGATGCCCCGGATGACGAAGCCGTTCAGCGCTTCGCGCATCTTCGCGATGGCGTCGTCGCGGTCCTGTCCGTGCACGATGAGCTTGGCGATCATCGAGTCGTAATACATGGGGATTTCGCCGCCGTCCAGGACGCCGGTGTCGACACGCACGCCGTAGAGGTGTTCGGCATCGGCCGCCCACATGCTCTCCTTGGGCGGCTGGAAGCGGACCAAGCGGCCGGTGCTCGGCAAGAAGTTGCGAAACGGGTCTTCCGCATTGATCCGGCATTCGATCGCCCAGCCGTTGCGCCTGACCTCGGACTGGCTGAGGGGCAATGGCTCGCCCGCCGCGACACGGATCATGAGTTCCACCAGGTCCAGCCCGGTGATGCACTCGGTGACCGGATGCTCCACCTGGAGCCGGGTATTCATCTCCAGGAAAAAGAAGCTCTGGTCCTTGCCGACCACGAACTCCACCGTCCCCGCGCTCTGGTATCTGACGGCCTTGGCCAGCGCCACGGCCTGCTCGCCCATGGCCTTGCGGGTCGCCTCGCTGATGAAGGGCGAAGGCGCCTCCTCGATCACCTTCTGGTGGCGGCGCTGGATCGAGCATTCGCGCTCGTTCAGGTAGATCACGCTGCCCTGGCTGTCGCCCAGCACCTGGATCTCGATGTGGCGCGGCTCCTCGACGAACTTCTCGATGAATACCCGGTCGTCGCCGAAACTGTTGCGCGCTTCGTTGCGGCAGGAGGTGAAGCCCTCGTGGGCGTCCTTGTCGTTGAATGCCACGCGAAGGCCCTTGCCGCCGCCGCCGGCGGACGCCTTGATCATCACGGGGTACCCGATGTCCCGGGCGATCGCGACGGCGCGCTCGGCGGTCTCGATCGCGTCGTTCCAGCCGGGAATGGTGTTGACCCTGGCTTCGTTGGCCAGTTTCTTCGAGGCGATCTTGTCGCCCATGGCGGCAATGGAATAGTGCTTGGGGCCGATGAAGACGATGCCCTCCTCCTCGACCCGCCGGGCAAAAGCTTCGTTCTCGCTGAGGAAGCCGTAACCGGGATGCACCGCCTGCGCGCCGGTCTGCTTGCAGGCGGCGATGATCCGGTCGGCCTGCAGGTAGCTGTCGCGGCTGGGCGCAGCGCCGATATGCACGGCCTCGTCGGCCAGCTCGACGTGGCGCGCATCACGGTCGGCATCGGAATACACCGCCACCGTCTTGATGCCCATTTTTCTGGCGGTCCTGATGACGCGGCAGGCGATTTCGCCGCGGTTGGCGATGAGGATTTTTTCAAACACAGGTCTTCTCCGTCCGGCAGATCGTCGCGGGGGCGAACGCGGAACCGGCTTTGCCGGGCCGCTGGTTGCGCCCCCTTGAAGGGGAGGCGCCGAGGGCGCTTCGGGGGTGGGCCATTTCTACAGCGGAATGTTGCCGTGCTTGCGCCACGGATTTTCCACTTTCTTGGCCCGCAGCATGATGAGCGAGCGGCAGATCCGCTTGCGGGTCTCGCGCGGCAGAATCACGTCGTCGATGAACCCGCGCGCGCCGGCGACGAAGGGATTGGCGAAGCGTGCCTTGTACTCGGCCTCTCGCGCCGCGAGTTTGGCGGGGTCTGACTTGTCTTCCCGGAAGATGATCTCCACGGCGCCCTTGGCGCCCATCACCGCGATCTCGGCATTGGGCCAGGCGAAGTTGACGTCGCCGCGCAGGTGCTTGGAGCTCATCACGTCATAGGCCCCGCCGTAGGCCTTGCGCGTGATCACCGTGATCTTGGGAACCGTGCACTCGGCATAGGCGTACAGCAGCTTGGCGCCGTGCTTGATGATGCCCCCGTACTCCTGGCTGGTGCCGGGCATGAAGCCGGGCACGTCGACAAAGGTGATGACGGGAATGTTGAAGGCATCGCAAAAGCGCACGAAGCGCGCCGCCTTGATCGAGCTCTTGATGTCCAGGCAGCCCGCCAGCACCAGCGGCTGATTGGCCACGATGCCCACGGTCTGGCCTTCCATGCGGCCAAAACCCACGATGATGTTCTTGGCGTACTCCGGCTGCAGCTCGAAGAAGTCACCGTCGTCCACGGTCTTGACGATCAACTCCTTCATGTCGTAGGGCTTGTTCGGGTTGTCGGGCACCAGCGTGTCCAGGGACAGGTCGATCCGCTCGGCCGGGTCGTTGCTGGGCCGAACCGGCGCCTTTTCGCGGTTGTTGAGCGGCAGGTAGTTGTACAGGCGGCGCAGCATCAAGAGCGCCTCCACATCATTCTCAAAGGCCAGGTCGGCCACACCGCTGCGGGTCGTGTGCGTGATGGCCCCGCCCAGCTCCTCGGCGGTGACTTCCTCGTGCGTCACGGTTTTCACGACCTCGGGGCCGGTGACGAACATGTACGAGCTGTCCTTGACCATGAAGATGAAGTCGGTCATGGCCGGGGAGTACACGGCGCCCCCGGCGCAGGGGCCCATGACCATGCTGATCTGCGGAATCACGCCCGAAGCCATCACGTTGCGCTGGAATACATCGGCGTATCCGCCCAGGGACGCCACGCCTTCCTGGATACGCGCGCCGCCGGAGTCGTTCAGGCCGATCACGGGCGCGCCCACCTTCATCGCCTGGTCCATGACTTTGCAGATCTTCTCGGCATGGGCCTCGGACAGCGCACCGCCGAAGACCGTGAAGTCCTGGCTGAAGACGAACACCAGGCGGCCGTTGATCATGCCGTAGCCGGTCACGACGCCGTCACCGGGCACCTTGTTCCTGTCCATCCCGAAATCGTGGCACCGGTGCTCGACGAACATGTCCCATTCCTCGAACGTGCCCTCGTCCAGCAACAGCTCCAGCCGCTCGCGGGCGGTGAGCTTGCCCTTGCCGTGCTGGGCGGCGATCCGCTTTTCGCCCCCCCCCAGGCGCGCGGCGCCGCGTTTCTTCTCGAGTTGTTCGAGGATGTCGTGCATGTCGGTCTTTCTAGTTCAGGTGCATGTGCTTGTCGAGAAGGCGCCGGGCAGCCGTCGAGGCCGGCAGCCGGCCTTGCGCGACATCGGAGGTTACGGCGGGCAGCAAACGCTGGACCTCAGGGTTGTGCCTGAAAGCCTGCTTCAATCCGGCTTCGATGCGCTCCCACATCCAGGCGAGGGACTGGTTCTGCCGGCGCGCGGCAAGCTGGCCGCTCGCGCCCCGCAGGTTCTTGAATTCGGCCACGGCGTTCCAGAAATCATCCACGCCCTGCCCCAGCAAGGCGCTGAGCTGCAGCACTTGAGGGGCGCGGCCGTGGCGCGCCAGCAGGCGCAGTGCGCTGGTGATCTGCCCCTGGGCGCGGGTTGCCGCGTCGAGATCCAGGTCGGCCTTGTTGATGACGACCAGGTCGGCCAGTTCCATCACGCCCTTCTTGATGGCCTGCAGGTCGTCGCCGGCGTTGGGCAGCTGCATCAGGACGAACATGTCGGTCATGCCGGTGACGGCGATCTCGCTCTGGCCGACGCCCACGGTTTCGACGATGACGATGTCATAGCCCGCCGCTTCGCACACCAAAATGGCTTCGCGCGTCTTTTCGGCCACGCCCCCGAGCGTCCCGCTGGAGGGACTGGGCCGGATGAACGCCTGCTCGTGCACGGACAGCCTTTCCATGCGTGTCTTGTCGCCCAGGATCGAGCCGCCCGACACGGTGCTGGAAGGATCGATGGTGAGCACCGCCACGCGATGTCCCTTGCCAATCAGCAGGAGGCCGAGCCCTTCGATGAATGTGCTTTTACCGACGCCCGGCACGCCGCTGATGCCGAGCCGGAACGATTTTCCCGTGTGGGGCAGCAAGGCCATGAGCATTTCATCGGCCAGGGCCCGATGATCCGCGCGCGTCGATTCCAGCAGGGTGATGGCTTTGGCGATGGCACGGCGTTGCTCCGTGCCTGACCCGGCGAGCACGCGTTCGGCCGCGTTCATGGGGCAGCCAGGGCCTTCCTGATCTGCTCGAGCACATCCTTGGCGCTGGCCGGGATGGGCGTGCCGGGCCCGTAGATGCCCTTCACGCCCGACGCATACAGAAACTCGTAGTCCTGCTGCGGGATGACGCCGCCCACGAAAACGATGATGTCGTCGGCGCCCTGCTTCTTCAACTCTTCGATGATGGCGGGAACCAGTGTCTTGTGCCCGGCGGCCAGTGTGGAAACGCCCACCGCATGCACGTCGTTCTCGATCGCCTGGCGCGCACATTCTTCGGGGGTCTGGAACAGCGGCCCCATGTCGACGTCGAAGCCGAGGTCGGCGAAAGCCGTCGCCACCACCTTGGCGCCGCGGTCGTGCCCGTCCTGGCCGAGCTTGGAAATCATGACGCGGGGGCGGCGGCCCTGCTCCTGCGCGAAGCCGGCGATTTCGGCCTTGAGTTTGTCCCAGCCCTCGGCCGAGTCATAGGCGGCTGCATACACTCCGGTCACCTTTTGCGTATCGGCGCGATGGCGCCCAAACACCTTCTCGAGCGCGTCGGAAACCTCGCCCACCGTCGCGCGCAAGCGCACGGCCTGGATGCTGAGGTCGAGCAGGTTGCCGCCGCCGCTCTCGGCCGCGGCCGTGAGCGCGTCCAGCGCAGCCTGCACCTTTGCGCTGTCGCGCGCGGCGCGAATCTGCCGCAGCCGGGCGATCTGGTTCTCGCGCACCATCACATTGTCGACTTCGCGAATTTCGACCGCATCTTCCTTCGCCAGCCGGTACTTGTTGACCCCAACGATCACGTCCTTGCCCGAGTCGATGCGCGCCTGCTTTTCCGCCGCGGCGGCTTCGATCTTGAGCTTGGCCCAGCCGGAGTCGACGGCGCGCACCATGCCGCCCATGGATTCGACCTCCTCGATGATCTTCCAGGCCGCATCCGCCATGTCCTGCGTCAGCTTTTCCATCATGTAGCTGCCGGCCCAAGGGTCGACGACGTTGGTGATGTGGGTTTCCTCCTGGAGGATGAGCTGGGTGTTGCGGGCGATGCGCGCCGAGAACTCGGTCGGCAACGCGATGGCTTCGTCGAACGAGTTGGTGTGCAGCGACTGCGTGCCGCCGAACACCGCCGCCATGGCCTCGATGGTGGTACGCACGATGTTGTTGTACGGGTCCTGCTCGGTCAGCGACCAGCCCGAAGTCTGGCAGTGGGTGCGCAGCATCAGGCTCTTGGGATTCCTGGCATTGAAGCCCTTCATGATCCGCCACCACAAGAGCCGCGCCGCGCGCATCTTGGCGACTTCCAGGTAGAAGTTCATGCCGATCGCCCAGAAGAATGAAAGCCTCCCGGCGAATTCGTCGACATCCAGTCCCTTGGCCAGCGCCGTCTTCACGTACTCCTTGCCGTCGGCCAGCGTGAAGGCCAGCTCCAGCGCCTGGTTGGCGCCGGCCTCCTGCATGTGATAGCCCGAGATGCTGATCGAGTTGAACTTCGGCATGTTCTTCGCCGTGTACTCGATGATGTCGCCCACAGCCCGCATGCTGGGCTCGGGCGGGTAGATGTAGGTATTGCGGACCATGAACTCCTTCAAGATGTCGTTCTGGATGGTCCCGCTCAACTTGTCTTGCGGCACGCCCTGCTCTTCGGCCGCCACCACGTAGCCGGCCAATACGGGCAACACGGCACCGTTCATCGTCATGCTCACGCTCACGGTGTCGAGCGGGATGCCATTGAAGAGAATCTTCATGTCTTCCACGCTGTCGATGGCCACGCCGGCCTTGCCCACGTCGCCGGTCACGCGCGGGTGGTCGCTGTCGTAGCCGCGGTGGGTGGCCAGGTCGAACGCCACGCTCACGCCTTGGCCGCCGGCGGCAAGCGCGTTGCGGTAGAACTCGTTGGAGGCTTCGGCAGTAGAGAAGCCAGCGTACTGGCGGATCGTCCACGGCCGCACGGCGTACATGGTGGCCTGCGGGCCGCGCACGAAGGGCGCGAAGCCGGGCAGCGTGTCGGTGTGGGGCAAGCCCTGCACATCGGCCGCGGTGTAGAGCGGCTTGACGACGATGCCCTCGGGCGTGACCCAGTTCAACGCATCAAGCTGGCCACCCGGGGCAGACCTGGCCGCAGCCTTTCGCCACGCGGCGAGGGCATCGAGGGAAAGCTTGGCGTCGTGGGGCATGGCAGCGGTTTTGAGTGAACAACAGTAATCAAGCCATTGGACGACGGCAAGCCCATCATCCATAATTCAAAATTGAATTATATCTACAATGTAGCCCAGTTCACCCCGCTCGCTTGCAGCCCATGCCCACGTCTTCCCCGGTTTCATCTGGCCCCGTGCCCCATTTGCGCCTGCGCGAAAGCGCCCTGTACGAGCAGGTGGCCGAGCGCGTGCGGGCGCGCATCCTGGCGCACACCCTGCCCCCCGGCAGCTGGATCGACGAGCAATCGCTGGCCACCGAATACGGCATCAGCCGCACGCCGCTGCGCGAAGCGCTGAAGGTGCTGGCCTCAGAAGGCCTGGTGACCATGAAGCTGCGCCGCGGCGCCTATGTCACCGAAGTGTCGGAGCGCGACCTCTCAGAGGTGTTTCACCTGCTCGCCCTGCTTGAAAGCGACGCCGCCGCAGCCGTTGCCACCCAAGCCACGGCCGCGCAGCTGACCGAGCTTGAAGCCTTGCACCAGTTGCTCGAAACCACCGTCGCCGACCGTGACGCCTTCTTTCGGGCCAACGAGCAGTTCCACATGCGCCTGCTGCTGATCGCCGACAACCGCTGGCGCCTGCAGATGGTGAACGACCTGCGCCGCGTGATGAAGCTCAACCGCCACCACTCGCTCTTCAAGCAAGGCCGGCTCGAAGCCTCGCTGGCCGAGCACCGGCAGATCATGGCGGCGCTCGCCGCGCGTGACGCTGCGCGCGTGAAGCGCCTGATGCAGCAGCACATCAACCACGGCCGAGAGGCCGCCACGCTGTCTTGAAGCCCACCGGGCTGAGACAATCACCTGCATGACACGTACTCAAATCAGCCTGATCGCGGCCGTGGCCCGCAACGGTGCCATAGGCAAGGACAACGGCCTGCTCTGGCGCGAGCCTGAAGACCAGAAGCACCTGCGCCGGGTCACCATGGGCCATCCGGTCATCATGGGCCGCAAGACCTTTGACTCTCTGCCCGAGCGCTTTCGCCCGCTGCCCGGCCGGCGCAACGTGGTCATCACCCGCAGCACGGCGTGGCGCGCAGAGGGCGCCGAGGCCGTCACCTCGCTGGACGCGGCACTCGACCTGCTCGCGGGCGCGCCCAAGGCCTTCGTGCTCGGCGGCGCCGAGA
This sequence comes from Rhizobacter sp., assembly GCF_046595475.1. Taxonomy (GTDB): domain Bacteria; phylum Pseudomonadota; class Gammaproteobacteria; order Burkholderiales; family Burkholderiaceae_C; genus Rhizobacter. The sequence goes on from NZ_JBKJOQ010000126.1 coordinate 9,706, forward strand.
TCTACGCGCTGGCCCTGCCACGCGCCGACCAGCTGGTGCTCACCGAGATCGACGCCGAGATTGCCGGCGACGTTTTCTTCCCACCCTGGGATCGCAGCCAGTTCAAGCTGGCCGAGCGCGACTCGCGCGAGGGCTACAGCTTTGCCACCTACAACCACACCTGAGGAGACCGAAATGTCTGGAGACGGATTTCACGTGCACGGCCCGCACGACCACGAGTTGGAGCATGCCGCGCAGCACGACCCGGGTGGCATGGCCGGGCAACTGGCGGTGATCACCGCTCTTCTTGCGACGGTGGGCGCCATGTTTGCGTACATGGGCGGCGCCACCCAGGCCAACGCCATCCTGTACAAGAACGAAGCAGCGGTCAAACAGACCTTGGCGTCTGACCAGTGGAATTTCTATCAGGCCAAAAGCAACAAGCAGACGCTCGCTGAGTTCGCTGCGCAAGTGGTGCCCGAAGCCGGTCGCGCCACCCAGCTCGAAAAAGCCAAGCGCTACGAAAGCGAGAAGGCCGAGATCTCCACCAAGGCCAGTTCACTCGAAGCTCAAGCCGTTGAATGGAGCAAGAAGAGCGACGAGCAGATGCACCAGCATCACCGCTGGGCTCAAGCCACCACCGCTTTGCAGATCGCCATCGCCATGGCCGCCATTGCCTTGCTCACCAAGAAGCGATGGCTGGAGTACGCAGTGCTAGGCCTGAGCGTCATCGGCATCGCCCTCGGCGGCTTCGCCTGGTTTCACTTGTAAGGCGGCCGCCGAAACAGAAAAGGCCCGCAATGCGGGCCTTTTTCAGTTCAGAGAACGCTCACTTGCCGAACTGCGCCTTGGCCGACGCAATGCAGCTGCTCTTGGCGTCACCCGCCATGGCGTCGCACTTCTCGGCGGCGACCTTGTAGTCGGCATCGCGCTTGTCTTCGCTGGCTTCATTGCGGGAAGCGGCCATCTCCTTGCCCATCTTGGCATCAGCCAAAGCATGGGTCTGGGCGGCCTTGGCCTCCTTCACGCAGACGTCCTTGTCGTTGCCGGCCTTGTCGTCGCAACGCTCCTTGGCCACGGCATAGGTGGCTTCGGCCTTGGCCTTCAGTAACTTGTTCTTGTCTTTGGCCTTGCCGGTGTAGCTGTATTCCAGCTCGGCCTTGGCGACTTTTTCCTTGCCCTTGGCTTCTTCGACGCAAATGTCTTTGGCGTTGGCCGACATCGCGCCGCAAGCGGCCTTCTCAGACTTGTAGGTTGCGCTGATGCGATCCTTGCCCGCCTTGTAGTCGGCCTTGTTCATGGTGGCCGCCTGGGCCGCCAGGGGCAGCGCCAGGAACGACGCAACGATGAGCGAATACTTGAGATTGAAGATTTGGTTCATGGGGTTAGCCTCCGTAAGAGCTGAGTTCAACGCTGAGGGTTCACAACGTTTCGGCAGTATCAGGAGGCCGCATGCGCAGGCACAGCGGACAGAGCCGCCAACGGCTGTAGTGCAACGCCTACGTTGGGTGCGCTGGGCGTGAGAAAAAAGGGAAGTCGGTTTGTAGGTCTTGTCTGACAGCTGATCGAGCTTTCTGCAGGTGGCAGCATTTTTGAAACCACGCCACACTGGAGAGGAACTTTTCACTGCTCTACATTTCGACAGCAGAATGCACCTCACATCCGAGGAACCCACGATGACAGAGGGGCAGCCTCAGGCAGGTGCCTCCAAGGAAGGATTGCTGCGCATGCAGCCGCTCAGGACTTACATCGTCGAAGACAGCCAGGTGATTCGCGAAAACCTGATCGCCACGCTCGAAGAGCTGGTGCCTGTCGAAGTGGTCGGTACGGCCGAAGATGAAGCAACTGCCGTGCATTGGCTGGAGCAGCCCGCCAACGGCGTCGACCTCGTCATCGTCGACATCTTTCTCAAGAGCGGCTCAGGGCTGGGCGTGCTCAAGGCGGCGCGCCACCTGGCCCATCATCACAACGTGGTGGTGCTCAGCAACTACGCCACGCAAGACATACGGCGCAAGTGCACCGAGCTCGGGGCCGACAAGGTGTTTGACAAGTCCAACGAGATCGATGCGCTGATCTTGTACTGCGGCCGCCTGGCGACCGGAGAAACCGGGCATGGCGGCCTGGCTTGAAGCCTTATTGAATGAGGCCGTTCTTCAGCGCGTAGTAGGTCAGGTCGCTGTTGGACTCAAGCTTCATCTTTTCCATCACCCGCGTGCGGTAGGTGCTGACCGTCTTCACGCTGAGCGACATGCTGTCGGCCATGTGGCTGATGGTCTCGCCCTTGGCCAGCCGCAAGAAGACCTGCAGCTCGCGCTCAGACAACTGCTCGTGCAGCGGCTTGTCGGCCCCGCCACCCAGCCCGTCGGCCAGGCGCTCGGCCACACCGGCGGTGATGTACTTGCGGCCACGCGCGACAGTGCGGATCGCCTTGACGATCTCTTCGGGGTCACAGTCTTTGTTGAGGTAGCCGCTCGCGCCCTGGCGCAGCAGCGTGGTGGCGTAGTGCTCTTCGGGGAAGCCGCTCAAGATGAGCACTGGCAGGTCGGGAGCACGGGCCTTGATGCCGGCCAGCGCATCGACGCCACTCTGGTCGGGCATGGAGATGTCGAGCACGATCACGTCGACCTCACCGCCACGCACGATGTCGAGCGCGTCGCGCCCGTTGGTGGCTTCGGCAACTACCGCAAAATCGGGCTGGTCAGCAAAGAATTGGCGCAGGCCGGCGCGAATCATGGCATGGTCATCAACAATGGCAATTCGAATCATGGTGTGCCTCAGTGCTCCTCAACGCATGATCACATGTTATCGGACGAATCACGAGTATGAGCGTTTTCACGGTCGTCAAACGAAACCCCATCGTCTTCCCTCTGGCCTGCCTGGCGGTGGCGGCCATGCTCGGTATCAGCGAAACGTCTTATTGGCGATCGGCCAGCACGCTCACCGATCTGGCTGAAGTAGGCGCCGCACGCACGAGTGTCCAAAACCTCGCCCAGAGCATGCTGGACGCCGAAACTGGCCAGCGCGGCTACCTCATCACCAATCGCAAAGAGTATTTGCAGCCCTATGACAGGGCGTTGCGAACCATCGCCGAGTCGTTCAGGTTTCTCGACCACTACTACAGCCTGGACGCCAGCTCCACGGCGTTGCTTGCCAAGCTGCATGCACTGATCGACGCCAAGCTCTCCGAGCTGTCAGAGACCATGCGCCTGCACGACGAAGGCAAGCTCGAAGCGGCGACCCAGCTGGTGCTGAGTGACATCGGCAAAGAGAAGATGGAGGCCGTGCGCCAGCTTACCGCTGAGCTGGTGGCACGCGAGACCTCCAACGTGGCCATCGGCCGGCAAAGCATCGACCAGACCCTGCTGTTCAGCCGCCTTGGCGTGGCGGTCTTGAGTGCGCTGAGCTTGCTGTCGTTGTTCATGTACCTGCGGCAAACCTCGCTGCTCGAAGGCCAGCGCGCCGAGCAGCAGCGCCTGGTGCAGGTCGAGCGTGATCGCCTCGAGATCGAGGTGGCGCAGCGCACCCTGCAGCTGACCGAGTTGACCGACCACTTGCAGACCGCACGTGAGGACGAGCGCCAGCGCCTGGCTCGCAACCTGCACGACGAGCTGGGCGCGCTGCTCACCTCGGCCAAGCTCGACGCCGCCCGCATACGCTCGCGGCTGGTCGGCACGGCGCCAGAAGCGCTAGAGCGCCTCACGCACCTCGTGGGCACGCTCAACAGCAGCATCGCACTCGGGCGCCGCATCATCGAAGACTTGCACCCGTCCACGCTGAGCAATCTGGGCCTGGTGGCGACGCTGGAAATACTGGCACGCGACTTCACCAAGAACTCGGGCACCGTGGTGCACTGCGCGCTGGAGCCGGTGCAACTCGAAGCCACCGCAGAGCTGGTGATCTACCGGCTGGTGCAAGAGTCCATCACCAACATCTCCAAATACGCCAAGGCCACACAGGTGTGGATAGGCATGGCATCGCGCGACGGCCATGTCGAGGTGACGGTGCGTGACGACGGCACGGGCTTCGACACCACGCTGAAGCCGCGCTCGGCGTACGGGCTGGTCGGCATGCGCTACCGCGTGGAAGCCGAAGGCGGCTCGATGGCCTTGGTTTCTGGGCCTGGGCAAGGCACGCTGATCAAGGTCGCGCTGCCCGAATCGGCAGCCACGGCGAGCTGAGCGCGTCGCTGTAAGCGCCTTCCTACGCAGGTCCGCTCGCTCCCCCGACAGGGTGGTGGCGATGTGACCTATTGGCCAGGGCAATGCGCGCGCCCACACTGCATACATCGCAGCAAAAACTGTCTGCGAACCCTGACCACCCCTTCAAGGAGCCATACATGCTTCACTACGCAGTCGTATTTTTCATCATTGCCCTGATTGCCGCGCTGTTCGGCTTTGGTGGCATTGCCGCTGGTGCCGTGGGCATCGCCAAGATCCTGTTCATCGTGTTCGCTGTTCTTGCGATCGCGAGCTTCCTGGTCGGCCTGCTGCGAAAAGGCTGACGCCTCATCGCAAGCCTACCGCCCTACTTCTCTCACTTTCTAAGGATCCATCATGAACACACCCGTCCAGTACGGCAACCTCGCCGACCAAGCCGCTGAGAAGGCCGACGCAGCCATCAAGTCCACGCAGCGTGTGACCAACGAAGCACTCGACAGCCTTTCCACCTCGGTTCAGGGCGCGCGCGAAACCGTTTCACCCATGGTGACCCGTGCCACCGAGCAAGCCAGTGCTTTGGCGCAGCGCGGCATGGACGCCTTGCGTACCGGCTCACAGCAGATTCGTGACCGCGCAGTGCTGGCCACCGACGTGACCTCCGGCTACATCAAGAACGACCCGATCAAGGCGGTGCTGATTGCCGCTGCGACCGGCGCCGCGCTGATGGCGCTGGTGAGCTTGCTGAGCCGCCCGCGCAAGAGCTGAGCAGACTGATCCCACGCCGCCATGCACCCTTTGCTTCACCTCATCGCCACGCAGCCACAGCTGCTGGCCGACCACGCCGAGGCCTATGCCGATCTGATCGGCGACGAGATCGGCAGTGCTTCGGCTCAGTGGAAGCGGCGCGTTGCGCTGAACGCCCTCGCGCTATGCCTGGGTGGAGCGGGTGTGGTGCTGGCGGGTGTGGCGTTGATGCTGTGGGGTGCCATACCGCCTGAGAGCATGCCAGCTCCTTGGGCGCTGGTTGCGGCCCCGGCGCTTCCACTGATGGCCGCCATAGGCTGCTGGGTGGCAGGCCGGTCTGCGCCTGCTGCCGCTACTTTCGACAACGTGCGTCGCCAGATGCGCGCTGACGTGGCCATGTTGCGTGAAGTGAGCGCATCGTGAGCACTGACGGCAAGGGGGTAGTCTCCGCAACCGAACGCTTGGCGCTATCGCGTGAGCGCATGCGCCAGACCATGGTCGCCGTGATGCCCCAGCCTCACCGCGCAATTGCACACGGTAAATTGCCTCATTGGCTTGAGACTGTTAAATCGATACCCGGTGCCAGCGTGCTCATCGACGCCGTACGGGGCTGGTGGGCCCACCACCCGATGCGCATGGCCAGCATGGTCGGCATCGAAGCAAGCAAGACGCTGATCCGCCCTTTCGCACAGCGTCACCCCATAGGTCTCGTCGCGATCGCGCTGCTCGTAGGCGGCGCGCTGGTGTGGGCCAAGCCATGGCGTGGCTATCTCAAGCCGGCTCTGTTGGCAGGCCTGCTACCGCAGCTGCTCTCCAAGACCATGGCGCTCGTGCCGATGGAATCATGGATGTCGATCCTGGCCACGCTGACGCAAGGTCCAGCGCCTCAAGCCCAAGCCGAGACATCGGCTGCTGAAGATCCGGTTGCTGTGCAAGCTTCCCCGGTCGACCACGCGGCAATCGATCCCGCTGTCCTGCACTGAAGTCTCACGTGACCCTTCGGGAACTGGTCGTTTCCCAGGGTTCAGAGCCAGTATTCCCAGACCGTCGCAAACACCTCCTTCACCCGGAATTCCAGCGGGCGGTGCCTCCACGCATCGAGCGTGATCTCTTCAGACTCGGCCAGGTCTTTGTCGAACATGGCCTCCACCTGGTGGCCGAAGTCGGAGCCCAGCACCACCGCGTTCACCTCGTCGTTGTGCAAGAAGCTGCGCCAGTCGAGATTGGTCGAGCCCACCGTAGCCCACACGCCGTCGATCAAGGCAGTCTTGGAATGCAAGATCACGCCGCGCCGCTCGAAGATCTTCACGCCACCGCGCAGCAGCCGGTCGTAGTAGTGGCGCCCTGCATGAAAGATGAGCCACGAGTCGGTCTTGCTGGGCAAGATGAGCTTCACGTCCACACCCCGTTGGGCCGCCGCTTCGAGTGCGGTCAAGAGCTGCGGGTCTGGCGCAAAGTAGGCGTTGGTGATGCGCACGCTGGTTTCGGCGCTGCCGATGGCGGACAGCAAGGTCGCGTAGATGAGGCTGTAGGGGTCGTCGGGCGAGCTGCCGATGGCCCGCACCACCTGCTTGCCCACAGCCAGCGGCGGCGGGAAGTAGTTCTTCGGCGTGAGGGGCCCACCCTTCTGCTTTTCCCAGGTCGAAATGAAGAGCCTTTGCAGCTCGGCCACGACCGGTCCCTGCAACTGCAGGTCAGTGTCACGCCAGGCAAGCTCGCTCTTTTCTTTCGGCGCGCGAGAGCCGGAGCGAAACGACCCACCCGAGTACACACCGCTGATGTTGATGCCGCCCAGGAAGGCGATACGCCCGTCCACGATCAACAGCTTACGGTGGTCGCGTTGGTTGATCTCCCAGCCCTTGCGCGCCTTGGCGGGGTTGACCGGGTTGAATTCGAGAAGCTTGATGCCGTTGTCCGTTAAGTCCTTGAAGAATGCCGCGGGCGTGCCCAGCGTGCCCACGCTGTCGCGGATCAAGTTGACCTGCACGCCCTGGCGCTGCTTGGCGATCAAGGCCTGCGCAAAGCGCTGGCCCACCTCGTCGTCTTCCAGGATGTAGGTTTCCATGTTGATGTGGTCACGGGCGCCCTGGATGGCGGCAAACATGGCGCGGTAAGTGGCCGGGCCATCCACCAGCAGAGTCACCTGGTTGCCCGTGGTGAGCGGGCTGCCGACGATGGTCTCTTCGACCGCCATGTGGCGGCTGAAGATGGCGGTCTCTTCATCGCCCTGGTTCGAGAGCTGCTGCAGCACGGCCTTGCTCTTGCCGGGCGACAAAGCGCCGCTTGCGCCTTCCAATTGCACCGGCGCCTGGGGGCCCACCGGGGCCTCGGGCGGAACAACTGGAAGCACGCTGCAACCGGTGGCCAAGAGTGCAGCCAGCACCACAGGCGCCAACCTGTGCCTCGCCGCAAGCGAGCTGTTCGGGAGTGTCATGTTCACGACCCGGCGCTCACGCGCCAGATCACATTGCCCACATCGTCGGCTACCAGCAAGGCGCCGCGCTTGTCGAGCGCCACCCCTACCGGCCGACCCATGGCGTCACCTTCTTCATTCAAGAAACCTGTCAGCACGTCTAGCGGAGCACCCACCGGCTTACCGGCGTCGAAGGGCACGAAGATCACCTTGTAGCCGCTATGGGGCTTGCGGTTCCATGAGCCGTGCTGGCCGATGAACATGCCCGACGCGAAACGCGGCGGCAACGAGGTGCCGGTCGATACGGCCAGCCCCAGAGAGGCGGTATGTGGCCCCAACGCGTAGTCGGGCACCAAGGCGCGAGACACCAGCTCGGGCTTGGGCGGCGTGACGCGCTCGTCGACATGCTGGCCGTAGTAGCTATAAGGCCAGCCATAGAAGCCGCCGTCGCGCACCGAGGTGAGGTAGTCGGGCACCAGGTCACTGCCCAGCTCGTCGCGTTCGTTGACCACTGTCCACAGCGCCTGCGTACCCGGCCCCCAGGCCATGCCATTGGGGTTGCGCAAGCCGGTGGCAAACAGGCGGTGCGCCCCGGTCTGCGTGTCGACCTCCCAGATCGCGGCGCGCCCTTCTTCGGCAGCCATGCCGCGCTCGGCCACGTTGCTGTTGGAGCCCACGGTCACGTAGAGCTTGCTGCCATCGGCGTTGGCAATGAGGTTCTTGGTCCAGTGGTGATTGATGGTGCCGGCGGGCAGGCTCACCAGCGGAGCGCCTGCTGCCGTGATGTGCGTCTCACCCGGCGCGTAAGGGAAGCGCACCACGGCGTCGGAGTTGGCCACGTAGAGCGCGTTGCCCACCAGCGCCATGCCGAAAGGCGAGTGCAGCCCTTCGAGCAGCACCGAGCGCTGCTCGGCCACGCCGTCGCCATCGGCGTCGCGCAGCAGGGTGATGCGGTCAGCGCTGGGCACGGCGGCACCGGCAAGCTTCATCATCTTCTTCATCACCCAGCCTTTGATGCCGCTCGCGTCATCAGGCTTCGGGGGCGCGTTGGTTTCGGCCACCAGCACATCGCCATTGGGCAGCACCAGCAGCCATCGCGGGTGGACCAGTCCACTGGCGAAAGCTTGCACGCGAGTGCCCGGCGCCGCTTGGGGCATGCGCCCCTCAGGCCACGGCTTGGCCGGCGCCACGTTAACGGTGGGGATGAGGCTCTGCTGGGGCGGCGGCAGCGTGGGGTTAGGCCCTGTGCCGGCAGACACCGGCAGCTTGGCCACATCACCACAGCCCGAGAGTGCGATACACACCGCACTCACCCCCGCCATCCAGCAGAGCCCTTGCATCAGATTCTTCCCATCAGCAACAAGACCACGAGCACGATGACCACAAGGCCGAGGCCGCCGGTGGGCCCGTAGCCCCAGCTGCGGCTGTGAGGCCAAGCCGGCAAGGCGCCGATCAACATCAAGACCAAGACGATCAGCAGAATGGTTCCCAAGCTCATAGTGTCTCCAAGTGTGTGAAATACGCCGCTATCGTCCACCGTCGCCGCTCCTACCGCCATCAGTGCGCAGCGGTTTGCGGTGTGGGCCAATGCCTACAAACGCAGGGGTCAAGCGGGTTGTAGGCCAAGTCCCACAGGCGACGCAGGCGGCGTCTGATGGGCTGCGACAAGCCCTGCCGCCTACAGTGAGCCATCCCTTACCTGCCGTATGCGAACCTGGCTCGACTGCCGAGCGCAAAGCGTGGCCCGCGGCTTTCACATTTTCCGTTCGGCGCAGCCGTACGGGCGGAGCAATTGATGAACCAACACCACACCTCAGCCCCCTTCTGGAGCACCGCGTCTTTCGGCGACACCACCGACACATCGCCGGCAGAGTTGTCCGATCTTGGCGAGCACATGGATTCATGCAAGGGCACGCAAGGCCGCTGGTTTGCGCTGCGTTGCGCCGGCGAGGTCTTGAACCGCTTCATTGCTGCCCGCTTTGTGACCACCGTGGTGGTGGCAACCGTCTTGATTGGTGGCGCCGCCCTGGTGCTGTAAGCGATGTCCGCGGCCGCGCTCGCGCGCTTGGTGCCAGAGGCACCGCAGGCATTGCTCGGCATACTCGATGACGCTCGCGGGCCGGTACAGCCGCCCATACGCTCAGAGCTGTTCGGCCTCGACCGCTTCGCCCAGCATGGGCGCAGCCTGGGTGAAACTCACCGAGCTGCGCGACGCACCTGGCACGCAGCAACCTTCTTCCCCCGCGTGCGTGACAACATCACGGCGCTGCGTGAAGCACACCACTACATCGGCCTTCAGGCGAGCAGCGGCTACGACATCAGCCCGGCCGGCGAGTGGCTGCTCGACAACTTCCACCTGATCGAGGCCCAACTTAAGGAAATCCACGAGGGCTTGCCCCGCAGCTACTTCCGCACCTTACCGCTGCTCCAAGACGAGCCACTCGCAGGCTTGCCACGCATCTACGGCGTGGCTTGGGCCTTCGTGGCCCATACCGATGGCGCTTTTGACGAAGACCTGGCCTTACGCTTTCTCGGGGCCTACCAAGAAACGCGCGAACTGAACCTGGCCGAGATGTGGGCCCTGCCCACCACCCTGCGCGTGGTGCTGATCGAGAACCTGCGCCGCCTCGCCGAGCGCGTGGCCATCAACAAGGCGGCCCGAGAAGTGGCCAACCTGGTCAGCGACCGCATCGAGAGCTTCAGCCTGGAAGACCTGGCCGAGCTGCTCTCCTTGCTCAACCAGCGCGGCGTGGGCCGCATGTTCCTGAGCCAGATGGTGCAGCGCCTGCAAGACCGCGGCGCGCAGAGCGACGCCGACAAGGCGCCCTATCAAGAATGGCTCACGAATGCGCTGCCCGACCTGCCGCCATTGCGCGAGCAGCAGGCCGCCGACCAGGCCGCCGACAACCTGAGCGTGAGCAACGCCGTCACCTCGCTGCGCACCATAGGCGACGCCGACTGGCCCGACATCATCAGCCGCACCAGCACGCTGATGCGGTTGATGCTCACCTCCAAGGTGTTTGAGGCTGAGCACGCCAACACGCGTGACCAGACCCTGCACGGCATCGAAAAGCTTGCCCGCCGCTGCGGCCGCGGCGAAGTGGCGGTGGCGCAAACCCTGCTCGACCTCATGCATGCGCATGAAGCCGACACCCCCGCCGCCGCTGTCGCCAGCCACTGGCTGCGCGGGCCCGGCCGCCCAGCACTGCTGAGCGCGCTCGACCTGCGTGAAGCCGCGCTGCCGGCTTGCGGCCACGCCGCCTACCAATGGGCGCTGCCCATCTACCTGGGTGTGCTGCTGCTCACGTTGACGGGTGTGGCCTGGCTGATGCTGCGCCACTCGCCAGCGCAGTTCGGCGCAGAGACACCGCTGTGGCTGGGCCTGCTGGGCGCAGCGCTGATGATATTCCCGGCCTCCGAGGCCGTGGTCGCGGTGATCAACCGGCTCATCAGCGAGTCGGTGCCGCCGCAGCACCTGCCACGCCTGGCGCTGGGCGAAGGCATACCGCCCGAACACCGCGTGCTGGTGGTCATACCGGGCATGCTGACCAGCGACAAGGCCTGCCGCGAGCTGGCGCACCGGCTGCTGCTGCACCACCTGGCCAACCCCGAGCGCGAGGCTCAGTTCGCCTTGCTCACCGACTGGGCCGATGCCGACACCGAGCAGCTGCCTACCGACACCGAGCTGCTCAACATCGCGATCGGGCAGATCCGCGAACTCAACGCGCGCCACCCCTCCGGCCCCACCCATGCCACGCGCTTCATCTTGCTGCACCGCCGGCGCGCGTTCAGCGAAACCGAGCAACGCTGGATAGGCTGGGAGCGCAAACGCGGCAAGCTCGAACAGCTGATTGCCACCATGGCCGACGGAACGCCCGGGCCCTTCCTCGACCTGGGCGAAGCGTCGAGTATTGCGCCCAACACGCCTTACATCGTCACGCTCGACAGCGACACCCATTTGCCACCGGGCCGCCTGCGCGAGCTGGTGGGCGTGGCCGCGCACCCGCACAACCAGCCGGTGTTCGACGAAACCACCCGCACCATCGTCAGCGGCTATGGCATCTTGCAGCCCCGCATTGCAATGCCGCTGCCTGCGCCGCGTGATTTCACGCTCTACCACTGGCTCTTCGCCGGCCAGTGCGGCATAGACCCCTACAGCGCCGCAAGCTCCGAGGTCTACCAAGACGTATTCGGTGAAGGCGCTTACACCGGCAAGGGCCTGCTCAACGTGCGCGCCATGCACGCCACGCTCAGCGCGCGCCTGCCCGAAGGGCTGGTGCTCAGCCACGACCTGATCGAAGGCTCGATAGTGCGCAGCGCTGCCGTCACCGACATCACGCTGATCGAAGACGCGCCCTTCCATGCCGACGTGGCTGCCTCGCGCGTGCACCGCTGGATGCGTGGCGACTGGCAGCTGCTGCCCATCTTTGTACGGCCCAAACAGTACCCCTTGCGCGCCGTGAACCGCTGGAAGATCTTCGACAACCTGCGTCGCTCGCTGGTGGCCCCGATGTCACTGGCCCTGCTACTGCTTGCGCTTGCCACCGGCCTCATATCGCCATGGTCTGCCCTCGTGCTGGTGCTGGCCGCCTTCAGCGGCGGGCCGCTGATGGGCGCGGTGGCCGGCCTGTCGCCCAGCCGCGACGACGTGGCCAAGCGCCATTTCTATGGGCAGGCCTCGGTTGACTTGCTGCGCGCGGCCTGCACCGGGCTCTGGCATGTGGCGCAGCTGTTGCAACACGCCATGATGGCCGTCGATGCCATCGTGCGCTCGAGCTATCGCATGGCGGTGAGCAAACGCCACCTGATGCAGTGGACAACGGCCGCGGCCGCAGAAGCCGCCGCCCAGACACGCTTGACCGCGCTGCTGCGCGTGCACTGGGTCGCACCCGTGGCCGCTGCCACCCTGCTGCTGAGCCTGCTCGCCCTTGGCACGCCCTACCCCTGGCTCGCCACTGCGCTGTGCCTGGCGTGGGCAGGTACGCCGGTGTGGACGTGGTGGGTCAGCAGCCCACGCTTTGGCCGCGAAGACAAGGCCCTGCCCGCCGCAGAACAAACCCACCTCGAAAGCATTGCGCGCGACACCTGGCGCCTGTTCGAGCGCTGCGTCGGGGCCGAAGACCGCTATCTGCCACCCGACAACTTGCAGACCGTGCCGGGTGACATGGTGGCGCACCGCACCTCACCCACCAACATTGGCCTGTACCTGTTGAGCACAGCCTGTGCCCGCGCCTTCGGCTGGATCGGCACGCAAGACCTGCTGTCGCGGCTCGAGGCCACGCTGGCGACGCTGAGCACGCTGCAGCGCCACCGCGGCCACTTCCTGAACTGGTACGACACGCAAAACGGCGCACCGCTGCTGCCCATGTACGTGTCGACAGTCGACAGCGGCAACCTCTGTGGCCACTTCCTGGCTGCTGCGCAAGCCTGCCAGGAGCTGGCCCGCGACCCGCACGACACCAGCGCGGCCCAGCGCGCCATCGAGGCGTCACAGCGGCGGCTCGCGCCCTTGCTGGCGCACGTGCCCGAGCTGTTCTCTTCGCCTTCCAACAGTGCACTGTCGCGCCTGCTCGGCTGCACCGACCCATTGGCCGTGGCGCAGCGCGACCCCGACGGCTTTGCGCAATGGCTGGCCGAAGCGCGCGATGAACTGACCTGGGTACTGCCGGAGGCGCTCAAGCCGCCAGCCCCCGTCATCACCAGCGCCCCCCCCAAAGCCAGCGCCACCATCGAAGCCCCTGTGCCACCCACCTGGCGAGACGAGCTGGCCTGGAATCTGGCCGACCACATCGCCACACTCGGCTCAGCGCTGCTAGACGCGCAATCCGCCAACGCACCTGCCGAAACGAGCCGCCGCCTGCAAGCCCTGGCCTATGCCTTCGAGCAGATGGCCTGGAGCGCCGAATTCAACTTCCTCTTCCACCGCAAGCGCCACCTCTTTCACATCGGCTACCGCGTGGCCGAGCAGCAGCTAGACGCCGGCTTCTACGACCTGCTGGCCTCGGAGGCGCGCCTCACCAGCCTGCTGGCCATCGCCAAGGGCGACGTGCCAGTGAGGCACTGGGCCTCTCTCGGCCGGCCGTTCTATGCGGTAGGCGCGCAGGCCGGGTTGCGCTCGTGGTCAGGCTCCATGTTCGAGTACCTCATGCCCAGCCTGGTGCTCGACGAGCCTCATGGCAGCGTGCTGCGAGATGCAGGCCACGCGGCCATCCACGAGCAGATCGCCTTCGCCAAGGCACACGCCGTGCCGTGGGGTATTTCAGAGTCGGCCTACGCGGGGCGCGACCACACGCTCGCCTACCAGTACTCGCCGCAGGGGGTGCCGCGCCTGGCGCTGCGCCGCACGCCCACCGATGAGCTGGTGATCGCACCCTATGCCACGGCATTGGCCGCGCAGATCGCACCGCGCCGCGCGGCGGCCAACTTCGCCACCCTGGAGGCCATGGCGGCACGCGCACGCTACGGCTTCATCGAGGCACTCGACTTCTCCCCCGCGCGCCTGACAGGCGGTGAAGCCTTCGCACCCGTCGGCACCTTCATGGCCCACCACCAGGGCATGAGCCTCGTGTCGCTCGCCAACGTGCTGCTCGACGGCGTGGCGCAGCGCTGGGGCATGGGCAACCCGTACATTGAAGCCGTGGCGTCGCTGCTGCACGAGCGCGCACCGCGCGAGGTGTCGATGCTCTACGCGCCGCCGCCCGGCCCCACGCCGCTGGCGCTGCAAAAGCGCGGGCCGCGCATGCTGCGTGAAGTGTTCCCGGGTGCCAGCGCACTGGAGCCCACACACGTGTTGTCCAACGGCCGCTACAGCGTCACGCTGCGTGCCAACGGCTCGGGCTGGAGCCGGCGCGGCAGCATGGGCATTTCGCGCTCGCGCGACGACGCCCTGCGCGACGCACTCGGCAGCTTCTTCTACCTGCGATGGGCGCAGCAGCCGCACCCGGTGTCGATCACGCAGCACCCGGCACCCGATGCCAAGGCGCAGTACAAGAGCATCTTCCACGCCGACCGCGTGTGCTTCGATGCAGCCTGGCCCGAGCTGCAGGCCCACGCCACGGTGTGGGTCAGCCCTGAAGACGACATAGAGTTTCGCCAGATCGAGCTGCGCAACCTGAGCGACCGCGTGCTCGAGATCGAGCTGATGTCGTCTTTCGAGGTGACGCTCGCCGACCCGCGTGCCGATGAGAGCCACCCGGCGTTCTCTAACCTCTTCATACGCGCCGAGTGGCTGGCCGCGCAGCAGGCGCTGCTCTTCGAGCGCAAGCCGCGCCTGGCCACCGAGCAGGGCCTGCGCGCCGCCCACTTCCTGGCCGAGACCGACCCGCAGGTGCAGGGTGTGCGGGTGCAGACCGATCGCCAGCGCTGGTGGGGCCGCAACCATGCAGTGTCTCGCCCGATGGCGTCGTTCGACGACTTGCCCGATGCGCCGGTGAATGACGCACCCGGTGGCGCACCCGGTGCCGTCACGCTAGACACCGGCCTCGACCCGGTCTGCGCCATGGCCGTGAAACTGCGCATAGCGCCCAATGCCAAGGCGCGTCTCACCTTTGCCACCACCGCGTCTGATTCCGATGCCACCTTGCGCGCGGTGATCGACAAATACCGGCAGACCATTCACGTCGAGCGTGCCTCGCTCATGTCGGCCACGCTTACCGGCATACGCCTGCGCAGCCTGGCGATGAGCGCCGAAAACTTCACCGCCATCCAGACCCTGACCACCGCCCTGGTGCTGAGCCTCACCCGGCCGCATACGGGCCGTGTGAGGCCTGAAGGTCCGACGCCCGTGGTGTGCGATCGCCGTCTGCTATGGCGCTTCGGCATCTCGGGTGACCGGCCCATCATGCTGGTGTCGGCCGGCGTGACGCAATCGCTAGGCCTGCTGCGCTCGCTGGCACAGGCACTGCGCATGTGGGCCTGGGGCGGCATCGCTTGCGACCTGGTGGTGGTGAACAACGAGCCCGCCTCGTACCTGATGGCGCTGCACCGCGAAGTCACCGCGCTGCGCGACCGCCATCTCGCCGAAGGCGGTGGGCAGTCGGGACCGGCCAGCACGGGCTTCCACCTGCTGCGCGCCGACGAGATTTCGCCCGACGAGCTGAGCACACTGAAAAGCCTGGCCCGCGTGCGGCTGCGCGCTGACGGACGCCCGCTGGTGCATCACGTACAGGAATGGGTCGTGCTGCACGAGCAGGCCTTCGAAGAGCGGCATGCCACCTCGACCGTGGCGGTGCCGGTGGCCCGCGGCACGGCCATGCCTGCGCCCGTATCGACCGGTGACTTCTCGGCCACGACCGGCGAGTACCGCTTCGATGCCGGCATCGAGGGTCGCCCACAACGGCCGTGGATCAACGTGCTGTCCAACCCGGCATTCGGGGCGCAGATTTCCGAAGCCGGCGGCGGCTACACCTGGGCAGTGAACAGCCGGCTCAACCAGCTCACCGCGTGGTCGAACGACCCGGTGGCCGACCCGCCCTCGGAGTGGTTCTTGCTGCAAGACGGCAAAACACTCGAAACCTGGAGCGTGACCCCGTCAGCCTGGGGCGACGAGCGGGTGAACTACCGCGTGGCACACGGCCAGGGCTACAGCAGCATCCAGCACCGCCGCGGCGATGTCGAAGTCACCACCACCTGGTGCGTCGACGCGCAGACCTCGGTCAAGCATGTGCGCGTGCATCTCCTCAACCGCGGGCACCGCACACAGCAGCTGCGCGTGGTCGGCATGGTCGAATGGGTGATGGGCGCAAACCGCTCCGACCGCGGCAGCGTGCGCACCGCGCTCTACCGGCAGCGCCTGCCCGAGCACAAGCTCACCGCGCTCTTGTGCACGCAGCTCGACCGGTCGGCCGGCTTTGGTGATGGCACTGCCTTTCTCGGCCTGGCCTCGCCCGGCGATCAAGACGCCGACTGGACCACCGACCGGCGCGAATGCTTCGACGCCCGCGGCCGCCTGCTGCTTCCCGACCACTTCGGTCAACAGCAAGGCGCGGGGCTGGACCCCTGTGCCGCGCTGTCCACCTCGGTCACGCTGGAAGCTGGCGAGTCGGTCGAGCGCGTGTTCCTGCTCGGTTACGGCGAGAGCCCCGACGCCGCGCGCCAGCTCGCCGCCGTG
Source organism: Rhizobacter sp. (assembly GCF_046595475.1). Taxonomy (GTDB): domain Bacteria; phylum Pseudomonadota; class Gammaproteobacteria; order Burkholderiales; family Burkholderiaceae_C; genus Rhizobacter. The sequence continues at coordinate 26,108 of NZ_JBKJOQ010000126.1, forward strand.
GCCGCCGCCATGCCGGCCACCCAACGGGTGGAAGAGGTGCGCAAGCGCTGGGACAAGCTGCTCACCGCCACCACCGTCAAGACACCCGACCCATTGTTCGATGCGATGGTCAACCGCTGGCTGCTCTATCAGACCGTGACCTGCCGGCTGTGGGCCAAAGCGGGCTTCTACCAAGCCGGTGGCGCCACGGGTTTTCGCGACCAGCTCCAAGACGCGATGGCGCTGGCTTGGGCCGCGCCGCAAATGCTGCGCGAGCAGATCGTGCTGGCGGCCTCGCGACAATTTGCCGAAGGCGACGTGCAGCATTGGTGGCACGCCCCCACCGGCGCTGGCGTGCGCACGCATTTCTCAGACGACCTGCTCTGGCTAGCACATGCCTGTGTGCACTACCTGCGCAGCACCGGCGACAGCGGCTTGCTCGACCAGCGCGTGCCTTTCCTCGAAGGCGCTGGCATACCGGAAGGGGCCGAAGACGCGTACTACACCCCCACCGTGGGCCAGCACGAAGCCTCGGTCTATGAGCACGCCGCGCGCGCCATCGACCGCAGCCTGCGCGTAGGTGCCAACGGCCTGCCGTTGATGGGCACCGGCGACTGGAATGACGGCATGAACCGCGTGGGCCACGAAGGCCATGGCGAGTCGGTGTGGCTGGGCTGGTTTCTCTTTCATCTGGTGGCCGACTTTGCCCCGCTGGCGCGCGAGCGCGGCGACGAGCCGCGTGCTCAACGCTGGGAAGCCGCGGCCGTGGGCTGGCGTGCGGCGCTCAACGGCCCCGCATGGGACGGCCAGTGGTTCAAGCGCGCCTTCTTCGACAACGGTGAGCCACTGGGGACACACACGAACCCCGAGGCGCGCATAGACCTCATCGCCCAAGCCTGGAGCGTGCTCTCGCAAGGCGCACCGCAAGCCTTGCAGCGCATGGCCATGGCCGCTGTGGAAGAGCACTTGGTCGACCACGAAGCGGGCCTGATCAAGCTGCTCGACCCACCGCTGGCACACGCCGAGCCGAGCGCTGGCTACATCCAGGCCTACCCGCCGGGCGTGCGCGAAAACGGCGGCCAGTATTCGCATGCGGGCGTGTGGGCGTTGATGGCACAAGCCGAGCTCGGGCAGCACCAATCGGGCGGGCGCGACAACGGCGACCTGGTCTACCGCTACTTCAACTGCCTGAGCCCGGCGCACCGCGCCCGCCACGCCACCCACGGCGAGGCCTACGCCATCGAGCCGTACGTGATGGCGGGTGACGTGTACACGCAGCCACCTTATGTGGGACGTGGCGGCTGGAGCTGGTACACCGGCGCGGCCGCGTGGCTGCACCGCGCGGCGATCGGGTCCATCCTCGGGCTCCACCAGAGCGCCGATGAGCTGAGCTTCACGCCCTGCCTGCCATCGCACTGGCCACGCGCCGAGCTGACGCTACGGCGCGAGGGCCGCAGCATGCGCTTCATCCTGATGCGCACGACAGCGCAGGTGGCACTAGAGGCCACGGCGCCGCTGGCCGCGCGCTTGCTCAACCCGGGTGAGTCGTTGGCGTGGCGCGGGCTCGATGCACACACCTGCTTCGTGATCCCGCTGCTGGGCGAGCCCGCCACCCCCGCGCCAGCCCCGCAGGCAGCCGTGCACTCCTGATGCTCCGACAGCGGGCCGCGGTGTCGTCCTACACGCTGTGGGCCCCGGCGCCGATGGCTGATTGCAGGGCCAATTCATACAGTTCGCTCATCGAATCGCCTCTCAAAAAAGCGGTTAGCTCCAAGAGGAACACCATGACGGAACTGAAAGTGAAACAACTGCCCATCGCCGAAGACCATGCACCCCTGGTACTCGACGAAGCGGCGCTCGACGCAGCCAAACACAGCCTCGACCAGGCAGCCCTGACGCCGAGCTACGGCCCCTACAGCGCCGAGATCGTGAAGTTGCTCAACGACTCGCTGGCCACCGAACTGGTGTGTGTGTTGCGCTACAAGCGCCACCACTTCACTGCCGTGGGCCTGAGCTCACCCAAGATTGCCGATGAATTTCTGGTGCATGCCAACGAAGAAGCCGCACACGCCGACCGACTGGCCAAGCGCATCGTGCAGTTAGGCGGCAAGCCCGACTTCTCGCCCAACACGCTAACCGAGCGCAGCCATGCCGACTACGACGAGTCGACCGAGCTGAAAGACATGATCAAGGCCAACCTGATCGCCGAGCGTGTGGCCATCGAGGCTTACAGCCAAATCATTGCGCTCATCGGCGACAAGGACAGCACGACGCGCAGGCTGCTCGAAGACATTTTGAGCGACGAGCAAGAGCACGCCGAAGAGCTGGCCGACTGGCTGGCCTGAAGCGCACAGACAAGACACCGTTCCGCCCCGGGGGTGGTGGGCTTTGAACCACCCGGAATTTCTTACTTACTAATAACCCGATAGGAGCTACACCATGATCATCCGCAACACACTCATCGCCGCTGCAACCGCCCTCACTCTGTTGGCCACCACCGGCTGCGCTGTCACGCGCAAGCAAGAAACCGTCGGCGCTTATGTCGATGACACCGCCATCACCACGGCCGTGAAGGCACGCTTCATCGACAACAAGCAAGTCGATGGGACCAGCATCCGCGTGGAAACACTCAACGGCACCGTGATGCTGTCGGGCTTTGCCAAGAGCGGTACTGAAAAGACCACCGCTGAAGAGCTGACCTGGAAGGTCAACGGCGTGAAGGCTGTGAAGAACGAGATCGCCGTTCGCCCGTGAACCAGCAAACCCTTCAAGGAGCACCTCATGACCTGGGATCGCATTGAAGGCAACTGGAAACAGCTGGCAGGCAAGGCCAAGGAGCAGTGGGGGCAACTGACCGACGACGACCTGAGTGTCGTGGCCGGTCGACGTGAGCAGCTCGCAGGCGTGATCCAGGAGCGCTATGGCGTGGCCTTGGATGAAGCCGAAGAGCAAATCACCGCCTGGGAGCGCAAGGCCACCGATGCGTGGTTCGAGCAAGACCAGCACCACCACGCCTGACTTCGGTCAGACCACACAAGCCCCGGGTTCCACAGTGAACGCCGGGGCATCTTTTTGCCATGACCATGAACGCACCCCTTCGCGACGACCCTGCGAACGCCAAGCCCGCTCACGCCGCAGAACCACACGAAGAACCGGAGGTCGAGCTGCGCCCACCGGAGCGAGCCAGCGCGGCCACAAAGTTGATGGCGGCGCTCGCCGTGATTGGGGGCCTGTGGTGGGGGCAGCGATTCCTCATTCCGCTGACCGCCGGGCTGATGCTGGTCATGTTGGTGACGCCGTTGACGGTGTGGCTGGAACACAAGCTGCACAGCCGCACCGTGGCCACCTTGTTGACCCTGGTGCTGGTGCTGGGCACGATGGCCGAGGGCGCGATGCTGTTTGGCGGGCAACTGATACGCGTGGCCGAGCGTACGCCCGAGATGATCAGCATGGCCGCGGCTCAGCTGGCCGACCGTGACCCGGCTGCCGACTCGGTGCTCAGCCGAGCGCGCGACGCGATGCGCGAGCTCGACCGCGCCGCCGACCGCGTGCTGGCGGCGAAGCCGGTACGGCCCAGCCGCCGTGCGGCTGCTGCGGCCGCAGCGGCGGCGTCATCGAGTGCGGCACCCAACGCCAACATCACGGCGGGAGCCACGGTCGTGCTGCGCGAAACGGCAGTGACCGGATCTAGCGCTCTGCTGGGCTTTGCCAGCCAGCTGAGCATCATCGTCTTCATCGCCTTCTTCGTGCTGATGGGCGGCAAGCCGCTCACCGAAGGATTCCTGGGACTGTGGGGCCGGCGGCCCGACATCCGACATCGTGCGCAGACCACCCTGCTCGAATGCGCGCGCCAGATTCGCATCTACGCTGGCATCCTGCTGGTGACGAACACCCTGATCGGCGCCTCGGTGTGGCTGGTGTTTTCACTCGCCGACCTGCCCGACGCGGCGGGCTGGGGCGTGACTGCCGCGGTCTTGCACCTCATCCCCTACCTGGGCATGGCCGTGCTCACGGGTTTGGGCGCCGCAGAAACTTTCCTTGCGCACGAAACGGTGGGGTCTGCGCTCGGAATGGCGGCGTTCCTGGTGACTCTCTCGACGCTGGTCGGCACGGTGGTCACCGCGTGGTTGCAGGGGCGCGCCGCCAAGATGAGCTCGGCCGCGGTGTTTATCGGCCTCGTGTTCTGGGGTTCGCTGTGGGGCCTGTGGGGGCTCTTTCTGGGGCCAGCGCTGGTGGTGCTGCTCAAGGTGGTGCTGGAACACACGCGATCAGGGCTGCGGATCGCGCGGATGATGCAGGGTTGATCAAACAACGCCCGCGGTTCCGGCTCTACCGCACCGCTGGGTGGCGACCCTTGGGGCCGAGCGCAGTCGACTGAAGGCCATCAATCGTCCAGCCCCAGCTCCTGGATCTTGCGAGTGATGGTGTTGCGCCCGATGCCGAGCTTCTGCGCTGCCTCGATGCGGCGGCCCCGGGTGATCTCAAGAGCCGTGTGGATGAGCTGGGCTTCGAACTTGCGCGTGAGCGTGTCCCATACCTCCGGCACCCCCGCCAGCAACAGGCTGCGCGATTCACGTTCAAGGTCGGCCAGCCAGTTGGCAGCCGGTGCAGGCACTTCTGCCACTGGCTGGGCGATGGCGGGCGCAGGCGCTGTCCATGCGGCTGCAGGCGCAGCCGCGGCGACCAGCGTTGCAGGCTCGGCAATCTCGACCACGGCAGGCGAGGCCACGGCAGGCGCAGGGGCGGCACGTGCCGGTGCCGCGGCTGCCTCCACCAGGAACTCCGGCGGCAGATCCTTGGGCTCAATCACCTGAGCCGGCGCCATCACCGTCAGCCAATGGCAGATGTTTTCGAGCTGGCGCACGTTGCCGGGGAAGTCGAAATTCATCAGCCGCGCCAAGGCCGCATCGGTGATGCGCTTGGCTTCGACACCCAGCTCCTTGGCGCTCTTTTGCAAGAAAAAGCGCGTCAACGAGGGCACGTCTTCGCGCCGCTCGCGCAAGGCCGGCAAGCGCAGGCGAATCACGTTCAGACGGTGAAACAAGTCTTCGCGGAAAGCCCCGAGCTTCACGCGCTCTTCAAGGTTTTGGTGAGTGGCCGCGATCACGCGCACGTTGCTGCGCAGCGGGTTGTGACCGCCTACACGGTAGAACTGCCCATCGCTCAGCACGCGCAGCAGGCGCGTCTGCAGGTCGAAGGGCATGTCGCCAATTTCGTCGAGGAAGAGCGTGCCGCCGTCGGCCTGCTCGAAGCGGCCGCGGCGCGTGGTCTGCGCGCCGGTAAACGCGCCGCGCTCATGGCCAAAGAGCTCCGACTCGAGCAGGTCTTTGGGGATGGCGGCGGTGTTGATGGCCACGAACGGGCCGGCCGCCCGCGGGCTGTGCTTGTGCAGCGCATGCGCCACCAGCTCTTTGCCCGAACCCGACTCGCCGGTGATGAGCACAGTGACGATGCTTTGGCTCAGGCGCCCGATGGCACGAAACACGTCTTGCATGGCCGGCGCCTGGCCGAGCATCTCAGGCATTTGCGCGATGCGTTCTTCGCGCACTTCTTCGCGCATGCTTTCTTCAAGCGCGCGGCGGATGAGCTCGACGGCCTTGGGCACGTCGAAGGGCTTGGGCAGGTATTCGAAAGCACCGCCCTGAAAAGCGCTCACGGCGCTGTCGAGGTCGGAGTAGGCCGTCATGATGATGACGGGCAAGCCCGGCACGCGCTCCTTGACCTTGGTCAGCAGCTCGATGCCCGAGCCACCCGGCATGCGGATGTCAGACACCAGCACCTGCGGCACATCGTCTTCGAGCGCAGCAAGCACGTCGCGGGAGTTGGTGAAGCTGCGCACGGCGAGGTCTTCGCGCGCCAGCGCCTTCTCCAGCACGAATCGGATGGATTGGTCGTCGTCAACGATCCAGATGGGTTTCATGCCCTGCCTGTGGTTGGGGCCGCTGACGAGAACTTTTGATTCAGGGCAGCGGTATCACGATCTTGAAAAGAGTCTGGCCCGGTTCACTCACGCATTCAATCACGCCATGGTGTTGCTGCACGAAAGTTTGCGCCAATGTGAGCCCCAAGCCCGATCCGCCATCGCGCCCCGATACCAAGGGGTAAAAAATGCGATCTCGAATCGACTCGGGGATGCCCGGGCCGTTGTCCTCAATATGCAAGTCCAGTGCCAGTCGATAGCGCTGCTTGCCCAAGGTGACTTGCCGAGCAATTCGGGTGCGCAGCGTGATGCAGGCATCGCCCTGCTGAATGCGCTCGGCCAGGGCCTGCGCGGCGTTGTGGGCGATGTTGAGCACTGCCTGTATGAGCTGCTCGCGGTCACCGCGGAAGTCGGGAATGGAGATGTCGTAGTCGCGCTGCACGGTCAGGCCGCGCGGGAACTCGGCCAGGATCAGCGAGCGCACGCGCTCGCACACCTCGTGAATGTTGACATCGCTCACCACATGGGGCTTGCGGTGCGGCGCCAGCAGCCGGTCGACCAGCGCCTGCAAGCGATCGGCCTCCTGGATGATGACCTGGGTGTATTCGGTCAACGCCCGCGACTCGACCTCCATTTCGAGCAACTGCGCCGCCCCACGGATGCCACCGAGCGGGTTCTTGATCTCGTGCGCCAGGTTGCGGATCAGCTCTTTGTTGGCCTGCGCCTGGCCTAACGCGCGCTCCTCGCGATCTTGCCGGGTCTGCTGCTCGATTTCGACCATCTCTACCAGCACCTGGTCACTGCGGTCCATCTGGTTGACGATCACATGCACCGGCAACGGCTCGCTGTGAGCCAAGGCGGGCCGGCGCAGCAGGGCTTCGAAGCGGCTGGTGGCAAAGTCGTTGCGGGACACCGCTGCCACGGTGTCGCGCACGACTTGCGAATCGACGAACCAGTCGAATAGCGACCCGCGCAGCACACTGCGGCGTGACAAGCCGAGCACATGCTCGAAGGCCGCGTTGGCGAAAACACACTGGCCTTCGCGGCGCACCACCGCCACCATGGTGGCCAGGTGATCGAACGCCTGGAAGGCAGGCACCAGACCGACCGGCTGAGGCGGCCGGGTGCTGGCAGGCGGGCTCACTGCAGCTTGCCGAGCTCGCGCTTGAGGGCAGCGACGTCGCTTTCCTTGCGGGCGATGCTGGCCTTCATCTCGGTGACACGGTCCAGGTACTTCTGGTAATTCTTCTCGTCACCCTGCCGTTCGGGCTCGCCTTTGTTGAAATCTTTCTGGAGCGCGGCCAACTGCTCTTCTTCCTTCTTCAGCTCGCTTTCGAGAATGCGCCGGGCATCGGTGTCGCGGGCACGCTGCTCATTGGCCTCAACCCGGGAACCCTCGCCTCGGCTGGCGCTGGGCACCGGTGAGCCGGCGCGCGGCTTGACCGACTGGATCACCGTGATCGGCGCGCCTTCGAGGGTGCGGCAACCCTTGTCGCGGGCCTCCTTGGCCGAGAGGCTGTCGGTGTACAGCACCGGGTTGCCGGGGCAACGATAAACGGGCTTGCTGGAGTCCGCGCCCTGGGCCGCTGCTGGAAGCGCTGCAAATGCAGCCAGCAGAATCAGGTATCGCTTGAATTGCACTGAAGTCATGTGTTCACCTCTGGCTCTGTAACGCGGGCACCAGCGCACCGGGTGACAGGGCTTTGCCGGGGGATTGTGGCCGATTGCCCAAACGCCCCGAAAGCGGGTTTACAAAACAAAAAAGGGACGGCATGGCCGTCCCTTGGATGCGGTAAACCTTCGCAGGTTCAGAGCGTGTAGTACATGTCGAACTCGACCGGGTGGGTGGCCATGCGGAAGCGCGTGACGTCTTGCATCTTCAGCTCAATATAGGCATCGATGTAGGCGTCGGTGAACACGCCACCCTTGGTCAGGAATGCGCGGTCCTTGTCCAGGTATTCGAGCGCCTGGTCGAGGCTGTGGCAGACCGTGGGGATCAGCTTGTCTTCTTCCGGTGGCAGGTGGTACAGGTCTTTGGAGGCGGCTTCACCCGGGTGGATCTTGTTTTCCACGCCGTCCAGGCCGGCCATCAGCATGGCCGAGAAGCCCAGGTATGGGTTCATCAGAGGATCGGGGAAGCGTGCTTCGACGCGGCGGCCCTTCGGGTTGGCCACGTGAGGGATGCGGATCGACGCCGAGCGGTTCTTGCTCGAATAGGCCAGCTTCACCGGGGCTTCGTAGCCGGGCACCAGGCGCTTGTACGAGTTGGTGCCCGGGTTGGTGATGGCGTTAAGCGCCCGGGCGTGCTTGATGATGCCGCCGATGTAGAACAGCGCGTATTCGCTCAAGCCGGCATAACCGTCACCGGCGAACAGGTTCTTGCCGTCTTTCCAGACCGACTGGTGCACGTGCATGCCCGAGCCGTTGTCGCCCATGATCGGCTTGGGCATGAAGGTGGCGGTCTTGCCGTAGGCATGGGCCACGTTGTGGATCACGTACTTTTGCAACTGCACCCAGTCGGCGCGCTGGACCAAGGTGGAGAACTTGGTGCCGATCTCCATCTGGCCGGCGTTGGCCACCTCATGGTGGTGCACCTCGACCGGGATGCCCAGTGATTCGAGGATCAGGCACATCTCTGAGCGCAGGTCCTGGCCCGAATCGACCGGCGGCACCGGGAAGTAGCCGCCCTTGACGCTGGGCCGAAAGCCCGAGTTGCCGTGCTCGTATTCTTTGCCGGTGTTCCAGGCGGCTTCTTCCGATTCGATCTTGGAGAAGCAACCCGACATGTCGTTGCCCCAACGCACGCTGTCGAAGACGAAAAACTCCGGCTCGGGGCCGAAGTAGGCCGCGTCGCCCAGGCCGGTGCTCTTCATGTAGGCCTCGGCACGCTTGGCCAGCGAGCGCGGATCACGCTCATAAGGCTTGCCGTCTGTTGGGTCGACGACATCGCAGGTCAGGATCAGTGTCGGCTCTTCGAAGAACGGATCGATATTCACCGTATTCGGATCGGGCATCAGCTGCATGTCGGAGGCTTCGATGCCTTTCCAACCGGCGATCGACGATCCATCGAAG
>NZ_JBKJOQ010000047.1:0-46929 GCF_046595475.1 Rhizobacter sp.
CTGAGTTGAAGCGCAGCCCGCACCAGCAACTTCGGGATGCCGGCGCGCTCCGCCTTGCGATCGATTTCGGCCCAGGCGATCTTGCCAAGACCTGGTACCGACGGGTCGACTCGATAGGTCGATTCCTGCTCGACTACGGCGAGCACCGAGCAGATGTTTTCGGCACTGTGCTCGATTCGATGCACAGCAAATGCGGCATAGATGTCGGCCGCCCAGCCCGCGCGATCAGCGGTCTTCGGCGGCATCAATGCCACGATCTGCGCGCGCACCTGGTCTGGCGACGCTTGCGGTCGCACTACCTGCTGCTCGACCGCGCAGCCGGCGAGCAGGAGCGTGCCGCCGATGATTGCGGCCGACACAATGGAACGAAGCGTGTGCATGGTGCGAGCTTATCCTGCCGTGGCGACTCAGCGCGATACCTTGACCCGAGCGGAGTCGATACTGGCGCGAATTGCCGCGGCCTCGGGCAACTGACGCTCGGCGTCGCAGTGATCTTCGTGACAGCGGTACTCGGTGGCTAAGCTGGCAGCCTATCGATGACGCTGGCGCATCAAAGCAGCTCGTTGATCAAGTAATAAGCGTTGTCCTTCAGCTTGTGCCACAGGCCGCGCTTGCGCCATGCCTCGAGCTCGATTTCATGACATTGCGGCGCATATTTCTCGAACACGGCGTCGAGGCGTTGTGCGGTCGCCGCGTCGACGATGCCGATCGTGATTTCGTCGTTGGTCTCGAACGAGCGGTCGTCGAAATTGCTCGAACCGATCGCGCTCCATATGCCGTCGACAGTCATCACCTTCTGGTGCAGCAACGTATGCGGATATTCGAACAGGCGCACGCCGCAGCGCAGCAATTTCTCGAAGTTGCGGTGCCCGGCGTGCTGCACCATCGGGTTGTCCGAGCCGCCGGTAGAGGGCATCATCACCCGCACGTCGACCCCGCGCGCCACCGCCCGCCCAAAGGCGTCGATCGCCTCAGGTTCAGGAATGAAGTATGGGTTCTGAATGCGTATGCACTTGCGCGCCATGCAGATGGCGGTGTGGTGCAGCAGCTTCACCGCCGGCGCCGAGCCCACGGGTTTGAGGTAGGCGGCGTGGATCGACACCTCACCGGCCGGCTGCAGGGCGGGGAAAACATCGTCACCGACGAACACTTCGCCGGTGTTGCCGGTCCAGTTTTCGCTGAAGGCGGCCTGCACGCTGTTGACGATCGGGCCATGAAGGTGAACGCTCAGGTCGCCGTAGTGCTCGTGGTCTTGCGCGTCGCCGAGCCAGGTGTCGACGATGCAATGGCCGCCGACGAAGGCTTCTCGCCCGTCGATCACGCACAGCTTTCGGTGGTCGCGGTCATTCATCACGCCCAGGTTGCGTATGGCCCATTCGTGGAAGAACTCGACCCCGCAACCGGCGTCCCGCAAGCGCTGCACCACGGCCTTGCCGACTTCCTTGGAGCCCACCGCGTCCAGCATCACTCGCACCTGCTTGCCGGCGCGGGCGCGCTCGCACAGCGCGTCGGCCAGGCGTTGACCCAGCACGCCGTCCTTCCACAGGAATGTCTCGAAGTGCACCGAGTACTGTGCCGCCGCGATGCGCCGCAGCAGCACGTCAAAGAACTCGCCGTTCTCCAACACGGCAACCGAGTTGCCCGGCACCACGGTGCTCAAGCTCAGCCCGGCGAGTGAGTGGATCAACTGGTCAATCGGCGCGGCGCTCTCGATTTCGAGCTTCGGAGCGTGGTGACGCCGGATGGACCAGATGGCAAGCGCCAACAGCACGACGCCGAACACCGCGCCCGCGGCAACGTAGACGAAGATATCAGTCCAGATCGGGTCGCTCATCGTTCATGCTCTCGTTGAGATCAAGGCCGCTTTGTACCGTATGGCGATCAGCATGCGCGGCGCACCCGCTGGGCTTGGGCTCGATGCCCGACCGATTCTGACGGGCAGACGGGGCCATGGGCCGCTTCACCCGAAGCCGTGGGTCGCCGGGTTGCCAACTGTTCGCGCTGTGTACAAGTCAACAGAAACTCCCATGGAATCAGGCACACGACGCTGCTCTAATTCGCAGAGATCCCCTGTTACCGTCGCGCCCGGCGCGCACTTTGCTTTTCCATGGCTCCCCTTCCTGACTCTCTCATCGGCGTGGCCCTGGTCGAAGACTCCCCGCATTTCCGCGACGCTTTCAGCGCGGCCATCCGCGCCGCGCCCGACATGCAATTGCTCGGCGTCGCAGAAACGCGCGAGCAAGGCCTGAGGCTGCTCGACCAGCCTCCCGCTGATGTGCTGTTGGTCGATCTCGGCCTGCCCGATGGCTCGGGTATCGATGTGATGCGGGCTGCGCTGCAACGTTGGCCTCGTTGCAACATGTTGGTGAGCACTGTGTTCGGAGACGAGGCCCACGTCATGCAATGCCTGGCCGCAGGTGCCACTGGCTACGTGCTGAAAGACAGCTCCCCCGAAGGGATCACGCACGAACTGCGTACCGTTCACGCGGGGGGCAGCCCGATCAGCCCGCTGATCGCCCGCAAGCTGCTGGGGGTCTTTCGCCCTGAGTCGATCCCTGCCCCCACCGTGGCCGACGCATCGGGCCAGGCGCTCGTGTCGCTGTCAGGCAGAGAGACGCAGGTGCTGCAGTACGTGACCAAAGGCTTCACCTACGAAGAAATCGCTGGCCTGATGAGCATTTCCCGCAACACCGTGCTGAGCTTCGTACGGCGCATCTACGCCAAGCTCGAAGTGCGCTCGCAGATAGAAGCCATTGATGAAGCTCGACGCCAAGGCCTTCTGGCGTCGTAGGCGCCCCGCCCTCTGGGGTGTGCTGGCAGCGCTTGCGATCCTCGCCGTGCTCGGCGGCCTCTGGCTCGCGACCGGAGAAGGGCCCGGCGAGGGGCATGTCGCCGTAGCCCGGGTCAAGACCGTGGCGGGCGGCTCGTTCGCAGCGCCGGCGCATGTGCTCGACTTGCCAGCCGTGAATGCAGGCGAGTGGGCAAGCGCGGCGCTGCCTTACGCGCTGCCGCGTGGGGCCCGCGACAAGGCCTCGGCCGAAGTCAAGACTGTCACTTGGCTGCAGGTGTCGCTCGCCAACCTGACGCCCTCTTCCGGTGGCACGGTGTTGTATGTGCCGCGCTGGCAGGCCAAGGGGCAGATCGCGGTCTACGGCGACGAGAAGCTGGTGTACCGCTCGCGTGGCGACCCGCTGTGGAACGGCTTCAACCACCCGCTGTGGGTGGCTCTGGACACCGAGGGCACGCAGCCATTGCCGAAAGTGCTGTATCTGCGCATCGACAGCTTGGCGAGCGCGAGTGGGGCCGTCTCTTCACTGTGGGTGGGCTCTGCCGAGGCGCTGTTGCCGCGTTACCAATGGCGCAGGTGGTTGCAGACGGGCGTGACGCAGGCGATGAGCATCATCGTCTTGGGGCTGAGCGCCTACGCGTTCGCCGTGTGGTTGATGCGTCGGCGCGAACGGGTGTACCTCTACTTCTCGTTGTTCGCCTTCGTCTGGGTGCTGCGCAGCCTGCATTTCCATGTCGGCAACGAGCCGCTGCCGATCCCGCCTGCCTGGTTCGGCTGGATGACCATCACCTCGTCCAACGCGCTGCTGCTCACCTGGTATTTCTTTGTTGGCACCTTGGTGCCCGGCCTGCCGCGCTGGCTCGGGCGAGGGCTGCTGACGCTGCTGACGCTGTCGGCCATCGTCACGCTGCCCCCGCTGGCGGTGTACCCCCGCATCGACGCATTCGCCCCGCTGGCCTACTTGGTGACCATCAGCACCGGTATCCCGGCCGGTTTCGTGTTGGCGTGGTTTGCCTGGAAGCACGGCGGGCGCGAAGGCATTCTCGCCACCTCTGTCGGCTTGGTGCACGTGCCGGTCGCTCTGCACGACTGGCTGCTGCACAGCAGCCTCATCAGCCCCGAGGGCTACTACTTCTGGCCGATCTCGACTATAGCGAGGCTGCTGCTGTTCATCTACATCATCCTCAGCCGCTACACCGGTGCCGTCGATGAGGTCGAGCAGGCCAACCAGCGGCTCGAACAGCGTCTGCGCGAGCGTGAAGATGAGCTCGCCGTCACCTATGAACGCATGCGTCGCATCGAGCAACGAGAAACGCTGACCCAGGAACGGCAGCGGCTGATGCAAGACATCCACGACGGCATGGGTTCGCAGTTGATGACGGCGTTGAAGGTGGCCGAATCAGGTGCCCTCACAGAAGCCCAGGTGGCGCAGGTGCTGCGGGAATGCATAGACGATCTCAAGCTCACCGTCGACTCGTTGGAGCCGGTCGATGCCGATCTGCTTCTGCTGCTGGCGGCATTGCGCTTCCGGCTCGCACCGCGGCTTGAGGGCAGCGGCCTGCGGCTGCGTTGGGAAGTGTCAGACGTGCCAGCACTGAGTTGGCTAGACCCGCGAAGTTCGCTGCACGTGCTGCGCATCGTGCAAGAGGCCTTCACCAACGTGATCAAGCATGCTGGTGCGAGCGAGGTGCGTGTTTCCACCGGCCGAGAATGCGAGGGTGTCTTCGTGCAACTGGTGGACAACGGCGCCGGCTTCGACGCGTTGATGTCGACCGCGGGCCGCGGTCTGCGCAACATGCAGCGACGTGCCCGCGCCGTCGGTGGCGCGGTGTCGTGGAGCACAGACCCGAGCGGCGGCACGCGGTTCAGGCTCTGGCTGCCGTTGCAGCAGCCAGCACCGGCCACGGCGCAGCCGCCCTTGGCCGCACCCATGCCGACCTGATCACTTGAGCCGTCAAGCCTTCTTCGATTTGGCCAACGACTTCGCGAGATCCTTGTGCCGCTTGTGCTCGGCCTTCACGGCCTTGCGGTAGTCCTTCTCGTTCTGCTTGATCTTCTCGCGCTGCTCCTTGGGTAGCTGCTTCCAGTCTTCCTTGGAGAACGAGCCTTCCATCAGCACCTCGCCATCGTGGCCCATCAGCTCGGCGACCAAGGCACCCTTGTCGTCCTTGTTGATCGAGAAGGCTGCGGTGCCGGTGTTCTTCATCGTGAACTGCAGCAGCGGTACCGTCTTGTCGCCGTGCGCGGTGAGCACGATGTAGATGTTGTCGTGCTTGTCTTTGATGCGCTCGCTGATCACGCTGCCGGGCTGCACGTCACCGTAGTTGAGGGTGTACTTGTCCTCGATGTCGTGCTTCACGCTGCGCGCGATCAGCTTGGCCGGGTCGATGGTCTTCTGGATCGTCATGGTGGTCACGGTCGTCAGCGCGCCGCCTGCTGCGCCACCCAAGCCGGCGCCGGCACCGGCCAAAAAGGCCGATGCTGTGCCCGCTGTCGGTATGCCTGCTGCTGCACCCAGCACGCCGCCGACCACGCCGCCGACCACGCCGCCCGTCACGTCGATGGCGGCGAATCCTGCATCGGTCCACTTCTCGATTTTCTTGGTTTTCTTCTGGATCTCGCTCAGCATCTTCGGGTAGTCCTCTTTCTTCTTGAAGACCCACACGCGAATCTTCTTCAGCTCGAAGGTCTCTTTGCCCACGGTCTCCTTGTCGTCATCGGTGACGGTGCGCATGACGAAATTGCCGCTGCTGTCGTCGTCGTAGTACAGCGTGTAGGCCTGCGCCGGGGCGCTGGTGAAAAGAACGAGCGCGGCGGTGAGCGCAGACAGCGGGGGCGTGAACTTCACGGGGTTCTCCTGGAGATGATGGGTGGGGTTGACGAACCCGTTGAAGGAGCGGGCACGGCGGCCTTGCGAAGGCGCGCGGGAATTCTGTGGCGCTGCTGCCGCCGGCGATGTCGCTATCCGTAGCTACAGACGAACACGGCCGTCGTTTAGAGAATCGGCGTCGCGCGCGGTCGCACGACAGCGCGCGTGGGTTGCTGTGCCCGCTTTCTCTCGTTCTGTCGCTTACCCATGAGGTCGTTCCGAATGCATCACTGCGCCGCTCGTCGCCCGCTCCGGCGTTTGTCTCTGGCCCTGCTCGCGGCTTGTGCCTCAGGCCTCATTGAAGGCTGCGCCACGCCAGGCGACGCGGGCAAGCTGCCGGCGGCGCTGGCCGACCTGATGCCGAACACCCGGTTGGTGGCCGAGGTGCCGCTCAACAAGGTGAACACCACGTCGCGGCAGATCGCCATGGAAGGGCTGGTGGCGCTCGACGCCAAAGACTACCGCCGCGCCTCGGAGTTCTTCAACCTGGCGGTGAAAACCGACATGACCAACTCCTACCTGCACCTGCTCAATGCGGTGGCGTACCAGATGCGCGCCATCACCGGCGAGAGCAGCCTGCTGCCGTTGGCCGAGCAAGGCTTCCAGGCGGCGGTGCAGTTCGATTCCTCCAACTGGCTGGCGCGCTATTACGCGGGCCACCTGGCCATGGGTCAGCGCGACTACGCTCAGGCGCAAAAATGCTTTCTCGCCGCCGGCCTCTATGCCGGTGAGCGAGCGGAGTTGCTCTACGACCTGGCCGTGGCTTCGTACAACAACCACGACCCACGCACCGCGGCCGCGGCGCTCGAAGGCCTGCGTCGTTTGAGCCCGGTCGCGGCTACACAGCCCAACGCCCTGCGCGCGGCCGTGTTGGTGCATGCAGCACTCGACGAGCGCGACGAAGCCCAGGCCTCGCTGGCGCAGCTGCGTACCACCTCGACCGACAGCTTTGAGACTTCTCTCGTCGAGGCCCGTGCCGCCGCCTGGAACGACGCTTGGAGCCGCGCCCGCATGGTGAAAACGGCCGGTTTCGCGAAGAAGGCCGACGGCACGCCGGCCACCCCCGAGAAGGCAGAAAGGGCCGACAAGCCCGACGCCAACCCGCCTGCGGCCCCGGGGGCGCCCAAGCCGCGCGACCCGGGCGAGTTCGTCGACAAGCAGATGGCCTCGGTCGACGTGATCATCCTGAGCACCGAAGAAGACAACACCGACGCCGTCGGCATCAATCTGCTCGACGGCCTGAAGCTGCAGTTCGGCAACCCGATCACGCAGACCGGCGCCTTCACCCGCACCTCGACCAGCAGCACCGCCACCACCAGCGAAGCGGCCAGCACCGACCCGCGGCTGTCCACCAGCTCGACCGTCATCACCCGCCTTATCGGCATTCCTGCGCTCACCTACGACCTCAACATCGCCAACGCCAACGCCAAGCGCAACGAAGTGCTGGCGCGGCCCACGCTGGTGGCGCTGGCCAACCAGACCTCGACCTTCTTCTCGGGTGTCGACGTGGTCGGCGCGGCGGTGTCTGGCGGGCAGGGCAGCGCGGTGCAGATCCAGAAAGAAGTGGGCGTGAAGATGTCCATCACACCCGAGTTCCTGCCCGACGACCTGCTCAAGCTCAACGTCGTCGCCGAGCGCACCTTCCTCGCCATTCCCAGCACCTCGGTGAAGTTTGACTTCCGGCTCGACACCACCAAGACCATGGTGAATGCCAACGTGGTGATGAAGTTCGGCGAGACGCTGATCCTCTCGGGCTTGTCGGAGCGTGACCAGACCCGCGACCGCGACGGCACGATGGGCCTGCAGGACGTGCCGGCGCTCAAGTATTTGTTCTCGCGCTCGGTCACGCGCAACTACACCAAGTCGATCCTGATCCTGGTGACGCCACGCCGGGCGCAGTACACCGACCGCTCGGCCGCCGCCATCGACGCCGAGCGCGCCAAGCTCGGCGAGGACGACAAGGCCATGCTCGAGTTCGAAGACAAGCACCGCCCGTGGTTTCGGCCCGTGCCCAACATCGGCGAGGCCACGCGCCAGCTCGAGCGCGGCAGCTTCATGCGTGAGTTCCGAAGCGGCGACCTGATCGGCCCGGCCAGCCGCATCAGCTCGCGCGAAGTCGGTCTCGTGGCCGCGGTGAAGCAGCTCTTCAACTGAGCGCGCGAGGAGCCGTCGTGAAGCGCGTGCTCGCGCTGCTGGCTGCAGGTCTGGTCGGGTTGTGTGCCACGACCGTGGCCTGGGCCATCACCTTGGCCGAGGCCGGCTTCCGGCCTGTGCCGGGCGCCGCCGCGACGCAGCTGTCGGTGGGGCAAGACGGCACGGTGTTCGCAGTCGCGCTCGATGGCCACGTATGGCGCCGTCGCCCCGCCGGCCCGCGTGCGCCCTGGGCGCGCCTGCCCGGCCAGCTCGTGCGCGTGGCCGCATCGAGCGCCACACGCGCCTGGGCGCTCGACGATGGCGGCCAGCTGCTGCGCTACGACGGCACCTGGTGGCGCCCGATGAACTTCATCGCCACCGACGTCGCCACCGGCGTGCGCGATGCCAGCTTCGCCATCGATGCGCAAGGCCGTCTGTTTTCGCTCGATGCGCGGTCGGGCCTGCCCACCGCGATGGTTGCGCCCGGCGAGTTGCGGCGCGTGGCCGTCGACGAGCGCGGCCTGCCCTGGGTGGTGCAGGCGGGTGGCCAGGTGCAGCGCTTCAATGGCTTCGGGTGGACGGCACTGCCTGGCGATGCGCTCGACATCGCCGCCGCGGCCGGGCGCATTTACATCGTCACGCGCGCAGGGGTCTTGCAGCGCTGGGACGCGTTCCAGGGCCAGTGGCTCGCGCTTGCCGAAGGTGTGGCCGCGGTGGCCGCCGCGCCCGATGGCTCGCCCTGGGTGCTCACGCCGCAAGGCGCGCTGTGGGCCGCAAACCCCGACACGCGACGCGGCGACGTGAGGCCGGTCGGGCCGGCGCCGGTGTTTCGCGAGTTGCTGCCATGGCGCCGCGTGAAGGGCAATGCCGAGCAGGTGGCGAGTGCGGCCAACGGTGCGGCCTATGCGCGCAGTGCAAGCGGCGAGGTCTGGGCCTGGAGTGGCCAGCAGCGCTGGACCTCGCTGCCCGGCCGCTTCAAGCGCATCGCCGCCGACCCGGCCGGCGTGCCTTGGGGCGTTGCCAGTGACGGACGCGTGTTTCAGTACCGCGGCAACTTCTGGCGCCCCGTTGGCGGCGAGGTCGTGGCGACCGACATCGCCATCGGTGCCGACGACGCAGTGTGGGTGTTGCAGGCCGACGGCCTGCCCATGCGCTGGAACGCGCTGCGCAACGAGTGGATTGCGGTGCAACCCGCCATCGACGCGCGCCAGCTTGCGGTCGACCCGCTAGGCCACCCGTGGATCGTCGACCCGCAGGGCGAGGTGTGGCAGCACGACGGCGCGGCGTGGCTGCGACAGCCGGGCGTTGCGGCCCGCGGCATCAGCATCGCGCCTGAAGGGCGCGTGCTGGTGGCCGGTGTGGACGGCAGGCCCTGGCGCTTCGACGCCTCGGCCGCGCAGTGGGTGCAACTCAACGGCGATGCCGCCACGGTCAGCGCCGGGCCCTCGGGCCGGCTGTGGATCACCACCCCGCAGGGCGGACTGTTCGCGCTCGCCTCAATGCTGGCCGACACGACCGAGGTGCCGCGCGTGAGCCTGCCCGCGGGCGGCACGCCGGTGGCACACGACACGCTCACGGCAGTGCCCACGCCCCCTGGCGGCGGTGGTGCAGCGGCCGGCCGGCGGGACGCTCCCCTAAGCTTCCAGCGACTCAGCGGCACCGGCCGCCTGCTCGCCATCGGCGCCGAGGGCAGCGTCTTTCTCACCGGCTTCGACAGCAATCTCACGCGCTGGAGCAACCGGCGCAACGCCTTCCTTTCCTTCCCCGGCCAGGCCCTGCGCATCGCCGTCACCCCGACGGGCCGGCCCTGGGGCGTCACGACCCGCGGCGAGGTCTACCGGCACGACGGCCTGCGCTGGCAGCGCGTCTACAACATCGTTGCGCAAGACATCGCCATCGGCTACGACGGCACCGTGATGGTCGCCGACGAGCGCGACGCGCTGCAGCGCTACCGCCCGGCTGACGACCGCTTCGAGCGCGTGACCGATGCCGACGAAAACGGCACGCTGCCGGCCGGGCTCAAGCTCGCCGTCAACCCTGCCGGCAGGCCCTGGACCATAGGCCGCGATGGCTACGTGCGCCGCTGCGAGCGCGGCCCCTGCGAGCGGCTGCCGCAGCGCGCCAGCGAGATTGCCATTGGCCCCGAAGGCACGGTGATGGTGGTCGACGCCAACCACGCCCTGCTGCGCTGGAACCCGTCCAACGCGCGCTTCGAGCTGCTGCGCACCGGCGCCGAACCGCTGGCGGCGGTGGCGGTTGGCCCGCTCGGCAAGCCTTGGGTCGTGAACGGCAAGTTTGAGGTCTGGGCCGCGGGCTTCTTCGAGCGCGACGAGTCGCAAGACTTCGGCCTGGCCGCGGCCAGCGGCAACACCATCGCGCCTGATGCGCCGCCGGTGTTCACCTTCACCAGCAACCTGGTGATGGACGAGGTGACCTGGACCGGCGGCGCGATGACCGTGCGGGCGCTGGCCATCGGCGCCAGCGGCAAGGTGGTGGTGCTCAAGACCAACGGCATCGCGCTGCCGTGGAACGTGCTCGTCTACGACCCGCAGCGCAAGAAGTTTGTCACCGACGGCAGCGTGCCCTTTCCGCCCGTGGCGAGCCCACCCACCGGCGTGGGTGCCGCACTCGCACCCGACGACACGCTGTGGGCGTGGCAGGTGCCGGCCAACATCGGCGACCCGGTGAAGGTGTGGCGCTTCGTCAACCGAAGCTGGTCGGCCGTGCCGGGCCTGACCAGCGACGCCGCCTTCGTGCTCACAGACTTCAATGTCGCCTTTGGGCGCGACGGCCTGGTGCTGGCCACCAGCCCTGCCATCAAGAAGCTCTTCCAGTACGACGTGGCGGCCAACCGTTTCGTGCCCTATGCGCTGCAGATCAACGCGCAACCCTTTGCCGTCGAGATCGACCCCTCAGGCCACGTGTGGGTGGTCGCGGGCTTCAGCCCCAAGGTCTACGAGTTTGACGGCGCGAGCTTTCAATTGCACACCGCGCCCAGCGTCACCGGCGACGTGTGCATAGGCCCGTCCAACGGCTGCCTGGCCATCGGGGCCAACGGCTCGGTGCTGAGCTGGATCTCCGTCGGTTTCGGCCAGGGCCAGCCGGTGCGCTGGAACCCGCTCAGCCGTGCCTGGGACCGCCTCACGCTGACCTTGCTTCCTGCCCAACCTTCGGTCGACATCCGCAAGGTGGCCGTCGCGCCCGATGGCCGGGTGTGGGTCGTGGACTTTCAAGGGAAGGTTTTCCGTGCCCGCTGATGGCTGAGCGTTTGAGCGCGTTGAGGGCTGCCCGTTACCCGAACAGATCGCGCAGCACGCTCCACAGCGCGAACGCGGCGAGCAGTGCACCGAAGACCCACAGCATTCGATTCGAGCGGCGGCGCTCGGCTTGCGCCTGAGGGCTGTTGGGCAGGTACTCGCGCCCGGCGTTGAGCACGCGGAACGCATCTGCGAACGCCGCATGGCGCACTGTGCACATGAAGCGCGCCGACTCAAACGCAGACGCGGTGTCGTCGCTGAAGTCGAACGCGATCGTCACGTCGCTCTGCGGCGGCACTCGAAAGCGCTGGGTCTGATCCCAGACCGCGCGCGATTGCGCCCACGCGATCAGGCCGAACACTGCACCGATGCCCAGCTCCACAAGCACTCGCGTGGCACGGGCATGGAACAGGTCTCCGAGCGCCAGGTACAGAAGAAACAGCGCAGCCAGTGCCGGAAAAACGGCGCCCAGCATGTCCATCGTCGCGAAGCTGGAGATCAGGTCTGACGTCATGGTGCGCTTCTCTTCCTGCGCACGGTGCCGTGCAATACACGTGTCGCAGAAGGGCACGGCGATCGACGTGACGACATAGCGCGTGGGGCCGTCGGAGTCGGGTTGGCGAAAAACCTTGGCGTAGGTGAGTGGCTTCTTGGCCGCGCTGCCGCAGTTTGGACACAAGGGTGGGAACTGCAGGCTGCTCAACCTGCCACTTAAGGTGTAGCGGTGCTGATGCGGCGCCAACTCGGACGCGTTGTCTTGTGGCTCGAAGCGTGTCATTCGCCCGAGCTTAGCGTGACGGCTAAGGCAACGCTGAACAAGCCCCTCGCGAACGGCGCATCCTCGCTTTGGGCGTCCTGCGGCGTTGCAAATGCTCGCGATACCTGCGGGTATCGCTGCGCTTTGCGCCTTGCAATCCATCCCAAACCGAGGCGCGCCGCCTCGCGGGGACTTATTCAGCGTCGCCCTAAAGCGACCCCACCCGTGAAGGAAGCCCGGTAAGCGCGGGCATTCCACGACTGGCGCCGGCCGTGTCTTGGCTAGACTTCAGCGTGTAACTTTCACTTACATTTTTCGCGCATGGCGATTCGCAGTCCTCTGCCGCTGTCCCTGCCCACCACCGCGTGGGCGGCCTTGCTGGAGGCCAGCACGGAGCTGTTGGCTCTGCTGGACCGGCAGGGTGTCGTCTTGTGGGTCAACACTGCCATGCTGCGGGCCGTCGGCGTGCACGCGCAGGCTGCCGCTGCGCAGACGCTTGCGCAAGTGCTTGCGCTGAACGAGCACGAACCCGTGCAAGCTCGGCGGCTGGCCGATGCCTTGCTCGCAGGCCAAGCGCTGCAGTTGAGCGAGCTTTGCTGGCGCGATGCCGACAGTGCGACGCGCACGGCGGAAGCGAGCCTGAGACCGCTTCGCGATGAAGAAGTGCTGCACGACCCAAGCTGCGACGCGCGCTGGCTCTGGACGATGCACGACACCACCGAGCTCACGCGCTTGCGGGCCGAAACGGCACGGATCAGCGAGCGTCTGGAGCGTGCCCAGGAGTTCGGCCGCCTCGGCCTCTTCGAGCGCGAACTGCCGATGGGCCTTGGCCACTGGGACGCCAACATGTTCCGCATGTGGAACCTCGACCCTGCCAAGGGCGCGCCCGACTTCAACACGTTTGTGGCTCGTATCCACCTCGACGACCGCCCTGGGTTGGACTACCGCGAGGCCGCCAAGACACCGGGCAAGTACGCCAAGCGCTACCGGATCATCTCGCCCAGCGGGCAGTGGCGCCACGTGCATGCGCAGTGGGAGGTGAAGGCCGGCCCCGACGGCACGCCGAACATCATCACGGGGGTGATGGTGGATGACACCGAGGTCTACGAGCTGGCCGAATCGTTCAACACCACGAGCGAGCAGCTCAAGCTGGCCGTCGACCTGGGCAACATCGCCATTTGGCGGCGTGACCTTCGCACCAACCGAATCCACTACAACGACAAGAGCTTCGAGGTGCTCGGCATCACGCCGCGGCCCGAGGGCCTGGCCGTCGAAGAAGTGCGTGCGCTGATCCACCCGGACGACATTCGCCGCGCGATGGCCGCGGCCGTCGAATCCCGGAACATCGACCGACCCGTGGACCTGGAGGCGCGCTACCGGCGGCCCGATGGGACGTACCGCTATGTGCTCACGCGCCGTGTGGTGCGGCGAAATGCCGATGGCGAGCCCATCGAGTTCGTGGGCGTGGCGCTGGACGTCACCGAGCAGGTGGCCGAGACCCGGCGCGCCCAGGAGCTGGCCCGGCGGCTCGAAGTGGCGGCGTCTGCCGCGGGGCTGGGCATCTGGAGCCGCGAGCCCGGCCTTGAGCGCGGCGAGTGGAACGCACAAATGTTCGAGATGATCGGGCGGCCGCGGTCGCTGGGCGTGCCGCGGCGCACCGAGTGGCTGAACGAAGTGGTCCACCCTGATGACCGCGAACGCATGCGCACGGCGCACGCCGAGTTGTTCGCCACGGAAGACATTACCGTGGAGCATGAGTACCGCATCGTGCGGCCGGACGGCGAGGTGCGCTGGCTGGTCAGTCGGGCGCGCCACGAGGCGCGCGAGGGAGGGGCTGTGCAGTTCGGCATTGCGATCGACGTGACCGAGCGCCAGGAGAAGCTGGTGGCGCAACGTGAGAGCCAGGCCAAATCAGAATTCCTCGCGCGCGTGAGCCACGAGCTGCGCACGCCACTGAACGCAGTGCTCGGCTTCGCGCAGCTGCTTCGGGTGGACCCTCAGCTGGCCGCCTCTGCGTCGCTTCAGAAGGTCGATCACATCCTGTCGGCGGGTGAGCACCTGCTGTCGTTGATCAACGATGTGCTTGACCTGTCGAGCCTGGAAAGCGGCGAGGTGAGGCTGGCCCTGGGCCCGGTGCGCTTGGGTGATGTGTTGCAGGAAGCCTGGGCGCTGGTCGAGCCGGCTGCCCGTGAAGCCGGCGTCAGCGTCCAGGTCGACGAGACCGATGTGGTCGTGCGGGCCGACCGGATTCGCGCTCGTCAGGTGGTGATCAACTTGCTGAGCAACGCGGTCAAGTACAACACCGCGCGCGGGCGCATCCATGTCAGCGTGAGCGCGCGCGACAGAGACGGCGGCAATTCAGTGGTGCTGACGGTGGCCGACACCGGGCGCGGCATGACGCGCCAGCAGATGGCGCATCTGTTCGAGCCGTTCAACCGCCTGGGTGTCGAGCACGAAGGCATCGAAGGCGCCGGTGTCGGGCTGTCTGTCGTGAAGGCCCTGGTTGAACGCATGGGCGGGTCGGTGCGGGTGGAGAGCACGCCTGGCGTGGGCTCTCGTTTCGAAGTTCGCCTGCCGCTGCATGTGGGGACCGTCGAAGTTGAGGAGGCGCCGCCCCCCTCGGCAGAGGCTGCAGCGATGCCACCCGAGGTCTTGCCTGTGGCACGGCTTGATCGCCCGGGTCGCGTGCTCTACATCGAAGATAACCCTGTCAACGCCTTGCTGGTCGAAGAGATGGTTCGCCACCACGCGGGCCTGCAAATCGAATCGGTGGCCAGTGGGCTTGCGGGCGTGGCGCGCGCCGACGCAACCCAGCCTGACCTGATCCTGATCGACATGCAGTTGCCTGACATCCATGGCCATGAAGTGTTGAGCCGGCTGCGCGCGCAGCCCTCTACCGCGGGCATACGCTGTATTGCGCTGTCGGCCAACGCCATGCCCGAGGACATCGCCCGCGCGACAGCGGCCGGCTTCTCCGACTACTGGACCAAGCCCATCCACCTGGCCACCTTCCTGGCCGCTCTGGATCGCCTGTTTCCGGGGTGATCGCGTCGCGGAGCATCGACAGCTCAACAGGTGAGATGCATGCCATGACCTCTGAGGTCATTGCCTCGCCAGGCTGCGTTCCCTATGCTTGACCCATGGAACTGTTGCAGGCGCCGTCCCCCACGCAAGGCTTCCCGTTCGGCGCGGTGTTGAGGCATTGGCGAATGCTGCGTGGGCAAAGCCAGATGGCGCTCGGGCTGTCAGCCGACGTCTCCACACGCCATGTCAGCTACCTGGAGACCGGGAGGGCGCAACCCAGTCGCGACATGGTGCTTACCTTGGCCCAGGCACTCGACGTGCCCTTGCGTGAGCGAAACCACTGGCTGGTGGCCGCGCGGTATGCGCCCTTGTACCGAGAGACGCCGTTGGATGCGCCGGCGCTCGGGCCGGTGCGCGACGCACTGCAGCTCTTGCTCACGGCGACCGAACCGAACCCGACCTTTGTCGTCAACCGGCGTTACGACATCCTCGATGCGAACCCGACCGGTCATTGGCTGACCTCAACGTTTTCGCTGGACCTCACCCGGTTTTCGTCGCCGCTGAACATGGCGCAGCTGCTCATCGACCCGCAAGGCATGAAACCGTTCGTTGAAAACGGAGAAGACGTGGCACGCAAGGTGCTCGGCCGCCTGCGCCGCGACCTGGGCAGTGCGCCTACGCGCGACGCGGTAGACACCACCCTGTTGGAGCAGGCTGATAAAGCCTGGAAGGAACTCTCCTTGCCGTCCACCTCTGTAGAGGCGCTGCCGCTGATGGTCGGCGTGCGCCTGCGCAGAGGCGATCTGGCGTTGAATCTGTTCACGACGATCGCGACCCTGGGCACGCCACTCGACGTGACCCTGCAAGAGATTCGGATCGAGACGCTCTTCGCTGCCGATGCGGCGACCAAGCGCGTGCTGACAGAGCGCTCTGTCACACCGACGCCGGCTGTGCTGCCGCAGCAAAGTGGTACAGCGATCGGATTCGCCCCGCCTCGTTGAGGACGAAGACGTCTTGGCCTCGCGCCTCGGCCTGCCCGCCGTCTCGCGGCACCATCTCCCACGGAAAGATGATGAGGTTGTTGTGGGCATCGAGCTGGTCTGTGGCCCGGAAGATGCAGCGCTTGGCTTGCACCCATTCCAGGTGTGCGCGGTCTACGCGTTGAATGATGTCTGCAATGCCCCGCACGATGAAGCGGCGTGAGATGTTCTCAGCGTCGTCGGCCCACAGCCCTTGCACGATCGCGTGGCGCCGATCGGCGTCGGGCTCATGCCACATGCTCAGATAGCGCGTGATGACATCGTTGGTTTGCTTGGGGTCCAGGTTCATGTGTTCGCTCCAGTACGGTTAGGGTTTGCTGGGATTCAAGGCATCGAGATCACGACCTTGCCGAACGACTGCCCACGCATGAAATGCCGGTAGGCTTGCTTCGCTTCTGAGAAGCCGAACACCTGCTCGATCACAGGGCGCAAGCGCGTCTGCTCGATGGCCCGGTTCATGGCCTCGAAACTGTCGCGGTTGCCCACGAAGACGCGCCGGATGGTCGCCATCGTGGCCGAGTAGGCCTGGGCTGAAATCTCGATGTTGGGCTTGTGCATGCCGCGGGCGATGAGCAGCATGATCTGGCCATGCAGGCCGACGGCGCGCACCGATTGCTCGATGGTGTCGGCGCCAAAGGTTTCAACCACCAGATCGACCCCGCGGGCGCCGTTGGCCTCGCGCACCACCTTGCCCCATTCCGGTTGCTCGGCGTAGTTGATGACCACATCGGCGCCCAGGGCCTTGAGCCGTTGTGCTTTCTCGGGCGTGGACGTGGTGGCGATCACGCGGGCGCCGGCAGCCTTCGCGAATTGCATTGCAAACGTCGAGACCCCACCGGAGCCAAGCGTGAGCACCGTCTGACCGGCTGTCACGGGCACCGGGCCATTGATGCAGTTCCAGGCCGTGACGCCGGCGCAGGGCAGGGTGGCAGCCTCCTCCCATGACAGATGCGCCGGCACGCGCACGGCCCACTCTTGGTCGAGTACCGCGTATTCGCCGAGCATGCCGTCGAGGGCGCATCCGAGTTGGTCGAACACGTCGAAGTCGATCGGCCCGCTCTTCCAGCGCGCGAAGTAGTGGCCTGCTACACGATCACCGATGCGCCACCGTGTCACCTGCTTGCCCACCGCGACCACCTCGCCGGCTCCATCACTCAGCGGCACCACACCGGGGCGGGCCGGCAGGGGATACGTCCCCTGAAGGATGAAGAGGTCGCGCTTGTTGAGCGACGCAGCGCGCACCCGAACCCGTATGTCGGTCGGCCCGACCCGCGGGGTCTCGCGCTCCAGCACTGCGAGCCCGTCTGGGTCGCCAGCTCTTTCGATGATGTAGGTCTGCATGGTGGGCGTGACGTGTGGTGTTGATGCTCGCCATGCTGAAGGCGCTCCGCGCATCTGTCGATAACGTCGGAGGTGATGACGCCTTGCTAGCCGTTCCATGGCTCCGTTCGCCCCGAGGTATCGAAGGGCAGCGCAGTGCACCAGCGCACCCTTCCATACCTCAGGTCAAACGGAGTTTGAACATGGGGGAGGTCTTTGTTGTCGACGCCGCTGGGCCTGGAATGCCGGTCGTGGCAAGCTTGCGACCGCAAGAAGATCGCGGCAGATGACCCATAGGCGCAACAGTCAGCATGAGTGAAGGCCCTGCAACCCAAGATCCCGAGCTGCTGCGCCGCTTGCTGCGCGCGAAAGACCGCATGGACGCCGCTTCGCAAGAGGCCTGGCCCGTCCAACGGCTCGCTGAGGTGAGCGGCGTCTCCGAGGCCCACTTCGCGCGATCGTTCAAGCAAGCCTTCGGCACGCCGCCCCACCGCTACCTGCTTACGCGGCGCATTGAGCGGGCGACGGCACTGCTGCGCGACACCGAGCTGCCCATCACCGACATCGCCTTCCAAACCGGATGGGAGAGCCTGGGCACGTTCGGGCGCACCTTCCGCGACATCACCGGTGAGAACCCAAGCGCCGTGCGCTCGCGCGCCAGAGCCACGGCGCACGAGCTGGGCCGTGTGCCCGCGTGCATCGTGAGCGCCGCGCACAGGCCCGACCTCAGAACCGCAGTTTCGGAGAAGCGGCGCCAGGAAGCCGACGGTATAAATGGATCCCAAGAAAAGGAGATTCCATGAACCAAGGTGTTGAAGTTGTTGGCCTGTACGTGCGAGACCATGACGAGGCGCTCGCGTTTTATGTCGAGAAGCTGGGCTTTCGCGTGCACACCGACGTGCGCAACGGTGACTACCGATGGCTCACGGTGCAGCACCCCGAGCAGCCGTCGTTTCAGCTCGGCCTGTTCACGCCGGGGCCGCCCACGCTTGACGCCGCGACAGCGCAGGCGCTGCGCGCCATCGTGGCCAAAGGGGCGATGCCGCCGATGGTGCTGACGGTGACCGATTGCCGTGCGGCCCACGCCCAGATGCGCGAGCGCGGGGTTGAGTTCACGCAGGAGCCCATAGACCGCTTCGGCACGGTCGATGCGGGCTTTCGCGACCCATCAGGCAACGGCTGGAAGATGATCCAGGCGCGCCGCTGAGGAGACCACCCCATGAAGAAGAGCCCATTGACGAGCGCCGAGCCGGCCGCTGAGCTGATAGACGCAAAGATCCAAGCCCTGGGCGATTGGCGGGGCGAGATGCTCGGCCGTCTGCGTGCCCTGATCAAGGAGGCCGTGCCCGAGGTGATCGAAGAGTGGAAGTGGGCCACGCCCGTGTGGTCGCACCACGGGATTATCTGTACTGGCGAGACCTACAAGAAGGCCGTGAAGATGACCTTCGCCAAGGGAGCCGCTGTGGCAGACCCGGCGGGCCTCTTCAACTCAAGCCTCGAAGGCAATGTCAGGCGTGCCATCGACTTCCACGAAGGCGAGAAGCTGAACAAGACGGCGCTGAAGGCGCTGGTCCGGGCTGCTGCGGCTTTGAACCAAGCGGCCTCTGGCTGAGAGATCCATCAGGAATGGAAATGCTCCTACACACGCACAGCACCTGCGCTGACGCTTGAAAGACCTTACGCCACGCAACATCCGCGTACGCATCGCCGGGGGCGGTGCAGACACAAAACCTGGAGATGACGATGAAGAAACTGATCGCTGCGATTGCCGTTCTGATGCTCGCGAACGTTGCCTTTGCCCAAGCGGGCACGGCTGTCAAGGAATCTGGAAAGGCCGTGGCCGAGACGGCCAAGCAGGGCACGGAAAACACCAAGGCCGCGATGTCGTCTGAGCCGAAGAAGACCGTGCACAAGGCCAAGGCCAAGGTTCACAAGGCCAAGGCCAAGAATCACCGCGAAAACGCGAAGGATGCGGCCAAAGAGACGACGAATTAAGGTCCGGTCTCAAACCGCAGACGGGCTGTCGCCCGGTGGGGCGCCGAAAGTGGGCGCCCTTTTTCGCGCCTGCTGAAGTAGCGCGTCAGCCGTCTCGCGCCTTGCGGCCGATGGCCACCCACTTCGCCAGCACGCCAAACAGCTCGACCGGGTCTATGGGCTTGGTGACGAAGCCATTCATGCCCACCGCCAGGCACTGGTCGCGGTCGCGTTGCATGGCGTGGGCGGTCATCGCGATGATGGGCAGAGACTGCAGCTTGGGGTTTTGGCGGATGAGCAGGGTGGCCTGGTAGCCGTCCATCACAGGCATCTGCACGTCCATCAGCACCAGATCGAAGGGCGCTTCACTGACCTGCCCCACAGCCTCTTGCCCATTGAGTGCGACGCTGATGTGGGCACCGGCCACGTGGGTCAGCAAGTCGGTGGCCACGATGCGGTTGAGCTCGTTGTCTTCCACCAGCAAGATGCGCGCGCCGGCCAGCTCGGCCGGTGCGCCGTGCACGGCCCAGGTGTTGGCCGTGACGGCGTCTTCGGCGCTGGGGGCGTGGGCCGGTCGCTGCGGCTCTAGCGACTCACCTGTGCCCACCGCAAACGGCAGCGTGAAGTAAAACTCGCTGCCCTGGTTGAGCCTGCTGTGCACGCCGATCTCTCCACCCATCAGCTCAATGAGCTGCTTGGTGATGGCCAGGCCCAGGCCGGTGCCGCCAAACTGGCGCGTGGTCGAAGCGTCGCCTTGCGTGAACGGGCTGAACAGGCCGGCCATCTGCTCGGGGGCGATGCCCGGGCCGGTGTCGCGCACGCCAAAGCGCAGCGTCACACGTTGGTCGGGCAGGGTGTTTACCTTTTCCACCGACACCAACACCTCGCCGCGCGAGGTGAACTTGACTGCGTTGCCGCACAGGTTGACCAGCGCCTGCTCCAGGCGCAGCGCGTCACCCACCAGCACCGGCGGTACCCCAGGCCCCAGGTGCGACAACAGCGAGAGCCCCTTGTCTTGCGCCTTGAGGCCGATCACGTTGCGCACGCGCTCTTGCACCACGGCCAGCGAAAACTCGCGCGACTCCAGTTCGAGCTTGCCCGCCTCGATTTTCGAGAAATCGAGAATGCCGTTGATCAGGCTCAGCAGCGAGGTGGCCGCCGTCTGCACCTGGCACAGGTAGCGCCTTTGCTCGGCGTTGAGCTCGCTGCGCAGCGTGAGGTCGGTGAGGCCGAGGATGGCGTTCATCGGCGTGCGGATCTCGTGGCTCATGTGGGCGAGGAACTCGCCCTTGGCATGGTTGGCCGCCTCTGCTGCTGCCTGCGCGCGACGCGACGACTCGACCGCGCTGCGCGCGTCGATCATGCGGTTGAACTCGACCGCGAGCTGGCGAAATTCGCCCGGCAGGCTTTCGTCTGCACGCGCCCCCGGCTCGGCAGCCGCCAATGCACGTGCGCTCTCGCCCAGGCTGCGCAGTGGCGTCGTCAGCCGGCGCGCCGCCCAGGCGGCCACGAGCAGTCCGAGCAGGCCCACGCTCGCGGCGATGAACGCGCTGTGCCGAAAGCCCTTCTCGCTCTTGGCCAGGATGGTGGCCATGGGCACGCCCGCTCCCGCCACGAGGTCGAAGTGCTTGAGCTTGGTGCGGGCGTACAGCCGCACGACCCCGTCTGGCCCTGCGCCGATGAACAAGCTTTTGTTCGCACGCGGCTCGTTCCCGCGCGTGCTCGACGGCACGGTCTTGCCCATCCATTGCAGCAGCCCGGGGTTGCGCGCAAAGATGGTGCCATCGGGGCCGATCAGTGAGACCACGCTGTCTTCGGGCAGGGTGCCCCGGCCGAGCGTGGCTTCGGTGAGCATGCCCAGGTCTATGGCCGCACCCAGAAAGCCGATGCGCTGGCCCTTGTTGTTCGTGATCGGCACCACCAGGTTGACCAGCGGGCGCCGGCTGATGTCGCCGACAAAGGGTTTGCTCAGGAAGGCGTCGTTGCGGCTGAGCGCCTCCTTGAACCAGGCCACGTCTTTGTACGACTTGAAGCGCGAGGGCGACACGACCGACAGGCACAGCGGTGAGCCGTTGATGTCGACCGCGCCCACGTTGGCCAGCAGCGAGTCGACCGAGGTCAGTCCCTTGATCAGCTCGCTGCAACGCGTGCCGTCGAGGTCTTGCAACTCTTGACGCGTGGCCAGGAAGCCGAGCACGCGCTCGGCGCGGCTGAACACAGCGTCGATCTCTTTGGCAGCGTCTTTCGACCGCGCGGCCACTGCGGCCACGGCCTCGGCTTTCTCGTCTTCGGCTTGGCGGTAGAGCGTGTAGGCGTGCAAGGCCAGCAGGGGCAAGGCCACGGCGACGGCGCACAGCAGCAGGCGCTTGAGGAAGTAGCTTTCGCGCAAGCGCCGGCCCGCACCGCGCAAATGGCGCCAACGGGCTGAAAGATGTGACCCTGTACCCATGGTCTTGTTCTTTGCAAGTGACGCAAGGATTATGACCAGCCGCCCGTTCGCAGGCATAGGCAGCTTTCCCGGGGGGCTGCGCTGCTTCAGGCGGCTCGCTTGCTACCCCGCGGGGCGTGCCCCATGCCGCAATCCAGGCGTATCCTGCGGCTTGTCATTTTCACAGGAGCATGCGATGCATCCTTTCGCCAACACCGCGTCGAATCGGCGCGGGTACAGAAGCGGCTGCGATACGGCTTTGCCGCGGCCTTTGCAGGCCTGGGCACCAAGCTCGCGTTGAACGAAAAGTGATCAACCGCCATGTTGATGCAATCGAAACTTGTCGCCTTTGCTGCCACATCCAACCCTGATCGTGCCAAGGCGTTCTACCGAGACAGCCTGGGTTTGACGCTGCTCGAAGACACGCCGTTTGCCCTGGTCTTCGATGCGAACGGCACCACGCTGCGCATTCAGAAAGTGCAGGCCGTGCAGGCGCAGGGCTACACCAGCCTGGGCTGGGCCGTAGTCGACATCAATGCCGTGCTGCAGGCGTTGGTGGGGCGGGGTGTCGTGTTCGAGCGCTTCGCAGGCCTGCCGCAAGACGATGCAGGCGTCTGGCGCGCGCCCAGTGGCGCTCAGGTGGCGTGGTTCAAAGACCCTGATGGCAATCTTCTGTCCATCACAGAGTGACCAGCAGTGACATGCCCGACATCAGCTTCATCCTCCCCGACGACAGCGAGCAAGGCTTCGAAGCGCCTGAAGGGGTGAGCCTCATGCAGGCGGCCACCGGCTTTGGCGTGGCCGGCATCGTGGCCGAGTGCGGTGGCGCGGCGCAGTGCGCCACTTGCCATGTGTATGTGGACCCAGCCTGGGTCGACAAGCTGCCCGCGCCCTTGCCGAACGAGCTCGAAATGCTGGAATGCACGGCTGCCGAGCGTTTGCCCACCAGCCGGCTGTCCTGCCAGATCAAGCTCACCGGGGCGATGCAGGGGCTGGTCGTGCGCGTTCCACCCTCTCAGTACTGAACACGGCACGGCGGTAAGCTGGCGGCCGGCGCACCGCCCGCCTCACCGCTCCTCCAACCTGAGATTTCTTGCCCACCATGAGTGATGCTGTTTCGATCGTGATCGTCGGCGGCGGCCATGCCGCTGCCCAGCTGTGCGCTGGCCTGGCCGCGGCCGGCCTGGGCGCACGCGTGCACCTGGTGTGCGAAGAACCCGAGCTGCCTTACCAGCGGCCGCCCTTGTCCAAGGCCTATTTGAAAAGCCCAGACGAGGCCCTGCAATGGCACCGTGCCGAGGCCTGGTATGCCGAGGCTGGCATTCAAGTGCACCGGGCCAACGCGGCGGTGGCCATAGACCCGGCGCAGCGCAGTGTGCGGCTGCGTTCCGGTGAAGTGCTTTCCTACGAATGGCTCGTGCTGGCCACGGGCGCGCGTGCGCGTCGCCTGCACTCTCTGCCTGAGAGCCTGACGAATGTGGCGGCGCTGCGCAGTGCGGCCGACGCCTTGCGGGTGCGCGAGTTGGTCACGCAAGCCGCGCACATCACCGTGCTGGGGGGCGGCTTCATCGGGCTTGAGATTGCGGCCACCGCGCGCGCGCTCGGCAAGCCCGTCACCGTGCTCGAGAGCGCGCCACGGCTGCTGATGCGATCGGTGTCGCCCGAGGTGTCGGAGCATGTGGTGCAGACCCACCGCGCGAGCGGCATCACGGTGCAGCTGGGCGTGGCGGTCGGCGGGTTCGAGATCGAGGGTGACCGCCTCGTGGCCCTCACTGTCGACGGCCAGCGCGAGAGCGTCGACCTGCTGGTGTCGGGCATAGGCGCCTCACCCGAAGACAGCCTGGCCCGCGCGGCCGGCCTGGCCTGCGACAACGGCATCACCGTCGATGCCTGCCTGCGCAGCAGCGACCCGCACATTTTGGCCATCGGCGACTGCGCGAGCTTCCCCGAGTCGCGCAGCGCGCAGCGTGTGCGGCTCGAGTCGGTGCAAAACGCCAACGATCAGGCGCGCACGGCCGTCGCCACGTTACAAGGGCGCGAAGAGCCGTACCGGGCGCTGCCCTGGTTCTGGTCAGAGCAGGGCCCCATGCGCTTGCAGATGGCCGGCCTCGCACCAGCCAACGGCACGCGCCACCGCCGCCCCGGCGCCAGTGCGGCGAGCTTCTCGCTGCTGCACTACCTGGGCGAACGGCTGGTGTGTGTGGAGAGCGTCAACGCGCCGCTAGACCACATGGCCGCACGCAAGCTGCTCGAGACCGGCACCAGCCCCGCGCCTGAGGTGGCCTGCGACCCGGCGATTGCGCTCAAGACCTTGATCCCTTGACCTGATCCAGTGGCCCTGGGGCAACGCGGCTCGCCGTTTGCTCCTAACATGCTCGCCCGCCCACAGATGCTTGCCATGACGCCACCCACCACCCAAGCGCCTCGCTCGGTTTCCATCTCCGGCTTGACCAAGACCTATGCCACAGGTTTTCAGGCGCTCAAGCACATAGACCTCGACATCAAGCCGGGTGAGATCTTTGCGCTGCTCGGCCCCAACGGTGCGGGCAAGACCACGCTGATCTCCATCGTCTGCGGCATCGTCAACGCCAGCTCGGGCAGCGTCACCGTGGCGGGCCACGACATCGTGCGCGACTACCGTGCCACGCGCTCCAAGATCGGCCTGGTGCCGCAAGAGCTGGCCACCGATGCCTTCGAGAGCGTGTGGTCTACGGTCAACTTCAGCCGCGGCCTCTTCGGCCGCAAACCCAACCCACCCTTCATCGAGAAGCTGTTGCGCGACCTCTCGCTGTGGGACAAGCGGCACAGCAAGATCATGGAGCTGTCGGGTGGCATGAAGCGCCGCGTGATGATCGCCAAGGCGCTGTCGCACGAGCCCGAGATCTTGTTCCTCGACGAGCCCACTGCGGGTGTCGACGTGGAGCTGCGCCGCGACATGTGGGCGCTGGTGCGCCAGCTCCGCGAAAGTGGCGTGACCATCATCCTGACCACCCACTACATCGAAGAGGCCGAAGACATGGCCGACCGCATCGGCGTCATCAGCAAGGGTGAGTTGATTCTGGTGGAGGAAAAATCCGTGCTGATGAAGAAGCTGGGCAAGAAGCAGCTCACCATCGAGCTCGAACACGCGATGGATGCGCTGCCTGCCGAGCTGGCCGAATGGAAGCTCGTGCTCAAGCCGGGTGGCCACACGCTGCAGCGCGAGTTCGATGCAGGCGACGCCGGGGGCGTGGCACCCCTGCTGCGCCGCATGGCTGAGCTGGGCATAGGCTTCAAAGACGTGAACACGCAGCAGAGCTCGTTGGAAGACATCTTCGTGAGCCTGGTGCATGACAAGTCACGCGACGAGTTAAATGACAAGGCACAAGAGAAAGGGGTGGCAGCATGACGCCCGCCCGCTTCAACGCCTACGGTGTCTGGGCCATCTACCGCTTCGAGATGGCGCGCTTCATGCGCACCGTGGGCCAGAGCGTGATCACGCCGGTGATCACCACCTCGCTCTACTTTGTGGTGTTCGGCGCGGCCATCGGGGCGAGCATGTCGAAGGTGAGCGGCGTGGCCTATGGCGCCTTCATCGTGCCAGGGCTCATCATGTTGTCGCTGTTCACGCAGAGCTTGTCGAACGCGTCGTTCGGCATCTACTTCCCGCGCTTCACCGGCACCATCTACGAGCTGCTGTCGGCGCCGATCTCGTCACTGGAGTTGGTGCTGGCCTACGTGGGCGCGGCGGCCACCAAGTCGATCGCGCTCGGGCTGGTGATCCTGGCCACGGCCTACCTCTTTGTGCCGCTGCACATTGCGCACCCGGTCTGGATGGTGGCCTTTCTGGTGCTCACCGCGGTGACCTTCAGCCTCTTCGGTTTCATCATCGGCATCTGGGCCAAGGGCTTCGAGCAGTTGCAGCTGATCCCCATGCTGGTCATCACGCCGCTCACCTTTTTGGGCGGCGCGTTTTACTCCATCGACATGCTGCCGCCGCTGTGGCGCACGGTCACCTTGTTCAACCCGGTGGTCTACCTGATCGACGGCTTTCGCTGGAGCTTCTTCGACACAGCTGACGTGGGCGTGTGGTGGAGCCTGGGCGCCACCCTCGCGCTGCTGTTGACCTGCATGGCCGTGGTGGGCTGGATGGTGCGCACCGGGTATCGCTTGAAGAACTGAGCCCCGTAGCCGGCAACCGCTGCGAGCACCAGCGGCAAGGCGGCTATGTTGTTGCTGCGGCGCGCTTGAGGCCTGCCTTGGCCACACGCTTCTTGAGCACGCCCCAGTAACCCACCGGCATCAGCCGTGACAGGCGGTCGAGAAAGCGCGCATCAGCGCCGATGCGGATGCGCAGCTCGCCCTTGTCCAGGCCCTGCAAGATGCGGTCGGCTGCCTGCTCGGGCGTGGTCTTCACCGCCATCACGAAGGCATCAGCCGCGCCGCGCTGCAAGGCCTCGGGTATGCCAGCTGCGCGCCGCGCCGCGTGGGCGATGTTGGTCTTGATGCCGCCGGGGTGCACCGCCACCACGCGCACCGACGTGCTTTCCAGCTCGTGGCGCAGCGAGTCGGTGAAGCCGCGCACGGCAAACTTGGCCGCGGCATACGCCGATTGCCCGGGCGGCGCCACGAAGCCGAAAACGCTCGACACGTTGACCACATGCGCGAACGGCTCGTGCAGCAGCGCGGGCAGAAACGCGCGCGTCATGTTCACCACGCCCCAGAAGTTGATGCCGAAGAGCCACTGGAAGTCGGCGTCGGTGAGCTGTTGAAACTCACCCATCAGCGCCACGCCGGCGTTGTTGAACAGCATGCTCACCCGGCCGTGCTCGGCCAGCACCGCCGCGGGCAGGGCGGCCACGGCGGCAGGGTCGGCCACGTCGAGCGGGTGCGCGCTGACGTGGGCGCCGGCGGCGCGAGCCTCGCGTGCCGATTCACTCAGGCGCTCGGCATCGATGTCGCACAGCGCCAGCGCGCAGCCGCGCTCGGCGAGGCGGCGTGCCAGCGCGCGGCCTATGCCGCTGCCCGCGCCGGTCACAACCGCCACGCGGCCCTTCATGTCCTGATGCATCCAGTCTCCCTGATACTTCAAGGAATCTAAGGTGCATGCCTTATGGGCGTCATCAGTGCTTGCCCGAGGGTCGGCTACGGTGACAATCAATGGCCGCTGTACGAAGTTACCCCCTTGAACACCAAAACCCAGTTGTCGACCCGCGAGCGCGTGCTCGAAACCTGCCGCAGCCTCTTCAACGAGCGTGGCCCCGGCGCCGTGACCACGGCTGAGATCGCCGCCACGGTGGGTATCAACGAAGGCAACCTGTACTACTACTTCAAGAAGAAGGAAGAGATGGTGCTGGCGCTGTTCGACCAGTTCGAGCTGGCACTGGTCGACCTGGGCCGCCTTCAGATGGCCAACGAAGAAAACGATGTCGACGAAGACAGTCTGATGGACTTTTTCAAGCTCGCCTGGGACTGGCGCTTCTTCTACCGCGATGCCGCCACGCTCTACGAGCTGGCCCCGCAGCTGAGGGCGCGCAACAAAGGCGTGGCTGCCACCACCCACGAAGGGGGGCGCCGTTTGCTGCGACGCATGGTCGAGCGCGGCCACTTGATCGCCTCGCCCATCGAGCTGGAGCGGCTGGTGGTCAACACCTGGATCATCGCCACCTTCTGGATCGAGTACCTGCAGGTCACGCAAGGGGTGAAGCGCATCACCCGCAAGCATCTGGAAGCGGGTTACGCCCAGGTGCAGGCGCTGTTCTGGCCCTACGTGCCCGAAGGCACCCGCTCGCGAGAGCCGCGCTGGAACTAGGGAAGCGACCTAGGGGTTTCGCAGGCCGGCGGCGCTTGCACAGGCGCATGAAAAAGCGACCACATAAGGTAAGCACCTTATTTCGCAGCGCTTCGCCTGATGCCGCACGACCCCCTGGCAGCGCGTGGCCTGGCCGACCACTTCAGCGCGTGCTGGCGTGTCGGGCGTGAGCCTGCATGTGTACGCCGGCGAGACGCTGAGGCTGGTGGGCGAGTCGGGTTGCCGGCAGCACTCCTGACACAACGCTGTCAGGAGAAGCCCCGTCTACTGTGCGGGCGGCATGTCATTTGCTCCCTGCATGGGAGCCGGGGTGTAAGAAGCCTTGTGCCCGCCGCGACTTGCCAACACCACCACCGTGCGACGATCATGCACCTGCGCTCAGCAGGCGTCTGCCGGTCCCCATCAGGAGACGACATGGTCGAAGATTTGCATGAAATCACCCGAGGTCTGGCCGCTGCGCCGGCCACCATCTCGCCCAAGTACTTCTACGATGCGCGCGGCTCCGAGATCTTTGAAGAGATCACGCGCCTGCCCGAGTACTACCCCACGCGCACCGAGTGCACCATCATGCAGCGCTACGCCGGCGACATTGCGCGCAAGCTCGGCCCCGGCCGCACGGTGATCGAGCTGGGCGCGGGCAACTGCGAAA
This sequence comes from Rhizobacter sp., assembly GCF_046595475.1. Lineage (GTDB taxonomy): Bacteria > Pseudomonadota > Gammaproteobacteria > Burkholderiales > Burkholderiaceae_C > Rhizobacter. The sequence goes on from NZ_JBKJOQ010000047.1 coordinate 28,031, forward strand.
AGGCGCGCAGCCTGTGCGAGGCAATAGACGCATCGCGCTTCGTGGCGGTCGACATATCCGAAGAGTTCTTGCACCAGTCCGTGGCGCGGCTGAAGGCCGAGATGCCCACGCTAGACGTGAGTGCCTTCGCGGCCGACCTCACGCGCGAGATCGAGATGCCGGCCTCGGTACCCAAAGCGCAGCGCCTCATCTATTACCCCGGCTCGTCGATCGGCAACTTTGACTTGCCCGAGGCTGCCGGCCTCTTGCAACGCATGCGGCACATGCTGCAAGACGACGGGGCGCTCCTGATCGGCGTTGACTTGCGCAAAGACGTGGCGGTGCTCGAAGCGGCCTATGACGATGCAGCGGGCGTGACGGCTGCCTTCAACCTCAACGCGCTTACCCACCTCAACCGTCTCATCGGCAGCGACTTCGACCTCGCCGGCTGGAAGCACGTGGCCTTCTTCAACGACGCCGCCTCGCGCATCGAGATGCACCTGGAGGCGCTGGCCGATTGCCGCGTGCAGTGGCCGGGCGGCGGGCGCGATTTCGCTCAGGGCGAGCGCATCCACACCGAGAACAGCTACAAGTACGACATCGAAGGTTTCGCCCGCTTGCTGGACGAAGCCGGCTTCCACCGCACCGTGGCCTGGACGGATGAGCGGCGCTGGTTTGCCGTCGTGCTGGCCTGCCCCTGAGACGAGAGACTGCATGCCCGACTTGAACGCACCCGCACCCGCACTCGCCACTCACTACAGCCAGGTCCGCGCACACACGCTGGCGCTCGCCGCGCCGCTGTCGGCTGAAGACGCGTGCGTGCAGTCCATGCCCGACGCCAGCCCTGCCAAGTGGCACCTTGCGCACACCACCTGGTTCTTCGAGACCTTCGTGCTCGAGCGTTGGGAGCCGGGCTTCAAGCCCTTCGACGCGGCCTTTCGCGTGCTCTTCAACTCTTACTACAACGCCGTGGGCGACAAGCACCCGCGCGCGCAGCGCGGCCTGCTCACGCGGCCTGCACTCGACGCGGTGCGCGCCTATCGCGCCGACGTGGACCAACGCATGCAGCGCTTGCTCGCACAGGCCGAGCCCGCTGCACTCGCGCTGATCGAGTTGGGCCTGCACCATGAGCAGCAGCACCAGGAGCTGATGCTCACCGACATCAAGCATTTGCTCTCGTGCAACCCGCTGCTGCCGGCCTACCGCGAAGTGGCTTTGGATGAGGCGCCTGCGCAGGCATTGCAGTGGCATGCCTACGATGAAGGCCTGGCCGAGATCGGCCACCACGGCAACGGGTTTGCGTACGACAACGAAGGCCCGCGCCACCGCGTGTTCCTGTCGAAATACGAGATGGCCTCGCGCTTGGTCAGCAACGCCGAGTACGCCGGCTTCATCGAAGCCGGTGGCTACCGCGACCCGGCGCTGTGGCTGTCAGAAGGGTGGGATTGGCAGTGTGCGCAGGGCCGCGAGCACCCGCTTTACTGGAGGCGCGGCGAGCGGGGTTGGCAAGAGTTCACCCTGGCAGGCTTGCGTGCGCTGGCTGCGCATGCACCGGTCACGCATGTGTCGTACTTTGAGGCCGACGCCTATGCGCGCTGGGCCGGTGCGCGCCTGCCCAGCGAGGCCGAGTGGGAGCATGCGGCGCAGCACAGCGGCGCCAAGCTGCAGCAGCTAGCCGACGTGTGTTGGCAGTGGACGGCCAGCGCTTACCTGCCATACCCCGGTTTTCGCGCGAGCGAGGGCGCGGTCGGTGAGTACAACGGCAAGTTCATGGTCAACCAGATGGTGCTGCGCGGAGGCTCGGTCGCCACGCCGCGCTCGCATGTGCGCCTGAGCTACCGCAACTTCTTTCCGACCACGGCGTGCTGGCAGTTCAGCGGCATACGCCTGGCGCGCTGAAGAACCGTCCATTCCCGCTGACGTTGCGCTCGTCATTCCCGTGAAAACGGGAATGCAGGATGCCGGCAACGAGCGGCAGGGCTGCGCAGAGCAGTCATCTGCGTATATACAGAAATCAGATTGATATATTGAAAGTCAAGCATTGAATGGTAGCGATGTCAGCCGTGCCGCTACACTCGCGCCCCATGGTGAACCCCGCTCCGCCTGCCCCTCGCCGCACACGACGCGGCGGCGGTGGCATCACCCTCGCCGACGTGGCGCGACTGGCGGGCGTGTCACCGATTACCGCCTCTCGCGCCATCAACACCCCCGCGCTGGTGGCCACAGAGACCCTGACCCGTGTGAACGAGGCCGTGGCTCGCACCGGCTACGTGCCCAACCGCCTCGCCGGTGGCCTGGCCTCGGCGCGCAGCCGCCTCGTGGCGGCCGTGGTGCCCACCATCACCGGGCCGGTGTTCATGGAGATGGTGGAGTCGCTCACCAGCGCACTCGCCGAAGCGGGCTACCAATTGATGCTGGGGCAGAGCGGCTACGCTGAATCGCGCGAAGACGCCCTGCTCGACGCCATCATTGGCCGACGGCCCGATGGCATCGTGCTCACCGGCATCATGCATTCGCCGGCTGGCCGCCGAAAGCTGCTGGCCAGCGGCATCCCGGTGGTGGAAACGTGGGACCTCACACCCACCCCGATCGACATGCTGGTGGGCTTCTCGCACAGTGCCGCGGGCACCGCTGTGGCGCAGCACCTGCACGCCAGCGGCCGGCGCCGTGCGGCGCTGCTCACCGGTGACGACGAGCGCGCACAGCGCCGCAACCGCGGCTTCATCGACGAAGCCGTGCGCCTGGGCCTGGCGCACAGCGAAACCGACGTGCCGCTGCTGCGGGTGCCCGCACCTACCACGCTGGGCAGCGGCCGCTCGGGTCTCGCGCAGTTGCTCAAGCAGACCCCCGATCTCGACGCGGTGTTTTGCAGCTCCGACCTGCTGGCGCTGGGCGTGCTTACCGAGGCCGCTGCGCGTGGCATTGCCGTGCCACAGCAGTTGGCCGTGGTGGGCTTTGGCGACCTCGCCTTTGCCGGCGACACCCACCCCGCGCTGAGCACCGTGCGCATCGACGGCACCGGCATAGGCCGGCAGGCGGCACGCTTCATCGTCGAGCGCGCCGAGGGCCGGGTGGTGGCCGACAAGGTCATCGACCTGGGCTTCCGAATCATTCAGCGCGCCAGCAGCTAGGGTCTTCATTTCAGCGCCGGCTTGGCGTTCAAAAAAGGTAGCGCTACCATTCAATTTCTGACGGAGTTTTGACCATGAATGACACCCCCAAGATCGTGACCATGCAGGTCATTCCTGTCGCTGGCCGCGACTCGATGCTGCTCAACTTGAGCGGTGCCCACGCCCCGTTCTTCACCCGCAACCTGGTGCTGTTGACCGACAACGCCGGCCGCACCGGCGTGGGCGAAGTGCCAGGCGGCGAGCACATTCGCCAGACGCTCGAAGACGCGCGCAGCCTCGTCATCGGACAGCCCGTCGGCGACGGGCAGCGCGTGCTGCGCACGGTGCGCGAGCGCTTCGCCGATCGCGACAGTGGCGGGCGCGGGCTACAGACCTTCGACCTGCGCACCACCATCCACGTGGTGACCGCCATCGAGTGCTGCCTGCTCGACCTGCTCGGCCAGCACCTTGGCCTGCCGGTGGCGGCCTTGCTCGGCGAAGGCCAGCAGCGTGATTCAGTCGAAATGCTGGGCTACCTTTTTTACATCGGCGACCGCAGCGAAACCAATTTGCCTTACGCCTCACCTGCTGTCGAAGGTGCCGATGCCGACCCTTGGCAGCGGCTGCGCCACGAGCCCACCACCACCACCTGGAAGATCGTGCGCCTGGCCGAAGCGGCGCAGGCGCGCTATGGCTTTAACGACTTCAAGCTCAAGGGCGGCGTGCTCGCCGGTGAGGCCGAGGTCGAGGCGGTGACGGCGCTGCACGAACGATTCCCCGATGCACGCGTCACCCTGGACCCCAACGGCGGCTGGCTGCTGAAAGACGCGGTGCGCCTGATGCGCGACATGCACGGCGTGCTGGCCTATGCCGAAGACCCCTGCGGGGCCGAAGACGGCTACTCAGGTCGCGAGGTGATGGCCGAGTTTCGCCGCGCCACCGGCTTGCGCACCGCCACCAACATGGTGGCCACCGACTGGCGCCAGCTGACCCACGCGCTGTCGCTGCAGTCGGTCGACATCCCGCTCGCCGACCCGCACTTCTGGACCATGGCTGGCTCGGTGCGCGTGGCGCAAACCTGCCGCGACTGGGGCCTCACCTGGGGTTCGCACTCCAACAATCACTTCGACGTGTCACTCGCCATGTTCACCCATGTGGGCGCGGCCGCACCCGGGCGCGTGACGGCCATCGACACGCACTGGATCTGGCAAGACGGCCAACGCCTGACGAAAGACCCACTCAAGATCGTCGGCGGCCGTGTGCAGGTGCCGAAAGCGCCCGGCCTGGGTGTTGAGCTCGACATGGTGGAGGTGGAGAAGGCGCATGCGCTCTACCAGCAGCATGGGCTGGGTGCGCGCGACGACGCGGTGGCCATGCAGCACCTGCTGCCGAATTGGCGCTTTGATCCGAAGCGGCCGTGCATGTTGAGGTAGTGGAGAGTGCGGCGTTGGCGGCTCAGTACACTGCCAGCCATTTCGCCGCCCATCCATTCCGACACCGAGTGCCATGAATCGACTTTTCTTGCGGGCTCTCCTCATGCCCGCCATTCTCGCGACCTGCTTGGTTGGGTGTGCTCTCACGCGCAGCGACGGCAAGTTCGAGTACCGACCGGAGCTGGTTCAACTTGAGGCCTTGTCGGGCTCGTTGGCCGGCACCTCTGTGCGCAGTGTGGTTGTCACCGATATGCGCAAGGACATCTTCACCCGCAAGACCCTGGACGATCAGCGCATCCTGGTCAACAAGCGCAACAACCACGGTGCCAAAATGGAAGGCGTCTTCGCCGTGGATCATCCGCTGAGCGAGTACGTTGCGCAGGCTTTCGACGCAGCACTGTCACAAGCTCACGTATCGAAGTCACTAACCTCGCCACTGGAGCTGCAGGTGCGGCTCGATATTCTGGATGACCCTGTGATTGAGCGCGGGTTCTTCAAAACCAAGTGGGGTCTCGCCTTGGTGGCCAACATCACGCTCTTCAACCGCCAGACGGGAAAAGAAGTCTGGCACCAGCCTTACATCGGACGAGCCGAACTCAGGCAGTTGGGGCTGCTGCCGGCCATTGACGACTACACCAGCAGCCTGCCCGTCACCCTCAACGACCTCGCGGCGCAATGCTTGAGCACGCCCGCATTCCAAATCGCGCTACGCAGCGCTCGCTGAACCCTTGCTACCCTCTTTGGATCTTGCATGTCAAAACGATTTCACTCGGCCGTTGTTCTTGCCTGTCTGCTGCTGAGCGCGTGCGCATCGACGACCATTTCTTCCGACTACAAACTGCCCCCGGACAGACGAGTCGGGCTGGCTGCTGGCTCTATCACCTTCGACAGCATGCGAGGGAAATACCGCGTGTTCGTGGAGAACGTTGACAGTGGTGGAGGATTTCGATTCGAAATCGGCGAAAGCCAAGTGACACCGATCGCTCTCTTTTCTTCCATTACCGACGAAGATTTGAAAATTTATGGGCGCCCCTTCGCCACTGAATTGCCCGCGGGCAAGTACAAGATCACCGGTTGGGGTGTAGCTGCCGGTGCGATACGCGCCACGTCAGGGCTTGTGGTTGGTGTGCCGTTTACCGTGGAAGCGGGCAAGACGACGTACATGGGTAACTTTCATTTTGTCGGCCGCTTGATGCCTTTTACCGGAGGCTCGATGACGGCCACGCTGAAAGACGAGGCTGCACGAGACATCCCGGTGCTGAAGAAGCGGTTCCCAATCATTGCTACCACGGTGCCGATCCGCGTGGCCGTGGTGGCTGGCACCGAGCTTCCTTTGATTGGCGGCTACGGCAAGATTGCTGACCCCGTTCAGGTCTATGCCCCAGTGGCGCCGTAGGCCACTGCCAACATCACGTATACGAAGTAATTCTTGGCTCCGAGACAGACGACAAACTCTTTAAAGAGCTGCGGCAGCCCAGGGCCTGCCTCACCTGGCCCTGCAGTCTTCAGTATCAACACCAGTGCGCAGGCCCTGTACCGCTCCACAGGCTACGGCATCACCGGCATGAACATGATCAAGCCGCTCAGGCACGACGGCGCCTGATGCTTCACCTGGCACCTCTGCAAACGGCTGATGCGCCAGACCTGCTGGCCTTCGAGCAAGACAATCGGGCATTCTTCGAAGCGCACATCAACGCGCGGCCGCCCGCCTACTACGCCGTCAGTGGCGTGCGTGCGGCCATAGCCGATGCACGGCGCGAGGCTGCCGAAGACAAGTCGTACCACTACCTGGTGAGGGACGGCAGCGGCCTGTTGGTCGGCCGCGTCAACCTCACACGCGTCAAGCGCGCCCACTTTCACTCGGCCGAGCTGGGCTACCGCGTGGCGCAATCTGCGTGTGGCCGCGGGGTGGCGAGCCAGGCTGTGCGACAGGTCATCGCGATCGCGTTCCATGAGCTGAAGCTGTTGCGCATAGAGGCCACGAGCCGGCCCGAGAACCTGGGCTCGACCCGCGTGCTCACGGGCAATGGCTTCACGCCTTTTGGCCGGTCGCGGCAAAGCTTCGAGCTGGCGGGTACCTGGTACGACCTGGTTCACTACGAGCTGCACGCCGACTGAAGCTCGATCCCCGGTGCCACGCCTTGCACTTCAACCCAACCACGACAGCAGATGCAGATCCGCCCCTACCGAGAATCCGACGAAGCCGCCGTGGTGGCCCTGTGGCACGCGTGCGGCCTGACCCGCCCTTGGAATGACCCGCACAAAGACATCGCCCGCAAGCTGACAGTGCAGCGAGAGTTGTTCTTCGTGGGCGAGCTGGCCGGCAAGCCGGTCGCCACGGTGATGGCCGGCTTTGAAGGGCACCGCGGCTGGGTCAACTACCTGGCGGTGGCACACGAGATGCGCGGGCGCGGCTATGGCGCGCTGCTGATGCAGCGTGTGGAGCAGGCCTTCATCGAGATGGGCTGCCCCAAGGTCAACCTGCTGGTGCGCAGCACCAACACGGCGGTGCTCGATTTCTATCGGCACCTGGGTTATGCGCCTGATGACGCGGTGCCATTGGGCAAGCGGCTCATTCCCGATGAGCCGCTTGCCGTCGGGCCCGCCACGGGTTGATCCACGCCGGGGGCGCGGCGTGGAGGGGCCGCAAAACCCTGCGCTCACAGGCATGCGTTCGGTGGCGCACAGACGCTTCATCCTCAATAGGCGCAATCTGCGCCAGGAGGAGCTTCAAACAAATGGCCATACACCATGCGCTTTCGGGCGAGTTGATCGACATTCGGCCACTTGGCAGCGCCATCACGACTGCCCGCACCGCCACGCTGTACAAGACGCATCACCTTGAGGTGTTTCGCGTGGTTCTGCTCGCCGGCAAAGCGATACCCGAGCACGATGTGGTCGGCGAGCTGACGGTGCAATGCCTGGAGGGCAGCGTCGAGTTTTCCATCGGGAGCACCCACGATGTCATGCGGTCTGGCGATCTGAAATGCCTGGCTGGCGGCGTCCCCCACTCGCTTCGAGCCATAGAAGACTCTTCTCTTCTGGTCACACTGCTGCTTCATGGCGCATAGCCCGACCCAGAACGTGGCTGCGCAGCCTGTGGCCGAAGACGACGGCCCGCTGTCGCCCTGGTGGATACGCGCCATGGTGATCGTGATGGTGCTCGGCTTTGCGGGCCTGATCCTGATCACGACACTCTCGTACCGCAACGCGCCTCCCATCCCCGCGCGCGTGGTCGATGCGCAGGGCACGCTTGTGTTCAGCGCAGATGATGTTGGCGATGGGCAGGCCGTGTTTCTGCGCTACGGCCTCATGGCCAACGGCAGCATCTGGGGCCACGGGGCCTACCTTGGGCCTGACTTCTCAGCCACGGCACTGCACCGCATGGGGCGGGTCACGGCCGAGGCCCTGGCACAAGAGCGGCATCACCAAACTTTTGCTGCGCTGACCCGCAGCCAGGCCGCGGCCGTGCAGGCAGAGACGATCGTGTCGCTGAAAACAAATCGCTATGACGCGCCTACGGGGGTGCTGCAATTCACGGCCTCGCAGGCCGCCGCTTTCGGCCAAGAGATCACGCACTGGGCCAGCTACTTTCACGACCCCTCGCGCAACGCCGGCTTGAAGGCCGACCTCATCACCGACCCTGCCGAGCTGCGCCAGCTCACGGCTTTCGTGACCTGGGCGGCCTGGGCATCGGTCGCAGCGCGGCCCGGCGAAGAGCACTCTTACACCAACAACTTCCCCTACGACCCGAGCGTAGGCAACCTTGCCACCTCGGGTGCGCTGCTGTGGAGCGCACTCAGCCTGACGGTGCTGCTCGCGGGCATTGCTACGGTGCTGTTGGCGTTCGGCAAGTTCGACTACCTGGGGTGGATCACCCGCGGCCACAAGGTCAAGCCACAGATGCTGCCGGGGCAGTCCAGCCGAGGCCAAAACGCGCTGGTGAAATTCTTCGTGGTGGTGGCGTTGCTGCTGCTGGCGCAGGCGCTGGTGGGCGGCGCGGTGGCCCACTACCGCGCCGACCCGGGCAGCTTCTACGGCTTTCAGCTGGAGCGCATCTTCCCCAGCAACCTGATGCGCACCTGGCACCTGCAGCTGGCCATCTTCTGGATCGCCACCGCCTACGTGGCGGCTGCGCTGTTCCTAGGGCGCTCGCTGCGAAGCGACGAGCCGCGCTGGCTGGCGGCTTGCACGCATGCGCTCTTCGCAGCGTTTGCGGTGGTCATCTTCGGCAGCCTGCTGGGTGAGTGGGCGGGCCTTGAGCAGTTGCTGGGGTCGTGGTGGTTCTGGCTTGGCAACCAGGGCTGGGAATACCTGGAGCTGGGCCGCGTCTGGCAGATGCTGTTGGTCGCAGGCTTGTTCGCCTGGTTTGCGCTGCTGTGGTCGCTGGTGCGCCCGCGGGCGCTGGCCGATGGCACCGCCCAGCCCATCGTGCGCATGTTTTTGGTGGCGGCACTGGCCATACCGTTGTTCTACATCCCGGCGATGCTCTTCGGCGCCAAGACCAACTTCACCGTGGTCGACACCTGGCGCTTCTGGATCATTCACCTGTGGGTCGAAGGCTTCTTCGAATTCTTTGCCACCACTGTTGTGGCGCTGACCTTCTATCAACTCGGGCTGACCCGCCGCAATGTGGCGCTGCGGGTGATCTACCTCGACGCCATCCTGTACTTTTTGGGAGGCCTGATGGGCACCGGCCACCACTGGTACTTCACAGGTCAGACCAACGTCAACATGGCAGTCTCGGCACTGTTCTCGGCGCTGGAGGTCGTGCCGCTGACCCTGCTCACGCTAGACGCTTGGGACTTCGTTCGCACCACGCGCGGCGACCGCGACGCCAACGGCAAGCAGATGGTCATCCCGCACAAATGGACGTTCTATTTTCTGATGGCCGTGGGCTTCTGGAACTTCGTCGGCGCGGGCATGCTTGGCTTCCTGATCAACCTGCCCATCGTCAGCTACTACGAGGTCGGCACCTTGCTCACACCGAACCACGGGCACGCCGCGATGATGGGTGTGTTCGGCATGCTGGCGATCGCGATGATGGTGTTCGTGCTGCGGCAGACGAGCAGCGATGCGCGCTGGCCCGGCATTGAGAAGTACATACGCTGCGCCTTCTGGGGCACCAACGTCGGCCTGGCGATGATGGTCGTGATGAGCCTGTTCCCAGGCGGCTTGCTGCAGGTTTGGGACGTGCTGCAAAACGGCTATTGGCATGCGCGCAGTCTCGACTACATCGGCAGCGAGCGATCGCACCTGATCGAGTGGCTGCGCATGCCAGGCGACGTGGTCTTCATCGTGTTCGGGGCGGTGCCGCTGGTGATCGCCGCGGTCAAGGGGTACCTCAACCTGCGTGCTGGGCCTCACGGCGAAACAGTGGGCCCGGCACACTCAGCCTGAGTGCGGGCCGGGGCCGCCTTTCGGTTTGCGCGCGGCTGGGTGAGGGCAAGGTCGACGCTCAGTGCATCAGCTTTCCTGGCGGGTGCTCAGAGATCGGGCTTGTCGACACATGGGTGAGCCCGCTCAACTCACGTCGCGGTGAAAAGTCAGGATAGACGCCACACTGCGCACCTGTCAGGCTAGCGCCTTTTTCGCATCGTTCACGGCCTTGCCGTGGCAAATGCATCACACGACCCCGCATGTTTCTTGACCTCGGCCCGTTGCGCCGCAACGCTGCGTTTCGCCACCTCTTCGCCAGCCAGTTCATCTCGGGCCTTGGCACCATGGTCAGCTACGTGGCCGTGCCATGGCAGCTCTATGAGTTGACGCACTCCAACGCGCAGGTCGGCCTGCTTGGCCTCGTGCAGCTCGTGCCCGTGCTTGCTTGCAGCCTCTTGGGTGGAGCCATGGCCGACCGCATGGATCGCAAGCGCCTGCTGATCGGCTCAGAGGCCTTGATGGCGCTGTGCCTCGCGGGCTTGCTGGCCAACGCGCTGGCCGCCGCCCCCAGCGTGCTCGCGATCTACGCGCTGGTGGCGGTGCTGCAGGGCGCGAGCGGCTTTCATCGGCCGGCGCTGGAGGCGCTGACGCAAAAGCTCGCGCGGCCCGACGAGTTTGCCGCCGTGGCCGCACTGTCGTCGGTGCGCGGCACGGTCGGCATGGTGGCGGGCCCGGCGCTGGCAGGTGTGCTGCTCGCACGCTGGGGCGCGGTGGGTGCCTATGTGTTTGACTTCGTCACCTTCATTGCTGCGCTGCTGTTCATCGCTCGCATTCCGCGCGATCGCATCGGCAGCGTCGTGCCTGCCGGCGAGCGCTCGCACCTGCTGGCCGATCTCGCCGAGGGCTTGCGCTTCGCGTGGGCACGGCCCGCGTTGATGGGCACTTACCTCATCGACATCGTCGCGATGGCCTTCGCCTTCCCGGTTGCGCTGTTTCCGGCCATGGCCGCCGCCGACGGGCGTACCGAATCTGTCGGCTGGCTGATGTCGGCCATGGCGGTGGGCGCGCTGCTCATCGGCCTCTTCAGTGGCTGGACTTCGCGCGTTACACGTCACGGCCGTGCGGTGGTGATCGCCGCGGTGGTGTGGGGGCTGGGCATCGTGGCGCTGGGCTTTGCACCCAGCCTGGCGTGGGGCTTGCTGTTCCTGGCGGTGGCCGGTGCTGCCGACATGGTGAGTGGCGTTTTTCGCGGCACCATCTGGAACGAAACCATCCCCAACACATTGCGCGGGCGACTGGCCGGCATCGAGATGATCAGCTACCTCACCGGCCCATTGATTGGCAACGCGCGGGCTGGCTTCATGGCCGATGCGTGGGGGGTGTCTTGGGCCATAGGGGCCGGTGGGCTGGTGTGCGTGGCCGGCGTCGTGGCCACGGGCGCGCTGCTGCCGCGCTTCTGGGCTTACCGCAGCACGGAAAACATGACCTCGAACTAGAAAGAAAGAGACCGACAACATGTGGACCGAATCAACTTTCAAGTGGGCTCTTGCCATGGGCGCTTGTCTGCCCGCCCAGCTCTGCCTGGCGCAGCCGGCAGCGGCCACGCTCACCAAAGGCGAAGCCATGGTCATGCTGGACTATCAAGTCATCCGCGTGCCCGACGCCCCATCCCTCGACCTGATGGGCTTCCACTTCTTGAACAAGATGAACGACTGGCTGTATCTCGGCGTTGGCGGCTATGCGCCAGTGGTCAAAGGCGAGTACGGCGGCTTCATGGCCTTCGACGTGACTGCCCACGCGCAGCGCAAGGTATACGGCGATGTCTTTGCCAATGCCGGCCTGTCTATGGGTGGCGGCGGTGGCGGCAAGAGCGTTGAGCAAAGCAAGGTGCTCTCCGGCACGGGCGGTTTCTTCAAGGGCTATGTCGGGCTGGGCTACGACTTCAAAGACTTTTCGGTCGGCGCCAACGTGTCGAAGGTGAAGTTCATCAACTCGGCCATCAACAGCTCGCAGCTCAACGTCTACGTGCAGGTGCCGTTCTCGTACAACGTTGGCCCTTATGCCAGCTCTGGCGAAAGATTTGTGTCGAGCGGTCAGCCAGGGGGCTTCGACACGGAGGGAGCTTCCGGTGAAAACACGCTGACGGTGGGGCTAGACAACTATTCGCAGGTCAACCCCCAGGGGTCGGCCAAGGGCATCATCAACGTGGTCGATCTGCAGTTCTCGCACTTCATGACCAGGAGTGCTTACTGGTATTTCAGCCTCGGGGTGGGCTACCACGGCCTGCCCTTGTACAACCAGATCCTCGGGGGTGTTGGGTACCGCGTTCCGGTGTCACCCAGCGTCAACCTCTACGGCCAACTCGGGCTCGGCTCAGGCGGCTACGCCCCCGAGAAGATCGACACCGGCTCTGGGCTGCTCGTCTATCCGAAGGTATCTGCTGAATACCTGCTCAACAAAAACTTCGGTGTGGCCCTGTCTGCGGGCTATTTGGTCGCACCCACCGGCTCGTCGAAAAACCACACCTTGGGCCTGGCACTGAACTACCGCCTTCACTCTGGCGGCACGAGCGCAAGTGGCAACGATGCGGCTGACGGCATCTACCGTGGCTACCGGCTCAGCCTGTCGCAACAGACCGAGTTCAAGGTGAGGGTCAGAGGCGGTGGGGTCGACAACATCAACATGCTTGCCGCGCAAGTTGACCACCTCATCGATGACCACCTCTACATTCCTATCCGGGCCGGTGTTGCATACAACGCCTACCTGGGCTACCCCGGGTACGGTGAGCTTGCGGCCGGTGTCGGGCTGCAAAGCAAGTACGCCAAGGGCGATGGCTTTCAGTACTTCGGCCAGTTGCTGGTGGGTACCAATGTGCACGGCCCCATCGTGCAAACCGGGCTCGGTTTGAACTACGGCCTGAGCGACCGCCTGGCCATCCACGGCATGGCTGGGCAGACGATCGGTGTCGACAACGACAAGTTCAAGTCGGGCTACGTGGGCTTGGGGGTGACGTATCGGTTCTCGGTGCCCAGCTTGTAGGGTGGGCCACGCGAGGGTAGTTCGACTACGGTGAAGCCTCGGTCTAGGGCTTAGTCCATGTCGGGTGCTGAGCCGAGAAGCGCGTCAAGTTGGTTGAACGTCTCATCGTTCCAACTCGTGCTCCCCGAGCCGATGTCTTGGTCGAGCGCTTCCTTCGAGGGATAGAGGTCGTGCACGACGAGCAGTGTCTGCCCAGCGCTTTCCTCGAGCGTGACCGTGGTGACCTGCCCGGTGCCGCCCGCTTCTTCGTTGGTCCAGACAAAACGCGAGGGCGGTGTCACTTCCAGGTACCTGCCGTGAAACGCCATCGGCTCTTGGGCGGCAGGGTGGCGGAACACGAGGCGGTACGCGCCGCCCACGCGAACGTCAAGCTCGCAGGAAAGCAGCGTCAGCCCAAGCGACTTCGGAACCCACCAGCGTTGAAACAGCTCGGCCGTGGTCCACGCCTCGAACACGATGCGCGGCGGGGCGTTGATGGTTCGCGTGACGACGAGCTCACGCTCAGACTTCCGCTCCATCGACATTTGATTCTTCATGGAGCTTGCCTGACTACTTCTTCCTGCGTCCATCGTCTCTCTCCTTGCGTTTTAATTCCTCGACACCTTTGCTGCCCAAGTCAGCTCTCGGGGTCGTACCCAAACTCGCGGAGTTCCTGCGAGCAGCGACAGGCGTTGGCGATGCTGGCGGCCCACTGAACCGCCGCTTCGCGAGACGGGAGTTCCAAGACGCAGAAGCCGCCGTTGAACTCCTTGGTTTGCGGATAGGTTGTGGTGGTGACGGTGCCGTCAGCGGCGACCATCAGCGGTGCAACGTCTTCGTTGATGCCACCACCGAACACATAGACACCGGCACCCTTGGCCTTGCGTATGACCGCGCGTGCCGCTTCGCCGACGGCAGCCATATCGGCATCGGGGACGTTCATGGCCTGTGCAGGGAAGGAGATGAGGTACTTGGTCATTGTTCGGTCTCCCGGGGGTGAGTTTCGGTATGGAGGTGAAGCCTAAGGTTGACAGGCTCGCACTCACACGACGTTTCAGGCGCTCCCGTATCGACACAGATCCGAAAGTAATTTGAATCGCTGTCCTGCAAGCTTGCGACCACGCCGCACGCCATGCGGCGCCCGGAGTTGCCTGCGGGCTGCGAGGTGTAGTCATCGGGGTCGGTGCGCACCACGACCGCCTAGCCCCTCAAGCCAGGCGCGCCCGAGCCGGGCAGCACAGCTTTCACCGAGGAGTCGGGAGGCCCCGCTTGGCCGGAGCGCGGCTAAGGCCGCCGCCGCGCCGCCAGGCCAGTGACAAAACGGCCGAAGGCGTCTACCAGCGGTGCGGCTTCGAAGGAAGGGCCTTCCAGCATTGCAAGTGCTTGCACGGTCGCTTCCAGTGTCGAGACCTGGTCAGCCCGCCGCGCCGCGCGGATCGCACGGTAGCCTGTTGGCGCCGGAGCGGCCAGCGACAGTCGCGGCAGCGCTGCCAAGGCCGGATGTTCCAGCAGCATCCGCAGGCTCTTGCGCCAAGTCGCGTCGATAACTACCAGCCGCATGGGCGATGTTGCCGTCGTCCCCGGGGTCGACGGCGTGGGCAATGCCGGCACATCCGGGTATAGCAGCTGCGTGTCCCGCCCGGGGCGATGCAGCAGTGCGAGCAGCGCGCCGGGCGCGAAGCGCTCGCCAACGATGACCTCGCAGTTCGCCAACGACAGGCGCAGCAGTGCCACGGTGTTCTTCGCCTGGCGTTGTTCCTGCGGGTGCTGCAGCACCAGCACCTCGGTACGGTGGGCGGTCGGCCGCGCCAGCGCACAGAGGCAGGTCGCCTGCGGGCGCAGGCAGTGCGCGCAGGCCGCGCGGCAGAAAGTAGACGGGCCGTTCATGCGGGAATGGTCGCACGCATGTCGCGCGCCCCGCGCACCCGCGTCGGTGTTGAGCACCGATGTAAAGACCGAACGCGTCTAACGACAACGGCACCAGCACGGTGGGTGTCTCATCAGACGACCAGAGCTCGAGGGAAGTGTCGTTCGGCGTCAGGACCTCTGAACGGCAGCTTATAAGACGCTGCCGGCAAGTCGCACTCGGGTCGCCGCGCGGCTCTTGCTATCAGAAGAGAGCGCGAGCCTGACTCAATAGGGTGGTTGTCGGCCCGACGGTACGTCACACGCATCGATGATGACGCGAGCATGACGGCAAACCACCTCGCGGACTCCACTCGGCCGCAGCACCTGAAAGAAGCATCGTGACCACAGACAAGCCGCACGAGCCGAATCAAGGTCGACCCTAAGAACGTGCTCATCGGCGAGCCTTCTGAGCGCTAAAGGGCATGCCGAATCGACATTCGTGCCGTCGCGCGATGCATCCTTCGCGACCAAGTAAGCGTGCGCTGCCTCCGCTTATTCAGGCGGGGCCTCCCAAAAGGTCGGGCATCATGCAAGTCAGCCTTAAGATTGACTGATTTCCAAACCAATGACAGACAGGTTTTTAGTTTGGAACACAGAGCGAAGGCGCGCGCTCCATTTTTTTGTCCACCTGGTCCTTTGAAAGTTGATTGATGTTCGGACGAAGCCGGTTGGCGATAGGCATTGGCGCGGGCTTGACGATTGGCTTTCTCGCGCTGATCGTTATCGTGGGCACCACCATCTGGCTGGTGGAACGCGGCAACAGCCTGTTTGAGCAATCGGCGTTGCAGCGCACGATCCGCGTCGCCGCGGTGGATCTGCGCGATCATTTGCGCACCGCGGAGTCGAGCCAGCGCGGATTTCTTCTGACCGGAAACCAGATTTATCTGGCCCCTTACGACACGGCCAAGACGCGGGCGCGGCAGGAGCTGGACGATCTGGGCCGGATGATTGCGCCGGATGCCCCCAACCGGGCCATGTTGCCCAGGTTGTCGGAATCGGTGGGCGAAAAGATCGCCGAGATGGACAACAGCATTGCGCTGAAAAGTGCCGGCCGGGATGCCGATGCCATGGCATTGCTCCAGAGAAATCGCGGCAAGACGTTGATGGATGAAATCAACGTCTTTCTTTATGGGGCGATATTGATCGCCGACGAGAACAGCACGCAGAGCAGCGCCGAACAGCAACGCAATGCGTCACTGTTGCGCTGGATATCGGCGGGCGCCGCCGTGGTCATCATCCTGGTGGTGTTTGTGGTGGCCTTTACTGTCTACCGCAACGGGCAGGATTTGAAACTGGCACGCGACGAAGTGCGGGCAATCAATCTGACGCTGGAAGAACGTGTGAAAACACGCACGGCCGATCTGGCCATGGCGCGGGAACGCGCAGAAGTCCTGCTGACCGAGGTCAATCACCGCGTGGCCAACAGTCTGCAGCTGGTGGCGGTGCTGGTGGGGATGCAAATGCGTGCCGTCACCGATACGGCGGCCAAGGGCGCCTTGCTTGAAACGCAATCGCGGATCAATGCAATCTCGCTGATTCATAAAAGCCTTTATACATCCGGCGATGTGACAAACGTGGCGCTGAACGATTATCTGGGCGCCATGCTGAGCAATCTGGAAACAGTGATGAAGAAGGACGGTCATACCGCCATCCTGAAATGTTATCTGGAGCCGATTTCGCTTAGCACTGACGCCAGCGTCAGCTTGGGCGTGGCCGTACAGGAACTGGTCACCAACGCCTTCAAATATGCCTATCCCGACGACAAGCCCGGCGAGGTGCGGGTGCGGCTGACGCGATTGGGCGACGGCAAAGCCGAACTGACGGTCGAGGATGATGGCGTGGGGATTGCGCCGAACGCCGCGCATGCGGGCACGGGGCTGGGCAGCAAGATCATCCGTACGATGGCGTCTGCGCTGCAGACACACGTGGAATATATCAACCGCGCGCCGGGTACGCTGGCGCGGCTGGTGCTGACAACGGCGAGTGCTTAATGGGATCTGCGATGAAATTTCGACTGTCTGCGGTTGCTTCGCTTGCCTCACTTGCATTTGTCAGCGTCGCTTCGTTTGCCGCTGGCGGCGATGGGCTTACCACGCCGGTCAAGTTGCCCCCCTACGATGCGGCGCGGGCTTCTTGCAGGGCGCCCATTGGATTTCAGAAAAAGCTGGTATTCGTGCAGGACAACAAGCGCGAGTTCATGCAAGGCGTGGGACGCGGGCTCGAAGCCGCAGCGCGGGCGCGAGGCCTCGGCTATGGCGTTGCTTTTGCCAACAATGATCCTGAGCTGATGATCAAACAGGTGGGCGGCATTGCGGCCGACAAAACGGGCGCGATCGTGGTGGCGCCGATCGATCCGCCGTCGTTGGCACCGGCTCTGAAGAAGGTCATCGGCGCGGGCGCCTATGTGGGTGCCGTCGTGGCGCCCCCGGCGACGACGGTGCTGAACGCGCCGCAATACCTGACCGGCAAAGTTCTGGCGGAAGCGGCGGCAAATTACATCCGCACGCAGCTTGGCGGAAAGGCCAAGGTTGTGCTGCTGACGCATGACAGCCTGCAATTCCTGGCGCCGCGTTTCACCGCCATGCGCGATACCCTGCGGACACTGCCGGGCGTGACGATCGTGGCCGACATTTCGCCTGCTACGGTCGACAAGGAGGGCGGCTATCGCACGATGAAGACGATCCTGCTGGCGCAACCGAATATCGATGTGGTGCTTGGCGCGGACACGGTGGTGCTGGGCGCGCTGACGGCATTGCGCGAAGCGGGCAAGGCGCGGCCGGAGCAATTTCTGGGCGGTATCGACGGCGAGCAGGAAGCGGTTGTCGAAATCAAAAAAGGGGGCAGCCCCTACAAGGCGAGCATCAGCCTTGCTTCATCCATCTTCGGTTATGCGATGGGCCAGCAGGCCGCTGATTGGCTGGACGGAAAATCCATTCCCCAGGCCATGGATATCCTGCCCAAGGCGCTCACCAGCAGCAACATCGCGGACTATGAACGCGATACGGCCAACCCCGGCGCGGTATATGCCGATCTGTCGCGGCGCGCGTCTTATCTGAAGATGTACGGAAATATCTGTTTCGATACGCGCGACAACTACATTAATTTCCCCTGGTCCTCAGAAACCAAGTGACCGCCAACCCTTTCGTCATCCTTTACGTCGAAGACAACGACTTCGTCCGCGAGTCGTTCGCCGAGTTGCTTGCCACTGCCGATCGCCGACTCGTGTGTGTGGCTGACTGCGCTGGCGCGCGCGAGGCGCTGCGCGAGCAGAACGTGAACCTGCTCGTGACCGACATCAACTTGCCTGACGGCTCGGGCCTTGACCTGGCGCGCGAGGCTCTTCGGCAGAACCCGAGGCTGCCAGTGATCGTCTGCTCCGGGCAGGATTTGAGGGACCTCGCCGGTTCGCTCGGCCCTACCGCTCATCCGCTGATGAAGCCCTTCGAGCTCGACGAACTCGAGGCGCTGGTCGAACGGCTAGCGCAGTGAGCGACTTGACCGCGCAAGCCCGTGATCTGCGCTCGGTGCACCATCCGCGCGGATAGCGGGTCAGTAGCGTGGCACTCGCTCAACTCCCCAGTTGGGCGAGTTCTGCTTCGTCAAAACCTGCCGCTCGCCGCGCTTCCAGGTTGAAGGGGCCGCGTAGAGCGGGGGCTTCGTACTGCTTCGCGAGTTGGCCGTAAGTCGCAAGCGGGTCGAGTCCACGACTGCTGCACAAAAAGCGGTACCAGTGGTTGCCAATCGCAACGTGTCCGATCTCGTCACGCAGGATGATGTCCAAAATCGCAACGGCCCCCAGGGCGCCGGGGCTGCCGACTTTGCGAAGCTTGGCCTGCATCGCCGGCGTGGCGTCCAGCCCGCGGGCCTCCAGGGTGCGGGGAACCAATGCCATACGGGCGAGCACGTCATCAGCGGTTTTGGCGGTCATGTCCCACAGGCCGGTATGCGCAGGAAAATCGCCGTAGTCATACCCCAAGGTCTGAAGGTGGGCGCGCAAAAGGCTGAAGTGATGCGCTTCTTCAGCCGCAACCGAGAGCCAGTCAAGATAATAGTCACGCGGCATGCCGTCAAA
>NZ_JBKJOQ010000065.1:0-8697 GCF_046595475.1 Rhizobacter sp.
GTTGACGGCACCGGTCGCGAAGGCCTGCGCGAGCTCGGCGACCTGGATCGTGACCGGCTGGGCGCCGGCGAGCTCGGCGATACGCGCGGTGTAGGGGTTATAGGCCCGCAGCTTGAGGCCCTTCATGTCGGCCGTGGAGTTGATCGGCTTGTTGGTGTAGATGCCCTGGGGCGGCCAGGGCACCGCATAGAGAACCTTCAACCCCTGCTTGGCGAACTTCTCCTCCAGGGCCCTGCGCGAGGCCTTCCACAGCTTGGCGGCCTCCGCGTAGCTGGTAGCGAGGAACGGGACCGAGTCGATGCCGAATAGCGGGTCTTCGTTGGCGTAGCCCGAGATCAGGATCTCCCCGATCTGCGCCTGCCCGCCCTGCACCGCACGCTTGATCTCGGGCGCCTTGAACAAGGATGCATTGGAGTGCACCGTGATCTTGAGCTTGCCGGCGGTTGCCTTGTCGACGTCGGAGGCAAACTGCACCAGGTTTTCGGTGTGGAAGTTGCTCGGCGGGTAGGCAGAGGGCAGGTCCCATTTGGTTTGGGCTTGGGCGGCACCGGCCAGGGCCAGGGCCGCGATCATCAACGAGACGTTGAAGCGCATATGAGAATCTCCGCATGGGGGAAAGCACAAGGGTACGGGCTTGCCGCAGCCCCCAGCATTGGGGCTTATACGACGACGATCAATTAGCAAGTGCCGTTCCACCGAACGCGCCTGCCGCACACGGAGACCAACGCATGAACCTGCGATTCGTCGAAGCCTTCTACTGGGTGGTGCAGCTCAAGAGCGTGTCGCGCGCCGCCGAGAAGCTCTGTGTCACGCAGTCGGCCATGTCCAGCCGCATCGCAGCGCTTGAAGACGAGCTGGGCGTGCTGCTGCTCGACCGGCGCGACAAGCAGTTTCGGCTCACCGTGGCCGGCATGCGCTTTTTCAGCCACGCTCAGAGGTTGCTCGCGCTGCAGCGCGAGATACGCAGCGAAATGGGTGCTGGCGCACGAAGCGTGTCGCTGCGCATAGGCGTGATCGAGTCAGTGCTGCACTCGTGGCTGCTCGAATGGGTGCAGCACACGCGCAAGGAAAACCCCGATTTCGAGCTGGAGCTGTCGGTCGAGACCACACCGGTATTGGTCGACCAGGTGAAGCGCGGCGCTCTTGATCTGGCCTTCGCCGCGCTGCCCACCTCGGGTGAAAACCTGCGCAGCCGTGCGCTGCCCGCCATGGAAATGGTGTTCGTGGGCCGCAAAGACCTGCACCGCAAGCGCAGCTACACCTTGGCCGATCTGGCGGTGTATGACCTGCTCACCTTCCAGCGCGGCTCGCAGCCGCATGTGGCACTGGTCGACATGTTTCGCGGGGCCGGCGTGGCGCCGCCGCGTGTGCACACCATCTCGTCAATCTCTGCCATGGTGCAGCTGGTGGAGGGGGGCTTCGGAGTGGCCACGCTGCCGCTGGCGGCGGTGCTGCGCTTGAGTGACCGCCTGCCGCTCAAGCCGCTGAAATGCGACACGCCGCTGCCGCCACTGCCCGTGCACGCCAGCTATCGCGAAGACCCGACCTCGGTGGTGGCTTCGGGTGTGGTCGATGCCATCCTCGCTTTCATTGGCGCGCCACCCAGCCGCAAGCCGGCAGGGCGGGGTTCAGCTAAACCGTTATCGAAAAAATCGATGAAGTAAGCAGAATATTTCTTGTTTGCCGACCAGGCAAAGCCCCCAACACAATGCGGCCACTTTCAAGCGTCGCACACAGCGGTTACTCATTCGGGGTTTTGTCGTGACACCAGCAGCAGCATCTTTCGCCTCTGAGCAAGGCAGCGTTGCCAAGGCCCGAGCCGCCATCCGCGCGGGCGCCTACACGTCGCACACCAGCGGCTTGGCTCGCGATCACGTGCAGGGCAATGTGGTGATTCTTCCCAAAGCGCTGGCCGATGATTTCCTGCGCTACTGTCAGCTCAACCCCAAGCCTTGCCCGGTGCTGGCGGTGTCGCAGCCTGGTGAGCCGATGCTCCCGAAGCTCGGTGCCGACATCGACATCCGCACCGACGTGCCGCGCTACCGCGTGTGGCGCCGCGGCGAGCTGGTCGACGAGCCGACCGACCTGCGCGCGCTGTGGCGTGATGACCTGGTCACCTTTGTCATCGGCTGTTCGTTTTCGTTCGAGCAGGCGTTGCTCGATGCTGGCTTGTCAATGCGGCACATCGAGCAGAACCGCAACGTCGCCATGTACCGCACCAACATCGCCACCGAATCGGCCGGGCCCTTTCGCGGGCCGATGGTGGTGTCGATGCGGCCATTGAAAGCCAAGGCCGCGATCCGCGCCATACAGGTCACCTCGCGCTTCCCGGATGTGCACGGCGCACCGGTACACCTCGGCGACCCATCGCTGATCGGAATCACTGACCTGTCCAAGCCCGACTACGGCGACGCCGTGGACGTGATGCCCGACGAGTTGCCGGTGTTCTGGGCCTGTGGCGTGACGCCACAGGCCGCCATCGCTCAAGCGCGCCCCGAGTTCTGCATCACGCACGCACCAGGTGCCATGTTGATCACCGATCTGTTGAACAACCAACTCGCCAGCTTCTAACGGAGAAATGCCATGAAACGAATTGCCCTTGCACTGTCGGCACTTGCCTGCGCACCCATCGCGCTGGCCCAGACCCAGTGGGACCTGCCCACCGGCTACAGCGCCAACACCTTCCAGACGCAGAACGTGGCGCAGTTTGCCGCCGACGTAGAAGCCGCCACCGGCGGGAAGCTGAAGATCACACTGCACCCCGGCGGCTCGCTCTTCAAGCAGCCTGAGATCAAGCGCGCCATTCAGGCTGGCATGGCGCCAGCGGGTGAATTCATCATCTCCGGCATGGCCAACGAGAACCCGCTCTTCGGTGTCGACTCGATTCCCTTTCTCGCCACCAGCTACGCCGATGCCAAGCGCCTGTACGAGGCGGCCAAGCCCTACCAGCAGAAAGTGCTGGCCGCTCAGGGCGTGAAGATGCTGTTCTCGGTGCCCTGGCCCGGTCAGTCGCTGTACTCGGTGAAACCCATTGCGAACGCGGCTGATTTCAAGGGCACCAAGATGCGTGCCTACAACCCGGCCACGACGCGCATTGCGCAGCTCTTGCAAGCCCAGCCCACCACCATTCAGTTGCCCGAGCTGGGGCAAGCACTGGCCACCGGCACAGTGAACAACTTCCTCACGTCGAGCGCCAGCGGTGTCGACAGCAAGCTCTACGAGCAGACCAAATATTTCTACCCCGTCAACGCATGGCTGCCGCGCAACGTGACGGCGGTGAGCGAGAAGGCCTTCAGCGCGCTCGACAAGGCCACGCAAGACGCCGTGCTCAAGGCTGCTGCCGCTGCCGAGCAGCGTGGCTGGCAGGTCAGCGAGCAGAAAGATGGCGAGTACGTGAAAGAGCTGGCTGCCAAGGGCATGACGGTGGCCGCGCCCTCAGAGAGCGTGCGCGCCGAGCTGGTGCGCATAGGCGAGCTGATGACCACCGAGTGGATCGCCACCGCGGGCGCCGATGGCAAGGCCATCATTGACGCTTACCGTAAGAAGTGAAGCCATGAACCGCCTGGCCTACGGCTTCAACAAACTGCTGATGGCCATGGCCTGCGCGGCCATGGTGGCGGCCTTTGGGTCGATCGCGCTCAACATCGTGGCGCGCGTAGCGGGCTGGGATGTGCCGGGTCTAGACGGTTACGCCGGCTATGCGATTGCAGCCACGCTGTTCCTCGCGCTGCCGAGTGCGTTTCGTCACGGCGACCACATACGCACCACGCTGCTGCTGCAGCAGCTAAAGCCGCGCAGCCGTGCGGTGCTGGAGTACTGGTGTCTGCTGGCCGGACTGGGCGTGGCGCTTTACCTCGCCTGGTTTGCCTGCCGGCTGGTGTGGCAGTCGCATGCGCTGCACGACGTGGCGGCCACGGCCGATGCCACGCCTTTGTGGATACCGCAGATCGCCATGGCCTTGGGTTG
Source organism: Rhizobacter sp. (assembly GCF_046595475.1). GTDB lineage: Bacteria > Pseudomonadota > Gammaproteobacteria > Burkholderiales > Burkholderiaceae_C > Rhizobacter. The sequence continues at coordinate 3,967 of NZ_JBKJOQ010000065.1, forward strand.
CGTGGGCTTTGCGTTGTCGTTTGTGCAAGCGCTGGTGGCACGCATCACCGGCCAGGTTTTCTTCATCGAGGCGGCCGCAGAAGCGATTCACGCGGAGTAGGCCACCCGTCATTCCTGCCCCCGTGGGATTCCAGCATCGCCGCACGTCGTGAGTCCCGTTTTCGCGGGAATGACGATGTTTGGCGCATTGAAAGAAACGCGTCATGGAAGTTCTCTTGGCCGCTGTCCTGGTGCTGCTGCTCTTCGTCGTGCTCGGCTCTGGCTTGTGGATAGGGCTCTCGCTCATTGCCGTGGGCCTGACCACCATGGCCTTGGGCAGCCCGCGCCCGGTGGGCGACAGCATGGTGCTCACCATCTGGGGCTCTACCTCCAGCTGGACGCTCACCGCGCTGCCGCTCTTTCTGTGGATGGGCGAGATCTTGTTTCGCACCAAGCTCAGTGCAGACATGTTCAAGGGCCTCGCGCCCTGGCTAGACAAGCTGCCCGGGCGGCTGCTGCACGTCAACGTGATCGGCAGCACCATCTTCGCGGCCGTGTCGGGTTCGTCGGCCGCCACCTGCGCCACCATCGGCAAGATCTCGTTGCCCGAGCTCAAGCGCCGCGGCTACCCCGACAGCATGGCCCTGGGCACCTTGGCAGGCGCGGCCACACTGGGTCTGCTGATCCCGCCTTCGATCATCATGATCGTCTACGGTGTAGCGGCCAATGTGTCCATCGCCAAGCTGTTCATCGCGGGCGTGATCCCGGGCCTGCTGCTGGCACTGCTGTTCATGGGCTACATCGTGGTGTGGTCGCTGTTCAACAAAGACAAGATCCCGCCAGCCGACCAGCACATGAGCTTCGTGCAGAAGCTGCACGCCTCGCGCCACCTGATCCCGGTGGTGGCCTTGATCGCGCTGGTGCTGGGCTCCATCTACAGCGGTGTGGCCACGGCCACCGAGGCGGCGGCGATAGGGGTGTTTGGCTCCTTCGTGCTTTCGGCCCTGGAGGGCAGCCTGAGCTGGAAGAGCTTCAGTGCCGGCCTGGTGGCGGCCTGCCGCGTCTACTGCATGATCGGTTTGATCATGGCCGGCGCGGCCTTTCTCACCTTGGCCATGGGCTTCATCGGCCTGCCGCGCCACTTGGCCGAGTTCATCGGCAGCCTGCACCTGTCGCCCTTCTTGTTGATGCTGTCTCTGGCGCTGTTCTTCATCGTGCTCGGTTGTTTTCTCGACGGCATCTCGATGGTGGTGCTGACCATAGGCGTGCTGCTGCCCACGGTCGAGGCGGCGGGTTTTGATCTGATCTGGTTCGGCATCTTCACTGTGCTGCTGGTCGAGATCGCACAGATCACGCCGCCGGTGGGGCTCAACCTCTTCGTGTTGCAAGGCCTCACCAAACGCGAGCTCACCTACATTGCCCGCTGCGCGACGCCGATGTTTGTGCTGATGCTGCTGGCGGTGATGGCCTCTTACTTCTTCCAGAACATTGTGCTGTGGCTGCCCAGCCGCATGTGACAACGTAAGGCGAGAAGCCAACGGCGTCGTCACCCCGACTTCAACCCGCAATGCCAGATCGGCCGCGGGGCTGGCGAGTACCATGCCCCGAGCCTGTTCGGCAGCGCGCTTTTCGGCTCCCTTGAAAGCTTTGCGACATGCACGCTCAACCTCTTGTTTCCGACCGCTGGCAGTTCTGGATCGACCGTGGTGGCACCTTCACCGACGTGGTCGGCAGGCGGCCCGATGGCAGCCTGGTCACCCACAAGCTGCTGAGCGAAAACCCCGAGCAGTACCGAGACGCGGCGGTGGCCGGCATACGCCACCTGCTCGGCCTGAAGCGCGGCGAGCCCATCCTGCCCTCGCAGGTGGAGTGCGTGAAGATGGGCACCACCGTGGCCACCAATGCGCTGCTCGAGCGCAAGGGCGAGCCCACGCTGCTGGTCACTACACAGGGCTTTCGCGATGCGCTGCGCATAGGCTACCAGGAGCGGCCACGCATCTTCGACCGCCACATCGTGTTGCCCGAGCTGCTGTACAGCCGCGTGATCGAAGCGCATGAGCGCGTCGGTGCGCAGGGTGACGTGGTGCAGGCGCTGGACGAAGCGCACCTGCGCGGCGAGCTGAAGGCCGCCTTTGATGCCGGGCTGCGCAGCGTGGCCGTTGTCTTCATGCACGGCTACCGATTCACCGCCCACGAGCTGGCGGCCAAGCGCCTGGCGCAGGAAGCGGGCTTCCTGCAGATCAGCGTGTCGCACGAGGTGAGCCCGCTGATGAAGCTGGTGGGCCGTGGCGACACCACGGTGGTCGACGCCTACCTCTCGCCCATCTTGCGCCGCTACGTGGAGCAGGTGGCCGGCGACATGCCGGGTGTGAAGCTCTTTTTCATGCAGTCGTCGGGCGGGCTGACCGATGCGCATGCCTTCCAGGGCAAAGACGCCATCCTGTCGGGGCCGGCGGGCGGCATCGTCGGCATGGTGCGTACAGCACAACTGGCGAAGCGCGACTTGGGAGGCGAGCGCGTGATCGGCTTCGACATGGGCGGCACCTCTACCGACGTGAGCCACTTCGCCGGCGAGTTCGAGCGTGCCTTCGAAACGCAGGTGGCGGGCGTGCGCATGCGCGCACCGATGATGAGCATTCACACGGTGGCCGCGGGCGGCGGCTCCATCTTGAGCTTTGATGGCGCGCGCTTTCGTGCCGGGCCCCAGAGCGCCGGCGCCAACCCCGGCCCAGCCTGCTACCGGCGCGGCGGGCCTCTGGCCGTGACCGATGCCAACGTGATGCTGGGCAAGATCCAGCCTGCCTACTTTCCCCAAGTGTTTGGCCCGCATGCCAACGAGTCGCTGGACCGCGAGGCGGTGGTGCGCGGCTTTAGCCAGATGGCCGGCGAGATCGAAAGCGCCACCGGCGTGAAGCGCTCGCCCGAGGAAGTGGCCGAAGGTTTCATCGACATCGCCGTGGGCGCGATGGCCAACGCCATCAAGAAGATATCTGTCGCGCGCGGCTACGACGTGACGCGCTATGCCCTGCAATGTTTCGGTGGCGCCGGTGGCCAGCACGCCTGCCGCGTGGCCGATGCGCTGGGCATGACGCGCGTCTTCGCCCACCCGCTGGCCGGCGTGCTGTCGGCCTACGGCATGGGTCTGGCTGACCAGAGCGTGATGCGCGAGAGCGCCATCGAGCTGCCCTTGGCCACGGCCTTGCCAGCGGTGAGCGAGCGGCTGGGCACTTTGGCGCAGGAGACTGCTGACGAGCTGCGTCGCCAGGGCGTGAGCAGCACCGCGCTGGTCGTGCACCGGCGCGTACACGTGCGCTACGAGGGCACCGATTCGGCGCTGGTCGTGCCCTTCGGCAGCGCAGCCGAAGTCCAGTCGGCCTTCGAGGTCGCCTACCGGCAGCGCTTTGCTTTTCTGATGAGCGAGCGCCGCCTGGTGGTCGAAGCCGTGTCGGTCGAAGCGGTGGGCGCAGGCGACGCACCGGCCGAGGCTGTGCGCGATGTGTCAGCCCAGGGCGATGCGCCGTCGGCCGACACGGTGCAGCTCTTCAGCGGCGGCCGCTACTGGGCTGCAGCCTTGGTGGTGCGCGAGCAGGCCTTGCCCGGCCACACCATAGAAGGCCCGGCCATCATTGCCGAGAAAAACGCCACCACCGTGGTCGAGCCCGGCTGGCGCGCGCGCGTGACTGCGCTTGACCACTTGGTGCTGGAGCGCGTGCAGCCCCGTGAGCAGCGCATGGCCATGGGCACGACGGTCGACCCGGTGATGCTGGAGGTGTTCAACAACCTCTTCATGAACATCGCCGAGCAAATGGGCCTGCAGCTGCAAAACACGGCCTACTCGGTCAACATCAAGGAGCGGCTCGACTTCAGCTGTGCGCTGTTCGATGCCGAGGGCAACCTGATCGCCAATGCGCCGCACATGCCAGTGCACCTGGGCTCCATGAGCGAGTCGATCAAGACGGTGATCCACGGCAATGCCGGGCGCATGAGACGCGGTGATGTGTATGCCCTGAACGACCCGTATCACGGCGGCACCCACTTGCCCGACGTGACCGTGGTGACACCCGTGTTTGCTGACAACGGCGACGACATCCTCTTCTACGTGGGCTCGCGCGGCCACCATGCTGACATCGGCGGCACCACGCCGGGCTCGATGCCGCCGTTTTCTACGCGCATCGAAGAAGAAGGCGTGCAGATCGACAACGTGAAGCTGGTCGAAGCGGGGCAGCTGCGCGAGGCTGAGATGCTGGCGCTGCTGAAGAGCGGCACCTACCCGTCGCGCAACCCGCAGCAAAACATGGCTGACCTGAAAGCGCAGATCGCCGCCAACGAAAAGGGCGTGCAAGAGCTGCGCAAGATGGTGGCGCAGTTCGGCCTGGAGGTGGTGCGTGCCTACATGCGCCATGTGCAAGACAACGCCGAAGAGTCGGTGCGCCGCGTCATCACCAAGTTGCGCGACGGCGAGTTCACGTTGCCGCTGGACAACGGGGCGCTGATTCGCGTGGCCATCAAGGTGAACGCCGCGCAGCGCAGTGCGGTGATTGATTTCACCGGCACTTCCGATCAGCTGGCCAACAACTTCAACGCGCCGCGTGCGGTGTGCATGGCGGCGGTGCTGTATGTGTTTCGCACGTTGGTAAACGATGACATTCCGCTCAACGCGGGCTGCCTGAAGCCATTGCAAGTGATCATCCCCGAAGGCTCCATGCTCAACCCGAGGCCACCCGCTTCGGTGGTGGCGGGCAATGTGGAGAC
>NZ_JBKJOQ010000041.1:0-7636 GCF_046595475.1 Rhizobacter sp.
GACATCGACGCCAACATCACCATGGGCCTGTACAGCTACCCCATCCTGATGGCCGCTGACATCGTGCTCTTCAACGCCCACCGCGTGCCGGTCGGGCGTGACCAGGTGCAACACATCGAGATGGCGCGCGACGTGGCGCAGCGCTTCAACCACCTCTTCGGCAAAGGCAAAGACATCTTCGTGCTGCCCAGCGCCGAGATCGAAGAAGACGTGGCCCTGCTGCCGGGTCTCGACGGCCGCAAGATGTCGAAAAGCTACGACAACACCATCCCACTGTTCGAGGGCGGCCCCAAGGCGCTGAAAGAAGCGGTGGCCCGCATCGTCACCGACTCCCGCCTGCCCGGTGAGCCCAAAGACCCCGAAGGCTCCTCGCTGGTCACCATCTACGACGCCTTCGCCACGCCTGCGCAAAAAGAAAGCCTGCGCGCCGACCTGCGCGCGGGTCTCGGCTGGGGCGACGCCAAGCAGCGCGCCGTCGAGCTGATCGAGTCACGCATCAGCCCAATGCGCGCCCGCTACGAAGACCTGATGGCCCACCCCGAGCGGGTAGAAGATGCCTTGATGGCCGGCGCCGCAAAGGCACGCGCCGTGGCCAAACCGCTGATGCGCGAAGTGCGCGAAGCCGTGGGCCTGCGCAAGATGGTGGCAGTGTCCCGCACAGCAGAGGCCATCACGCCAACCAAGCAAGCGCTGCCAGTGTTCAAGCAGTACCGAGAAGGCGAGCGCTTTTATTTCAAGCTCAACGCAGCCGATGGCACGCTGCTGCTGCAAAGCGAAGGCCTGGCCGATGGCCGAGAAGCCGGCAGCTGGGTCAAGCGCCTCAAGACCGAAGGTGCCACGGCGCTCAATGCCGCACCGGTGGTCTTTGCAAACCGCGCCGGCGTCGAAGCGGCTCTGGCCGATATGCTAATCGCCGCCATGGCCGCGGCAAAAGCCTGAGCACTGCAACGCTTCCATGCCCATGGCCGGCATCCACATCACCGACATCGAATCCGCCATCAACTGGTGGCGCGAACGCTCGCCCTCGCCCGATGGCATCACCGCCTGCCCCGAGGTGCTGGCGCTCGCCGAGACCTATGCGCTGATGGTGTACTACCACGAGACCGAGTGCGACGAAGACACCATGCCACCCAAGGCTCACGACGCCTGGCTGGCCTGGTACGCCACCACGCCCGATGCGCCGTGCATCGCCATCTGCTCCACCAGCCAAGGCGATGACGTCTGCAAGGGCTGTGGCCGCACCTTCGATGAAGTGCAGCACTGGACCGAGATGAGCCCCGGCGCCAAGCGCCACACCTGGCGGCGCATCACGATGGAAGGCACGGCCTGGCGCTTCAACCGCTACAGCGAGCGAGCAGGCACTAAGAAAGAGTCGCCCACCGAGGGCCTGGCTTGAGGCAGCTCAGCCTGCTGCACAGCGCCCGCCGCATCGCCCCCCTGGCCTGGCCGGTGTTCATCGGCCAGCTCGCGGTGCTGGGCTTCGGCACCGTCGACACCGTGATGGTGGCGCGCTATGCCGCGCTCGACCTGGCCGCGCTCGCGGTCGGCGCCGCAGCCTACATCACCATCTTCGTGGGCTTCATGGGCGTGGTGCTGGCCATTGGTCCCATCACGGGCCAGCTGTTCGGCGCGCGCAAGACCGCAGAAGCCGGGGCGCAATTGCACCAGGCGGCCTGGCTGGCCCTTGGGCTGTCGGTGCTGGGCAGCGCGCTGCTGTTGATGCCCGAGCCGTTTCTGATGGCGGCACAGACCAAACCTGAAGTGGCCGAGAAGGTGCGCGCTTACCTGGGTTACCTGGCGCTCGCGTTGCCACCTGCGCTCTTGTTCCAGTCGTTTCGTGGCTTTAACACCGCGGTCTCAAGGCCCAAGATCGTGATGGCGCTGCAACTCGCCGGCCTCTCGCTCAAGGTGCCACTGAATGCTTTGCTGATCTACGGCGCACCGGCCTGGCACATCCCTGCGATGGGCGCCGCCGGTTGTGGCCTGGCCAGCGCCATCGTGATGTGGCTGCAGCTGCTGCTGGCCTGGTGGGTGCTGAAGCGCGACCCGTTCTATGCCCCTTTCGGCTTGCACGTGACACGCCTTAACGCGCCCGATTGGCCCAGCCTCAAGGAGTTGCTGCGCCTGGGTGTACCCATGGGCCTGAGCATCCTCATCGAAGTCACAGGCTTCACCTTCATGGCGATCTTCATCTCGCGCATCGGCGCCACAGCGGTCGCAGGCCATCAGCTCGCGGCCAATCTGGTGTCGCTCATGTTCATGATGCCGCTGGCGATTGCCAACGCCACGAGCACGCTGGTCGCCCAAAGCATAGGCGCACACGCTCATGCCGACGCGCGCAGGCTGGGCTGGCATGGCCTGCAGATCGGCACGCTGGTCGCCGCGGTGCTAGGCACCGTCATCTACTTCATGCGTGAGAGCGTGCTGCACGCTTACACCAACAACCCGGTCATCATTGCCGCGGCCATGCCCTTGCTCGCGTGGGTGGCGGTGTTTCACATCGCCGATGCCGCGCAGACCATTGCCTCGTTCGTGATGCGCGCCTATCGCGTGGCCACGGCCCCGATGGTGATCTACGCCTTTGCGCTGTGGGGGGTGGGCCTGGGCGGAGGCTTCGTCATCGCGTTCAACGTGACAGGCCTCACGCCCACCCCTTTGCTGGGCGCACCTGGCTTCTGGGCGGCGTCGGTCACAGGGCTGGTGCTGTCAGGCGTGGGCTTGTGCAGCCTGATGGCCTGGGTGCTCAGGCACAAGAACGGCAGCTGAGGCAACGCTAAACAAGCCCTAAGCCTTTGGGAATTCCAGCTCAAAGCAACTGCCACCGCCCTCGCGGGCCGTGCAGCGCACGCTGCCCCCGTGCCGCTCGGCAATCTGCTTCACGAGGCTCAGGCCCAGGCCCACACCCCCCGCTTGCTCGGCGTGGCCGGGCAAGCGATAAAAGGGCTCGAAGATGCGCTCGCGCTGCGCCTCGGGCACGCCCGGGCCGCGGTCACACACCTGCACCTTGGCCTGCACGCCGCTGGCCGCCACCACCACGCTCACCTCGCCGCCACCGTAGCGGCGCGCGTTTTCCAGCAGGTTGCGCAGCGCCCGTCGCAGCAAGCGCTCGTCGCCAACCACGGTGGCAGAGGCGCCCTCCACCACCGCCTCGACACGAGACCCCTCTTCGGCCGCCAGCCCGAGCAGATCGACCGGATCGCGCCTGTCCACACGCTGCACGGCGTCCAAACGGCTGGCCAGCAACACCTCTTCCACCAGCGCGTCGAGCTCGGCCACGTTGGTGTCGATCTCGCGCTTCAGGCGCTGCTGGTGTTCGGGCGTGGCGTCGTCGAGCATCGAGACGGCCATCTTCATGCGCGCCAGTGGCGAGCGCAGCTCGTGGCTGGCATTGGCCAGCAGCGACTGGTGCGAGCGCACCAGGGTCTCGATGCGCTCGGCGGCCAGGTTGAAGCTCGCGGCCACTGCCGCCACTTCATCGCGGCCCGACACCTCCACGCGATGGTGCAGCGCGCCGGCACCAAATTGCTCCACGCCATTCTTCAGCGCCTGCAAGCGGCGCGTGAGGTGGCGCACCGCCGGCCAAGCCCCAGCCGCCACCGCAATGAACAGGAGCACCAGCACCACCACCGGCCCCACGCCACGCTGCCAAGAGGCTGGAACGAAAGGGCTGCCGGGCGAAGGCCGCCCCCCAGGCTCGCGCAGGCCCGGTGGCGCGTTGGGCCCGCGGCGCATGCCTTGGTGCAAACCTGGCCGCATCACCCAAAGCGTGCGGCCGTCGTCCAGCGGAATCGAGAAACTGCGCGTACCGTTCTCGGCCTGCCGGCGCAGGAAGGATTCCGATGCCGCAATACGCACCCCTTGTTTGCTGTCCAGCGCCAAAGGCACGCGCAGGCGTTGCGACCAGTCGAGCAAGGCGGCCGACTGGTCGGCCACTGCCGTGTCGGGCGCGGGCAACGAGCGCTGGATCAGGTCACCCCAGGCCGCCATGCGCTCGGACAAGGCCGATTCAGAGTGCTGCCGCTCCAGCTCGATGTGGCTCTGAAACAGCCAACCCGAGCCGAACGCGAACAGCAACAACACCGCCACCACGGTCAAATAAATCCGCAGCGTCAGCGTCCTCATTCCGAGTCGTCCGCGTCCTGCTTCTTGGCGAACACATAGCCCGCACCGCGAACGGTGAGCACACGCCGCGGGCTCTTAGCGTCGTCTTCAATGACGGCGCGAATGCGCGAGATGTGTACGTCGATCGAGCGGTCAAAGGCTTCGAGTGGGTGGCCCTTGAGCAAATCCATGATCTGGTCGCGCGAGAGCACGCGCCCAGGGCTTTGCGCCAGCACCACGAGCAGGTCGAACTGGTGGCTGGTGAGGTCGCAAGGCTGGCCGGCCAGCCGGGCCACGCGCGCCCCCAGGTCGATCTCAAGCCGCCCGAAGCGCAGCACCTCGTCGGCTGACGACACCGGCGCCGCGCGGCGCAGCAAGGCCTTCACCCGAGCCAGCAACTCACGCGGCTCGAAGGGCTTGGGCAGGTAATCGTCGGCACCGAGCTCCAGGCCCACGATGCGGTCCATGGGCTCGCCCCGCGCAGTCAACATCAGAAGCGGCAGCTGGCGCGTGCGCGGGCTGGCGCGCAGCTCGCGGCACAGGTCTAGGCCGTCGCCGTCGGGCAGCATCAGGTCGAGCACCAGCGCGTCGTAGGCTTCGCCGGCCAGGCGCTCGCGCCCCTGGGCCAGCGAGCCGGCCACCTCGACCTTGTAGCCGGCGCCTCGCAGGTAGTCGCCCACCATGGTCGAGAGGCGCGCATCGTCATCGATCATCAGCAAGCGAGCACTCATTGCAACAGCGTCTCCAAAGACAAGTGGTTGCCGCAGGGCCAGGGCCGAATCAGAACACATGCCAAGCCCCGTCTTACTTGGTGGGGGCGCTGCCAGCGCCGTGGCGCTCCATGCGCTCACGCCTGTGCTGAGCACGCTGCTTGATGCGCTCGCCCAGCTTCACACGTTGCTCGGGCGTGAGCACGCTGCTGATTTCCAGCAGCGCCTGCGTCACCCGCTTGCTGGCCTGGTCATGCTGGGCCATGGCCTGTACACGGGCCGACTCCACGGCACGCGCATCCACCACCGGGGCGGTGAAGAGCTGGAGGCCTTGCTCGCGCAAACCTTTGCTGGCTTCATGCTGCGCCTTCAGGTCGGCCGCGGCGGCTGCCACGATCTGCTGGATCTGGCCGCGCTGCGCATCGGTGGCGTTCAAACCGTCAAGCATGTGGTCGATGCCACGGGCCATGCGCTCCGGGTGGCCCATGAACATGCCCGGGCCGCCGAAGCCGCCACCACCGAGAGACTCGTGACCATGGCCCTGGGCCCAAGCTGATACCGCCAGGGTGCTGGCCACCGCCACCAGAAGGCTGAGCGCCACGCGCTTGATGCCTCGCGCAGCTGGGTTACCCGAGGCCTTGACTGTCTTCGATTCAAACATCGCAAACTCCTTGCAGACATGGACACGACGCCCATGCAAGCAATGTCTGCGCAGGGGGTGAAGAGGCGGTGGCTGGGGGGTAAAGATCTGTGAAGGCCGCGCGCTTGGCGGGGCCTTGCTGCTTTCAAGTGTCGTCCTACGCAAACGTCGGAAAACGCTGACATCGGCGTTGAAAGTGCCGCCCTAAAGTGCGCTCAACAACCCAGGAGAGTTCCCATGATGAAGCGCGCAAGAGTCGTGAGCGACACGCTGATGATGCAACGCGGGGCCGGTGTTCACCGCGTGGTGCCACCGGGGCCTTGCTGGGTGCTGGAAGGCTCCCATTGGATTGCCCTGATATGGCATGAAGAGCAGGAACGGCAGATGGCCGAAATCTCGCAGCGCGACTACGCCGCACTCGTCGAGCAAGGCCAGATCCAGTTCCCCAACACCGACCACGACGCCCAGGGCGTGCCTCACCCGGCGCGCCGGCGCGAGCTGCACACGCCCACGTCCGCCCTGAGCACCCGCTACATGTAAGCCGAGCGCTGCCTGCCAAGGCGGCCCTCTGGTCGGGCGGCTTGTCGCCCACGTGTCTCGTCTCGTCTCCTCTCGTCTCGTCTGTCGTCAGCACTTCATGACCAAACCCACCCCTCGCAAGCCTGCCAACGCAAGCACGGCCAAGGCCGCCTCACGCAAGACGGCAAGCCGCCCTTCGCGGCCCGGCGGTGCACCGTCAGGCGACCCGCAGGCTCAGCAAGCCGCCGCCGTGCAGGCGGTGGTGGCAGCCATGCCCCACAACGCCAACAAGCCACGCGAGATCGGCCGTGCCAATGCCGTCTCGCCGCCCAAGGGCATGGCCGTTTCGGGCCCGCCCGAGGTGGGCGCGAGCACGCTGAGCGAGGCCAATCCGTCCGCGAAGACCGGCGACGGCCTGGCCGCGCCGGGCACCAACGCCACCATTGGCTCACTCGACCGCGTGCGCAGCGATGCCGCCGGCCAGGTGCTCACCACCAACCAGGGCGTGCCCATAGGCGACAACCAGAATTCGCTGAAGGCGGGGCTGCGCGGCCCGACCCTGCTCGAAGACTTCATCCTGCGCGAGAAGATCACCCACTTCGACCACGAGCGCATACCTGAGCGCATCGTGCATGCCCGTGGGTCGGCGGCGCATGGCTACTTCGAGGCCTACAAGCCTTTGCCCAAATACACCCGCGCCGCGCCCTTCGCTGAAGCCGGCAAGCGCACGCCGGTGTTCGTGCGCTTCTCTACCGTGGCCGGCGAGCGCGGATCGGTCGATACCGCTCGCGACGCGCGCGGCTTCGCTGTCAAGTTCTACACCGACGAAGGCAACTGGGACCTCGTGGGCAACAACATCCCGGTGTTCTTCATTCAAGACGCCATGAAGTTCCCCGACCTCGTGCACGCCGTGAAGCCCGAGCCCCACCACGGCATGCCACAAGCCGCCTCGGCACACGACACGTTCTGGGATTTCGTCTCGCTCATGCCCGAGTCGACGCACATGCTGATGTGGGTGATGTCCGACCGCGCCATTCCGCGCAGCTTTCGCATGATGCAGGGCTTCGGCGTGCACACCTACCGCCTGGTCAACGCCAAGGGCGAATCGCACTTCGTCAAGTTCCACTGGAAGCCCAAGCTCGGCACCCACTCGCTGGTGTGGGACGAAGCCGCCAAGATTGCCGGTGCCGATGCCGACTTCCACAGACGCGACCTGTGGGAAGCCATCGAGGCCGGCGAGTACCCCGAGTGGGAGCTGGGCCTGCAAATTTTCACTGAGGCCCAGGCCGAAGGCTTCAGCTTCGACGTGCTAGACGCCACCAAGCTGATCCCTGAAGAGCTGGTGCCGGTGATGCCGGTGGGCCGCATGGCGCTCAACCGCAACCCCGACAACTTCTTCGCCGAAACCGAGCAGGTGGCCTTCTGCACCGCGCACGTGGTGCCCGGCATCGACTTCAGCAACGACCCGTTGCTGGCCGGCCGCATCCACTCCTATTTCGATACCCAGTTGTCCCGCCTGGGCGGACCGAACTTCCACGAGATTCCGATCAACGCGCCGGTGGTGCCGGTGCACAACAACCAGCGTGACGGGATCCACCGCCAGGCGATTGCCCGCGGCAAGGTCGCCTACGAGCCGAACTCACTGGGCGGCGGCTGTCCGTTCCAG
>NZ_JBKJOQ010000037.1:0-7469 GCF_046595475.1 Rhizobacter sp.
CACGCAGGGCGGTGGAGCTCAGGGCGCGCAGGTCGTCGGTTTCCAGCAGCGGCATCTGGTCGGTCGTCAGCGCTTGGGCTTGGGCCGTGGTGAAGGCAGCGTACTGGGCGCTCGTCAAAGCACGCAGGTCATTCGACTCCAGCGTGCCGATCTGGCCGGCGGTGAGCGAAGCGACTTGGGCCGTGGTCATGGCCGCGAACTGTGCGGTGCTGAAAGCGTTCAGGTCATCGCTGACGAGGGTGGAAACTTGAGCCGTGGTCAGGGCAGCGACTTGCGAGGTCGTCATCGCTGCCATGTTGTCGGAGGTCAGGGCGCCGATTTGCGTGGTGCTCCAGGCGCGCAGGCCGGCGCTGCTGATGGCGCGCAGGTCTGCTGATTCGAGAGCGGCGATCTGGTCGGTGGTAAGCGCGTAAACCTGGGCGCTGCTCATCGAAGCGAACTGGGCAGTGCCCATCGCGACGAGGTCTTCGGTGGTGAGGCCGGCCACCTGGCCGGTGGTCATGGAGGCCACCTGGCCGGTGGTCAGGGCACCGATCTGGGCTGAGGTCAGTGCGGCAATCTGCTCGGTCGAGAAGGCGCGCAGCGCGGTGGAGCTGAGAGCGCGCAGGTCGTCGGTCTCCAGCAGCGGCATCTGGTCGGTCGTCAGCGCTTGGGCTTGGGCCGTGGTGAAGGCGGCGTACTGAGCGGTCGTGAGAGCGCGCAGGTCATTCGACTCCAGCGTGCCGATCTGGCCAGCGGTGAGCGAAGCGACTTGAGCGGTTGTCATGGCCGCGAACTGCGCGGTGCTGAAGGCGTTCAGGTCGTCGCTGACGAGGGTGGAAACTTGGGCGGTGGTCAGGGCAGCGACTTGCGAGGTCGTCATCGCGGCCATGTTGTCGGACGTCAGGGCGCCGATTTGCGTGGTGCTCCAGGCGCGCAGGCCGGTGCTGCTGATGGCGCGCAGGTCGGCTGATTCGAGAGCGGCGATCTGGTCGGTGGTGAGCGCGTAAACCTGGGCGCTGGTCATCGACGCAAACTGCGCAGTGCCCATCGCGGTGAGGTCTTCAGTCGTCAGGCCGGCGATCTGGCTGGTGGTGAGAGAAGCCACCTGCGCGGTGGTCAGCGCAGCCATCTGGTCGGAGCTGAGCGCGGCCAGCTGCTCGGTGCTCATCACCCGCAAAGAGGTGGAGTTCAGGGCGCGCAGGTCAGCTGTCTCGAACGCAGCGATGCGTGTCGCGTCTAGAGAGGTGATGCCCGTGGTAGTGATGGCTCCCATCTGTGCCGTGGTCAGCGCGACGATCTGTGCCGTGCTGAACGCTGCCCAGTCTTCTGTCGTCAGCCCCGCAATGGTCTTGGTCGACAGGCCCGCGATTTGTGCGGTGGACAGGGCGGTGATGATGGTGGCCATGGATCGTTTCCTTGTTCTCGAATTCAGTGATTCCGGTCAACGGCAGAGAGGCAGGCCTGTGGGGCTTGCTTCGCGGCGCTCTGACGAGGAACGGGGGTTTTCACGTGAGGTGTCTAGGGCGTTTGGGACTCGCAGCGCTGCCCAAAAGGCAGCCACCCCGGATTCCTCTTCTCCCATTCCCACGGAATATCGGCCCTAGCCCCTATCGACTTAAGGCGGATTTGCTGGCCCTAAACGGCTTTGTTCGTGAATTGCTTGCTGACCCGAATCGGCGTGTGGCCTGCCGCGAGACATTCGTCACGGACGGCTCGTTTCGGCTTCCAGAACGAAAAAGGCCTCGCCGCATCCGGCGAGGCCTGGCCTCTGTCTTTTTCAAACCACCCTCTATATAGAAGGCAGTCTTGAGGGGTGCTACTCGGGCAGGTAGCGCACCGTCAGCACGCCTTCGATCGCGGCAATGCCCTGCAGCACCGCATCGCTCACAGGGCTGTCTACGTCGACCAGGGTGTAGGCCATGTCGCCGCGCGACTTGTTGACCATGTTGTGAATGTTCAGGCCCGCGCGGGCCATCGCGCCCGAGATCTGGCCCAGCATGTTGGGCACGTTGGCGTTGGCGATGGCCACGCGGTAGGCCGACTCGCGGCCCATCGTCACGCTGGGGAAGTTGACGGCATTGCTCACGTTGCCTTGCTCCAGGTAGTCGACGAGCTGGTCGACCACCATCAAGGCGCAGTTCTCTTCGGCTTCGCCTGTGGAGGCGCCGAGGTGCGGCAGGGCCACCACCTTGTCGTGCGCGTTGAGCGCGGCGCTCGGGAAGTCGCACACGTACCAGCCCAGGTGCTTGGCGCTGAGCGAGGCCAGCACGGCGCGCTCGCTGACCACGCCTTCACGAGAGAAGTTGAGCAGCACGGTGCCGGGGCGCATGAGCCCCAGGTTGTCGGCGTTGACGAGGTCGCGTGTGGCGTCGACCAAGGGCACGTGCAGGGTGATGAAGTGGGCGTTCTTCATCACTTCGGCCACGCTGGCAGCCTTTTTCACTTGCGCGGGCAGGCTCCAGGCGGCGTCGACCGTGATCTCGGGGTCGTAGCCCAGCACGTTCATGCCGAGCTTGATGGCGGCGTCGGCCACCAGGCAACCGATTTTGCCCAGGCCCACGATGCCCAGCGTGCGGCCGGCGAGCTCGAAGCCGGCGTAATTCTTCTTGCCGTCTTCCACGGTCTTTTCCATGTCGGGTGACTTGGCGTCTAGCGCGTTGACGAAGCTCAGCGCTGGCGCGATGTTGCGCGCCGCGATCAGCATGCCGGCAAGCACCAGCTCTTTCACTGCGTTGGCATTGGCGCCCGGCGCGTTGAACACCGGCACGCCGCGCGCGCTCATGGCCTTGACGGGGATGTTGTTGGTGCCGGCGCCCGCGCGGGCGATAGCCTTCACGCTGGCCGGGATGTCGAGCGCGTGCATGTCGGCTGAGCGCACCAGCACGGCATCGGGCTGGGCCACGTCTTTGCCCACCTTGTAGCGCTCGGCGGGCAGGCGCTTCAGGCCGTTGGCTGAAATCTGGTTGAGAACCAGGATGTCGAACATGGCGGGTTCCTCCCGAAGTGGTGGGCGCAGCGTGCCACGCTGCGCCTCGCCCGCCATCATGGGAAGCCCTTACGAGTTTTGGGAGGCAAACTCTTTCATGTAAGCCACCAGCGCCTTCACGCCTTCGATGGGCATGGCGTTGTAAATGGAGGCGCGCATGCCGCCCACTGAGCGGTGGCCTTTGAGCTGCAACATGCCGCGCGCTTCAGCGCCTTTCAGGAAGGCCGCGTCTAGTGCTTCGTCTTTCAGCTTGAAGGGCACGTTCATCAGCGAGCGGTCGTCCTTCGCGATGGGGCTCGTGTAGAAGCTGGTGCTGTCGAGGTAGTCGTACAGCAACGCGGCCTTGGTGCGGTTGTGGGCTTCCATCGCCTTCAAGCCGCCCTGCGCCTTGATCCACTGAAACACCAGCCCGGCGATGTAGATCGCGTAGGTGGGCGGGGTGTTGAGCATGGAGTCGGCCTCGGCTTGCTGCTTGTAGTCGAAGGCCGAAGGCGTGGTGGGTATTGCGCCGCCGAGCAGGTCGTCGCGCACGATCACGATGGTCAAGCCTGCGGGGCCGATGTTCTTTTGCGCACCGGCGTAGATGAGGCCGTACTTGCTCACGTCGACCGGGCGCGACAGGATGTTCGACGACATGTCGGCCACCAGCGGCACGCTGCCGGTGTCAGGCACCCAGTGGTACTCGACGCCGCCGATGGTTTCGTTGGAGCAGATGTGCACATAGGCGGCGTTGGGGTCTAGCTTCCAGGTGCTCTGCTTGGGCACGCTCGTGAACTGCGTGTCTTCAGATGACGCGGCCACGTTGACCTTGCAGAAAGCCTTGGCCTCCTTGATCGACTTCTTGGCCCACTCACCGGTGTAGATGTAGTCGGCGCTGGTCTTGCCGCGCAGCAGGTTCATTGGAACGATGGCGTTCTGGCCGATGGCACCGCCCTGCAGGAACAGCACCTTGTAGTTGGCCGGGATGGCCAGCAGCTCGCGCAGGTCGGCTTCGGCCTGGGCATGGATGGAAATGAATTCCTTGCCGCGATGGCTCATCTCCATGACTGACATGCCAGAGCCTTTCCAGTCGAGCATCTCGTCGGCTGCCTGGCGCAGTACCGATTCGGGCAGGGCGGCGGGGCCGGCGCTGAAGTTGAAAACGCGAGTCATGGAGGGTCTCCGCTGGGCAATTGAAGGTGAACGGTGCTTCTCATGCGACCGTTCGGGCTGAGCCTGTCGAAGCTTGCGCAGGCTTCGACAGGCTCAGCCCGAACGGGGATGAATGTCGGCCCGATAGCTTAGCCCATCAGTGCTTGCTTGCCGGGCTGGTAGATTGCGCCGCTATGACCGACACCACCTTCTACTGGCACGACTACGAGACCTTCGGCCGGGTGCCGCGCCGCGACCGGCCTTCGCAGTTTGCCGGGGTGCGCACCGACCTCGACCTGAACGAGATCGGCGAGCCGACGATGGTCTATTGCCAACCCGCACCCGACTACCTGCCCGACCCCGAATCGTGCCTGCTCACCGGCATCGTGCCGCAAGCCTGCTTGGCTGAGGGGGTGCCTGAGCATGCGTTTGCCGATCTGATCGAGAAAGAACTGGCACAGCCCGGCACCATTGGCGTGGGCTACAACTCGATCCGCTTCGACGACGAGGTGACTCGCCATCTCTTCTGGCGCAACCTGATCGACCCTTATGCACGCGAGTGGCAGAACCAGTGCGGCCGCTGGGACCTGCTCGACGTGGTGCGCGTGACCTGGGCGCTTAGACCCGAAGGCATCGAGTGGCCCAAACACGACGACGGCCGGCCGTCGTTCAAGCTTGAGCACCTCACCAAGGCCAACGGCCTGGTGCATGAGGCCGCGCACGATGCCTTGTCTGATGTGCGCGCCACCATCGCCGTGGCGCGCCTCATCAAGCAACGTCAGCCCAAGCTGTGGGACTTCTGCCTGCGCCTGCGCAAAAAAGACGAAGTGGTGCGCGAGATGGGCGTGGGCAAGCCCTTTTTGCATGTGTCGGGCATGTACGGCGTGGAGCGTGGCGGCATTGCGCTCGTGTGGCCACTGGCGCCGCACCCGACCAACAAAAATGAAGTGATCGTCTGGGACTTGGCCTTCGACCCGAGCGAGCTTTTCGCGCTCAACGTCGACACCATGCGCCAGCGCATGTTCAGCAAGGCCGACGACCTGCCTGAGGGCACGACGCGCCTGCCCATCAAAACCATCCACATCAACAAGTCGCCCATCGTGGTGGGCAACTACAAGCCTTTCAGCAGCGTGATGGCTGAAAAGTGGGGCCTCAACGTCGAGCAGTCGCTGCGCCACGCCGAGATCGCGGCTGAAAAGGGCCAGCTGCTCGCGGGCATGTGGGCGGCGGTGTTCGAGCGGCCGGCGCCCGACGGCAAGCCCGATGTCGATGAAGACCTCTACGGCGGCTTCATCGGCAACGAAGACCGGCGCAGCCTCACGCGCCTGCGCGGCCTGGGCCCCACGCAGCTGGCCGACAAGCGCCCGGCGTTTGCCGACAAGCGATTGGATGAGCTCTTCTTTCGCTACCGCGCGCGCAATTTTCCGGCGAGCTTGAGCGAGGCAGAGACGGTGCAATGGCAAGAGCATTGTGCGCACCGCTTGCACGATGGTGCGGGGGGCGGGCTGACGCTTGCAGCCTTCTTCGAGCGCATAGACGCGCTGCAGGAAGCAGCAGATGACGAGCGTGCGCAAGACATCTTGGGGGCGCTGGTCGACTATGCAACCGAGATCGCACCGGAGCGAGATTGAGTCTTGGTTGAGGTTTGTGGCGGTGAGCAGGAGGTTTCACCGCCAAGGCGACCGTCGCCCTCCCACAAAAAAAGCCCCGCAGCTCGCGCTGCAGGGCTTTCAATCAGTACGAAGAAAACTCAGACGGTGGCCACCTTGTCGGCCGCGTCGGTGAAGTCCTTGATCTGGTCGAAGTTCATGTACTGGTAGATCTTGTCGCTGGCGGCGGTGAGCACGCCCATGTCGACAAGGTACTCCTCGCGCGTAGGGATTCGGCCGAGCTTGGAGCAGATGGCGGCCAACTCGGCCGAGCCGAGGTAGACGTTGCTGTTTTTGCCTAAGCGGTTGGGGAAGTTGCGCGTGCTGGTGCTGAACACCGTGGCGCCTTCTTTCACCTGCGCCTGGTTGCCCATGCACAGGCTGCAGCCCGGCATTTCCATGCGCGCGCCGGCGTTGCCCAGCACGCCGTAGTGGCCTTCATCACTGAGCTTCTTGGCGTCCATCTTGGTGGGCGGTGCGACCCACAGCTTGACGGGAATGTCGCGCTTGCCTTCGAGCAGCTTGCTGGCTGCACGGAAGTGGCCGATGTTGGTCATGCACGAGCCGATGAATACTTCGTCGATCTTGGCGCCGGCCACGTCGCTGAGCGTCTTCACGTCGTCAGGGTCGTTCGGGCAGGCGACGATGGGCTCATGGATGTCGGCCAGGTCGATGTCGATCACCGCAGCGTAATCGGCATCTGCGTCGCCCTTGAGCAGCTGCGGGTTGGCGAGCCACGCTTCTTGCGCCGCAATGCGACGGGCCAAGGTGCGTGCGTCGGCGTAGCCCTCGGAGATCATCCACTTCATCAGCGTGATGTTGCTGTTGATGTATTCAATGATGGGCTCTTTGTTGAGGTGCACGGTGCAGCCGGCGGCCGAGCGCTCGGCAGAGGCGTCGCTCAACTCAAAGGCTTGCTCGGCCTTCAGGTCGGGCAGGCCTTCGATCTCAAGGATGCGGCCGCTGAAGATGTTTTTCTTGCCTTGCTTGGCAACCGTCAGCAGGCCGGCCTTGATGGCGTACAGCGGAATGGCGTTGACCAGGTCGCGCAGGGTGACGCCAGGCTGCATAGTGCCCTTGAAGCGCACCAGCACCGATTCAGGCATGTCGAGCGGCATCACACCGGTGGCGGCGGCAAAGGCCACCAGGCCCGAACCGGCAGGGAAGCTGATGCCAATGGGGAAGCGGGTGTGGCTGTCGCCGCCCGTGCCCACGGTGTCGGGCAGCAGCAAGCGGTTGAGCCAGCTGTGGATGATGCCGTCGCCCGGGCGCAGCGAGACACCGCCACGGGTGCTGATGAAGTCGGGCAGCTCGTGGTGCATCTTCACGTCGACCGGCTTGGGGTAGGCCGCGGTGTGGCAGAACGACTGCATCACCATGTCGGCGCTGAAGCCCAGGCAGGCCAGGTCTTTCAGCTCGTCGCGCGTCATGGGCCCGGTGGTGTCCTGGGAACCCACCGAGCTCATGCGGGGTTCGCAGTAGGTGCCCGGGCGAACGCCCTGGCCGGCCGGCAAACCGACCGCGCGGCCCACGACCTTCTGTGCCAGCGTGAAGCCGGTCTTGGTGTCTTCGGGGTTCTGCGGCAGGCGGAACAACATGCTGACCGGAAGCTTCAGCGCCTCGCGGGCCTTGGCCGTCAGCCCGCGCCCGACGATCAGCGGTATGCGGCCACCGGCACGCACCTCATCGAACAACATGTCGCTTTTCATCTTGAACTCGGC
>NZ_JBKJOQ010000018.1:0-63091 GCF_046595475.1 Rhizobacter sp.
TGCGCCTCACCTCGACCACGGCCTGGCCGAGAGCGTCGCGGCGCAAGTTCTCGCCATTGCGCAGAACTACAGCCACATCCTCTTCGCCGCCACCGCAGCCGGCAAGAACATTGCCCCCAGAGTTGCCGCCAAGCTCGACGTCGGCCAGATCAGCGACATCACCCACGTCGTGAGCGCTGATACGTTCGAGCGCCCGATCTACGCCGGCAATGCGATTGCCACGGTGCAAAGCCAAGACAAGGTCAAAGTCATCACCGTGCGCACCACCGGCTTCGACCCGGCGGCTGCCACCGGCGGCAGCGCCCAAGTTGAAGCCGCGACCGCCGAAGCCGACAGCGGCAAGTCCAAGTTCATGGGTTCGGAGATCGCCAAGAACGACCGGCCCGAACTCACCGCCGCCAAGATCATCGTCTCGGGTGGCCGGGCGATGGGTTCCAGCGACAAGTTCAACGAGGTGCTGACCCCGTTGGCCGACAAGCTGGGTGCCGCACTCGGGGCCAGCCGAGCGGCGGTGGACGCCGGCTACGCACCGAACGACTGGCAGGTCGGGCAAACGGGCAAGATCGTGGCCCCGCAGCTGTACATCGCCGCGGGCATCAGTGGCGCCATCCAGCACCTGGCCGGCATGAAGGACAGCAAGGTGATCGTGGCCATCAACAAAGACCCTGAGGCCCCGATATTTTCGGTGGCCGACTACGGTCTCGAAGCCGACCTCTTCACCGCCGTGCCGGAGTTGGTGAAGGCGTTGTAGGAAAGTTGGCCCGTTCGGGCTGAGCCTGTCGAAGCCGGTTGCCACGGGGTAAGCACTTCAACAAGCTCTGCGCGAACGGTCATGATTTCGCCCACCGTTCACAGGAGATAAAGCATGAATGCACCACTCGAATTCGCATCCCTACGCAACCAGGTCTCTGCCGAAGAGTGGCAGACACGCGTCGACCTCGCCGCCGCCTACCGGCTGGTGGCGCTCTTCGGTTGGGACGACCTGGTCTTCACCCACATCTCGGCCCGCGTGCCGGGTGATGACCACAGCTTCCTGATCAATCCCTACGGCCTCTTCTTCGAAGAAATCACGGCGTCGAGCTTGGTGAAGGTGGATCACCACGGCGACAAGGTGATGCCTTCCAAGTTCGACACGAACCCGGCCGGCTTCGTGATCCACAGCGCAGTGCACGAAGCCCGACCTGAGGTGGCCTGCGTGCTGCACACCCACACCTTGCATGGCGTGGCGGTGTCGGCGCAAAAGCGCGGCCTGCTGGCGCTGTCGCAGCACTCCACGTTCCCGCTCAACTCCATCGCGTACCACGACTATGAAGGCGTGGCGCTGCGCGACGACGAGAAGCCGCGGCTGGTCAAGTCGCTGGGCAAGGCCAACAGCCTGATCCTGCGCAACCACGGCCTGCTGACCTGCGGGCGCAGCGTGGCCGAAGCCTTCGGCGCCATGTACCAGCTCGAAACCTCTTGTCGCATGCAGATCCTGGCGCAGTCGGGTGGTGTCGAGCTCAACGAATTGCCGCAGTCCATGATCGACCTGAACCGCGAACAATCAAAAGCCGCGACCAACGGCAAGGGTGCCAGCCTGGTGTGGCCAGCTCTCCTGCGCCGGCTCGATCGGCGCAACCCAGGTTATGACGCGTAAAGAAAGCGACGCTTAGAACGAAAGAGCCCATGGCCATTCTGGTGCTGTCGAACCCCTTACCGTCGGCACCCTTTGCCGCAGCTCTGCGACTGGCCGCACAAGGCACTCCCGTCTGGACTGAGCAAGACAACCCACCGCCCGAGGCGGTGGAGGCCATCCTGGCCTGGCGCATGCGGCCAGGCATCCTGCCGCAGTACCCCAACCTGCGCGTGTTGTGCTCCACCGGCGCCGGCGCCGACAAGCTGATGGTGGAAGACCTGCCCACGCATGTGCCGCTCACGCGCGTGGTCGACCCGATGCAGGGCATGGAGATCGCGCAATACGTGGTGGCCAATACGCTGCGCTTCACGCGCGACCTGGCGCTCTACGCCGAACAGCAATCGCTGGCCGAATGGGCGCGCCACCCGGTGCGCACCGCCGTGCGTTGCCGCGTGGGCGTGATGGGCCTGGGGGCCGTCGGGCAAGCCATCGCGCGCGCCTTCCTGCCGCTGGGCTACGCGGTCGGTGGCTGGAGCCGCACGCCACGCGAGGTGCCCGGCGTGGCCACCTTTGCCGGTAACGACGAGCTGCCGCAGTTTCTGTCGCAAGCTGACATCTTGGTGTGCGCCCTGCCCCTCACCGACGAGACGCGCGGCCTGCTCAACCACCACACGCTGGCGCAGCTGCCGCGCGGTGCCTTCGTCATCAACGTGGGCCGCGGTGAGCAGATGGTCGAGCACGACCTGCAGGTGCTGCTCGATGGTGGCTACCTGGCCGGCGCGGCGCTCGATGTGTTCGAGCGCGAGCCGCCTCCACCCGACAACTGGGTGTGGTCGCACCCCAAGGTGGTGGCCACGCCGCACATTGCCGCCCAGGCTTCCTTTGACACCGTGGCACAGCAATGCGTCGATGCCTTGAGACGGGCGCGCGATGGGCTGCCACAGCCGTTCGCGGTGGACAGACACGCCGGCTACTGATCGCAAGCAACACAGCCAACATAAACACAAACACAACGACAGGAGACAAACAGATGATCAGCCCCTTCCCCCACGCCACCCGCCGAACCTTGATCGCCTCACTCTGCGGCGCGGCCTTGGTGCTCGCCGGTTGCGCCGGCATGACGGCCGACAAGAGCAGCACCGCGCGAGCGCCGATGAACGCCGCAGCCCTGCAAAAGCTCGACGACCTGGTTGCCCGCGACACCGCTGCCAGCCGCCTGCCCGGAGCGGTGATCCTGCTCTACCGCGACGGCAAGGTGGTGCACGAGAAGGTGGTCGGCCAGCGCGACCCGCAAGCCGGCGCACCGATGGCGGCTGACTCCATCTTCCGCATCTACTCGATGAGCAAGCCCATCGTGTCGGTGGGTTTGATGATGCTGGTGGAAGACGGCAAGGTGATCCTCGCCGACCCGATCTCGCGCTACCTGCCCGAGTTCAAAGACCTGAAGGTGGGCATCGAGAAGAAAGACGCCGCCGGCAACGCCACGCTCGAGCTCGTGCCCTCGCCGCGCGTGCCCACGGTGCAAGACCTGCTGCGCCACACCTCGGGCCTCACTTACGGCGTGTTCGGCAAGTCACTGGTGAAGAGCGAGTACCTCAAGACCGGCATCCAGAAGAACGAGTTCAACAACACCCAGCTCTCGAAGGTGCTCGCAACCCTGCCCTTGGCCAACGTGCCCGGCAGCACCTGGGAATACAGCCGCTCCACCGACCTGGTCGGCTCGCTGATCGAGCGCGTGTCGGGCCAGACGCTGGGCGTCTACCTGCAGCAACGCATCCTCGGGCCGCTGGGCATGAAGGACAGCGGCTTCGCGGTCAGCGCCGACAAGCTCAATCGCCTGGCCGAGCCCTTCAAACTAGACCCCGACAGCAAGCAGCCGGTGACGCTGATCGACGTGACCAAACCGCCCGTGTTCGAGTCGGGTGGTGGCGGCATGGTGTCGACCGCGCCCGATTACCTGCGCTTTTGCCGCATGGTGTTGAACGGCGGTGAGCTCGACGGCGTGCGCATCCTCTCGCCCAAGACGGTAGAGATGATGACGCGTGACCACCTGGGCGCCGACATCATCCGCGCGAGCCGCGTGCCAGGTGTGAACACCGGCTACTTGCCCGGCCCGGGGTTCGGCTTCGGCCTGGGCTTCGCGGTGCGTATCGCTCCAGGTGAGGCGGCCAACCCCGGCAGCGTGGGCGAAGCCAACTGGGGCGGCCTGGGTGGCACGGCCTTCTGGATCGACCCGAAAGAAAACCTGATCGCCATCTGGATGATGCAGGCGCCAGGTCAACGCGAGTACTACCGCCACGTCTTCAAGAACATGGTGTACGGGGCTTTCTGATTTTCGACGGTATCGAAGCCCTGCACGGCCTGAGCGGGCCTTCGATACCTCAGGCTGAGCGGTGGGTGGCGGCCTGTACTCCCACATGCCTGCCCTCTGGTGAAAAACAGGAACGCTGAATGAGTTCATCTGCCCGCTGGAAGCAACGCCCCGAAGGCTCGACCTGGGGTGACTTCGGCCCCGACGATGAGCTGGGCCGCCTCAATCTGCTGACGCCCGAGAAGGTGAAGCAAGGTGTGGCCGAGGTGAAGGAAGGTTTGTCGTTCGGACTGAGCCTGCCGCTCGACTTCCCCGGTGAAGCCAAGCTCAACCCGCGGCGCAGCCCGCCGCGCCTGAAACCCACCGACCTGAACGGCGACCCGTTCATGAACATGCCGCTGCGCCGCTTCGACGCACGCTTCACCGACGTGATCTGCGACGACCAGGTCAACATCACGCTGCAGTACTCCACGCAGTGGGACACCTTCGCCCACGTGGGCTCGTGGTTTGACGCCGATGGCGACGGCGAGCCCGAGAAGGTCTATTACAACGGCTACCGCGCGCACGAAGACATCCTGGGCCCCGGTGACCTGAAGCTGGCCTCGTGCCCCTGCGGTGCTGAGGGCGGCTCGTATGCGATGAAGCTGGGCGTAGAGAATTTTGCGGTCAAGGCCATCCAGGGCCGCGGCGTGCTGGTCAATCTGCATGCGCAGGTGGGCGACACGCGCGAGCGCGTCGGCTACGAACGGCTGATGCAGATCATGGACAGCCAGAAGGTGCAAGTAGAAACAGGCGACCTGCTGCTCTTCTACACCGGCTTCGCCGACATGATCTTGCGCATGGACCGCCAACCCGACATGAAGGTGCTCAACAACGCCTGCGCCGCCCTCGACGGCCGTGACGAGCGCCTGCTGCAATGGGTGAGCGACAGCGGCGTGGCCGCACTGATCGCCGACAACTACGCCGTCGAGGCCTACCCCGCACGCGAGGCCGAGGGCGATGGCGAGCGCGCCGCCCTGCCGCTGCACGAGCACTGCCTGTTCAAGCTGGGCGTGCCCTTGGGCGAGCTCTGGTACCTGAGCGAGTTGGCCACTTGGCTGCGCGCCCACCAGCGCTCGCGCTTCCTGCTGACCGCCCCGCCGCTGCGCCTGCCCGGCGCGGTGGGCTCGCCCGTCACGGCGGTGGCCACGGTGTAGATTGGCGCCCGACGTCATGCCGCGAAAGCTGGAATGACGAACCTCTTTCAACTGACCGTACCCTGAAGCCATGGACCCGATCGCTGCCCCCTTCGAAAATGACTTCGGCGTGATCGCCGAACTGATCCACGCCCACGCCCAGCGTGACCCGAAACACACCGCCATCATCGACAAGCAGTGCAGCGTCACCTACGCCCAGCTCGACGCCATGATGGACCGCGTGGCGGCTGCGTTGAAGCGCGACGGCATCAAGCCGCGCGAGGCCATCGCCATCTGCGCCAACGCGTCAGTGCACTACGCCGCAGTGTTTCTCGGCGCACTGCGTGCCGGCGTGGTGGTGGCCCCGCTCGCCCCCGGCTCGACCGTCGAGCAACTCGCCGGCATGCTGAAAGACGCCGAGGCCAAGCTGCTCTTCACCGACGAGAGTTCCGCCGAAGCCATTGGCGCAGCCCAGGCCACTGACGTAACGCGCATCTCGATCGACGGCTCGCCCATCGGCATCCAGCTCAAGGAATGGGTGGCGCCCGCGGGCACCCCCTTCAAAGCCGTGAAGCCCAAGCCCGATTGGGCTTTCAACATCATCTATTCGTCGGGCACCACCGGCACGCCCAAGGGAATCGTGCAGCCGCACAGCATGCGTTGGGCGCATGTGCGCCGAGGCGGCGGTGCGTACAACTACGGCCCTGGCGGCACCACCATCCTGGCCACGCCGCTGTACAGCAACACCACGCTCGTCGTCTTCTTCCCCACTCTGGCCTGGGGTGGCACCCTGGTGCTCATGCCCAAGTTCGACAGCAGGGGCTACCTCGAGCTGGCGCAGAAGCACAAGGTCACGCACACCATGCTGGTGCCGGTGCAGTACCAGCGCCTCATGGCGCTGCCCGAGTTCGACAACTTCAACCTCAAATCCTTCCAGTTCAAGTTCAGCACCAGCGCGCCTTTCGGCGCGGTGCTCAAGGCCGACATCCTGAAGCGCTGGCCCGGTGGGCTGGTCGAGTTCTACGGCATGACTGAAGGCGGTGGCAGCTGCATCTTGAGTGCCCACACCTACCCCGACAAGCTGCACACCGTGGGCCAGCCGGCCGAGGGCCACGACATTCGCCTGATCGACGAAGACGGCAAAGAGGTGCCGCGCGGCGAAATGGGCGAAGTGGTGGGCCGCTCGGTGTCCATGATGACCGGCTACCACCAGCAACCCGGCAAGACGCGCGACGCCGAGTGGTACAGCCCCGACGGCCTGCGCTTCATACGCACCGGCGATGTGGGCCGCTTCGATGCCGA
Source organism: Rhizobacter sp. (assembly GCF_046595475.1). Taxonomy (GTDB): domain Bacteria; phylum Pseudomonadota; class Gammaproteobacteria; order Burkholderiales; family Burkholderiaceae_C; genus Rhizobacter. The sequence continues at coordinate 6,404 of NZ_JBKJOQ010000018.1, forward strand.
GGGCTTTCTCACGCTCTTCGATCGCAAGAAAGACATGGTGATCAGCGGCGGCTTCAACATCTACCCAAGCGACCTAGAAGCCGAAATGCGCAAGCACGCAGCCGTGGCCGACGTGGCGGTGGTGGGCGTGCCTTCCGAGGCCTGGGGCGAGACGCCGGTGGCGTACGTGGTGCGCAAAGCGGGCCACCCAGAGACCGACGCCGAGCTGCTGCAATGGTTCAACCAGCAGGTGGGCAAGACCCAGCGGCTGGCCAGCTTGCACTTTATTGAAGAGCTGCCGCGCAGCGCCATCGGCAAGGTGTTGAAGCGCGAGTTGCGCGACAAACACGTGGCCGGCGGCTGAGCCTCAGGTAGGTCACGCTCATGCCCGTTGCCTTCGAACCCCCGGATCAAGCCGAAGTCATCCAGCTCATCGCCGAGCTGGACGCGTACCAAGACAGCCTCTATCCGCCAGAGAGCCGGCACATATTGGATCTCGACGCGCTAAAAGAGCCCAACGTCCTGTTCGCCGTTGCGCGCAATGCGGCAGGCCATGCCATCGGCTGCGGCGCTATCGTTATTGGCCGCGAATACGGTGAAGTCAAACGCATGTACGTGCACCCCCACAGCCGCGGCCAAGGCCTGGCCCGCCAGGTGCTGGTGCTGCTCGAAGCCAAGGCTGCCGAATTGCACTGCATGACATTGATGCTTGAAACAGGGCCCCGGCAACCCGAAGCCCTGGCCTTCTATGCCAGCCTGGGCTATGCGCGCCGCCCGCCCTATGGCGACTATTGGGACGACCCCAACAGCGTTTTCATGGCCAAACAGATCAAGGTCCAGCATGTACATCGACAGCCTTGAGCAACTGCGCGCCCTGTACCCCGCACCCAAGGAGCGCGCTTACAAGAAGCAGCTCTCGGCTTTGGACGTGCACTGCCGCAGCTACATCGCGCTGACTCCCTTTCTCGTGGTGGCCAGCACCAGCGCCACGCGAAACCTCGACGCATCGCCGCGCGGCGGCGCGCCTGGCTTCGTGAAAGTGCTGGACGATCGCACGCTGCTCATCCCCGATGCGCGAGGCAACAACCGGCTCGACACGCTGCACAACATCATCGAGACCGGGCAGCTCGGCTTGGTCTTCATCATCCCCGGTGTCGACGAGACCTTGCGCGTCAACGGCGCGGCGCGGTTGTCGCAAGCCGATGGGCACCTGCAGTTCTTTGCCACCGAGAAAAACCCGCCGACGCTTGCCATCGAGGTCACGGTGCAAGAGGCCTACCTGCATTGCGCCAAGGCCTTCATGCGCTCGAACCTGTGGCAGCCCTCGGCGCAAATGCCACGCTCGGTCTTGCCGCCCTTGGGTGTGATGATCGCCAGCCAGACCGGCCTGGCCGGGCCGGCCGAGACGCAAGAGCAAATGCTGGCCCGCTACACCGCCGATCTGTAGTGCCAACCTGATCCGTGGGCAGCTCGGGCATCAGGTGCGAGGCGAAGCCAGGGCCATCTCCGATTGACCGAGCAATTAAATATCTATATCTTAGTTAGATATATTAACTGCGCCCCTCTGAGGCACCGCCATGGCAGATTCGCCACTCACCGACACCACCGCAGGCCAACTGCGCGGCGCGTTTCAGAAAGGGGTCGCGGTGTTCAAAGGCATTCCCTATGCCGCCGACACTTCGGGCCCGCGCCGCTTCTTGCCACCGCAAGCGGTGACCCCCTGGGCCGGCGTACGCGACGCATTGGCTTACGGCCCGCGCGCACCGCAACTCGACGCACCACGCACACGCATCTTCCAGTGGCTGGCCTCTGACACCACCAACGGCGAAGACTGCCTGGTGCTGAACGTGTTCACGCCGGCTCCCGATACCGCCAAGCGCCCGGTGATGGTGTACCTGCACGGCGGCGCCTTCTCCATCGGCGCCGGCAACTCGCCCGTGCTCGACGGCAGCGCGCTGGCCAAGCACGAAGACGTGGTGGTGGTCACCGTCAACCACCGGCTCAACCTCTTCGGCTACCTCTATGCAGGGCCTGATGCCGAAACGAAAGCCGACCCGCGCTTTGCCGACGCCGGCAACGCCGGCATGCTCGACCTGGTGGCTGCCTTGCAATGGGTACGCGACAACATCGCGGCCTTCGGTGGCGACCCCGCACAGGTCACGATCTTTGGCCAATCGGGCGGCGGCGCAAAGGTGGCCATCTTGATGGCGATGCCGGCCGCACAAGGCTTGTTCCACCGCGCCATCGTACAAAGCTCTTCCTCGGGTTTTCATGTGCAAGAGCCCGAAGAATCGGCCCTGGCGACGCATCAACTGCTCCAGCAATTGGGCGTGGCTGAGGGCGACTTCGCCACCTTGCAAACGCTGCCCGCCGCCCAACTGCTGAGTGCCATGCAGGCCGTGGTGCTGGCCAACCGCGGGCAAGACCACTACCGCCCGGTGATCGACGGCCGCACGCTCACGCGCCACCCGTTTTACCCGCAAGCGCCCGAGATGTCAGCGCACATCCCGATGCTGATCGGCTACACGCGCACCGAGGCCACCTTCTTTCTTGCGGCCGATCCGACCAACTTCACGCTGTCGGCCGTTGATGCCCATCAACGCGTCAAGCGCTTCATGAAGATCGACGACGCACGGGCCGACGCCCTGATGTCGGTCTACCAGGCAGAGCATGCAGGTGCATCGCCGAGCGAGGTGCTGGCCTACATCGCCAGCGACCACATGTACCGTCTCACCAACGTCAGCGGTGCCGAGCAGAAGGCCCTGCAAGGTGGCGCGCCGGTCTATATGTACGAGTTCGCATGGGAGAGCCCGGCGCTCAGGGGCTTGCTGCACTCGCCGCACACGGCAGAGATGCCATTCGTATTTGGCAATGTCGACGCGGCAGAAGCCTTCACCGGCCAAGGCCCCGAGCTGCAGCCGCTGATGCGCCAGTTGATGCGGGCCTGGGGCAACTTTGCGCGCACCGGCAACCCGAACACCGACACGCTGCCAGAGTGGAAACCGTTCACGCCGCAAGAGCGCCTGACCATGGTCTTCAACACCGAGAGCCGGGTCGTGGCCGACCCACGCGGCGCCGAGCGCCTGGCCATGAAACGCCTGCCCGCCTTCCGCCCTGGCAGCGCCATCAACTACGGTTGAGTTCCCATGTCATTCCCTCTGTCGAAATACACGGTGCTCGACCTCACCATCGCCCGCGCCGGCCCCACCGCCGTGCGCCTGCTCACCGACTGGGGTGCCCAGGTGATCCGCATCGAAGCACCGCCCAAGCAGCCGGGCGGCTCCGTGACGGGCGTGCGGCGCGGTGCCGACGAGCAAAACCTGCACCGCAACAAGCGCAGCCTGTGCATAGACCTCAAGCACCCTAAAGGCATGGCGCTGCTGCACGACCTGGTGACCAAGGCCGATGTGGTGGTGGAGAACTTTCGCGCCGACGTGAAGACGCGCCTGGGCCTCGACTACGAGCAGCTCAAAGCCATCAACCCGCGCATCATTCTCGCGAGCATCTCGGGCTTCGGCCAAGACGGCCCCTACCGAGACCGGCCCGGTGTCGACCAGATCGTGCAAGGTTTGTCGGGCCTGATGTCGATCACCGGCGAGCCCGGCCGCGGGCCTATGCGTGCGGGCATTGCGGTGTCGGACACCTCGGCCGGCATGTTCCTCGGCCAGGGCATCTTGCTGGCGCTGTTGCACCGCGAGCACACCGGCGAGGGGCAATGGGTGCACACCTCGCTGCTTGAGTCGATGCTCAGCAAGCTCGACTTTCAGGGCGCGCGCTACACCATGAGCCACGAGGTGCCCCAGCAGCAAGGCAACTTCCATCCGATGGCGGTGCCCATGGGCGTGTATGAGGCGAGCGATGGCCTCATCAACCTGGCCGCGAGCACCCAGAAAATGTGGGCCAACCTGTGCAAGACGCTTGACGCCGACGACCTCTTCAACGACCCGGCTTATGTGGACGTGCGCTCGCGCGTGAAGCACAAGCAACAGCTCAACATCGATGTGAACACGCTGACCCAGCGTTTTGCCACCCACGATCTTGTCGACCGGCTGAATGCCGTGGGTGTGCCTTGCGGGCCGATCTACGACATCGGCCAGGCTTTCGAAGACCCGCAAACAAAACACCTGCGCATGACGCGCCCAGCCCACCACGCCGAGCTGGGCGACGTGAACCTGGTGCGCTCGCCCATCAACCTGTCGCGCTTCCCTCACCCCGAGCAGTTTCATCACCCGGCGCCCGATGCCGGCGAGCACACGCAAGACCTGCTGCGCGAGTTCGGCTATGACGAAGTCACCATCCAGCAACTGAAAGCGCAAGGGGCCATCGCATGATCCAACTCAAGACCGAGAAGCTGCTGGCCAGCGTAGCCCAGGGCATAGGCTGGCTCACCTTCAACAACCCCGAGCGGCGCAACGCCATTTCGCTCGAAATGTGGCAAGGGCTGGGCGAGGCGTTGCAGGCCTTTCAGCAAGACGACAGCGTGCGCGTGGTGGTGCTCAAGGGTGCGGGCGGCAAGGCCTTTGCATCGGGCGCCGACATTTCCGAGTTTGACCAGCACCGCGCCAATGCCGAGCAGCGCAAGCAGTACGGCGAGATCGCCGAGCGCGGGCGGGCCTGGCTCTCCAGGCTCGACAAGCCGCTGATCGCGATGATCCAGGGCTTTTGCATAGGCGGTGGGTTGGCGGTGTCGCTCAGCGCCGACGTGCGCTTTGCTTCTGTCGGGTCGACGTTCGGCATTCCGGCGGCGAAGCTGGGGCTGGGGTACGAGTACGCGGGGGTAGCGGCCTTGGCAAGGCTGGTCGGGCCATCGTCTGCGCGCGACATCTTGTTCAGCGCGCGGTTCATGCAGGCAGACGAAGCCTTGCGAATAGGGTTGGTGAACTTCGTGGTCGGTGAAGACGAGTTGGAGGCACGGGTGAGTGCCTATGCGCAGACGATTGCACGCAACGCGCCGCTGACGGTGCGCGCAGCCAAGGCGGCGATCAACACCTTCGAGCGCTACTCACGCACCGATGATGCGGAAGTAGCGCGGCTGGTAGATGCCTGCTTCAACAGTGAAGACTACGCAGAGGGGCGGCGGGCATTTGCCGAGAAACGACCGGCGCTGTTCAAGGGGCGCTAGGGCCTCGGGTCTTGGCGGCATTCCCACAAAGCGCGCAGGTGGCCGGAAGCGCCCGTCATTTCCATGAAAACGGAGATGACGGCGCCACAGAACTAAAGTCCACCCCATGACACCTCAGCTGCTGACCCAGGACCACGTCGCCACCATCACGCTGAACCGCCCGCGCCAGGCCAACCGTCTCGACCCCGACGACCTCGCCACGCTGGCCGAGCATGTGGAGGCCGTCAACGCCAACCCCGAGGTGCTGGTGCTGCGCCTGCAGTCCACAGGCAAATACTTCTGCAGTGGCGCCGACATCGGCCAGATCGGGCGCAAGCGCGGCGTGAGCTTCGACCAGATGGTCGACGCCTTCGAAGACGCACGCCCCGTCACCATCGCCGTGCTGCAAGGCGGGGTGTATGGCGGCGCCACCGACTTGGCGCTTGCCTGCGACTTTCGCATCGGCGCACCCGAGGTTGACATGTTCATGCCGGCGGCACGCCTGGGCTTGCACTTCTACCAGCGCGGCATGGAGCGCTACGTGAGCCGCCTGGGCGTCAACATGGCAAAGCGGCTTTTCCTCACCGCCGAGAAAATCGGCGCCGACGAAATGCTTGCCTGCGGTTTTCTCACCCACCTGGTGCCCGCCGAGGCCCTGGCCGGCACCGCTGATGAGCTGACGCAGACACTCGCCGGCATGGCGCCACTCGCACTGCTGGGCATGAAGAAGCACCTCACGCGCATCGCCCGCGGCGTGCTAGATGCCACCGATTTGCAGCGCGACATCACCCGCGCCGCCCAATCGGCAGACCTGAAGGAAGGCGCTGCAGCCTGGGCGGCCAAGCGCGCGCCGCGCTTCACCGGGCACTGAAGTACCGACCGGCTTGGCCTATCATCCGCCCCGCCCATGGCCGCCAAGAACCCCGCCCCCGCCAAAAAGAGCACCGCTGCCGTGCCCCTGGAAGGTGGGTTGCGTGAAGAGCAGCTGATCGGCATTGCCGCCGACCTGTTCGCACGCAAGGGTTACGAAGGCACTTCGCTGCGCGACATCGCCGAGACGGCGGGCATCACCAAGGCCGCGCTGTACTACTGGTTTCCCGAGAAAGAAACGCTGTTCCAGCGCGTGGTCGCAGGCCGCATGGCGGCGCTGGTCGAGCGCGCCGCGGTGGCGGTCGAGCAGGCCAAAGAGCCGCTCAACAAGATCCGCGCCTTCTTGCTGTGCAGCGCGGAGCAGATGGACAGCGACCGCTCGGGCTGGATTGCTTCGTCGAACACCTTCTGGTCCAACTTCGACCCCGATCAACGACTGGCGGTGGTGCCACTGCGCGACCGCTTCGAGCAACTGCTGCGCCAGTGCGTGGCTGACGCGGTACAGCAAGGCGCGCTGCGCGACATCGACCCCGCGCTCGCCACGCGCCTGCTGCTGTCAGGCCTGAACTACCTGCCGCGCTGGCACAAACCAGGCGGGCGGCTGAGCGCTGTACAAGTGGTGGAGCAGTACCTCGACATGGTCTTGAACGGGCTGTCTTCACGCCGCTGAAGATCGCCACGGCCCGCCGCCCGATCGTCTATCAAGGAAAACGCGATGCAACTCGTCGCCTGCACCGAAGAGCGCCATGCCGGCGCCATCCTCGACATCTTCAACGAGGCCATCGCCAACTCGACCGCGCTGTATGACTACACGCCGCGCGCACCCGAATCCATGACCAGTTGGTTTGCCACCAAGCGCAGCAATGGCTTCCCAGTGCTGGGCTTCGAAGATGACGCAGGCAGCTTGCTCGGCTTTGCAAGCTACGGCACCTTCCGCGCATGGCCAGCCTACAAGTACAGCGTGGAGCACTCGATCTATGTGCACCGCGACCACCGCGGCAAGGGCCTGGGCCGCAAGCTGCTCGACGCCATCGTCGGCGCCGCGCGTGAGCGCCAGGTGCACACGCTGATCGGCGGCATCGATGCTGCCAACGCCGCGAGCATCGCGTTGCACGTGAGCCTCGGGTTCGAGCATGCCGGCACCATCAAGCAAGCGGGCTTCAAGTTCGGCCGCTGGCTAGACCTGGCGTTCTACCAGCGCATTCTGGAAACGCCGGCTCAACCCATCGACGGCTAGAGAATCCAGCATGTGCGCGCGTCTTGAATTCCCGCCTGCGCGTTTGAGCCTCTTCGCAAGGGCTCACGCTCACTCAACAAGCCCCAAGCCTCCATCAGCATGTGCTAATTTCCGCCGCAAATGAGCCCTCGCCCCCTCAGCATTCAGGACCGCATCCGCACCGCCATTGAAGCCGAGATCCTTTCCGGTGCGCGCCCACCCGGCAGCGCCATCGACGAGAAGGCGTTGGCAGCAGGCTTCAACGCCTCGCGCACGCCGGTACGTGAGGCCCTGATGCTGTTGGCGGCGCAAGGGCTGGTCCACATCGCACCGCGCTCGGGCATCTACGTGCGCCGGCCCGCCGCCGCCGAGCTGGCTGCGCTGCTAGAAGCGTTGGGCGAGATCGAGGCCGCCATCGCGCGCCTCGCCGCGCGGCGCGTCACGCCGGAATCCTCGGCCACGCTCGTCAAGGCCCTGGCTGCCGCGTCGCGCTGCGCCAAGGCCAACGACCGCAAGGGCTATGCCGAAGCCAATGCCCTCTTGCACGAGCAGATCTACAGCAGTTGCAGCAACCCGGTGCTGGTGGACCACGTGCGCGGCGTGCGCAAGCGGTTGGCCGCCTTTCGTCAGCGCGGCTTCGACCAACCGGGGCGGCTCACCACCTCGGACAGCGAGCACCACCGCATCGTCGATGCCATCTGCAAGGGCGATGGCGAAGCCGCCGCCACGGCAATGCGCGAGCACATCTCGGTCGGCGGCGAAGCGCTGGTGGCCCTGCTGCTGGCCAGCAACACACTGGCGCCGGAAGCCCCCGCGCCCAAGACCCGCGCTGCTGCACGCTAGCGCCCGGGTTCGTCAGGACGGCCTGATGCCCCGGGCCAAAAACCGGGCTTGTCCTACAGAAAGCACGGCGCTCAACGCTTAACTTCAATGCATCTCGTCGGCCACACGGCCCTGGCGGCCCGGAGCACGGATGCACCCACAAGCGCTCGAACAACACCAATGGCTGCACAAGCTTCGCGGCGAGTGGGCCTGCGAGACCACCGCGCTGAAGGGCAGTGGCGAGCAGCCGGACAGCGCGCGCGGGCACGAGACCGTGCGCAGCTTGGGCGAGCTGTGGGTGGTGTGTGGCGCGCAGATCGACCTGCCGGGCGGTGGTACCACTGACACCCTGATGACCCTGGGCTTCGACCCCGTGCAAGAGCGCTTCGTGGGCACCTGGGTGGGCTCGATGCTGCCCTGGCTGTGGAATTACAGCGGCACGCTCGATGCCTCGCGAAAGGTGCTGACGCTCGACACGCAGGGCCCTTCGCTCTCGGCTCCCGAAACGCTCGCCCACTACCGCGATGTCATCGAGTGGCTGGACGACGACCACCGTGTGCACACCTCACACCTGAGGGGGCCCGATGGCCGCTGGACGACCTTGATGATTTCGCACTACCGCCGCACCGATCGGCGTAACGAAGAGACCCTGCAATGACGGCGCCGGCCCCGGTGGGGGTTCAGGCTCCGCCATGGTCAGCCCGTTCGTGCCACTCAATACTTCTTGAGCTGAGCCAACAGGTCGGCGTGAAAGCTGGCGTCGCCAAACAACTCTTGCAGCACGCGGGCGCGCTTCATGAAGAAGCCCATCTCGAACTCATCGGTCATGCCCATGCCGCCGTGCATCTGCACGCCCTCTTGCACTGCCAGCGTGGCGGTGGTGCCAGCCTTGGCCTTGGCGACCGACGCGAGAACGCCGGCGAGCGGCGATTTCTCGTCTAGTGCCTGCTGGGCCTTGAGCACCGTGGCACGCGTCATTTCGATCTCGGTGTAGAGCACGGCGGCGCGGTGCTGCAGCGCTTGGAACTCACCCACGATGCGGTCGAACTGCTTGCGTTCTTTCAAGAAGGCCACGGTGCGCGCGAAGGCTTCGTCGGCCAGGCCCAGCAGCTCGGCGGCGGCCGCCACGCGGCCGGCGTTCAGAGCGGCGTCGAGCACCGCCCAGCCTTCGCCTACGGCGCCGAGCACGGCCGTGGCCGGCACGGCTGCCTTGTTGAAGCGGATGCGCGCCGCGTTGTGCGCGTCAACCATCAGCACACGCTCTACGTCCACCCCCGCCGCCGTGCGGTCGACGAGGAAGAGCGTGATGCCGGTCTTGTCACCGGCCTTGCCGGCGGTGCGCGCGGCGACGATCAGCAGGTCGGCCACGTGGCCGTCGAGCACGAAGGTCTTGGTGCCGTCGAGCGTGTAGCCGGTGGCGGTCTTCTCGGCCGCAAGTGCCGTGTGCGCAGGGTCATGCTTGCGGCCTTCGTCGACCGCCAGCGTGGCGATGAGCTCGCCTTGCGCAATCTTCTGCACATAGGCTTGCTTCTGCGCGTCGCTGCCACCTTGCAGCAACGCGGTGGCGGCCACGACGCTGGAGGTGAGAAAGGGCGAGGCCGTGAGGTTGCGGCCGATCTCTTCCATCACCACACCGGCTTCTACCTGGCCCAGGCCCATGCCGCCATGCGACTCGGGCGCGAGGATGCCAGTAAAACCCATCTCGGCGAATTGCGCCCAAAGCTTGCGCGAGTAGCCATCGGCATCGCGCTTGTCGCGCAGCTGGCGCAGTTGCGATACGGGCGCGTGGTCGGCGATGAAGCTGCGCGCGCTGTCGCGCAACATGCCTTGTTCTTCAGTGAGTACGAGTGCCATATTTGAAAAGTCCAGCAAACTAGAGACGCAACGAGCGCCGGGCGGCCCCAAGCCGTTGCAAGCCCCTTGGGGGGCAAGAGCGCAGCGACGTGGGGGCTGTCATGCCTAGGCTCCGGGCAGGTTCAAGATTCGTTTGGCAATCACGTTGAGTTGCACTTCCGTGGTGCCGCCCTCAATCGAGTTGCCCTTGGTGCGCAACCAGGCGCGCGCCGTGCCGCCATGCTGGCCCCGCTCGCTTTCCCACTCCAGCGCCTCGCTGCCGCCAGCCTGCATCAGCAGCTCGAAGCGGCGCTTGTTCAGCTCTGAGCCGTAGTACTTCAGCGCCGATGAAAACGCCGGGTTGCCCTGGCCGGCCTTGGCCATGTCGATCACACGCTCCATGGTGATGCGAAAGGCGGCTTCGTCGACCTCGAACTGCGCGATCTGGGCGCGCAGCACGGGCTCGTCGAGGCGGCCGAGTGCGTCAATACCCAGTTGCTGCGCTGCCACCTGTCCGAGTGGCCGACTGGCACCACGGTCACCCATGCCACCGATCATTTCGCGCTCGTGGGTGAGCAGGTACTTGGCCACGTCCCAGCCAGCATTGAGCGTGCCAACGAGGTTGCGCTTCTCGACGCGCACATCGTCGAAGAAGCTTTCGCAAAACGGTGACTGGCCCGAGATCAACAAAATGGGTTTGGTGGTGACACCGGGTGTGGCCATGTCGAACAGCACGAAGCTGATGCCGGTGTGCTTCTTGGCCGCCGGGTCGGTGCGCACCAGGCAGAAGATCCAGTCGGCCTTGTCGGCGTACGACGTCCAGATCTTCTGACCATTGACGATGTAGTGGTCGCCCTTGTCTTCAGCGCGGGTCTGCAGCGAGGCGAGGTCAGAGCCGGCATTGGGCTCGGAATAGCCCTGGCACCAGCGGATTTCGCCGCGCGCGATTTTGGGCAAGTGCTCCAGCTTCTGCTCATGGTTGCCAAACTTGAGCAGCGCCGGGCCTAGCATCCAGATACCGAAGCTCTGCACCGGCGAACGGCAGCCCAGCGCGCGCATCTCTTGCGAGAGGATCTTGGCTTCTTCGCCATTGAGACCACCGCCACCGTATTCGCGCGGCCAGGTGGGCACTGTCCAGCCCTGGTCGGCCATGCGACTCAGCCAGGTCTTCTGTGCTTCGGACGAAAACTTCCAGTTACGCCCACCCCAGCACACATCACCTTCGCTGGTGACAGGCTTGCGCATCTCGGGTGGGCAGTTTTGCTCCAGCCAGGCACGGGTCTGTTCGCGAAAGGTTTGCAGCTCGGTGGTGGCTGCAGTGGTGGCTGTCGACATGTGTTTGTCCCCGCTCAAATGGTGGCGCCGCCGTCGACGACCAGCGCCTGGCCAGTCATGAATGAGCCTGCAGAAGAGGCAAGAAACACGGCCGCGCCGGCAATCTCGTCGGGCTCGCCAATGCGGCGCAGGGGGGCGCCCGAGGTGGCGCGCTTCAAGGTGTCTGGGTTCTCCCACAAAGCCTTGGCAAAGTCGGTGCGGATCAAGCCGGGAGCAATGCAGTTCACACGCACGTTGCTCGGGCCATATTCGACGGCGAGGTTGCGTGCGAGTTGAAAGTCGGCTGCCTTCGACACGTTGTATGCGCCTATCACTGGCGAGCCGCGCAGGCCACCGATGCTTGAGATGATGATCACCGCGCCGTCTTTGCGCTCGATCATCTGCGGCACCGCGAAGTTGATCAGCCAGTGGTTAGCGATCACGTTGTTTTGCAAAATCTTGAGGAACTGGTCGTCTTCGATCCCCGCCATCGGGCCGTAGTACGGGTTGGACGCCGCGTTGCACACCACGATGTCGACCTTGCCCAGCTGGCGCGTGGTCTCTTCGACCAGGTGCTTCAGGTCGTCTTTCGACGAGATGTTGGCGGGAATGGAAATGGCCGTGCCCGCACCGCGTGCGGCATTGATGCCGGCAGCCACGGCGGCGCAGGGGTCGGGCTTGCGCGACGAGATCACGACCTTGGCGCCATGCTCGGCCATGCGCTCGGCTATCGCCTTGCCGATGCCGCGCGATGAGCCGGTGATGATGGCAACCTTGCCCGTGAGATTGAACAGCGACATGTCTCTTCCTTGCTGGTTAAATAAGGTGGCACAAATGATCAGAAACCGGCGCTGAGGATGCCCCCCAAACACCAACCGAGTTTTCTAACCTATCATTTCAGTGAACTGAGTTGCCCTATGTAGATAGGGCAATTTTTTGCCTCAATAAACATACCAGATCTTTTGAAAGAGGACTATGAGCATTAACTTTGACGGCCGTGTCGCGATCGTGACAGGCGCAGGCGGCGGCCTCGGCCGCGAGCACGCTTTGGCCCTGGCCCAGCGCGGCGCGAAAGTGGTCGTGAACGACCTCGGCCCCGGCGCTGAAGCGGTGGCGCAAGAGATCAAGGCCGCGGGCGGCCAAGCGATCGCAAGCGTCGGCTCGGTGACAGACTTCGACGCAGTGCAGACCATGGTCAAGCTCACGATGGACACCTGGGGCCGGGTCGACATCTTGGTCAACAACGCCGGCATCTTGCGCGACAAGAGCTTCAGCAAAATGGAGATCGCCGACTTCAAACTGGTGGTCGATGTGCATCTGATGGGCGCCGTGAACTGCTGCAAGGCCGTGTGGGACATCATGCGCGCGCAGAAGTACGGCCGCATCGTCAACACCACCTCGTCGTCGGGGCTGTTCGGCAACTTCGGCCAATCGAATTACGGCGCCGCCAAGATGGCGCTCGTCGGCCTGATGCAAACGCTGTCGATCGAAGGCGCGAAAGACAACGTGCGCGTCAACTGCCTCGCCCCCACCGCCGCCACGGCCATGACCGAAGGCCTGATGCCGCAAGCCGTGCTCGACAAACTGGCGCCGGCTGCCGTCACGCCGGGCCTGCTGTACCTGGTGTCGGAAGACGCACCGACCCGCGTAATACTGAATGCGGGTGCGGGCACGTTTGCACGCAGCTACGTGACCATGACCATGGGCACGCACATCGGCACCGGGGCCGACGCCGACGACCAGGTGGCAGCGCAGTTTGAAGCCATCTCGGATCGCGATGAAGAGGTCGTGCCGCAGAGCGGCAGCGAACAGGGGCGCAACGAGGTCGGGAAAGCCATTCAAGCTGGCTAGACCCGCACCCATAGAATCAGCCTACCGGGGTTGCGTACGAGAATCACCCGGCAGGTGGCTGAGCAAACGTTGATTTGCCGGCCTATGAACAAAATCGGGAGGGAATCATGAATGAAGAGTCTTTGCGGCGCGCTGCGGTGCGCTCGTCCTGGATTGCCGTGGTGTTTCTGGTCGCGGCATGTGGTGGTGGTGGCGGAAGCAGCAACCCCTCACCAACCCCACCACCCCCACCGCCTCCACCGCCCGCTCCCGTCACCCTGTCGGGCATCGTGATCGGCGGCGCCGGTGCCATCGTCTGTGTCGATGCCAACGGGAACGGTGCCTGCGATGCTGGCGAGACCACCACAAGCGCCGACGCGCAAGGCGCCTTTACCCTCACCGGCCTCACCGCCACCCCAGCGGCGGGCATCGCCGTGACCGCATCCATTCCGGCGGGAGCCGGCGGTGCCACCTACACGCTGAAAGCACCAGCCAGCAAGGCCAGCGTCATCAGCCCGATCACAAGCCTCATTCAAGCCGGCGTGGCACAAGGCATGACTCTGGTCGAAGCGGAAGCAGTGGCGGCATTGCAGCTGCAAGTCAACGCAGCCAACCTGTACAGCAATTACGCGACAACCCCCTCTTCAGACAGCAGCGCATTGACGGTCATCGGCGCCGCCTCCGTCGTGAGCCTGCGCGATGGTGTGCCCCTGGTCCTGGGTGCGCTCACGACCCGCTCGCCCGACTACACCGTGCGCCGTTTCAATTACACCAACGCGCAAACCTTCGATGTGCGCCACTACTACTGGACCAACGTCCCGAATGTCAGCACCGGGCTGTACCCGTTCTACGTGGTGGCCGACGTCCTCTCGAACGGGTTGCCCCGTTCTGCTGTGCCAAGCACCTATGTCCCTCAGTGGGTCTCCACCGCTTCGGGCTGGGTGCCCTCGCTCAACGAGGCCAACGCCCATGCCAGCACCAACGGCAGCCCATCCATCGCCATCTGGGGCAACGGGTACCGGTATGTGAGCACACGCGAAGATGTGGACGTGAGTGGCCAGTCGATTGCCAGCGTCGCCACCCAGGCACAGAGCCTGGCCCTCAATACCGAGTCCACCTTGATCGGCGTGACGGCCAACCAACTCAACGGCACCATGCCAACCGGAGCCAAGGTTCGACGCATCCGGCACCTCACGGTGGAGGCCGCGCTCTCCTATCGCCCATCAGATGGCGCCGTTGGCAATGGCGCCACCACCGTGGCGGGCCTGCCGGCCGCATTCTCAATGCCTGCGACACCCACGCAGAGCAACACCCTCTCGCTGGGCAATACCCGTGCGCCGCTCGGTTGCGTGCCGGCAAGCGGCACGGTGTGTACCGGCGGTGCCCTTCGGGCTTCGTTCAGTGCCGGCAACGTCATCAACTACTACCTGTGTGACCTTGACACCGCCACACAGGCGTCGTCGAACTGCGTGGCTGCTGGCTCAGGAACGTACACCGTGGGCACAGCCCTGGACAACACCACACCCATGATGAGCTTCACCAACTTGCCCGCATCGAGCACGCAAACCGCATCGGCCCGCACGCTGATCCAACGAAACAACTCGATCTACGTGGGCACGCGGGGCTTGATTCCTGGACCCGTGGTGACGACCCGGCTCAACCGGGTTGCCTTCGAGACCCTGGCAACTGCTCTCGGCATCACCCCACCCACCCTTGGCGCTGCAATTTCGCCGCAACTTGGCTTGTGGAGCACCACCTACACCGGTACCACCTCCGGAACCTGCTCCCACTTGCTGGTCGATGCTTTCGGGGCGGTTAGCGGCACCTGCACCACCTCGACTGCAACCACCTTCTACCTGGGCGGCAATGTATCGAGCACCGGCACTGCCAACTTCAACTTCGCCAGCACGGCCTTCGCCGGGAGTTTCTTGGCCACCGCGGCTTCGGGCACATGGAACGAAACCGTGACCGGAGACAACGGCACTTGGGTTGCCACCAAGCAGTGAGCTGCATGCATCGTCATTGAGCGGAGCGCACGCTCAACAAAAAAGGCCGGGCAGTCGATTGACTGTCCGGCCTTCGTTTTGCTGGAAGCTGTTCAGGCCTTAGCAGGTGCGCGGTACTTGCCCATTTCCCAACGCGCAATCGCCCGGTTGTGCACCTCATCCGGCCCATCGGCCAACCGCATGGTGCGCATGCTGGCGTATTGCTTGGCCAGGCCAAAGTCTTCCGACACACCCCCCGCGCCGTGCGCCTGGATCGCGTCGTCGATGATCTTCAGCGCCATGCGCGGGGCCGCCACCTTGATCATTGCGATCTCAAGACGCGCGACCTTGTTGCCGGCCTTGTCCATCATGTCGGCCGCCTTCAGGCACATCAGGCGCGTCATCTCGATGTCGATGCGGGCAGTGGCAATGCGCTCTTCCCACAACGATTGGTCGATGATGCGTTTGCCGAAGGCCACGCGCGATTGCAGGCGCTTCATCATCTTTTCGAGCGCCACTTCGGCGCTGCCGATGGTGCGCATGCAGTGGTGAATGCGACCCGGGCCCAAGCGCCCTTGTGCAATCTCGAAGCCCCGGCCTTCGCCCAGCAGGAGATTTTCAGCCGGCACGCGCACGTCTTTGAACACCACTTCGGCGTGGCCGTGTGGCGCATCGTCGAAGCCGAACACCGGCAGCATGCGAATGACTTCAACGCCTGGGGTGTCCAACGGCACCAGCACTTGCGACTGCTGCGAGTGCGACGGTGCGTCGGGGTTGCTCTTGCCCATCACGATGGCGATCTTGCAGCGCGGGTCGCCCACACCCGACGACCACCACTTGCGGCCGTTGAGCACCAGGAAGTCACCATCGCGCTTGATCTCCATCGAGATGTTGGTCGCGTCTGACGAAGCCACGGCGGGCTCGGTCATCAAAAAGGCCGAGCGAATCTTGCCGTCGAGCAAGGGCTCCATCCACTGCTTCTTCTGCGCGTCATTGGCGTAGCGGGCCAGCACTTCCATGTTGCCGGTGTCTGGCGCCGAGCAGTTGAAGACCTCAGAGGCAAAACCCACCTTGCCCATCTCTTCTGCGCACACCGCGTATTCGAGGTTGGTGAGGCCGGCACCGCGGTAGGGGCTGTCTTCAGGCAGCGAATCTTTGGGCAGAAAGAGGTTCCACAGGCCTTCTTTCTTGGCGATGGCCTTCAGCTCTTCCACCACCGGCACCACCTGCCAGCGGTTGGTGCCGAAGCCCTTCATCTGCGCGTAATAGGTGGGCACGGCGGGGTACACGTGCTCGTTCATGAACGCGACCACACGCTCGCGCCAGTAGATTTGCCGCTCTGACATCGTGAAATTCATGCTCTTCTCCTTTAGTGAATCGACTGGCGCTTGCCCGGTGGCACAAGCCGCGAATCTCTGGCAGACTGAATTTTCTAAACAGAGACTTCTCATTACCACCAGGGCCGATGGGTTTTATAGCCTAACACTGGGGTGCTCTAAGTCTCGTGAGCGACAAAGTTTTTCACTGCATCGCATACCTGAGTTTCCATTCACCCAGATCAAGCCGTGACCGAACTGACCTCCAAAGACCTGAACATTCAGGCACCGCTGGCGGCCTTCAAAGGGGGCAAACCCGAAGCTCCTCGCTGGTTCGAAAAAGCCCTGCTGAGCACGCCCGAGCGCTCGTTCACGCCGGTAGAGGGCGCACAGATCGAGACCCTCACCTGGGGCGAGATCGGCAAGCCGGGCTTGCTGCTGCTGCACGGCAACCGTGCGCACGCCGATTGGTGGAGTTTCATCGCACCCTTCTTTGCAGATGACTTCCGTGTGGCCGCCATGTCTTGGTCAGGCATGGGTGGCTCCGACTGGCGCGAGAGCTATTCCATCGACCTGCTGTCTCAAGAGGTCGGCGCCGTCGCGGCGGCGGCCGGCCTGTTCGAGAGCACGGCCAAGCCCGTGGTGGTGGCGCACTCGTTCGGCGGCTTCCCTGCCCTGCGCTATGCGGCCCGCAGCGGCAACAAGCTCGGCGGCTTGATGATGGTCGACTCACCCATCATGTCGCCCGAGTTGCGCAAGAAGCGCCAGCGCCACGGCCCGAGCGGCCTGACCGACCCGCGCCCCAACCGTGTCTACGCCGACCTGTCTTCTGCGCTCGCGCGCTTTCGCTTTGCGCCGCCCCAGGTCTGCAAAAACCTCTACATCGCCGACCACATCGCGCGCGGCTCACTCAAGCCCGCACCCCTCGAAGACGGAGCAAGCGATGACGCCACGACAGGCTGGACGTGGCGCTTCGACCCCTACCAGTGGCGCGACATGCGCATGGAAAACCCGGTGCCCGACTTCTCTGCATTGCAATGCCCCGTGTCCATCATGTGGGGCAGCCAATCGCTGCTGTTCGACGCCGAGGTGCTGGCCTACATCGCAAGCTTGGCGCCACCGGGTTCGCCGCGAATTGAGATCCCTGCGGCGCGCCATCACCTGATGGTCGACCAGCCGCTGGCCTTCGTCACCGCGCTGCGAGGCCTGCTTTCGGCCTGGCCGCGCTGACCCGCACGGCACACCGGGGAAACACCCCTCCGGGTTGACCCTGGGCCGACCCTGCGCGGGCAGGCGAGTTCCTCACCTCAAACTCGTGTTTACCCCGATTTCGAATAATTGGTATGCCCGTGCTCAGCCCTCGTTCAGGCTCGGCTAAGTGTTTGCCCTGCGAGACTTTCTCCTTGGTTCGGTACATGATTCGCGCGTTTCTGCGGTCAATTCCGCAGGTCGCATCGAGGCGAGCAAATGCAAACTGAAATTTGTCAGGCCGAAGATTGGGTATGGTCGGCGCCAGCCCCCGCACCAGGGGTCGTGGGCTGATGCGCGGCTACATCATTCGGCGCGTGCTGTCGCTGCTGCCAACACTCTTCTTCGCGAGCCTCATCGTGTTCATCACGGTGCGGCTGATCCCCGGCGACATCATCGACATGATGCTCAGCCAGAACGACGTTTCGGCCGACAAGATGAGCCGCGACCAAGTCGTCGCCGCACTCGGCCTCGACAAGCCGATGTGGAAGCAGTACTTCATCTGGGTCTCCAACATCGTGCTGCACGGCGACCTCGGCAAGTCACTCTGGCAAGGCTCACCGGTCACCGAATTCTTGTTGGCGCGCATGCCCGTCACCTTCGAGCTGGGCCTGCTGGCGATGATCGTGGGCCTGGTCATCGCCATCCCCATCGGCGTGTACTCGGCAGTGCGGCAAGACACCGCAGGCGACTACTTCAGCCGCTCCTTTTCCATCTTGCTGCTGGCCGTGCCGAGCTTCTGGATCGGCACCATGGTGATGGTGTTTCCCTCAATCTGGTGGGGCTGGTCACCTGAGGTCGAGTTCGTGGGCTTCTTCGACAACCCATTGCAAAACCTCAAGCAGATGATCATTCCGGCGATCATCCTGGGCGCCGCGCTGTCGGCCATCACCATGCGGCTCACGCGCACCATGATGCTTGAGGTGCTGCGCCAAGACTACATCCGCACCGCGTGGGCCAAGGGCCTCTCGGAGCCGTTGGTGGTCGTGCGCCACGCGCTGCGCAATGCGCTGATCCCGGTGGTCACGCTGATCGGCCTGCAAGCGCCGCTCTTGATCGGCGGCGCCGTGATCATTGAGCAGATCTTCGTCATCCCGGGCATGGGCTTGCTGCTGCTCGATGCCGTGAACCAGCGCGACTACCCCATCATCACCGGCGTGTTCCTGGTGGTGGGCGTGGCCGTGATGGTGATCAACCTGATCGTCGACCTGAGCTACGGCTTGCTCGATCCCAAGGTGAGGGTTCGCTGATGGCTGCCGTGATAGACAACCTGGCCGTGGCAGTGACTGCCCCGCCGAGCGCACCTTCGCGAACCCTTTTCGCCCGATTGTTTCGCACCAAGCGCCTGGGCGCTGCCGGGGGCGTGGTGCTCTTGTTCATGCTGTTTTGCGGCATCTTCGCCAGCCTGATTGCGCCCTTCGGCTACAACGAGATCGACATGCTCTCGCGCCTGAAAGCGCCCTCGTGGGAGCACTGGTTCGGCACCGACAACCTCGGCCGCGACGTGCTCTCGCGCTGCCTCTACGGCGCACGCCTGTCGGTGATCATCGGCTGCTCGGCCGCACTTTTGTCGACCGTCATCTCGATCATCATCGGTGTCACCAGCGGCTACTGGGGCGGTCGCTTCGACATGGTGATGCAGCGCTTCGTCGACGCCTGGATGAGCTTCCCCGGGCTCATCATCCTGATCGTCGTGGTGTCGGTGTTCGGCCCCGGCATGACGCAGACCATCATCACGCTGGGTGTGCTGTTGGGCATCGACGGCTCGCGCATCGTGCGCAGCGCGGTGGTGGCGGTGCGCGAAAACATGTACGTGCACGCGGCGCAATCGCTGGGTGCCTCGTCGCTGCGCATCTTGTGGAAGCACATTCTGCCCAACGTGATGCCGGTGGTGATCGTGATCTTCACCACCCGCGTGGGCACCGTCATCCTGGCCGAGTCTGGCCTGGCCTTCCTGGGCCTGGGTGTGCCGCCGCCTGCGCCCACCTGGGGCGGCATGCTCTCGGGCAGCGGGCGCACCTACATGTTCCAGGGCCCGTGGCTGGCGCTCGCGCCCGGCCTGTGCCTGACCGTCATGGTCTACGCGACCAATGTTTTCGGCGACGCCCTTCGCGATCTGCTCGACCCCCGCATGCGCGGCTCACGTTGATCCACACCCCATCACGCAACACCCATCACGCAACCCCAAGGAGACAGCCCATGAAGAATCTGAGCATCCGTTTGCGCGCCTGCGCCGTGGCCTGCGCCCTTGTCGCAGTGCCCGCCTTGGTCGCCGCTCAGGCCGGCAAGCCGCAGTACGGCGGCGAGCTGAGACTGGGCACGGTGTACGTGGGCATCTCGGCCTTGTCGTGGGACCCCGGCGACTACAACTGGAAAATCAACCACGACGCTGGCGGCCAGTACGAGCAGCTGTGGGCGGCCGACCTGAGCAAGTCGGTCAAGAACGGCGGCAAGTACAGGTTTGTGGCCGATGCCTGGTTGCCCACCGACGCCATCCGCGGCGAGCTGGCTCAAACCTGGGCCTGGAAAGACCCGCTCACACTGGAAGTCAAGCTGCGCAAGGGCATGATGTACCCAGACAAGCCGGGCGTCATGAAGTCGCGCGAGTTCGTGGCCAGCGACGTGGTCTACGACGTCGAGCGCCAGCAGAAGAGCCCGAAGAAGGTGCCGCACTACCTTGACCACATCGGCAGCGTCGAGGCCACCGACCCGCACACCGTTGTCTTCCACTTCAAGGAATACAACGCCGAGTGGGACTACCGCTTCGGCTGGGGCTATTACTCGGCCATCGTGCCGAAAGAAGTGGTCGACGCCGGCGCCAACAACTGGAAGAACGTCAACGGTACCGGCCCTTACCTGCTGACCGACTTCCAGGCGGGCAACTCCAACACCTACACCAAAAACCCCAACTACTGGGACAAGGAAAAGCTCGGCGGCGTGGAATACAAGCTGCCCTTCGTCGAGAAGGTCACCTACCGCACCATCAAGGACGAAGCCACGCGCTATTCGCTGCTGCGCAGCGGCAAGCTCGACATTCTCGAAGTCATCCGCGCGAGCGAAGTGGCCGACCTGAAGAAGCAGGCGCCCGAACTCAAGTGGTCGCGCACGCTGGCCATGGCCGGCACCTACATGGCGATGCGGGTCGACACCAAGCCATTTGACGATGTGCGCGTGCGCCGCGCCATGAACATGGCGATCGACCGCCAGGCCATCATCCAGTCGATCTACAGCGGCCACGCCGAGGTGTTTGGCTTCCCGATGCACCCTGACTACGTGGGCTACTTCGAGCCGCTCACGGCCATGCCGCAGGCGGTGCAAGAGCTCTACACCTACAACCCTGCCAAGGCCAAGCAACTGCTGGCCGAGGCCGGCTACCCCAATGGCTTCAGCTTCAAGGTGCAATACGTGGCGGTCAACGGCACGCACGGCGACCTGGTCCAGATGCTCGCGGCCTACTACGACAAGATCGGCGTGAAGCTCGAAATCCAGCCCATGGAGTACCCGGCCTTCCTGTCGGCCATGACCACGCGCACCAACGCGCCGGGCTACCTGATGGACAACGGCCACACCAACCCGACCACCTCCATTCGCAAGAACTTCGTCAAGGGCCAGGTCTGGAACCCGTCGCAGTGGGACGACCCTGCCTACGAGAAGCGCATGGCCGATGTGCTGGCAGAACGCGACGAAGGCAAGCGCCAGATCATGATCAAGGTGCTCACGCGCGAGATCCTGGAGAAAGCGCCTTACGTGTGGCTGCCCACGCCCTACAACCACGTGGCATGGTGGCCGTGGGTCAAGAACTACGACGGCGAGCTGCGCGCCGGGGCCGTGCGGCCGTGGCCCATCTACGCGCGCATCTGGATCGATCAAGAGATGAAGAAAAAGATGGGCAAATAGGGATGTCTGCCCCTAGGCCGGTGAGTACACCGGCCGATCCCCCCAGGGGATGCGGGCCGGCTTGGGAGCGGCCCGGCGCTCGACCCGCCCTCTCCGTTCAACGCTACACAACAGACCGAAGGTAATTCACCTTGCGCGAACCCCTGCTTCAAGTACGCGGACTCACCACGCGCTTTCGCACTGAGCGCGGCGAAGTCACGGCGGTCGACAACGTGTCGTTCGACGTGGCGCCCGGCGAGACACTGGCCATCGTGGGCGAGTCGGGTTCGGGCAAGAGCGTCACCGCGCTGTCGATCCTGCGACTCATTCCCAACCCGCCGGGCCGCATCGAGAGCGGTGAAATCTTGTTCGAGGGCAAAGACCTCGTGAAGATCAGCGATGAAGAGATCCGCGCGGTGCGCGGTGACCGCATCGCGATGATCTTTCAGGAGCCCATGACCTCGCTCAACCCGACCATCACGGTGGGCAAGCAGATCGCCGAGCCGATGAACCTGCACCGCAAGACGCCCTGGGGCGAGGCGCTCGAAGCCGCGCGCGGCCTGCTCGGCAAGGTGCGCATTCCAGACGCAGCTGCACGAGCTGGCGCCTACCCGCACCAGTACTCCGGCGGCCAGCGCCAGCGCGCCATGATCGCCATGGCCCTGGCCTGCAAGCCCAAGCTCATCATTGCCGACGAGCCCACCACCGCACTCGACGTGACGGTGCAGGCGCAGATCCTCGACCTGCTGAAAGAGCTGACGCGCGAGACACAGGCCGCACTCATCCTGATCACTCACGATCTGGGTGTGGTGGCACGCTACGCCGACCGCGTGGCGGTGATGTACGGCGGGCGCATCGTCGAGCAGGCCGCAGCGCGCGACCTGTACGCGCGCCCGAGCCACCCCTACACACGCGGCCTGCTGGCCTCGGTGCCGCGGCTCGATGGCGACGCAACGCAGCGCCTGGTGCCCATCGAAGGCTCGCCACCCGATCTGGCACGCCTGCCCCCCGGCTGTGCGTTTGCACCGCGCTGCCGCCACGCGATCGCGTCGTGCACCGAACAACGACCGGTGCTGCGCCTGGTCGGCACCAACCACTACATGGCTTGCCTGCGCGATGACATTGCATAACCCCACCCCTGCGCAAACCTCGTCACCCGCCTTGGGCGAAACCCTGCTCCGCGTCGACGACCTGAAGGTTCACTTCCCCGTTTTCTCGGGCGCGATCATGCGCAAGCAGGTGGGCGCCGTGAAAGCGGTCGACGGCATCTCGTTCGCCCTCAGGCGCGGCGAAACGCTGGGCCTGGTAGGAGAGTCGGGCTGCGGCAAGTCGACCACCGGCCTGGCCATCCTGCGCATGCTCGACATCACGCAGGGCCGCATTCACTTCGAAGGCAGCGAGATCACGGCGCAAGACAAACGCACCGGCAAGTTCCGCCGCCGCATGCAGATGGTCTACCAAGACCCGTACGGCTCGCTCAACCCGCGAATGACAGTGCGCGACATCGTCGGCGAGCCGCTCGACGTTTACAAGGTGGCCACCAACGCCGCCGACCGCGCCGATCGCATCGCCGGACTGCTCAAGACCGTGGGCCTGCTGCCCGACATGGCCGACCGCTACCCGCACGAGTTTTCGGGCGGGCAACGCCAGCGCATCGCCATCGCGCGGGCGCTCGCGCTGGAGCCCAGCCTCATCATCTGCGACGAACCGGTGTCGGCGCTCGACGTGTCCATCCAGGCGCAGGTGGTCAACGTGTTGGTCGAGTTGCAGCAGCGCCTGGGTCTTTCATACCTCTTCATCGCGCACGACCTGGCAGTGGTGCGCCACATCAGCCACCGCATCGCGGTGATGTACCTCGGCCGCATCGTCGAGATCGCTTCGCGCGACGACCTCTACCAGCGCCCGCTGCACCCCTACACGCAGGCACTGATGTCGGCGGTGCCGGTGGCCGACCCCGAGATCGAGGCGAGCCGCCCGCGCGTGGTCGTCACGGGCGAGGTGCCCAGCGCGCTGCGCCCGCCCTCAGGTTGCCGCTTCCACCCGCGCTGCCCGGCCGCGATGGACATCTGCAAGACGCAAGACCCGGTGCTTACCGACATGGGGACCGACCGCGCAGTGGCTTGCCACCTGCACACGCAGGCCCAGCCGATGAGCATGCCGGTGTCCACGCGGGCCGCCATTGCGTAGCCGGTGTAGCGCGTGCACAGGGCGGCAAGGCGGCTCGGCGGCATAATCCAGCGCCTTCTCACATGGCCTCCCGCAATCCCGCCGCTCCGTCTTCCATGTCCGCGACACTCCCCGCTCAGACCCAGCGCTTCCAGGAGAAGCGCGAAGCCATCTTGAGCGCCGCCGCAAAGCTGTTCAACCAGCACGGCGTGAAGGGTGCGACCCTGGCCGACATCGCCGCCAGCGTGGGGCTGGTCACCAACAGCGTCACCTACTATTACCGCAAGAAAGAAGACCTGGCGAGCGCCTGCTTCCTGCGCGCCATCGAAGTTTTTCGCGGCCTCATCGAAAGCGCCTCGCAAAAAACCGGCGTCGAGGCGCGCGTCAACGAATTCTTCCGCTTGCATTCGGTCTTGCTGGCCGACACCGCCCGCGGCACGCGCGCGCCGCTGATGCAGTTCAACGACATGCGCGCCCTGCCCAGCCCGCATTTCGAGGTCGTGTCCGACGCCTACAACGAGATGTTTCGTCGCCTGCGCGAGTTGCTGCGCACGCCCGAGACCGCGCAGCTCGGCCGCGCCGATGTGGCCGCACGCACCTACACCGTGCTGTCGGTCGCGCACTTGATACGCGGCTGGATCGACCGCTACGAGATCGACGAATACGTGCACATTGGCGAGCGCGTGAGCGACATCGTGCTACGCGGCACCGCCGCACCCGGGTCGCAATGGTCGGCACCATCGCAAGCCGAGCTGGGCTGGCGGCTCTTAGGCGATGACGACGCCACCTCCGAAGCTTTTCTGCGTGCGGCCTCGATGCTCGTCAACGAGCAGGGCTACCGCGGGGCCTCGGTCGACATGATCTCGGCCCAGCTCAACGTGACCAAGGGCTCGTTTTATCACCACAACGACAACAAAGAAGACCTGATCGAAGCCTGCTTCGAGCGCACCTTCGCCGTGATCCGCCGCGTGCTCAGCCTGGCCGATGGCATCGAGGGCACAGGCCTGGACCGAGTTTGCGCCATCTCGCGCTCGCTGGCACGCTTTCAGTTGTCGCCCGAAGGCCCGCTGCTGCGCCTGGGCGCCACCAGTGCACTGTCAGACGCCAACCGCCGCGCCGAGGTGCGCCGCAGCATGAGCCGACTCACCGAACGCCTGGGCGGCATGGTGGTCGACGGCATGATGGACGGCTCGATCCGCCCGTTGCACCCGGTGATCGCCGCGCAAGTGGCGAGCGGCCTGGTCAACTCGGCCGTCAGCCTGGGCCACTGGGTGCCGGGTGCCACGCCCGACAACGTGGCCGAAATCTACGTGCGACCGATCTTTCTCGGCATCCTCTGCCCGCCGAGCGAAGCCTGACGGGGCCGCGCTTGGCGTCCTCCCGTCGATTGGCTCCTCCCCCGCGCACGGTGGCGCTGGAGTCACTGGCCGACCTGCAAACTTTTCGCCGCGGCATCGCCGAGCGCCACAGCCTGCCCCGCATCCGCATTGCCATGCGCATGCCCGACCAGCCCGAAGCCGAGCAGCGCGAGCACGAGCGGCAGATCAACCGCCTGTTGAGCGCCCAAGGCTGGACCGAAGCCGCCGTGGGTGCCTGCGTGCTGCTCGGCCTGACGCTGATCGTGCCGCTGAGCCCTGCAGGCCGCGAGTCGGCTACCGCCCTCAGCGCCTGGGCCGCCCAAGGCCTGCTGAGCGTGCTGGTGGGCGCCAGGGTGGGCAAACTTGCCGGTCAATGGGCCGTCTTGCCAAGGCTGCGCCGCCTGTGTGCGCGCATCGAAGGGCAGATCAAGCCTTAGGGCGGCCCGGCCGTGTGCCGCAAATCTCGGTGGCCATCGGCATGCTGCGCAAAGCGCTCGGGCTCGCGCCCGTGCACAGGTGCGTTGTCGGGCCAGGGCCAGCCGCCGAACTGGGTGCGCTGGTAATCGGCAAAGGCCTGCTGAATCTCGGCACGCGTGTTCATCACGAAGGGGCCGTACTGTGCCACCGGCTCGCCTAGCGGGCGGCCCTGCAGCATCAGGAACTCGGCAGTCTCTTCGCCGTTGACGATCTCCACCGCTTGCCCGGCCTGCAGCTCGATGGCGCAGGCCACGTCAACATGCTGGCCCGCCAGGCGCACGCTCGCACCTTTGAAGAAATAGAGCTTGCGGCGCGTGCCCGTGCCGCTGGCCGCCGGCAGCACCCAGCGCGCGCCGGGCGACATCTTGATTGTCCAGATGGCCAGGTCGGCCTCTTCGCGTGAGGCCCAGGAATCGGGCGGTGGGGCCAGCGCGTCACTCGAGCCCAAGCGCCCGGCAATGCTGACGACCTCGATGTGCCCTTCGCCCCCTTCGCCGCTTTCTGCCACCAGATGCGGAATGTCTTCCGACCAGAACATGGTGAAGTGCGGTGCCGCCATCTTGTTGGCCGCCGGCAGGTTGAGCCAGATCTGGAACAGCTCCAGCGGGTTGGGTTGGGCCAGGTCAAGCAGCGGGAACATCTCGGCGTGCACGATGCCGCGGCCGGCGGTGAGCCACTGCACGTCACCACCGCCGAAGCGGGCCGTGGCGCCCAACGAGTCGGAGTGGTCGATCAGCCCCTTGCGAACGATGGTCACCGTCTCGAAGCCGCGGTGCGGGTGCGCCGGGAAGCCGGGCACGGTGAGCCCGTGGTACATGCGCCAGCCATCGATGCCAGCAAAGTCTTGCCCCAGATCGCGCCCGGCCAGCGAAGCCGCCGGGCCGAACTGAGCGTTGGCCTTTGGATACGCGTCGTCGTGGTAGACGCAGAACAGAAACGGGTCGATGGTGTCCCAGGGGAACCCGAGCGGGTTGATGGAGATGATGGGGCTGGGCGACATGGGCGGCTCCTGGCAAGGAGGCGAAAGTCTAGAGTGCCATCGCCGTCATTCCAGTGAAAAGCGGGGAATCATGCCGCTTGTGCGCCTGCGCTTGGGAATGAAACCAAGGGTTATCGCCAACTCTGGCTCCCCACACAGGGCCAGCGGGTGCGTGCATACCGTGCAACCAGCTTGGTCAATGCACTCTTTGCAAGACTTAAAGCCCGCTTCGTGTCACTATGAGCGTTTTGCGGCACCGGAATACCCTTCTTCAGTCGGGAATTCCATCCATTTCGAGGAAAGTACTTTGGCAAAAGACGTCGTCAAAACGAAGATTCAGGCCGACGGCCTTCGCTACAAGGTCAAGGAAGGTGGCTCTCCCTTCGCCAGCGCTGGTGACTTCCAGGCCGGCACCATGTCGTGCTTCTTGTGCGGCAAGCACCGCCCCCGCAACACCTTGAAGACCCGGCGCCTGCTGGGCAAAGCGCAGCATGTGTGCGCTCCCTCCTGCAAGGAAGCAGAGGCGGCAGGCGCTCAAAAATCAACGCCTACGACTGCCACGGTCTGAACTGACCGGCGTGTCTGCAGCGGTATCCAGGCGGGCCCCAGCGGCCCGCTTTTTTTTCGCCCCAGCTTTTTTTGCTCAATGTGGCGGCAAGAAGGCCAGCAGCCGGCATTCGGCCATCGTGAGACCGCGCCGGCGCTTGCTGTCCTTGCCCGCCCAGCCGGCCAGGCCTCCCTCGGCCGCCCTCGCCATCAGGTCTGGGTGCACGTAAGACTTTCGGCAGACCGCCAGGGTGTTGCCCAGCCTGCCCGCCACCTGGCGCAGCACCTCGTTGACGGCACGCCGGCTCACCGGCCCATCGGCGGGCACGGTGCACAAGAGCTGCAAGGCCAATACGCTCGCATGCCAGGTGCGAAAGTCTTTGGCGGTGAAATCGGCCCCGCTCAACTCGCGCAGGTAGTCGTTCACGTCGGCCGAACCCACGCAGCAACCCTGCCCCGACTCGCTTTCGTACTGAAAGAGCTCCTGCCCCGGCATGGCCTGACAAGCGCGCACGATGCGGGCGACATGCGGGTCGTCGAGCGCCACCTCGTGCCATACGCCGCTCTTGCCGCGAAACTTGAGCCGCAGCACGCTGCCCTTCACTGCGGCATGGCGGTTGCGCAGCGTGGTGAGGCCGAAGGAGCCGTTGGTGCGCGCGTACTCGTCGTTGCCGATGCGCATGAGGGTGGTGTCGAGCAAGCGCACCAGCGCCGCCAGCACAGATGGGCGGCTGCCCACCGTCGCGACCAGGTCGCGCTTTACTTTGGCGCGTATGCGCGGCAGCGCGGCGCCGAACTCGCGCATGCGCTCGAACTTGTCAGCGTCGCGTGCCTCTCGCCAACCCGGGTGGTAGCGGTACTGCTTGCGGCCGCGCGCATCGCGGCCAGTGGCCTGCAGATGGCCCTCGGGCAACGGGCAGATCCACACCTCTTCATAGGCCGGTGGAATAGCGAGGTGGCGTATGCGCTGCAGCTCGTTGGCATCGCGCAAGGCCTGGCCATCGGGGCGGCGGTAGCGAAAGCCGTCGCCGTGGCGCAGCCGCTTTATGCCTGGCATGGCGTCGCTCACGTACAAGAGGCCTGCCTGAGAAGCGCTCATCACGCCCCCTTCTTCGGGTCGAAGCCCAAGGCCTTCATCGGCTTGCCCAAGCTCTGGCGCGCGGCGGTGTAGCCGTCCCACGGTGAGTTGCCGGTGGGCAGGCGCTCAGACACGTTGGCTACCGTCCATTGCGCTGCACTCTTCAGCCCAGCCAGCTCATCCCACGCAAGTGGCACCGAGACGCCCATGCCCGGCCGCGCACGCGCCGACCAAGCGCAAACCGTGGTCGCGCCCAGACCATTGCGCAGGTAGTCGATGAAGATGCGGCCCACGCGGTTCTTCGGCCCGCTCTTGGCCACAAAGCGCTGCGGGATCACCTCGGCCATGTGGGCCACGATGGCCTGTGAGAAATCCTTCACCGCGTCCCATTCGAGCTTTGGCGTGAGCGGCACCACCACATGCAGGCCCTTGCCGCCGCTGGTTTTGAGAAAGCTCTTCAGCCCCAGCTCGTTGAGGAAGGCATGCACGAGCTGCGTGCCCTCCACCACCTGCGCCCACACCACCCCTTCGCCGGGGTCAAGGTCAAACACCATGCGGTCGGGCTTGTCCATGGCGCGCGTGGTGGCGTTCCAGGTGTGGAACTCCAGCACATTCATTTGCGCCGCCGACACCAGCCCCAGCGCATTCGAGATTGCCAGCAAAGGCGCATGCGAGGGGTAGAGCCCGCGGTCCAGGGTGTCGACGTTCGCCATCGCCCGGCCCTCGGCATGCTTCTGGAAGAACTGCTCGCCCGCCACGCCTTGCGGTGCGCGCATCAGCGACACAGGCCGCTGCTTCAGGTGAGGCAGCATCAGCGAAGCCACTGCGGCATAGAACTCCACCAGCTGCCCCTTGGTCACGCCGCTTTGGGTGTCGATCACACGCTCGGGGTGGGTAACGCGAAAACTCGCCGGCAACTTCGCCGAAGGTTGTTCAGCAGTCACTTTCCGGGTCACTTTCCGGGTCACTTTTTGGGCCACTTCCTTGGCAATGTGTTGCGGCGGCTTGTCGCTGCGCAAACCGTGGAACACCGCCTGGCGCACATGGCCGTCGCGGGTCCATTGCGCAAACGACACCTCGGCGATCAGCTTGGGTTGTACCCAATGCGGCTTGACGAGCTTGACCGTGCCCACGCGCGCCGGTGCATCGGCGAAGGCGCTGGTGCCAACCTCGATCTCGTCGAGCTGAGCGCGCAGCTTGACCAGCGTCTTGTCGTCGAACCCCGTGCCCACATTGCCGGCATAGCGCAGCGCGCCCTTGTCATCGTGCACGCCCAGCAGCAGCGCGCCGAGGCCACTGCGCGAGCCTTTCGGTTCGGTAAAGCCGCCAATCACAAACTCTTGCCGCGCCGCGACCTTGAGCTTGATCCAATCGGTGGAGCGCTGCGCGTGGTAGCGCGAGCCACCACGCTTGCCGATCAGGCCTTCGAGCCCGGCATGCTGCGCCGAGGCAAGCAGCTTCTTCGGGTCTTCGTCGAAGGCGGCACTGAACTGCACGGCGGCGCCCTTGTGCTGGCCGATCAAGCCCGCGAGGCGATCGCGCCGCTCACGCAGCGGCGTGTTGCGCAGGTCTCGCCCGTCGTGAAAGGGCAGGTCGAATACGCAGTACTGGATGTCTTGGGTGCGCTGCGAGTCGAAGGCGCTTTGCAGCGCTTGAAAGTCGGGGGCGCCGTTCGCGCCCGCCACGACGATCTCGCCATCGAGCCAGCCCCAGCCGATGTTCAGCCCCTTGATCGCCTTCACCAGCGCGGGCATGCGGTGCGACCAGTCGTGGCCATTGCGTGTGAGGCAGCGCACGTCATCACCATCGATGCGGGCGAGCAGGCGATAGCCGTCGAACTTGATCTCGTACAACCAATCGTCACCGGGCGGCACTTCGCTCGCCAAGGTGGCAAGCTGCGGCGCCAGCGTCAGCGGCAGGGCCGACTTGGCATGGCTCGATGTTTTCTTTCCTATTGCCTTCTTGGCCACCACCTTCTTCGGCGCCTTCTTGCCCAACACGCTGTCGGGCAAGGCCTCGACCACGTCGTACTCAGCCGACGGCTTGGCCTCGTCGTCGTGCTCCTTGATCAACAGCCACGCGGTCTGGCGCTCGTCGTCGCGCTTGCGCATGCGCACGAGGGTGTAGCCGCCGCGCAGCTTGTCACCGTGCAGCTCGAACTTGAGCTTGCCTTCGCGGTAGCCCTTGCGAGCATCGCCGAGGGGCGACCAGGTGCCGCGGTCCCACACGATCACCGAGCCTGCGCCGTAGTGGCCTTCGGGAATCACGCCTTCGAAGCCGCCATAGGAAAGCGGGTGGTCTTCCACCTCGACCGCCATACGCTTGTCAGCCGGGTCCAGGCTTGGGCCCTTGGGCACGGCCCAGCTCTTGAGCGTGCCGTCTAGCTCCAGGCGAAAGTCATAGTGCAAGCGCCGCGCTGCGTGCTTTTGCACCACGAAGCTGAGCTCCTCACCCGAGGTGGCGAGTTCGCCCGCGGGCTCGGGCGACTGCTTGAAGTCACGCTTGCGGTTGTACGCGGCGAGCGTGGGGGTGCTGCTGGACATGGCCGGTGCTCAGGCGGCGCGCTTCTTCTTCGCGGCCGGCTTGCGCTTGGGCTCGGCTTCCGGCTGGGCCTTGGCCGCTTGTTTGGCCTTGCCCCCGCCTTTCAGGCTGCGCTGCAGCAGCTCGGTGAGGTCGATCACATTGCCGGCCTTGGCGGCTGGCGCCTCTTCTTCCGGCTGCAGCACCGTCTCGGCGTCGCCAGCCTTGGCCTTCTTTTCCACCAAGGCCATCACCTGGTCCTTGAACTTGTCGCTGAAGTTCTCGGGTTGCCAGGCGGTCGTCATGTCGTCGATCAGCTGACCGGCCATCTTCATCTCGCGCTCGGTCACACCGGCACCCTTCACACCCTCTTTGGGCAGCTTCAAGTCTGCCCAGGTGCGAATGTCTGCACCCCAGCGCAGCAGGTTGAGCACCAGAGCCGGGCCCACCGGCACCAGCGCAGCCAAGTGCTCCTTGGTCTGGATGACCACGCGCGCCAAGCCTATGCGCTGCTTCTTCAGCAAAGCCTCGCGCAGCAACGCGTACACCTTCTCGCCCTTGCCTATGGGCGCCAGGTAGTACGGCCGATCGAGGTAGAGGAAGGGAATCTCGGCGGCCGAGACAAAGGCCTCGATGTCGATCGATTGAGTGGATTTCGGGTACACGGCCTCGATCTCTTCCGAGCTGAGCACCACATACTTTCCTTCGCCATGCGCCACGCCCTTGACGATGTTGTCCTTGTCGATCTCTTTGCCGGTGCGCTTGTTGATGCGCTTGTAGCCGACAGGGTCCATGCTGCGCTTGTCGAGCCAGTCGAAGTCGACGCCGCTCTCGGTGGTGGCGGCGTGCAGGCTGACGGGTATGTGCACCAGCCCGAAGCTGATGGCGCCTTTCCACAAGGCGCGTGACGCGGTTGCCATGAGAGTCTCGTTTCGACATGCAAAGCAGTGAAACGATCGTAGGAGCGGCAGCCCCCAAGCGGCCAGTGCGCGCCGCCGTATTTCGCTGTGGGAATGCGCCTACGACGCCAGCAGCGCGGGCAGGCTAGGCGGCGATGAGCTGCGCCGGCATCTCGGCCAGCAGCCGGGCCGCGGCCTCGGTGCCGCGGGCTTCGTCGTCCAGTGGGCGCGGCTTCTCGACGCCGTAACCCTGCACGTAGTCAACGCCCAGCCTGCGCAGCATGTCGATGGTGGTGTCGTTCTGCACAAACTCAGCCACGGTGCGCAGACCCATGCGGTGGGCGATGTTGTGTATGGCCTCGACCATTGCGAAGTCGACAGCGTCTTTTGACATGTCTTTCACGAAGGCGCCGTCGATCTTCACGTAGTCGACGGGCAGGCGCTTGAGGTAGGTGAACGAAGACATGCCGGCGCCGAAGTCATCGAGCGCGAAGCGGCAACCCAGCTCACGCAGCCCGTGCATCAGCTGCACCGCGATGTCGAAGTTGCCGACAGCGGCGGTCTCGGTGATCTCGAAGCACACCAACTCTGGCGCCACGCGGTGGGTCTTGAGCTGCTGGCGCACGTAGTCGACCAGAGAGGCGTCGGCCATCGAGGCGCCCGACAGGTTGATGCTGAAGCGTGCCGGCAGCTTGTAGTGCTTGGCAAAGCCGGCGTGCATCTTCAGCGCCTTCGAAATCACCCAGCGGTCGATCGATGGCATGAGGCCGTAGCGCTCGGCCGCCGGAATGAAGGCCATGGGCGCAACGATCTTGCCTTCGTCGTCGAGCAGGCGGATCAGCACCTCGACGCTTTCGTAGCCGCCGCCGTCTTCCTGGATCGAGGCGATGCGCTGTGCGTAAAGCACGAAGCGGTCTTCGCTCAGCGCCTTCTGCAAGCGCGAGAACCAGTCTAGCTCGCCGTTGCGGTGGGCCACCGCGGTGTCGGCTTCGTCGTACACGTGCACGCGGTTGCGGCCCGCCTCTTTGGCGACGTAGCACGACGAGTCGGCCACGCGCAGCAGGTCGGAGCGGCTGTACTGATGAGCCTTGAAGGGCACCAGGCCCACGCTCACCGTGAGCTGGAATGAGCGGCCTTCCCACACGAACTGCAGCTCGCTCACGCGCCGACGCATGGCTTCGGCCACACGCATGGCGGGCTCGATCGGGCACGATTCGAGCAGCACGCCGAACTCGTCGCCGCCCAGGCGGGCGAGCGTGTCTTGCTTGCGGATCTCTTGCATCAGCAAGGCCGTCACTTGCTTGAGCAATTGGTCGCCCGCGACATGGCCGCAGGTGTCGTTGACCACCTTGAACTGGTCAAGGTCGAGGAACATCACCACGCCGCTCGCCTTGGGGTCGTCCACGGCCAGCGCCGAGTCCAGGCGCATCTCGAAGGCCGGGCGGTTGGCCAGGCCGGTGAGCAGGTCGTGGTTGGCCTGGTAGGACATTTCAGCGGCCAGCTTTTTGGCCGGGCTGACGTCGTGAAACACCAGCACAGCACCCACGGCCGCGCCGCCACGCCCAAGGATGGGGGCGCCCGAGTCTTCGATCGAGCGCGGCACGCCGCTGCGGTGCATCAGCACCGAGTCGCGCGCCGAGCGGGCCTGTGCGCCGGGGCGGGCCAGGTCGGCCAGGCCGAAGTTGAGGCGCTCGCGGGTGTGGGCGTGCACCAGGCAGGCCACTTCGGTGAGTGGCTTGCCGATGGCTTCAGCCACTGTCCAGCCCGTCATCTCTTCGGCGGCGGGGTTGAGGTAGGTCACGCGGCCCTGGTGGTTGGTGGCGGCCACACCGTCGACGATGGAGCGCAGCGTCACTTCCAGCAGCTCTTTCTCGTGGAACACGCGCAACTCGGCTTGCTCTTTCTCGACCACGGTGCGGCGCAGGCGGTACGTCTGGCGGGTGAGCACCACGGTGATGACGATGATGATCAGGCCGGCCGCGAGCGCCGCGGCGAGCGACTCGGCTCGAAACGCCTCATAGCCGGCCATCGAGGTGGAGGCCGGCACGGCCACCACCGCATACAGGTCGTGCCCGGCGATTGGCGTGACCGAAGTAAAGCGTGCCACGCGATCGCTGGGGCTCGGGGTCGGCTTCATGCTGCGGTCTATGCGCTTGGACGCCTGCACCAGGCTGTCGCCACCGATCAAGTCACCCGAGGTCTGGCGCTGGTCTGACAAGCGCGAGCGGAAGATGCCGTCCGCACCCACCACGCCCACCACGTTGCCCGGGCTGTCGTTGGCGACGAAGCCTTCGGTGAGCAGAGCTGCGTCGAAGGCCAACAGCACGGCGCCGCCGAAGCTGTCATCGGCGCGCTTGAGCTGGCGGCCCGCCGGCACCATCCAGCGCTGAAGCTCTTCGCAGAAAACTGGCTGCGTGGTGGCCAGGCCAGTGCGCGTCCAGGAGGCCTGGAAATGCTGGCGGTCGGTCACATGCGTGAGCTTGGGCGGCACCGCGCCGCGCGCGGCGGTTTGAGCAAACACCAGGCCGGTCTGGTCGGCCAGCGCCACCGAGATGCGGCCCGCGGGGGCGAGCAGGCCCGTCTTCTCCAGGGCAACCAGGTCGACGTTGCCATTCTGTTCTTGATAGTGCTTGACCAGCGAGGCGGTCTGGTTCACTTGGTCGAGCAGGCGCTGCACGCGGTCACCCAGGCGCTGCGAAGCGCTGTCGACTTCGCTGTAGGCCAGCTGCACGCTGCTGGCGTAAGCGCGCTCCAGCATCCACCCAGTCGCGCCGGCCAGGCCCAGCAGCAAGCCACCCGCCACACCACCGGCGGTGATACAGAGACGTGTGCTGACGGGTAAGAACCGCCAAAAGCGGAGAACAAGGTGGCGCATGGCTCGACGAGCAAGAGTTACTCCGGATATCGGGTGCCGGCAGGCCGGCTTGAGGCCTGCACGCTCTGCGCTGCAATACCTTGCATCAAAACCCGTGCATTCGTGACAGGTTGTGCATCTGGGGCGCGCCTGGAAAGGCAGGTATGCGCAGGGCGCGGCCTGAAGTGGGCCTGCAATTCCCAGAGTTTCCCCTCTCAATGACAGAGCAGGCATGGGCCATGATGGCTGCGCCCGGCACCGATCGGTCGAACAAAAAGTATGTCGCGGCACCCACCCCAAGGAGAGCTTTGCATGACATTGCCCCGCATTGCGGCGCCCTTTTTCGCCGGTGCACTCGCTGCGGCATTGGCCCTGGCGCCTGCGCTTGCGCTTGCCAGTGCACAGGCTGACAAGCCGCAAGTCGACAAGCCGCAGTACGGCGGCGCGCTCAACATCGGCACGCTGTTCATCACGCTCAACGCGCAATCGTGGGACCCGGCCGACTGGTCGTGGAAGCTCAACAATGACGCGGGCCTGACTTACGAACAACTGTTTGCGGCCGACCTCTCCAAGGCGCGGCACCGCGGCGGCGCCCACCGCTTCATCGCCGATGCCTGGCTGCCGCCCGACGGCACGCGCGGCGAGCTGGCCGAAAGCTGGGTCACGAAAGACAACCCCTTCCGGGTGGAGATCACCTTGCGCCGCGGCGTGATGTTTCCCGCCAAGCCTGGTGTGATGGAGTCACGCGAGCTGACCGCCGAAGACGTGGTCTACAGCTACGAGCGGCTGCTCAAGAGCCCGCGCAAGCAGCCGGGCTACTTCGACCACGTGGCCAAGGTCGAAGCCACCGGCACGCACAGCCTGGTGTTCACCTTCAAGAACTACAACGCGGAATGGGACTACCGCTTCGGCTATGGCTACTACTCGGCCATCGTGCCCAAGGAAGTGAGCGCCGCCGGGGCCGGCAACTGGAAGCACGTGAACGGCAGCGGCCCTTTCATGCTGAGCGACTACGTGCAGGGCAGCTCCAGCACCTTCACCAAGAACCCCCTCTATTGGGACAAAGACACCATCGGCGGCCAGGCCTACAAGCTGCCCTTCGTCGACAAGATCAGCTACCGCACCATCAAGGAAGAAGCGACCGCGCTGACGGCGCTGCGCACCGCGAAGCTCGACGTGCTGGAGCTCGTGAGCTGGAGCGCCATTGACGAGCTGAAGAAGAGCGCGCCCAAGCTCAAGACCTCGAAGTGGCTGGGCATCTCGGGCACGATGATCGCCATGCGCACAGACACCAAGCCCTTCGACGACGTGCGCGTGCGGCGCGCGCTCAACATGGCCGTGAACAAGCAGGAAATCGTCAAGGCCTACTACGGCGGCAACGCCGAGATGTTCGTGCACCCGCAGCACCCTGATTTCGCCGGCTACTACGAGCCGCTGTCGGCCATGCCCGAGTCGATCAAAGAGCTCTACACCTACAACCCCGACAAGGCGAAGAAGCTGCTGGCCGAGGCCGGCTACCCGAACGGCTTCAGCTTCAAGGTACAGGTGAGCAGCAACACGCAGAACCACGACCTGGTCACCCTCGTGGGCTCATATCTCGCCAAGGTGGGCGTGAAGATGGAAATGGACCTGACCGAGTTCGGCGCCTACGGGCGGGCCATGGCCACGGGCACCAACGACCCCGGCTACTTCATGATCAGCACCATCACCAACCCGACCACTTCGATCCGCAAAAACTTCGGCAAGACCTCTATCTTCAACCCCTCGCGCTGGAACGATCCCGAGTTCGACAAGAAGATGGGCGAGGTGCTCGCCGAGCCCGACGAGAAGATCCGCCAGATCAAGGTGCGCCTCATGACGCGCGAGATTCTCGACAAGTCACCCTACATCTGGCTGCCCGTGCCCTACGTGTACACGGCCTGGTGGCCGTGGGTGAAAAACTACGGCGGCGAGCTGCGCGCAGGAGCAGAGCGGCCGGGCCCTATTCACGCACGCATATGGGTGGATCAGGAGATGAAGAAAAAAATGGGTTATTGAGCAGCAGAGCCTGGGTAAGCTCTTTTTGGACGCAAAGGACGCAAAGGGAAGACGCAAAGATCGCAAGGAATTCAACGACGGTTTTCTTAGCGTCCTTTGCGTCTTCCCTTTGCGCCCTTTGCGTCCTCTTCACTGCATCCAAGCCTCAGCCATCAAACGCGCTTGCGATAAGCCTCACGCAGCTTCTGCTTGTACAGCTTGCCGTTGTCGTGCCGTGGCAGCTCGGCGACGAAGTCGACGCTGCGCGGGCACTTGAAGTGCGCGAGGTTGGTGCGGCAGTGTGCTATCAAGGCTTGGGCGAGATCGTCTGATGCGGTGTACGCGCCCTGCAGCAGCACCACTGCCTTCACCTCTTCGCCCCACTCGTCGTTGGGCACGCCGATCACACCGACATCGGCCACGGCCGGGTGGGTGAGCAAAGACGCCTCCACCTCGGCCGGGTAGATGTTCACGCCACCCGAGATGATGAGGTTGGCGCTGCGGTCTGTGAGGAAGAGGAAGCCATCTTCATCAAGGTAGCCCATGTCGCCCAGCGTGTAGTGCGAACCCACATACGCCTGCTGCGTCTTGGAGGTGTCCTTGTAGTAGCTGAAGCGGCCGTCATCTGGTGCACGAAGATAGACCGTGCCCACCTGGCCCGGCGGCAGCTCGCCGGCGTCGTCACCCAGGATGCGGATGTGCCCCGGCTCGGCCTGGCCCACCGTGCCTGGCTTGAGCAGCCAGGTGTGCGAGTCGACCAGGCTGCCCATGCCCTCAGTGGCGGCGTAGTACTCGTGCACGATGGGGCCTATCCATTCGATCAAGGCGCGTTTCACCGGCACCGGGCACGGCGCCGCGCCATGCAAGATGTATTGCAGCGAGCTGGTGTCGTGGGCCGCGCGCACCGCGGCGGGCAGCGAGAGCAGCCGGTGAAACATGGTGGGCACCATGTGCGAGTGCGTCACGCGGTGCTGCGCTATCAGCTCTAGTGCGCGCTCGGCGTCCCACCCATCCATCAACACCACGGTGGCACCGAAGGCGTTGGGCACCGCAAGCGAAAACATGAGCGGGGCTGCGTGGTACAGCGGGCCGGTGCACAGGTGCACACTCACGCCGGGCTGGTAGGCGGCCGCCTCGCTGGTGGGGCTGCCAGCCACCGCCACGCGGCTCACGCCCTTGGGGCGGCCGGTGGTGCCTGAGGTGTAGAGCATTGACGTGCCGAGCTGCGGATCGGGGATGTCGCCGGTGTCTTGCGGCTGCAGCATGGTTTCGTAGTCTTCGTAGCCAGCCAGCTCACCACCGATGGCAATGCGCGCGCAATGGGTGTGCTCGGCCAAAGCGGGGGCGAGGCCTGCAAAGCGCGCGTCTAGCAGCAGCACCTTGGCGTCGCAGTCGTTGACGATGTAGGCCGCCTCTTCGGCGGTGAGGTGCCAGTTGATGGGTGTCACGCGCAAGCCTGCGCGGCGCGTGGCCCACAGGACCTCGGCGAATTCGAGCCGATTGCTGCACATCACCGCCACGCCATCGCCAGCTTGAAGGCCACGGGTGCGCAGTGCCCGCACCAGTTGGTTGCAGCGTGCGTTGAGCTGCGCAAAACTGCGGGTACCGGCATCAGACACCAGGGCCGGCGCCTGCGGGATCACGCCCGCCCAAAACGCCAAGGCCATGCCTTGCGCCATCGCCCGGCCAAACATCTGCTGCAAAACTGCGGGGTCGGTGGCAGGTGGCGTGTCTTGTGTCATGAGTGTCTCGCTGAGGTTTCGAGCCTCATTGTTCGCCTCTCAGACGCCGCCACCTCATCCGGGCATACCCTGAAAAAAATGGGGCCGAAGCCCCATTCAAACATGCAGCCGGAGTCTCTCCGGCATCGCCTAGGAAACTCAGAAATTGTGGCTAATGCCTGCCTGCGCGGCGCTGGCCTTACCACCCGCCGTCGGCAGGAAGCCGGAGGCAATGAAGTTGTAGTTGGCCGAGTTGTCGTTCTTGATGGTCACGTAATTGGCGTACACCGCCGTGCGCTTGGACAAGTGGTACGAGTACCCAACACCCACCTGGCGCGAGTCGGCATCGGCCAGGCCCTTGTCGTTGCGCGCCATGTACGACGCCTTGATCGTGTTGACGCCAATGGCCCAAGAGAAGCCGATCAGCAGG
Source organism: Rhizobacter sp. (assembly GCF_046595475.1). Taxonomy (GTDB): domain Bacteria; phylum Pseudomonadota; class Gammaproteobacteria; order Burkholderiales; family Burkholderiaceae_C; genus Rhizobacter. The sequence goes on from NZ_JBKJOQ010000018.1 coordinate 44,838, forward strand.
TCGTCAACTTTGCGGTCTGTCTCGGTGGGACCGCCCAGCTGGCCGAAGGAATCAAGCTTCTGCGAGTGATAGAACCCCATCACGGTGAAGCTGCCGCCGAATTTGTACGACGCGCCTGCCGAGAACACGTTGAGGTTGTTGTTGCCGCTGGCGGTAGGCGCGGTGAGGTAGGCGCCGGTGTCGGTGAGCGGCGCCTTGGTCTTGCCGTAGGCCGCCGCCACGAACAACGGGCCGCTGCGGTAGCCCGAGCCTATGCCGGTGTAGCGCGGGCCCACACCTTCGCCCAGCGCAACCTGGCCATAGGCATACAAGCCCGGCACCCAGGTCGCGGGGATGAAGTAGCCCAACATGTTGCTGGCGCGCACCAGCGTGCCAGGGGCCAGTGTCTGGCCGATCGTGGAGATGTACTTGTAGTAAGGCTGGTAGTTGACGGCACTGGCCACGCCCGCGCTGAAGAACGGGTCGAAGTAGGTCGCAGGCACGAAGGTGGCGGTGTAGTCACGGCCCATGCGCACTTCGCCCACCGGCGTGAACAGGCTCACCGTGGCCTTGCGGTTCCAGGCGAAAGCACCGGCAGGGGAGCCGCCGCTGAAGAGGTTGTTGGTGTTGGTGGCTACGCCGGTGCCGGTGTCGCTGTTGGCTTGCGACTCCAGATAGAAGTGGGCGCGAAAACCACCACCCAGGTCTTCGCTGCCGGTGAAGCCAATCTTGCTCACGTACATGCCACCGTCACGCACCTGCCAGACATGACCTTTGCCGTCGGCGCTGACACGTGTGACGTTGCCGTCTACACCACCGAAGAGGGTCACGCTGTCGGCCGCGTGCACAGTGCCCACGCAGGCAGCGAGTGACGCCAGAGCAAGAATTGATCTCTTCATGTCGTTGTCTCCAAGTTTTGGGTCTTGTCCCTGCCCTGCGCCAGGTTCAGGCTCGTCTCCACCGTCTCTGATCTCGGTAGTTAGTCGATGCACGACTCACGGTGCGCACCTTAGTAGACAAAGAGTCTACAAGCCGAGAATTCGCGCACAAGCGAGGGGAATCCCTTCGTTGCGGCGCACCAACGGAACACCCGGTACGACGGGCGACACGTCTTGTTCAGCGCTTGCGGGCCGCCCGCAGGGTGGATTTGGAGGTTTCGGTATGGGCCTGCGGGGCCACCGGCACGGCGGCTTCGCCGAAGCGTTTGGCCAGTGCGGCCCACCCGCCGAGCATGAATTCGGACCACACGTCGGCGCTCATCTGCGGCGAGAAACCGAACTTGCGCAGCCCGCGCGCCGCCGAGGCTGGCGCGTTGATGGTGATGACCGCGATGATCTGCGCCACCTCAGGCGGCACGCGGTAAGTGCGGATCGACTTCTCGACGAAGAACTGCGTGCTGAGCATGCGCTCGTCGCGGTCACGCCCTTGCAGCAGCTTGATGGCTGCGCGGTCGCTGAACAGCTCGCGCAAGATCGCACCGCGCTCATAGAGGTAGTCGAACGCCTGCTGGGTGGCCACGCGCAGGATGTGTTCGAAGGGGGTGTCGGGCGGAAACGAACCCAGGCCTCGCCCGCGCAACACGCTGAACTCACGCTCAAGCAACGCCTTCAGCAGCTCATCGCGGCTGGAGAAATGGCGGTAGATGAGCGCCTTGCTGATCGACGCCGTGGCGGCCACCTCTTCCAGCGTGCAGTGCGACAGCCCGTGATGCAGGATGAGTACCGTGGCGCTGTCCAAGATCTGGGTGCGCCGCTCATCGGCAGACAGGCGTGCCCTGGGCGCGCGCGGTTTGGACTTGATCGGGGCAGCGGCCATCGTCTGCGGCCTCAGGCCACCTTGGGCGTTGCCTGAAGGATCTCGATGAGGTAGCCATCAGGGTCCTTGGCAAACCCCACCACTGCATTTCCCAGGGCTGGCACCGGCACGGGCTCGCGCACGATTTCAAGCCCTTCGTCGCGAATGCGTTGCACCAGGGCCTTGGGGTCTGGCACATAGAACACCAGCTTGATGGCGTTGTTGCCGTAATGGCGCTCCGAGCCATCCGTCCATTGCATCAGCACGATGGCCGAGCCGCGGCTGCCCTCCAGGCCCAGCACGATCTCATCCATGTAGGGCAGTTTGAAGGTGCGCAGCTGCTTCATGCCTAGCACGCGCATGTAGAAGTCGGCCGATCGGCTCAGATCGCTCACGCCGATGCCGATGGCGCCGAGGGTGCTGCGTGCCTGGGTGCTGGTGTCTGCGCTCATGAGGTTCTCTTGTGTACGTGCGGGGGTGTGTCGTGCTCGCCACCAACAACCAATGCGACCAGACGAGGCGCGAATCTATCACCGCGCCTGTCGACTCACCACACGCACGGGGCTTCAGGATTTGAGAAATGCGCCCTACGGCTCGATGCCGTGCCGACCGCTGCGGCGCGGCAGCACCAGATGAAAGACGCTGCCCACGCCGAGTGTGCTGCGCACCCCGACCGAGCCACCTTGCAACTCCGCCAGGCGGCGCGTCAGCGCGAGGCCCAGGCCGGTGCCCTGGTGCGGTTTGGCGTAGCCGCTGTGGATCTGCTGATACTGGTGAAAGAGTTTGTGCTGATCGGCTTCGGCAACGCCGATGCCCGTGTCTTCCACTTCAATGCGCACATGCGAAGGCCCTTGCGCAAACGCGCGCAGCACCACCTGCCCACCGGGGTCGGTGAACTTAATGGCATTCGACAGAAAGTTGTAGAGCATCTGCTTGAGCCGAGCCGGGTCGAGCAGCAGGTCGGTCAGGCCCGGCTCGAGCTCGGTGATGAGCGTGATGCCCTTGAGCGCCAGCTCGGCTTGCAATACCCCGGTCACTTCGCCCATGAGCCGCGGCAGGTCCACCCATTCGGGAAAAAAATCGAGCTTGCCCGATTCAACCTTGGACAAGTCGAGCACGTCGTTGATCAGCTGCAGCAAGTGGCGCCCGCTCGATGCAATGTGGCCTAGGAACTCTTGTTGCTTGATCGCTGGCAAGGGCGCGCTGCTGCTGCGCAGGATGTCAGCGAAGCCGATGACCGCGTTGAGCGGCGTGCGCAACTCGTGCGACATGTTGGCCAGGAACTCACTCTTGAGCCGGTTGGCTTCCTGCATCTGCTGGTTCTCGAGCTCCAGGCGCACGCTGTTCAGCCGCAGCTCTTCGCTTTGCTTGCGGTCGGAAATGTCGATCACGATACCCATCATGAAGTACGGCACGCTGTTTTCGCTGAGGCAGGTGCCGTGCGTGGACAGCCAATGCACGCTGCCATCAGGCCACACCACGCGACAATCTTGCTGCCAGCTTTTGCCGTCGCGAAGCACGGCCTGCATGTTCCGGTTGACCCGCTCCCGATCATCGGGATGCACGTGATCGAAGAAAGTTGCCACCGTCCAGTCGGGCACCGGCCCGGAGTAGCCGAAGCACTGGTCGTGACGCAGTGAATGGTGCAATTCGTCGGTGCGCAGGTCGAGATCCCAATCACCGATCTGGCTGGCATCAAGCACCATGCGCAGGCGCGATTGGCTGTCACGCAGTGAAGCGACTGCCTGTTGGCGAGCCTGCTCGCGCTCACGCAGGAGCGCCAGCGCCTGCTGCAAGGCCTGGCCCAGCTCGGCCACCTCGCGCACCGGCGACGGCGCAATGCTCGCCGATTCACCCATGCCGATGGCCAGAGCTGGCGCCACCAGCGCCTGAATGGGCTCCGAGATGCGCCGCCCGATCACGCTGGCCAACAAGAGGCCCAAGGTCAGCATGGCCGCCGTTCCGGCGATGTACGCCACGAGCGTGCGCTCAAGCCTGGCGTTGAGCGCCGCCTCGGGCACGCCGATGGCCACGGACCAGCCGTAGGCAGATGAGCGGCTGAAGCAGGCGATAACGTCGATGCCGTCTTTCGTCTTCCCACGCGAGCTCCCTTCAGGTGAATCCTTCAGCGCTTGCAGCATCGCCGGGGTGGCAGGCTGGCCCACGAAACTCTCGGCTTTGCGGTTGCGGGCCACGATCACGCCATGGCTGTCGAGCACGGCCACCGTCCAATCCGGATCCATCTGCTGGCGCGCCAGAAGCTGGGTGAAGCGCTGAGGCGAAAGCACCATCTCCAGCCGGCCGATCACGCGTGCGTTGCGTATCACCGGCACGGCCACGGCCACCTGGGGCTCACGGGAGACCTGTCCGATGAAGAACTCGGACACCGCCGGCTGCCGGGTCACCATCACCTGCGGGAAGCGGTCGTGCTTCAGTGTGGGCAGGGGCGTGCCGAATCTCGTTTGGCTGCTCATCAGCACTCGCAGCTCGGTGTCAAGCAGCAAGATGACCTCACCCGAGCTGTAGCGCAGCGTCTCGCTAGCGCTCGCGTGAAAGCTGCGCATGTCGCCTTCATCAATGTGGGTCGACGTGCCCAACGTCTGCAGCACGGCAATGCTGGTCGAAAACTCGCGCTCCACCGATTGCGTGAGCGAGCGAGCGGCCTGCACCGTGGTGATCACGATCGCATTTCGCTCGCGCTGATACGACACATAGGAGATGGCAAACGCGAGCAGCCACGCCGGTACCACGCAGGCCACGACAAGCAGCTGCACCCGCGCCCGAATCGTCGTGGGTCTCTCGCCTTGCCACCACCGTGACCCCATGCGCCCCCCTTCAATAGGTTTGCAGCTTGCTGTGCATTACAGCACCGCACCCGCTCGGTGAGAACCTGAGAATTCAGGTTGGCGCGGCCCCGCCGCAAGCCCCGAACGAGAGGTTTCACACAAAGCTGTTGCGCGCAGCACGAGTCCGTTACACGCGCGCCTGCGTGCACTCCCCTCATCTCGGTGGAAGTGCACAACGCGGCGTTTTCTGACATCCACGCGCCTAACTCTTTGTCTATGCTCAGCGCCATGGACGGCATCCTCCTCACCCTCAAAAATCTGAGCTTCGCGCAGATGGTGCTGGCATGGGTCTTTGTGGCCTGCTACGCGCTGGCGCTAGGCGGCATGCTGGGTGCCACCGGCAGCATGAGAGCGGGCTTCACCGCAGCGCTTTCGGGTGTGCTGTTCGCTGTCTTCAGCGATCAGTGGGTGCATGGCGCGCTGCTGGTCTTGTTTGCTATCGCCGGCATGGGCTTGTTCGTGGTGGCGGCATGGGCCCTCGCACAAAGCTGTGCGTGGTCGCTCTCGCAAGGTGAGCGTCAACCCACGCGCACCCCGGCGCCGCGTGCGCCGCTTGTCGGGCCGCCGGTGGGTGCATTGCGCGCCCTTAGGCGATCGCGCGTCGCGCCCTGAGCACGCGAAAGCAAAACACCCAAGAAAAAAGGCAGGAGAAACCTCCTGCCTTTAGTTTGTCGCACACCCTCTGCGACAAGTAGCCGCATAGAAAAAGCGGCTGAAGAATTACTTCTTCGCTTCTTCTTTCTTGGCTTCTGCCTTCTCTTTCTTCATTTCCTTCTTCATCATCTTCTTCTTGGCGGCGCTGGCGCCATCGGCCGGCTCGCTGGCCTTCATGGGGGCGGCACCGGCGTGCGATGCAGCTTGGGCTGCAACACCGGTGAAGGCGAATGCGGCAACGATCAGGGTCGAAAGAAGCTTGGTCATAGTTATCTCCTGGATAGGGTTGGAAGAGCGCTGACATTGCATGACAGGGCCGGGGCGCATTCTGATCCAAAACGCGGAATTTATCGATCCGTTGCTACCATGCCGCCCTTGCTTCCCTTCGGCCTATGCGCTTCGCCGCCCCCCTCTGTCTTGCCCTTTTACTCGCCGCTTTTGCCGGCAATGTGGCCGCAACGCCCTATACGCCGGGCTCTGACGCCGAAGTGCTCGAAGTTTTGCCGGCGCGAGCCGCCGACCCGCGCATGCGCCAGCTGCGAGAGTTGCGAGCCGAACTGACGCGAAACCCCAACAGCCCTGACCTGGCCGTGCACCTGGCGCGGCGCTATTACAACGAAGTGGCCGCTGAAGGCGACCCCCGCTACATCGGCTACGCCCAGGCCGCGCTGGCGCCGTGGTGGGGCATGGCTGACCCGCCGGTGGCTGTGCGGGTGATGCGCGCCATCCTGTTGCAATTCAGCCACCAGTTCGATGCGTCACTCGCCGACCTGGAGGCTGCCTTGCAGCAAGACCCGCAGCAAGGCGAGGCCTGGGCCTGGCAGGCCGCCATCCGCATGGTGCAGGCCGACTACTCCGGCGCGCAGCGCGCCTGCGAGCAAGTGGCCTCCCTGGCCACGCCCTTGATCGGCATTGCTTGCATCGCCAATGTGCACTCCGTCACCGGCCACGCCAGCGCGGCGGCGACCCGCCTGCGCAACGCGCTGTCGCAACACCCTGAGGCCACGCCCGAAGAGCAGCTCTGGGTGCTGACGCGCCTGGCTGAGATCGAAGACCGCCTGGGCCGCCACACTGAAGCCGAGGCCAGCTATCGCCGCGCGCTGGGCCTGGGCCTGACCGACGGCTACCTGCTGGCCGCCTATGCCGACTTCCTGCTTGATCGCGAGCGCCCGGCTGAGGTGCTGGGGCTGCTGAAAGACAAGACGCGCTCCGATCTCTTGTTGCTGCGCCTGGTGCTCGCCGCGAAGGCGTTGAAGAGCCCGATGCTTGCCATCTGGCAACACGATCTCAGCGCGCGCTTCGAAGACGCCCGCCTGCGCGGCGACGCCACCCACCAGAAAGAAGAATCGCGCTTCACCCTGGGGGTGCTCGGCCAAGCGCCGCAAGCACTGAAGCTCGCGCAACAAAATTACGCCGTGCAGCGCGAGCCCGCTGACGCACGCATCCTGCTCGAAGCCGCGCTCGCCGCCGGCCAACCCGCGGCGGCCGAGCCGGTGCTGCAGTGGATGGCCGCCTCGCACATCGAAAGCACCGCCTTGAATGCGCTGGCCCGTAAGCTGAAGGGTGGCTCCTGATGCGCGCGTGGCTGCTGTTCGCCGCCCTGTGGATAGGCCTGTCTTCGGCGCAAGCCCACAAGCCCTCCGACAGCTACCTCAGCCTGCAGGTGACCGACACCAGCGTCGGCGACATAACCGGCCGCTGGGATATCGCCCTGCGCGACCTCGACTACGCGATAGGCCTCGACGCCGATGGCGACGGCAACATCACCTGGGGTGAAACACGCGCCAAGCACGCCGAGATCGCCGCGTACGCCCTGGCACGCCTGGCCGTGCAGAGCGACGGTGCAGCTTGCAAGGTCGAGGTGCCGGAGCAGCAGGTCGACCACCATTCCGACGGTGCCTACAGCGTGCTGCACTTGCGCATCCGCTGCGCCCATGCGCCCGCACAGCTCACCCTCACCTACAGCCTCTTTGCCGACATCGACCCGCAGCACCGCGGCCTGCTCAACCTGAGCGCGCAAAGCCACACGCGCACCGCCATCTTCAGCCCGGCAGCCCGACAGCAAGTCTTCGCGCTGAAAGACATGAGCCTCTTCTCGCAGTTCAGCGACTACGTGCGCGAAGGCGTGTGGCACATCTGGATAGGCTTCGACCACATCCTCTTCCTGCTCTCGCTGTTGCTGCCGGCTGTGCTGGTGTGGCGCAAACCGCGTTGGGAAGCGGCGGGCAGCTTCAAGCAGTCGTTCTGGGAAGTGGCCAAGATCGTCACCGCCTTCACCGTGGCGCACTCGATCACACTGTCGCTTGCTACGCTGGGGCTGGTGTCACTGCCTACCCGCTGGGTCGAGTCAGCGATTGCGGCGTCGGTGGTGCTGGCCGCTCTCAACAACGTGTGGCCGGTGTTCCAGGGCCGGCGTTGGCTGGTGGCGTTTTGCTTCGGCTTGATCCACGGCTTCGGCTTCGCGAGCGTGCTGGGCGACCTGGGCTTGCCGCAAGGTGCGCTGCTGCTCGCGCTGGTCGGCTTCAACGTCGGCGTCGAGTGTGGCCAGCTCGCCATCGTGGCGGTGTTTCTGCCGGTGGCCTTCGGCCTGCGCAAGCGCTGGCTGTATCAGCGCCTGATCTTCATCGGCGGCTCCTTGCTGATCGCTGCCATCGCCGCCATCTGGCTGGCCGAACGGGTGGCCAACTTCAAGCTGCTGCCGTTCTGACGATTTTGTTTTCGTTGTTCATCCCCCGCCGGGCACATACCCACCACGGGCAGGTGGTTCCTCGGGTGATTGCATAGTCGCCTGCCGAGCCCACGACACCACCCCAGGAGTGAACCCATGAGCCGTTTGACTGCCAAAGACTTCCCACCCGAAGTGTTGAAGCTCTTCGATCAGTACGTGCATGGTGGCTTGAGCCGGCGCGGCTTTCTGGATGGGGCGGCCAAGTACGCGGCAGTCGGTGCCACCGCTGCAGGCTGGCTGGCAGCACTGAGCCCGGACTTCGCCCAAGCGCAGCAGGTGCCGCCGCTAGACGCGCGGCTCAAGACGAGCCGCATCGAGCTGCCCTCACCGCAAGGCTACGGCACGGTGCGCGGCTACCTCGCCCAGCCCGTGCAAGCCTCCTCCGGCAAGTTGCCCACGGTGTTGGTCGTCCATGAAAACCGTGGCCTCAACCCGCACATCGAAGACATCACCCGTCGCCTGGCGCTCGACGGCTTCGTCGCCTTCGCGCCCGACGCACTCGCCCCCCTTGGCGGCTACCCCGGCGACGAAGACAAGGCACGCGAGCTTTTCTCCAAGCTCGACCAAGCCAAGACGCGTGAAGACTTCGTCGTGGCCTACCAGTACCTGAAGGCCTTGCCTGCGGGCAACGGCAAGGTCGGCGCGGTGGGCTTCTGCTACGGCGGCGGCATCGTGAACTACCTGGCCACACGCCTGCCCGGTCTCGCAGCAGGTGTGCCCTTCTACGGCGCGCAACCTTCCGCTGCCGAGGCCGCGCGCATCAAGGCACCGCTGCTGCTGCAATACGCCGGCGCCGACGAGCGCATCAACGCTGGCTGGCCAGCCTATGAGACCGCGCTGAAGGCAGCCGGCGTGGCTTACGAGGCCTACATCTACCCCGGCGTGCAACACGGTTTCAACAACGACACCACGCCACGTTACGACGAGGCCGCCGCCAAGCAAGCCTGGCAGCGCACGGTTGCCTTCTTCAAGCGAACGCTCTCCTAAGCCAGCGTCGAATCGAGTTGGCCGCGCGCCGGCGGGGCAACTCAGGCCTTCGCGCTCTGCGCCGCCAACACCTTGCGAACGATCGGCAGCTCCGCCATGCGCTGCATGTGATCGGCCACCTTGGGGAAGCGCTTCACGTCGACCCCGTCGCCTGCAAGCCATTGCGACAGCGTGAAGAGGTACAGGTCGCTCAGCGTGTAGCGCTCGCCCATCACCCACGGGCCCTTGAAGAACTCGTGCTCGATCAGCTCGTAGCAGCCGCTCATGGTCTGCGGCACTTTCTTCTGCATGTCGGCAATGGCGGCCGGGTCGTCGGCCCAACGCGAGGCGCGGCGCCCGTGCGCGTGGGCCACGTGCACGGTGGAGCTGAGGTAGCTGTTGAAGGCGTTCATGCGCGCGAGCTCGAACGCATCGTCGAGCGGGGCCAAGTCCGCTTGCGGGTGGGTCTGGGCGATGAACAGCAGGATGGCGGGGGTTTCGGTGAGGATGCCGCGGCTCGTCACCAGTGCGGGCACGCGGCCCTTGGGGTTGAGCTTCAGGTAGCCGGCTGAATTCTGCTCGTTACGCCCGAAGTCGATACGCACCGCTTGGTAGTCGGCACCGGCGCTTTCGAGCGCGAGGTGCGCGGCCAGGGCACAGGTGGCAGGGGCAAAGTACAAGGTGAGCAATTCAGGTTCTCCTCGGGTGACGCCGACGATGCGCATCGATTGTGCCGCCGTGGCCGTCATGCCCGCTTTCGCGCACTGCTGTACGGCGACAGTGCGGCTTTGGCGCCGCGCGAGCAAAAGCCGCGACTATCATCCTGCGACGCTAAACGTGGGAGTCTGAGATGCGCAAACTGATTTGGAATGTGGCCCTGGTGCTGGTGTTGCAAAGCGCCGCAGGTCTTGCCGTGGCCGGGGCGACCGAGGTGGCCGACTCCGCTGCGAGCGGTGCCTCCAGTGTGGCCACCAAAGTCGAAGGCGCCACCAAGCGCGGCGCCCATGCCGCGGCCAGTGGCGTGCAACGCGGCGCGCACGCGGCAGCAAGTGGCGTGGAGCGTGGCGTGAATGCCGCCAAGAGCGGCCTCAAAACCGCGGCCAGCGCAGCCGAGCGCGGCGCGTCAGCGGCCGGTGGCGCCATCGAGAGAACGGCGCGCCGGCTCGGCCTGCCGGCCTCAGGCGCAGCCTCTGCGAACTAAGGCCCGCAGCCGCACTGCTTAGCCGCGCTTGGCGTTCAGCCAGCCGATGATGTCGGCCTCGACCTCGTCGCGGTTGGTCTCGTTCAAAATCTCGTGGCGCGCACCCGGGTAGTACTTGTGCTGCACGTCGGTGAGGCCGTAGCGCTTGTAGTTGGCCAGTAGCACGTCCAGGCCTGCGGTGTTGCCGCTCACCGGGTCTTTGTCGCCCGAGACCACGTAGATCGGCAAGGCCTTCGGAATGCGCGCCTCATGGGCCGGGTTCCACAGGTCGCGCAGGCCGGCGAAAAAGTCGGCCACCAGCTCGTTGTTGAAGGCGAAGCCGGCCATCGAATCCTCCTGGTACTTCTTGACCTCGGCCGCATCGCGGCTGAGCCAATCGAAACCGGGCTTGCCGGTGAAAGGCTTGTTGAACGACTCGAACACGCCCGCGAGCACCGGCGACGGGGCCATGGGGTTGGCCTTGGCGAGGTCTTTCACGGCGGCCACCGTCTGGTCAGCATTGGCCAGCACGCCGTTGCTGCCCGACAGCACCACGCCAGACACAGTGTTGCCGTAGCGCGCCGCGTAGTCTTGGGCGATGAACGAGCCCATACTGTGGCCGAGCATGAAGACCTTGAGCCCCGGGTGCTGCGCCGCGATGTATTCGTTGAGCGACTTCTCGTCGCTGACGAACTTGTTCCAGGCATCAGGGCCTGCGTCGCCAAGCGCACCGCTACGCACACGCGTGTAGCCATGGCCGCGGTGGTCATCGGCGTACACCAACCAGCCGTCGCTGTTGAGGTGCTGCGCAAAGCGGTCATAGCGCCCGCTGTGCTCGGAAGCACCGTGCACCATTTGCACGACACCCTTAGGCGTGCCGCTCACGGCGAGCCAACGCCGCACGAAGAGCTTGGTGCCGTCGGCCATCGGCAGGGTGAAGGTGGGCGACGGCTTGCCCATCATCGAGGCGCAGCCTGGGAGGCCGATGGCAGTGAGGCTCGCAAGAGCAATGAGATGACGGCGTGAACGCAGCATGAGGATTGTCTCCGGTGTGCCGGCGCGTGGCCGGTCGGGTGGTGGGTCTGGTGCCCAGGGAATTGAAACGAACACAAAAATGAACCAGGAAGCGAAAGCCTATTGACAATAAACAACCCTAGTTTGTTTTCGTTTATGCCCGAATCTTTTCGTTTTTAGTCCATCACCCGCGCGGTGACAAGAGGGGCTGACGCGCATGTGCACGGCCCGCCACGCCGCGACGCCCGCGGTTGCGGGCGGCTTGCGCTCACAGACTAAAAGGGCAGGGGCGCCCGCTCGGGCGGCGCAAGAGCGCCTCAGCGCGCTGCGGAGGCGCGCCGGCTCTGCTTCTCGATCAGTACCTGCGCACCGGCGCGCTTGGCGCGCGTCGCCTCACGCCGGTAGGTCTTCTCGGCTTCGTCGCGCAGCTTGATGGCGCGCTCCAGCGCCAGCTTGTAGCGCTGCACGGTGTAGGTGTTTTCGTTGCCGATGTAGATCGTGCTGCGCCGCGGGATGCTGCCGTAGCGCGGCAGCGACACCAGCAGGTTGCACTCGCTCACCTTGGCACCCGGCCGCGTGCGCACGATGGGGCCCGAGATGCCCACCGGCAGATCGGTGGTCTTGTTTTCGTTGGGCGCGCGCTGCAGGCGCGAAGGGGCGGGCAACTTGGCGATGCGTTTGAACAGCTCTTCAGTGGCCAGCTTCAGCGAGGCCGCTGCACCGAGGCCGTCTTGGGAGCCATCCGAAAAAAGCTTGGTGCCGCCGTAGCGCAACTGCCAGCCATGGGTGGCGCGGTGGTCAATGCGCTGAATGCCTTGCGGCACCTTGAAGCGCTTGCCTGTGAAGATCTCGACGTCTCTGGTTTTCATGAGGTTCTCTATGCATTTCTGGGTGAACCTCCCTCAGCATTTTTTTGATTTGTATTGAGGTGCGCATTGTGGCGCGGTCACAGCGTACATCGGGTGAGCCGGGTTGCACGCATGTTTTATTTCTTGAGGGTCTTTGCCCCTCGCAGAAAGCATTAGCCTCATTGCTGAAATTGGCTCGGCTTGCTAAAAAGTGCCTCCATCCACCTTGCCCAGGAGACCGCATGCACGTTGCACTTCTCGAACCGCATCAACACGAGTCCATGGTCGACCTGCTCGGCGGTCTGCACGCCTACTACAACGAAGGGGCTGCGGTCTCGCGGGAAGTGGTTCGTGAGCACCTGCTCCACAACCTGTTGGCGGCCGACTCACCCCTGCGCCTGGTGGTGGCGGCACGAGAAGACGGGCAAGCCCTGGGGCTTGCAGCCATCTCGCTCACCTATTCCCTGGTAGAGCCTGCGCCGGAGAAGTGTCGCCAGTGCACCCTCAAAGAACTCTATGTGCGTTCGTCAGAAAGAAGCCAAGGCGTGGGCAAGGCTCTCATGGCGTGGGTGGCCCGCCACGCTATCGAGCATGGCTGCTCCCGCATCGATTGGCCGGTCAATGCGGCCAACCTTAGAGGGATCGCCTTCTATGAAAGCCTGGGTGCCGAGCGCGTTGCTGAGAGGCTGAGTTACAGGCTCACCATGGCATCGATCAAGACGCTGGAGAGTGCTGCGGTCGGCGCTCGCGGCCAGGCCTAAAGAATCAGCAGTGCCCGGAAATCGTTGACGTTGGTGAACGTAGGGCCAGTCACCACCAGGTCACCGAGCGGCTCGAAGAAATGCCACGCGTCGTGGGCGTCCAGCCGATCTTGCGCCTTGAGGCCCAGGGCTGCGGCTCGCGCCAGCGTGGTGGGCGTGACGATGGCGCCGGCATTGGTTTGTACGCCATCAATGCCATCGGTGTCACCCGCCAGCGCCCACACTTGCGGCTCGGCCTGCAGGGCAATGGCGCAGCCGAGCAAGAACTCAGTGGCGCGCCCGCCCCGGCTCGCCGTGGTATCGGCACCGGGTTTCACGGTGACCGTGGTCTCACCGCCGCTCAAGATCACGCAAGGCTTGGCAAACGGCTGATTGCGGCGCGAAATGGCGCGCGCCAAGGCCGCATGCACCTTGCCCACTTCTCGCGACTCGCCTTCGATCTCGTCGCTCAGGATATGGGCGTGCATGCCCACCGTGCGCGCGGCTTCGGCGGCGGCCTGCAGGCTGGCCTGCGGCGTGGCCATGAGGCGCACCGCATGGCCCTCGAACAGCGGGTCGCCGGGCTTGGGTGTTTCAAGCGTGCCGCGTTGCAAGCCGTCAAGCGCCGCGACGGGTATGTCGATGCGGTAGCGCCTCAATACGGCCAAGGCATCGGCACAGGTGCTGGCATCGGCAACGGTGGGGCCGCTCGCGATCACGCTCGGGTCATCGCCCGGCACGTCGGAGATCAGCAGCGTGACCACAGGCGCCGGCGCGCACATCGCAGCGAGGCGCCCGCCCTTGATAGCCGAGAGGTGCTTGCGCACGCAGTTCATCTCGGCGATGTTGGCCCCGCTGTGCAGCAGCGCCTTGTTGATGTGCTGCTTGTCGGCGAGCGTGAGGCCTGCAGCCGGCATGCTGAGCAAGGCCGAGCCGCCGCCGGAGATGAGGCACAGCACCAGGTCGTCAGGTGTCAGGCCGCGTGTCAGCTCGACGATGCGCTGCGCGGCGCGAGCACCGGCTTCGTCGGGCACCGGGTGGGAGGCTTCCACGACCTCGATGCGGCCGCGCTGCTCCCTGTAGGCCGGTGGCACGTGGTCGTAGCGCGTGACGACCAGGCCTGACAGCGGCGCGCCTTGCGGCCAGAGCGCGTCGACCGCTGCTGCCATCGCGCCGCCGGCCTTGCCCGCGCCTAGCACCAGGGTGCGGCCTTTGGGCGGCGGCGGCAGGTGCGCAGCCATCACCCGCGCCGGTTGTGCCGCAGCAATCGCCGCATCAAAGAGCGAGCGAAGAAAGGCGCGCGGGTCCAAGCTCATGCCGACATTCTCAACCCGCAGGATCGGGCATCACAGGGTGGTCAGCCATCAGTTCGAGTGCCTTGACGAGCGCCGAGTGGTCGAGCTGGTCCATGCCGTTGGCGGCGCAGGTTTGCATCAGCTGCGCCGCACCCGCTGTCTGCGGCAAGGCCACGCCCAGCGTGCGTGCACCTTGCAGCGCGAGGTTCAAGTCTTTCTGATGCAGGCCGATGCGAAAGCCCGGGTTGAAGGTGCGCTTGATCATGCGCTCGCCATGCACTTCAAGAATGCGGCTGGCCGCAAAGCCGCCCATCAGCGCCTGGCGCACCTTGGCCGGGTCTGCGCCGGCCTTGCTGGCAAACACCAGCGCCTCGCCCACCGCCGCAATGTTGAGCGCCACGATGATCTGGTTGGCCACCTTGCAGGTCTGGCCGTCGCCGTTGCCGCCCACGAGCGTGATGTTCTTGCCCATCTTCTCGAACAGCGGCTTCACGCGCTCGAACGCAGCCTCGCTCGCGCCCACCATGATGGTCAGCGACGCGGCCTTGGCGCCCACCTCGCCGCCCGACACGGGCGCGTCAACATAGTCGCAACCCAGGTCGTTGATCTTCTTGGCAAAGGCCTTGGTCTCCATGGGCGAGATGGAGCTCATGTCGACAACAGTCTTGCCGCGCTCCAAGCCCTCGGCCACGCCGGCCTTGCCGAACAGCACCGCCTCGACGTCAGGCGTGTCAGGCAGCATCAGGATGACGACCTCGGCCGCCTGCGCCACCGCGGCAGCATTCGCGCAGGCCGTGGCCTTGCCTGCGATGTCAGCTGGCGCTGGCTTGCGCGTGTGGATGTACAGCTCATGCCCGGCCGCAATCAAGTGGCCGCACATCGGTGCGCCCATGATGCCCAGGCCTATGAATCCGATCTTCATTTGTGTTCCTTGGTGAACCCGTCATTCCCGCGAAAAGCGGAACTCCACGATGGCTTAGTAAGAGCCGGCGCCCGCATCCGGCTTGCGCTGGCCGGCTCGCATCGCGCCCATGATCTGCTGCGCACCCGCAGCGATCAGCCGCGCGTCGGAGCTGACGGTCACGAACTGAAAGCCCTTGGCTATGCGCGCCAGCGCGGCCTCGGGCCCGCCGTTGTGAATGCCGGCCACCACGCCGTGCGCCTTGGCGCGCTCCAAGATGTGATCGATGGCCTGCGCGGCTGTCGGCTCGACGTCATCAAAGGTGGGCTTGCAGCCAAGCGCGAGCGACAGGTCGGACGGGCCGATGTAGATCGCGTCCAGCCCTTCGACCGAGAGGATGGCGTCGAGGTTGTCGAGTGCCTGCGCGGTCTCGATCATGGCGAAGCGCACGATGGTGTCGTTGGCATGTGCCTGGTAGTCGGCGCCACCGTAGAGCAGCGCACGCACCGGCCCGAAGCTGCGCGTGCCTTGGGGTGCATAGCTCGTGTAGGCGACGAGCTTTTGCGCGTCTTCGCGCGTGCTGATCATCGGGCAGATGACGGCGTATGCCCCCGCATCCAGCGTCTTCATCAAGATGCCCGGCTCCAGCCAGGGCACGCGCACCACCGGCACCGTGTCGGTGGTGGAAATGGCCTGCAGCATCGGGATCATGGCCTGGTAATCGACCATGCCGTGTTGCAGGTCCACAGTCAGCGTGTCCCAACCCTGGTGGGCCATGGTCTCGGCTGAGAAGCTGCTGGGGATGGCCAGCCAGCCGTTCACGGCGGCTTCGCCCGCCTTCCACATCGTGCGCAAGCGGTTCTCTCTCATGGCGTCTCCTTTGCCTCGATTTCGGGCAGCGTGTTGTCAGTCATCGTACAACATAGGCGCGCAGAAACACACAAAACCCTGAGCGTGCTCAGCCGGCGGCGTTGGCCCGGCGGCGTCGCTCGCGGCTGTTGGCCAGGTGGGTGCGCATGGCCGCGCGCGCAGCCTCGGGGTCTTGGCTGGCGATGGCGTCGTAGATGCTTTCATGCTCGCTGTTGACGCGTCGAAGGTAGTCGCGCCGGTCGTCTACCGGCACCGGTTTGCGGTCGAGCCGCGCACGCGGAATGATCATCGTGCCCAGCGACGCCATCAGCTCGGCGAAGTGGCTGTTTTGCGTGGCGCGCGCGACCTCTAGGTGAAACTGAAAGTCGGGGCCGACGGCGTCGCGCCCGGCTTCGATGGTAGTGGTGAGGATGTCGAGCGCCGAGCGCATGTCGCGCAGGTTTTGCGCCGTTCTCCTCTGGGCGGCGAGCCCGGCGGCCTCGGTTTCGATGCCAATGCGCAGCTCCAGCACCGCGATCACGTCGCGCAGCGTGGCGAACTGCTCGGGCGCAATGCGAAACGGCGCCGCGTCGCCCAGGCCCACCACGAAAGTACCCACGCCATGCCGCGTTTCAACCAGGCCCGAGGCCTGCAGTTTGGAAATGGCCTCGCGCACCACCGTGCGGCTGACACCGAATTCGGACATGAAAGCCGCCTCGGTCGGCAGTTTGTCGCCGGCCGCCAGCCGGCCATCGCGTATGCGGTCGCCCAGCGCCTCGACCAAGTCGAGCGCCAAAGTGCGCGAGCGCCTAGGGGCCGCGTGCAGACTGTCCATCCATCCCCCGTGGAAACCCCGATCCACTTGCCTTGACAGCAGAACGGGCAAATCGAACAATGCTGTAGTTGTACGACAACCTACAACTTAAGACAACGGTTCAGACCCGGGACTGTACCAAGCGCGCCCTCTCTCTTGCGCATCAAACTGCGGCTCTCACATTGCAAACGCCTTCGACATGACCGCTGCACACCCTACCCCCTTGCGCTTCGAGCGCCTGCTGCTGACCGGCGCTGCAGGCGGGCTCGGCCAGCAACTGCGCCCACGCCTGAAGGCGTACTGCGCCACCCTGCGCCTGAGCGACATCGCTGACCTGGGTCTTGCCGCGGCGGGTGAAGAGCTGCGCCCCGTGAAGCTCGAAGACCGCGCGGCCATGCTCTCGCTGCTCGACGGCGTGAGCGCGGTGGTGCACCTGGGTGGCGTGTCGACCGAGCAGCCCTTCGACCTGATCCTTCAGGCCAACATCGTCGGCGCGTACAACCTGTATGAAGCAGCGCGCCAGCACAGCGTGCGCCGCATCGTGTTCGCGAGCTCCAACCACGTCACCGGCTTCTACCGGCAAGACGAGGTGATTGACACGAAAGCGCCTATGCGCCCCGACGGCCACTACGGTTTGTCGAAGGCCTACGGCGAGAACCTGGCGCAGTTCTATTTCGACCGCTACGGCATCGAGACGGTGAGCCTGCGTATCGGCT
Source organism: Rhizobacter sp. (assembly GCF_046595475.1). GTDB lineage: Bacteria > Pseudomonadota > Gammaproteobacteria > Burkholderiales > Burkholderiaceae_C > Rhizobacter. The sequence goes on from NZ_JBKJOQ010000018.1 coordinate 62,162, forward strand.
CCTCATTCCCCGAACCCAAAGACCGCCGCATGCTCGCCACTTGGATGAGCTACGACGACCTGGAGCGCCTGGTCGTGGCCAGCCTCACCGCGCCCGTGGTGGGCCACAGCGTCATCTACGGCATGTCTGACAACGCCACCACATGGTGGGACAACGCCGCCGCGCGCCACATCGGCTACCGCCCGCAAGACAGCTCCGAGCCCTTCCGTGCTGCCGCACAGGCGCGCCAGCCGGTGCTCGACCTGACCAACCCCGCGACCCTGTACCAAGGTGGCGGCTTCGTCACCAAAGGCCCGTTCGAGTGACTCGAACTCCACCCCCGAGACTCCCATGAAACACATGCTCAAGACCCTGCCTGGCCTGATGGCGATTGCCGTGCTGGCCCTGTCCACTTCGGCGGCGACGGCGCGCACCTTCAGATCGGCCGAAGTGCATGCCAAGGACTACCCGACCAACCAGGCCGTGATGCACATGAGCGAAGAGCTCTCGAAGGCCACTGGTGGCAAGGACTCGATCAAGATCTTCGGCGACAGCTCGCTCGGCTCCGAAAAAGACACCGTCGAGCAGGTCAAGATCGGCGCACTCGACATGGTGCGGGTGAATACGGCGGCCTTCAATGGCATCGTGCCCGAGTCGATGGTGCCGGCGCTCCCCTTCCTGTTCCGCGACATCGAGCATTTCCGCAAGACCATGTACGGGCCGCAGGGCGACAAAGTTCTGGCGGCCTTCGAAAAGTCGGGCTTCATCGGCCTGGCCCTGTACGAAAGTGGTGCACGCTCAATCTATGCGAAGAAACCGATCAAGTCGCTGGCCGATACCAAGGGCCTGAAGCTGCGCGTGCAGCCGTCCGACTTGTGGGTCAGCCTGGTCGGCGCGTTGGGCGCGTCAGCCACGCCGATGCCTTTCGCCGAGGTCTACACCGGCCTGAAG
>NZ_JBKJOQ010000046.1:0-103031 GCF_046595475.1 Rhizobacter sp.
GTGATGAACCAGCGCACCCTGATGGGCGTGATCTCGTTCTACGACGTGGCCAAGGCCGTGGTCGACAGCCAGGATTTCGAGAATCGCATGCTCAAGGCCTACATCCGCGACTGGCCGGTTGAGGAGCAACGCGACGAGCCGGTTCAGAGCTGAGCCGAAAAAAAGCCCGCGCTGTTGCCAGTGCGGGCTGTAAGGAGGTCGCGTGACCTCTTGTTCAACCGGGTGGCTTGTCGATCAGAAGCTGTGGCGAACGCCGAGCGCCAGCTCGGTGATGTTGCGGTCGCTCGCGGAGGTCAGGCTTGCCGGCAGGGTGGTGGCCCAGCGGTTGGCGTAACCGGTGCCTTCGTTCTTGAAGCGCGTGAGCGACGAATAGAACGCCGTGCGCTTCGATAGGTCGTATTGGTAGCCGGCACCCAACGCCTGCGTTTTGCCTTCGGCCGCGTTCTTGGCCTTGTTCTCCACGTATTGCGCCTTGATCAGGTGTGCGCCCGAGCGGTAGTCGGCGCCGATCCAGTAGCCACGGCCATCGGCGTCGGTGGCGCGCTTGTCGTCCACCGTCACCACACCTGCCGTCACGCGAGCGGGGCCGAATGAATAGGCCGCGGCACCGGAGATCGTGCGCACCTGCAGGCTGGCCGCTTCGGCCTTGTCGTCCACATAGGACAGCATGGCGTCAAACGGGCCAGCGGTATAGCGCGCCCAAACGTCGGCCACGCGGTTGCGCGTGGTGCCACCCGCCACTTCGCCCATGCCCCACAGCGTGCCCACCTTCAAGCCACCGAACGAAGCGCTCTCCAGCTTCACCGAGTTGTTCACGCGCGCCGGGCCGCCATTGGCGGTGGCCGAGTTGGCGCTGCCGCGCACCGGCTCGTAGCCGCCGAAGCCACCGATCACCGCGGTGCTCGGGCCGTAGTTGCCGTTGGCGAACTCGCTGAAGTCGCCGGTCAACGGGTACAGGCTGCCGTACTGGCGGCCCAGGGTCACCTGGCCGATGTGGGCAGCACCTATGCCGACGAAGGCCTGGCGGCCCCAAAACGCGCCTTGGCCATTGGTGCCGTCGTCGAGGTTGATGCCGCTCTCGATGGTGAACAGGCCGCGCAGCCCGCCACCCAAGTCTTCATTGCCACGCAAGCCTAGGCGCGACCCTGACAGGCCGCCCGAGGTGACGCGTGTCAGTCGGTTGGCGCCGTCTGCGAGCTGCACATAGGCATCGGCCACGCCATAGAGCGTGACGTTGGTGGTCGATGGCGCAACCTGGGCCATGGCGCTGCTGCCGGCAGCAAGAGCGATCGCGGTGAACGCAAATTTCTTCTTGAACGTCATTTGAAACTTCTCCAGTCAGTCAACGAGCTCACATGAGCTGTGGCCCGGATGCTAGGGAGATGCTGCGCTGCGACAAAGGTGGTGCGAGGCAAGAACCACTTGCCGATCTCGCAACAATCGGCGGCCTTGAGTTCGCGTTTTCCGCCCCAAAGGCAAGGCTCGTAAAATCGTCACTCCTCGCACGCCCATTCAAGGCCTCCATGTCCGGCAGCACCCTCGGCACTTTGTTTTGCGTCACCAACTTCGGCGAGTCACACGGCCCGGCCATTGGTTGCGTGATCGACGGCTGCCCGCCTGGCATGGCGCTGTCGGTTGACGACATACAGCCCGAGCTTGACCGCCGCCGCCCTGGCACTTCGCGCCACGTGACGCAGCGCAACGAGGCCGATGCGGTTGAGATCATCTCGGGCGTGTTTGAAGGCAAGACAACAGGCACGCCGATCTGCCTGCTGATCCAGAACACCGACCAGCGCAGCAAGGACTACGGCAACATCCTGCAGACCTTCCGCCCGGGGCACGCCGACTACACCTACTGGCACAAATACGGCATACGCGACCCGCGTGGCGGTGGCCGCTCGTCGGCCCGGCTGACGGCGCCCACGGTCGCAGCCGGGGCCGTCGCCCGCAAGTGGCTGCAGCAGCAATACGGCACCACGTTCGCCGGCTACATGACGCAGGTGGGTGACATCGAGATCCCGTTCGAGTCGTTGGCCCACGTGCCGAACAACCCGTTCTTTGCTCCCAATGCGACCGACATCTCCCGGCTTGAGGCCTACATGGACGAGCTGCGCAAGGCCGGCGACAGCTGCGGTGCGCGCCTGTCGGTGATGGCGACGCAGGTGCCCGTGGGCCTGGGCGAGCCGCTGTACGACCGGCTCGATGCCGACATCGCCAAGGCCATGATGGGCATCAACGCCGTCAAGGGCGTTGAGATTGGCGCGGGCTTCGCAAGCGTCACCCAGCGCGGCACCACCCATGGCGACGAGCTCACGCCCAACGGCTTTCGCAACAACAACGCCGGCGGCGTGCTGGGCGGCATCTCGACTGGGCAAGACATCACGGTGTCGATCGCCATCAAGCCGACCAGCTCGATACGCAGCCCGCGCGAGTCGATCGACCTGCAAGGCCAGCCAGCCACGGTGGAAACCTTCGGACGCCACGACCCCTGCGTCGGCATACGCGCCACGCCCATTGCCGAGGCGCTGCTCGCGCTGGTGCTCATGGATCACGCCTTGCGGCATCGGGCGCAGTGCGGTGATGTGCAGATGAGCAGCCCTGCCATTCCAGGTCGCATCGGCTGAGCTGCTCAAGTTGAGCCCGTACCGGCCGAAATAGCCGTCGAGAGGCATCGCATGTCATGGCAATCCCGCTGTGAGTGTTGCCCGATGCTCACGAAGGCCGGCAATGAATCAGGCGATTGGAACGACACCCGTGCACCGGCCTCAGGGTGTACAGCGTGGCCCCGCGTTGATCGAGTTCTTCAGGCACCACGGCGTGTGGGCTCCGGGCGTGCGGCTGTTTCGCCGCATGCACTTCAAGACCAAGGCGGTCATGGTGTCGGCCATGTTTCTGGTACCGGTGTTGGCCCTGGGGTGGATCTTTTTCTCCGACAAGGCGGCATCGATCGAGTTCTCGGCCAAAGAGCGGCAGGGCGTTGCGTATGCCCGCGAGTTGATGCCTTTGCTGAAGACCGCGGTGCAGCACCGCGCAGTGGTCGGTACACCGGCCGCGGCCGAGCTGCGCGCCAAGGTCGATGCGCAAATGAAGGCTTTGGCCGGCACCGAGGCTCAATGGGGCGCCAGCCTGGGCACGGGCGCACAGTTCGCCAAGCTCAACGAGGCCGCCGCGGCGCTGGCCGCGGTGAGCGCCAGCCCGGCAGCTGCACTCGAAACGCACACACGCTTCATCAGCGTGGTGCTCGACACCCTGGGCCAGGCCACCGACGGCTCTAACCTCACGCTCGACCCCGACCTTGACAGTTACTACCTGATGGACTTGTCGACCACGCGGCTGCCCCAGCTCATCGAGCTGATGGCGCGAGTGCAATCGGCTGGGGTGCAACGCCTCACCGAGCCCTCGGCGGCGGCGGCGCTCGACATGGCCGATCGCCTGCCGCTGATCGAATACCACGAAGATCAGGTCAAGACCGGCCTGGCCAAGGCCACCGCTGCAACGCCCGAACTCGTGGCTTCGCTCAAGTCCGACGAGGCGACCAAGCCCCTGCGGCGTTTTGCCGAGCTGTCACGCTCGGGTTTCAGTGCAGAAGGCGCCAAGGTCGACAAGGCCGCCTACCTCAGTGCTGCCCAGGCGGCTATCGACAGTCAGTTCGACTTCTCCACGCGATTGCTCGACGACCTGGACAGGCTCATTGCCAAGCGCATCGCAGGCATGGCGTCGGTGCGCGACTTCGCCGCCTTGGTGGTGGCGCTGTCGCTCGCGGCAGGCGCCTATTTGTTCTATTGTTTCTTTCTGGTCACGCAAGGTGGGTTGCGTGAAGTGCAAAAGCACCTCGAAGCCATGACGGAAGGAGATCTCACGACCAAGCCCAATCCGTGGGGCAAGGATGAAGCCGCTCGCCTGATGGGCACGCTGGCCGACATGCAAGGCTCGCTGCGCGACATTGTTTCCAGGGTACGTGGGTCGTCAGAGCAGATCGTGCATGCCAGCTCCGAGATCGCCTCGGCCTCTATGGATTTGTCGGGCCGCACCGAGCAAGCCGCTTCGAGCCTGGAAGAGAGCGCCTCGTCGATGGAAGAGATCGCGTCGACCATCAAACACACGGCCGAAAACGCACAGGAAGCCGCCAGCGTGGCGGTGTCCAACTCCGCCGTGGCGGTGCGCGGCGGCGAGGTCATCGTGCAGGTGGTCAACACCATGCGGGAGATCCACGCATCGTCGGCCAAGATCAGCGACATCATCGGCGTGATTGACGGCATTGCATTCCAGACCAACATCCTCGCGCTCAATGCGGCCGTGGAAGCGGCGCGCGCTGGCGAGCAAGGTCGTGGCTTTGCGGTGGTGGCCAGCGAGGTTCGCAGCCTCGCGCAGCGCAGCGCCCAGGCGGCCAAGGAAATTAAAGCGCTCATCACCAGCAGCGTCGAGCGGGTCGATTCGGGCACACGCGTGGTCGAGGGTGCGGGCGTCACGATGAATGAGCTGGTGAGCAATGCCAAGCGCATGAGCGACCTGCTGAGCGAGATCTCGGGTGCGGCCAAGGAAGAAAGCGCTGGCGTGAGCCAGGTCGGCGCCGCCGTGCAAGACCTAGACCGCATGACGCAGCAGAACGCGGCCTTGGTGGAGCAGACCGCGGCCGCCGCTTCGTCGCTGCGAGACCAGGCCGTCGACCTGGCTTCGGAAGTGGCCAAGTTCAAGCTGCCCTGATCCTGCAAGCTTCGGCCCGCTGCAGTAGGCTGGCGTTCTTCTTTGAAGGAGCACGCCATGAAATACACCCGTCTCGGGTCGACAGGCCTCAACGTTTCGCGTCTCTGCCTGGGCATGATGACCTACGGCACACCGGCTTGGCGCCCGTGGATTCTCGATGAAGCTGCGAGCCGCCCGCTGGTAAAGCGCGCCGTCGAGCTGGGCATCAATTTCTTCGACACGGCCGACACTTACTCGGCCGGCGAGAGCGAGGTGCTCACAGGCAAATTTCTCGCCGAGTTCTGCAAGCGTGACGAGATCGTCATTGCCACCAAGGTGTTTTTCCCCGTCAGCATGGAGGTGAAATACGGCAGCACCTCGCCCGGCAGCAGCATCTCGCCCAACACCCAGGGCCTGAGCCGCAAGCGCATCTTCCATGCGGTCGACGCCAGCCTGAAGCGCTTGAACACCGACTACATCGACCTCTACCAGATTCACCGCTGGGACGCGCGCACGCCTATCGAAGAAACCATGGAGGCGCTGCATGACGTGGTCAAAGCCGGCAAGGTGCGCTACATCGGCGCGAGCTCGATGTGGGCCTGGCAGTTTGCCAAAGCCCAGCAGGTGACCCGCGACAACGGCTGGACGCGATTTGTCAGCATGCAGAACCACTACAACCTGGCCTACCGAGAAGAAGAGCGTGAGATGCTGCCGCTGTGCCGAGACCAGGGCGTGGGCGTGATCCCCTGGAGCCCGCTGGCGCGTGGCTTTCTGGCCGGCAACCGAGCCAAGGGCGACAAGGCGGGTGGTGCTACCTCGCGCGCCGAGACCGATGACCTCGCGCAGAACTATTACTACCGCGACAGCGACTTTGCCACCGTCGACCGGCTGAAGGCCATGGCCGCCCAGCGCGGCGTGAGCGCTGCCACCCTGGCCTATGCCTGGCTGCTGCACCAGCCGGGTGTCACGGGCCCGATCATCGGCGCCAGCAAGATGCCCCAGTTCGATGAGGCGGCGGCTGCCACCGAGCTGCGCCTGTCGGCCGACGAGCTGAAGGCGCTGGGTGAAGGCTACGAGCCGCACCCCGTCCTGGGCCACGCTTAGGGATGCAAGGAAACGCGGCGCCCCTCTAGACTCCCGCTTTGGCTGCCCGTCGCCTACCGGCACGGTTCGGCCCCTTCAATCTGCAGTTTGTCGCAGAGCCAGGCGCGCGGGGGAACCCCGCTCCTAAACTGCCGGCCGTGACGACATCAGATCAACAACAGGGCGCAGCCCCACGAGGGTGGGCGCCTGCAGGAGCGAGCGGGATGGGTGCATCAAGAAGGCGACTCTGGGTCAGCGGCTTCATCGTGGCTGCGGTGGCGGCGGGCATCGGGCTGGCAGTGGTGCCCCGGCTGGGCAACGGGGCTAAAGACACGCCTTCCCAAGACGGCAAAGACGGCAAGAAACCCGACGTACCGCTGGAATTCACGGCCGCCGAGGTTGTGAAGCCCGCGCTTGCGAGCATGCCGCTGGTCGTCCAATTTTCCGGCCCGCTGGTGGCTCCGCGCACGGCCGTGGTTCGCGCCAAGGCCGCGGGCACTTTGTTGAGTCTGCGGGTGGGCGAGGGCAGCCGCGTCAAGGTCGGCCAGCAGCTGGGTGACATCGATCTGTCTGACCTGCAAAGCCGCGTGACCGAACGCAGCGCGAGTGTCGAGTCGGCGCAGGCGGCGCTGGTCGAAGCCGAGCGCCAGCACGCGGCCAATGTGAGCCTGGCGAGCCAGAATTTCATCTCACCCACCGGGCTGCAGTCTTCGCAGGCCAAGCTCGACTCGGCCCGGGCACAGCTCAAGTCGACACAGGCGCAACTCTCTACCGTGCGCCTGGGTGTGAAAGAGGCCGCACTGGTGTCACCCATCGCCGGCATCGTGGGCAAGCGTCACGTGGTGCCAGGCGAAAAGGTGAGCGCCGAGCAGCAGCTGCTCACGGTGGTCGACTTGTCATCGCTGGAGCTGGCCGGCACGGTGGGCACACATGAGGTCTCGCAGCTGAAGGCGGGCCAGCCGGTGCAGGTGATGGTCGAAGGCTCGTCGCAGCCGGTCACCGGCCGCATAGACCGCATTGCGCCGTCGGCCGAAGCCGGCAGCCGCTCGATCGGCGTGGTCGTGTCGCTGGACAACAAAAAGGAGCTCTTTCGCGCCGGCCAATACGCCATGGGCCGCGTGGTGCTGGCCGACGAAGCGCAGCGCCTGACGCTGCCGTTGTCGGCCATCGTCAGCGCCTCGGGGCAAGACCAGGTCTGGGTGATTGAAGGCGGCGCGCTGGTGCGGCGCGCCATCACCACGGGCCGCCGCGATGATGCGCAGGCACGCGTCGAGGTGCTGCAAGGCTTGGCGCCCGGCGCCACGGTGTTGGCGGCACGCTTCGACAACCTGCGCGACGGTGCCAAGGCCTCGGTGGTCACCAGCAAGTCTGCTTCGGCGGTGAGCAGCGGCGCGTCCTTGTCGGTGGCCGCTGCCGCCTCCGGCGCTCCTATTCAGAAGTAAGGAGCGCAGCATGTGGATGACCCGCGTTGCCATCAACAACCCCGTCTTCGCCACCATGGTGATGGTCGCGCTGTGCGTGCTGGGGCTGTTCTCTTACAGCAAGCTCGGCCTGGAGCAGATGCCCGATGTTTCGCCGCCCGTGGCCTTTGTCGACGTGGCCTACCCGGGCGCCTCGCCCGAAGCGGTGGAGCGTGAAGTCACCAAGCTGATCGAGGAGTCGCTCAACAGCATTGCGGGCGTCAAGCAGATCACCTCGCGCAGCTTTGAGGGCCGCAGCCAAACCAGCGTGCAGTTCACGCTCAACGCCGACATGGCGCGTGCCATGCAAGACGTGCGCGACCGCCTGGGCGTGGTGCAGGCGGCCTTCCCGCGTGACGCCAAGATGCCCACGGTCTCGCGCTTCGACAACGACAACAGCCAGCCCACCGTGGTGATGGCCTTGGTCTCGAAGACCCGCAGCACCCGCGAGCTGTCGCTGGTGGCCGACCAGACCATCAGCAAGCGGTTCCAGCGCGTAGAGGGCGTGGCCAAGATCGACATCAGCGGGCTGTCCACGCGCGAGGTGCGCATAGACCTCGACGCCGGGCGGCTGCGCGCCTACGGCATCACGCCCACCGAGATCAGCACGGCGCTGGCCCAGGCCAACAGCGACCAGCCGGTGGGCCTGCTCACCAACGCCACGCAAGACGCCATCCTGCGCGTGGAGGGCCGTGTGCGCGACCCCAAGCAGTTCACCGAGGTGGTGGTGGGCCATCGTGGCGGCTCGCCGGTGGTCTTGGGTGACTTGGGGGTACTCAGCGAGCGTGAAAAAGAGCCTGAGTCGTTCTCGCGCATCAACGGCCAGCGTGCCATCACCTTCAATGTGTTCAAGCAGCAAGACGCCAACATCGTCGCCACCGGTGAAGCGGTCAAGGCGGCAATGGAAGATGTGCGCAAGTCACTGCCATCGGGCATGGAGCTGCAACTCATCAATGCCAACAGCGACTTCGTGAAGGGCTCGCTCACCGGCTTGCAGCACACGCTCATCGAAGGCGCACTGCTCACGGTGGCCATCGTGTTCCTGTTTCTGCACTCGTGGCGCAGCACCATCATCACCGGGCTCACACTGCCGATCGCGGTGATCTCTAGCTTCATTGCGATCTACGCCTTCGGCTTCACGCTCAACTTCATGACGATGATGGCCTTGAGCCTGTGCATAGGGCTGTTGATCGACGACGCCATCGTGGTGCGTGAAAACATCGTGCGCCATGTGCACATGGGCAAAGACCACCACACCGCGGCACGCGAGGGCACCGACGAGATCGGCCTGGCGGTGATGGCCACCACCTTCGCCATTTGCGCGGTGTTCACGCCAGTCGCCTTCATGGGCGGCATCGTGGGCAAGTTTTTCTTCCCGTTCGGCGTGACGGTGACGGTGGCGGTGCTGGTGTCGCTCTTTGTGAGCTTCACGCTCGACCCCATGCTCTCGTCGGTATGGCGCGACCCGCCCGGCGCGCGGCTGCGCAATCTGCCCGTGATCAAGCAGCTCATCACCGGCACCGACCACGCCCTTGATGTGATGCATACGTTGTACGAGCGGCTCATTCACTGGGCTTTCTCGGTGCGGCGTTATCGCTCGTTCGTGCCGCCCATTCCCCTTTTTGCCCACCCCCTGGGTGCTGGCGGCAAGCGCGACGCTTCGCGGCCGCGCCACTGGCGCCTGGCCACCATGTCGCCGCGCTTCATCATCGTGCTGCTGGGCTTTGCAAGCTTCGTGGGCGCCGTGATGCTGGCGCCCCTGGTGGGCACTGAGTTCATACCCGAAACCGACCAGGGCTTCACCCAGCTCTCGCTGCGCATGGCGGTGGGCTCCAGCCTCGCGCGCAGTGACGAAAAGGTGCGCCAGGTCGAAGAGATCGTGGCCACCTTCCCAGAGGTCAAGACGGTGTCGACCAATGTGGGCGGGCAGGGCAATGGTTTCGCCGTGGGGCGTGCCCAGGCCACGCTGAACATCGGCCTGGTCGAGCGCAGCCAGCGCAAGCGCACGCAAAAACAGATTGAAGACGCCATCCGCGAGAGCATCGCCAAGATTCCGGGTGTTGAGGCGGCAGTGGGCTTCAACCGGCCTATCTACGTCGCCATCTTGGGCAGCGACCCGGAGGGCCTGACGCGCATCGCGAAAGAGTTTGCCGAGAAGGTGAAGAAGATCCCGGGCATCGTCGACGTAGACCTTTCCGCCAAGCCCGGCCTGCCGGCCTATGCCGTGCGCCTGCGGCCCGGCGCCATGCGTGAGCTCGGCCTGACCGCACCCCAGCTGGCCGGCTCGCTTAGGGCCTATGTCAATGGCGACATCTCTACCTACTGGACCACGCCCGATGGAGAGCAGGTGCAGGTGCTGCTGCGCCTGCCGGAGGCGCAACGCGAGCGCGTGGACCAGATGCGAATGCTGCCGGTGGCGTTTGCGAAAGACGGTACGCCCATCACGCTAGACAGCGTGGCAACCATCGAGCCCGTGGTGAACCCCGACGTGATCCGCCGCCAGAACCTGCAACGGCGCGAGGCCGTCTTCGCGGGCGTGCAAGGGCGGCCATCCGGAGACGTGGGCGACGATGTGCAGAAGCTGGTGAAAGCAACCAACCTGCCGGCCGGTTACAGCTTCGATGTGGGTGGCGACACCAAGGAGCAAGGCGAAGCTCTGGGTGCGATGCTGGGTGCGATGGTGTTGGCCGTGATCTTCATCTACATCGTGCTGGCCAGCCAGTTCGGCAGCTTCTTGCAGCCCTTTGCGATCATGGCGTCTCTGCCGCTGTCACTCATCGGCGTGATGCTGGCCTTGCTGCTGTGGCGCTCCACGCTCAACATCTTCTCGATGATCGGCCTGGTGATGCTGATGGGCCTGGTGACCAAGAACGCGATCTTGCTGGTCGACTTCGCCAACCATGCGCGCAAGAACGGCGCGACCATGGCCGATGCCTTGCTGCAAGCGGGCCTCATCCGCATGCGGCCGATTCTGATGACCACCGGGGCCATGGTGTTCGGCATGTTGCCGCTCGCGCTGGCCTTGAACGATGGCGGCGAGATCCAGGCGCCCATGGGGCGAGCCATCATTGGCGGCGTGATCACGTCGACGTTGCTAACGCTGGTGGTGGTACCCATCGTCTATTCCTATCTCGACCAGCTGCCGGGCTGGACGACGCGGCGCTGGTTGTCGTTCAAGCAGCTGATTTCGCGCCGTGGCGCTGCGGCGGTGAGCCCACCCTCAGCCTTGCTGCCGTCCGACCATGAATAGTCAGCTGCTGCCGCGCACCACCAGCTGGTAACCCAAGTCGACCGAGGTCTGCACCAGCGGCTCGTGCCGCATCAGCGAGAGCAGCATGCGCGCCGCCTCTTCGCCGATCTCCGTGCGCGGAGTGCGCACGGTCGTGAGCGGCGGCAGCATCTGGTCGCTGCCGTTGAGGTCGTTGAAACCGGCCACCGCCACCTTGCCCGGCACGGCCACGCCCAGCCGTAGCGCGGCCAGCAGCCCACCCTGGGCCAGGTCGTCGTTGCAGAAGAAGACGGCGTCGACATCGGGGTGCTCGCGCAGCATGTGCTCGAACAGCTGGCCGCCCAGGCCCAGCGATGAGCCTTCGGGGTTGAGCAGCTCGAGCTTGGGATCGTAGAGCCCGGCTTCGCGCAGGCAGCGGCGGTAGCCGTCGGCGCGCTGCATCACGCGCGTGTCGAGCTGGGCCGCAACGAATGCGATGCGCTTGCGGCCGCGCGCCAGCAGGTGGGCCGTGACGGCGTGGCCTGCGTCGGACTGCGAGAAGCCCACGCTGTGCACACCCTCGGCGTGTGTCGTCTCCATCACGTGCACGCAGGGCACGCCGCTCGCGGCGATGAGGCGGCGGCTCGCCTCGGTGCGGTCGAAACCGGTCACCACCAAGCCGGCCGGGCGGTGTGCCATGTAACTGCTGAGCAGCAGCTCTTCTTCATGCGGGTCGTAGTGCGTCACGCCAATCAGCGTCTGGTAGCCGGCGGGCAGCAGGGTGCGGTGCACGGCTTCGAGCAGGTCGACGAAAAGTGTGTTGGTGAGCAGCGGGATCAGCACCGCCACATGAGAGCTTCGGCTCGAAGCCAGTGCCCTTGCGGCGGGGTCGGGCACGTAACCCAGCTTCTGCGCCGCCGCCTGCACGCGTTCGACCAGCTCGGCCGCCACGCTGCGCTCGCCGCGCAGCGCACGCGAGACGGTGATGGGGCTCACGCCCGCGGCGGCAGCCACATCGCCCAGGGTCACACGGCCAGTCGCGCGGGGGCTTCGGGTGGAGGTCATCGCGTGTCCAAATTTACGGGTTAGCCCGCATGGGAGAGTTTTTGTTTGCGATCTAGGATAGCGCTATCTTGCGAATTACTGCAAGCCCCGAGGCAACAAGTCTTTCACTGAAGTGAAGACGCCGATGGCGGAAATGAGGCAGTTGAGCTCGCCATTTTTTTGGTTGTTTGAGATAGCGCTATCCATAGATCGACATGACAAGTTCTGCGGTGTTCATGGGCGTGGCCGGTTGCGGCAAGTCGAGTGCAGCCAGTGCTGTTGCGGCTCAGCTGGGCTGGCGGCTGGTGGAGGGCGATGACTTTCATTCCGATTCCAGCAAAACCAAGATGCGGCAAGGCGTTGCGCTCGACGATTTCGACCGCGCCACCTGGCTGGCGCAATTGGGCGACATGCTTGCCGCGCACCAGCGCCACGGCGAGCCGATCGCGCTGACTTGCTCGGCCCTCAAGCGCAGCTACCGCGACCTCTTGCGCAGCCGCGCCGTCGGCTTGCGAATCGTGTTTCTGGAAATTGACAAGGCCGATGCGCTGGAGCGCGTGGCCGCGCGCGTGGGCGAGCATTTGTTTCCGCCCAGCCTGGTCGACAGCCAGTTCGCCACGTTGGAGCCGCCGCACGGCGAGGCGGGTGTGCTTTGCGTTGACGCGCTGCGTGAACGCGAGGCATTGGCCAGAGAAATTGTCGATTGGTTGAGTGCAAGGAGTAGCGCATGAACATGCCTGCCGAGCGAGGCCGCTGGCAGCGACTCGCCGACACCTCAATGGCCGTCACCTTGGGCGTGATGGCGCTCGCGGTCTTCATCAACGTGGTGCTGCGCTATGGCTTCGGCAGCGGCATTGCCGCGAGCGAAGAGCTGTCGCGCTTGCTCTTCGTGTGGATGGTGTTCATCGGTGCGACGGCGGCCTACCCGCTGGGCGAGCACATGGCCTTCACGAGCTTGCTGCAACCACTGCAGACCAAGCCCGTTGCACTCAAAGTCGTCACGCTGTTGATCCATGCCTTGGTGCTGCTGACCTGCGTGCTGGTGGGATGGGGCGCGTGGCAGCAGGTGGTGGTGGGCATGGGCAGCAAGAGCGTGGTGATGGGCTACCCCGTGGCGTTGTTGCCGTTGCCCGCGTTTCTGTGCTCGGTCGCCATCGGTGTCATGGCGCTTGTCAACCTCGTCCGCGGCAACGCCATCGATTTCGGCCACGAGGCTGAAGTGGAATGAAGCCCCCACGCTCACTTCGGTCACTGCCCTCAAGGGGGCGCAGGCCTGCCCTAGTGGCGGCCCGGCGGGAAGCCTGAAATGAACCAAGGTCTGGTCGCCGTCATCTTCATCGTCGCCATGCTGGGCTTCATGGGCATCGGCGTGCCCATGGCCTTTGCGCTGGTGCTCACCGGCGCGTCCATGGCCTGGGCGCTGGGCTTCTTCGACACCCAGCTCTTCGCGCAAAACCTGGTGGCCGGGGTCGACAGCTTTCCGCTGCTGGCCGTGCCGTTTTTCATCCTGGCCGGCGAGCTGATGAATGCCGGGGGCATCAGCCGCCGCATCATCGAGATGGCACAGGCCTGGGTCGGTCATATCCGCGGGGGGCTGGGTTTCGTGACCATCGGCGCCGCCATTCTGATGGCCAGCATGAGCGGCTCGGCGCTGGCCGACACGGCTGCGCTCGCGACCATCTTGCTGCCGATGATGCGTGCCCATGGCTACCCCATGGCCACCTCGGCCGGGCTCATCGCTTCGGGCGGCATCATCGCGCCCATCATCCCGCCGTCGATGCCTTTCGTGATTTATGGCGTGACGACCAACACCTCGATCTCGGCGTTGTTTCTCTCGGGCATCGTGCCGGGCTTGATCATGGGCCTGGGCTTGGTGGTCGCGTGGAAGCTCCAGCTTCGTGGCTTGACGCTGGTCGACAACCCACCGGTGCCCTTCGCCCGCCGCATCAAGATCACCGTTAAGGCCTTCTGGGCGCTGCTGATGCCGCTCATCATCATCGGCGGCATGAAGACGGGTGTGTTCACCCCCACCGAGGCCGCCGTGGTGGCCGCGGTGTACGCGATGTTCATCGCCTTCTTCGTGCACCGCGAGATGACGCTCGTGCAATTTCACGGCGTGCTGGTGCGTGCCGCCAAGACGACGGCCATCGTGATGTTTCTCTGCGCCGGCGCCCAAGTGGCCAGCTACATGGTCACGCTGGCCGACCTGCCGGCCACCATGACAGGCTGGCTAGGCCCCTTGATCGACTACCCCAGGGTGTTGATGGCTGTGATGATGGTCTTGCTGGTGGTCATCGGCACCGCGCTCGACCTCACGCCCACCATCCTGATCTTTGCGCCGGTGATGCTGCCCATCGCGGTCAAAGCGCACATCGATCCCGTGTACTTCGGCCTCATGTTTGTGCTCAACGGCGCCATCGGCCTGATCACGCCGCCGGTGGGCACCGTTCTCAACGTGGTGGCTGGCGTGGGCCGCATGCGGCTAGACGAAGTGATACGCGGCGTGAACCCGTATCTCATTACCTACATCGTGATTCTTGCGCTGTTCACCGTGTTCCCTCAGATCGTGACTGCACCGTTGGTTTGGTTGCGCTGATTCCCACCAGAAGGAGACATTCATGAAGACATTGATCCGCCGCTCTTTGCTTGCCACCGCCGTGCTGCTGGCCACCTCGGCCTTCGCGCCGGCCTTTGCACAAGACATCAAGCCCCACCTGATTCGTTTCGGCTACGGGCTCAACGAGCAATCGAACCAGGGCCGCGCAACGAAGGTGTTTGTCGACGAGGTTGACAAGCTTTCAGGCGGCAAGATGAAAATTCGCGCTTTCGGTGCCGCGAGCCTGGGCAGTGACGTGCAGATGCAGCAGGCCCTCATCGGCGGCGCGCAAGAGATGATGGTTGGCTCGACCGCCACGCTCGTGGGCATCACGAAAGAGATGGCGCTGTGGGACACGCCCTTCCTCTTCAACAACGCGCAAGAGGCCGACGCCATGCTCGACGGCCCGGTGGGCCAGAAGGTCAAGGCCAAGCTCGACGAGAAGGGCCTGGTCGGGTTGGTGTATTGGGAGAACGGCTTTCGCAATCTCACCAACAACAAGCGTGCGGTGACCAAGCTCGAAGACCTCGACGGCATCAAGCTGCGCGTGATGCAGAACACGGTCTTCCTCGACAGCTTCAAGACACTCGGTGCGAACGCCATTCCGCTGCCATTCAGTGAGCTCTTCACCGCACTCGAAACCAAGGCGGTCGACGGCCAGGAGAACCCGTTCAACACCATTCTCTCCAGCAAGTTTTATGAGGTGCAGAAGTACCTCACCGTCACCAACCACGTCTACAGCCCGTGGATCGTGCTGGTGAGCAAGAAGTTCTGGGACACCCTCTCGCCGGCAGAGCACAAGGTGCTAATGGACGCCGCGGCGAAGAGCCGTGACTTCGAGCGGCGCGACACACGCGATGAGGCATCCAAGGCGCTTGCCGACCTCAAGGGCAAGGGCATGCAGATCAACGAGCTGTCGGCTGCAGAGGCCGGGCGCATGCGCGACAAGCTGGCGCAGATCAACACGGGTATTGCGGCCAACGTGGGCGCTGATCTGTGGAGCGAGACGCAGGGCGAGCTGGCGAAGATTCGCGTGAGGAAATGATGGGCTGAGGCCGGAGCATCGCTTCGATACCTCAGCCTGAGCGGGCGGTTTACTGCGACACGTGAATCACGTCTCGCACCACCGGATAAATCTGGCTCTTCCAGCGCCGCCCGCTGAACACGCCGTAGTGGCCCACGCCGGCCTGCACGTAGTGCGTGCGCATGTAGGGCCGCAGGCTGCTGCACAGGTCTTGCGCGGCCAGTGTCTGGCCGGTTGCGCAGATGTCGTCGCGCTCGCCTTCCACCGTGAGCAGCGCCGTGCGGCGTATGGCAGCCGGGTTGATCAGGCGACCGCGAAACTTGAGCTGACCCAACGGCAGCGCGTGCTCCTGGAACACCAGGCTCACCGTCTCCAGGTAGAACTCGGCCGGCAGGTCGGCTACCGCGAAATACTCTTCGTAGAACTTGCGGGTGTGCTCGGTCTTTTGCAGCGTTTCGTCGTCGGGCTCGGGCATCGCCAGGTTGGCGTAGTACTCCTTGAAGGCGTTGACGTGCCTGTCCTTGTTCATTGCCATGAAGGCGGTGAGCTGCATGAAACCGGGATAGACCTTGCGGCCACCGCCCCGAAAGCGCCAAGGCACCTGGCTCACCAGGTTTTTCTCGAACCAGGCTATGCCCTTGGTCATGGCCAGCTTGTTGACCTCGGTTGGGCTGATGCGGCAGTCGATGGGGCCGGCCATCAGCGTGAGGCTGGCCGGCGTGGCCGGGTCGCCGTCTTCCGACATCAGCGCCACCGCGCTCAGCGCCGACACGCAGGGCTGGCAGATGGCCATCAGGTGGGCGCCCGGGCCGATGACGCGCAGGAACTCCATCAGGTGCTCGGTGTACTCGTCCAGGCCGAAGCGGCCAGCCGCGAGCGGCACGTCGCGGGCGTTGTGCCAGTCGGTGATGTAGACGTCGTGGTCGGGCAATACGGTTTGCATGGTGTCGCGCAGCAGGGTGGCGAAGTGGCCTGACATGGGCGCCACGATCAGCACCCGGGGCTGTGGCATGGCGGGGCTGAATTCTTTCTTGAAGTGCAGCAAGGTGGCGAAGGGCGTGACGTGGGTGGCTTCCTCGATCACCGGAATTTCTTCGCCCTTGAACATCACGCTCTCGATGCCGAAGGGTGGGCGCTTGTGGGTGACCTCGCCCAGCTTGAGCACCTCGCAGGCTGCGGCGAGCTTGCGGCTGTGGTCTAGGCCGGCCCAGCCGAAGCTGTTGTCTCGCAGCATGGGCAGGGTATTTTTGGCCAGCGTGCGCAGCGGCCACATCAGATCGGCATGGGCTTGATAAGCCTGGTACATCGTGTTGTCTCCGTACGCACTGTGATGGGTTCACTTACGCAACTTGCGCGCCAGCAAGGTGGACGAGCGTGCACAGAGATGGCACACGCCTTGCAAGAAGGTGCTCAAACAGCACACGGAGCGCACCATGCCGCCAGTCGCCGCCACCAAGGCCCCAGCCAAGACCGCCGCCAAGAGGGTCTCTGCCAAGCCGGCACCGGCTCGCGCAGTGCGTAAGGCGACCGCTACGCTGAGCCTGAGCAGCAAGAACTATTCATCGTGGTCATTGCGGGGCTGGCTGATGGCCAAGTTCGCCGGGCTCGAGTTCGACGAGGTGATGGTCTCGCCCGACGACGCCGACGCCCGCAAGGAGCTGCTGCTGCTGGCGCCGTCGATACGCGTGCCCTGCCTCACCCACGAAGGTGCCAGGGTGTGGAACACGCTGGCGATCGCCCAGTACCTGAATGAGATCAAACCCAACGCCGGGCTGATGCCGGAAGACCGCATCGCCCGCGCCCACTGCCGCTCGGTCAGCGGCGAGATGAACTCGGGCTTTGCCAACCTGCGCGCATCGCTGCCGATGAACCTGAAGGCCCACCACCCGGGCTACAAGATCTGGGCCGGTGCCCAGCCCGACATCGACCGCGTGGTCGAGATCTGGACCGACTGCCTTGCCACCTACGGCGGGCCCTTCTTGTTCGGCAAGCAGCGCGGCATGGCCGATGCGATGTTTGCCCCTGTCGCTACGCGATTTCTCACCTATGACGTGAAGCTCAACAAGGCCTGCATTCAGTATTGCCACGCCATCATGGCGATGCCCGAGATGAAAGAGTGGGTGGCCGCGGCGAAGAAAGAGCCCGACGACATCGAAGAGCTCGACATGGACTTCTGAGATTTTCCGTTCGCCCTGAGCCTGTCGAAGGGTACGCAGGGCACGGCGCTGGCTTCGACAAGCTCAGCCCGAACGGAGAAGTGGAGGCCTTCCTACTCCCACGGCGTGAACGAAGGCACGTCGCAAGGCGCCTCGGCGTCCACCGTCTTGAAATCAGCCGGGCTCACGATCTCCAGGTACTCCATGTCGGGTGAGTAATCGAAGAGGTAGTGCACGATGCCCGGGCGCTGGTGCACGCAGTCGCCAGCCTTCACCAGCGTTTCCTTGTCGCCGTACATGAACTTGGCCCAGCCCTGGGTCATGATGACGATTTGAAACTCTGCCTCATGGCGGTGCCAACCTGTGCCCTTTTCGGGTGCCATGTTGGCCTTGACCAAGTGCGCAATGACTTTTCCGGCGGTGGCCTCGGCCACACCCAGGTCTTTGTACAAGAAGAAGTCTCGCAAGCCGTCGCTGCGCCAACCGGTGTCTTCTGGCTTCACATGCGAGAACTTGGTTGTGGTGGTGTCCAACATTCTTATCCTCCGAGGCACCGTGATGGCGTCGGCGCATGCATGAAGCGTTCCAGACGCCGTACGTTCGGGCCCAATTTGGTGATGTATTGCTGCTGCAGCCTGTTACCCATGGCGAGGTTTGGGAACGCTTGGCCGTTTATTCGGTCGCAGAATGGGGGCCGTGACGGGCACGGTCAGAACGAGATAAACATGAAGCGCTGGGGATTTCTTCGACACATGGGGTGGGCGCTGGTCTGGGCCATGGTGACCGGCCAGGCCATGGCGGCCGACGAGTTCCTTGACCCTGAGCAGGCGTTTCGCCTTTCAGCCCGTTCGCTTGATGCGCAGCGCATCGAGGTTCGGCTCGACATCGAGCCAGGCTACTACCTCTACCGTGAGCGACTCAATGCCGAGGTCGCGCCGGCCAGCATGAAGGTGGCTGACCTGCAGGTGCCCAAGGGCAAGGTCAAATTTGACGAGACCTTCGGCAAAGACGTGGAGTATTTCCGCGAGCTTGTGAAGCTCGTGGTGGTGCTGCAAGGCGCGCCGGCCGGCACCTTCAAGCTGAGCGTGGGCAACCAGGGCTGCGCAGACAAGGGCCTGTGCTACTCGCCGCAGAAGCGCAGCTTCAAGGTCGAGCCCGGCCAGGGCCCGGGCGGTGCGGCTCGCTTCACCTTGCTGAGCGAAGCGCAAGCGGCGGCGTGGGTGCCGGTGGCGATGTCCAGCGCCACACCGAAGCCACCGGTTTCGCCTTTGCAGGCCGCCATCGCCACATCGACGGTGGCCGCAACAAGCCCTGTCGCAGTGGCGCCTGTCGTCACCCCGGCGGCCGCTGTCGCAGCCCCAGCAGGCGCTGAAGAGACCGGCGAGGTCTCGCGTGCACTGAAGTCGGGCAACCTGGACGTCGTCATCGCTCTGTTCTTGGTACTGGGTCTCGGCCTGGCGTTCACGCCCTGCGTGCTGCCCATGATGCCTATTCTGTCGTCGATCATCGTGGGGCAGGGAGGCAGCGTTTCCAAGGCGCGCGGCTTCTCGCTGGCACTGGCTTATTCGCTGGGCATGGCCCTGGTCTATACCGCGTTCGGCGTGGCCTCGGCCCTGGCGGGTGAAGGCTTGGGCGCGGCGCTGCAAAACGCCTGGGTGCTGGGCGCGTTTGCGCTGGTGCTGGCAGTGTTCTCTTTGTCAATGTTCGGTGCCTACGAGCTGCAAATGCCGGCTCGCCTGCAACACAAGCTGACCCAGGCTTCGCAAGGCCTGAAGGGCGGCCAGTACGTGGGCGTGTTCGTGATGGGTGGCATTTCGTCTTTGATCGTTGGCCCCTGCGTGGCGGCGCCGCTCGCCGGCGCCCTGGTCTACATCAGCCAGACGCGCGATGTGGTGCTCGGTGGCACGGCGCTTTTCTCCATGGCAGTCGGCATGAGCGTGCCGCTGTTGCTGCTGGGTCTTTCGGCTGGCGCCTTGCTGCCGCGTGCCGGCGCCTGGATGACACATGTGAAGCATGTGTTCGGCGTGATGCTGCTGGCCGTGGCCGTGTGGATGGTGGCACCCGTGCTGCCGATCTCGCTAGTGATGCTGTTGACCGCGGCCGTGCTGGTCGTGGCCGCCGTCTACCTCGGCGCGTTTGCTTCGCTGCCCAGGCCTTCTACGCCGCTGCGGCAGATCGCCAAGGGCCTGGGCTTGCTGTTGGGCGTGTTCGCCGTGGCGCAGGTGGTGGGTGCGGCCTCGGGTGGCCACGACTTGGCCCGCCCGCTGGTACATCTGCGCGGCGGCCCCGCACAGACGGCGGTGGCCGAGCTGAAGTTTCAGCCCATCGCCAGCCTGGCTGAGCTTGATGCCGCGGTGCGCAGCTCGTCGCGCCCGGTGATGCTCGATTTTTATGCTGACTGGTGTGTGGCCTGCAAGGAGTTCGAGAAGTTGACCTTCACCGACGAAGGCGTGCGCCAGAGGATGGGGGGCATGACGCTGTTGCGCGCCGACGTGACGGCCAACAACGACAACGACAAGGCGCTGCTGCGCAAATACAGTTTGTTCGGACCTCCCGCCATGCTCTTCTTCGCGCCCGCGGGCGGCGAGCTGGCCGGCTCGCGCGTGATCGGCTTTCAGGATGCAGACAAGTTCCGCGCGCACCTCGACCGCATCGGCGGTGTGAGCGCCGCGATGAGCGCACCCCAACAGGTCGGGCTGAAGTAGACGCTCTTGGCGCTGCCATAACATGCGCCCTCCCTTTATGGAGTGTTCATGACAATGGGCGTGCAGCCTTCCAACCGCTTCGATCGACTCGACGCCTTGCGCGCCGTGGCCATACTGTGGATGGCCGCTTTTCACTTCTGCTTCGACCTGAACTATTTCAAGTTCATCCGGCAGGACTTCTACCGCGACCCGTTCTGGACCACCCAGCGCGCGGTCATCGTGAGCCTCTTCCTTTTCTGCGCGGGCTTCGGCCAAGCCATTGCCTGGGAGCAGAAGCAAAGCTGGCCGCGCTTTTGGCGGCGCTGGGCACAGGTGGCGGGCTGTGCGCTGCTGGTCACCGCTGGTTCCTACCTCATGTTCCCCGGCAGTTACATCAGCTTCGGCGTGCTGCACGGCATTGCGCTCATGCTCATCATCACGCGGCTCACGGCCGGTGCAGGCCCGTGGCTGTGGCTGATGGGCGCGGTGGCCTTGGCCCTGCCGCATGTGGTACGAGACAGCTTCTTCGACGCGCGCCTGACCAATTGGGTGGGCCTGATCACCCACAAACCGGTGACCGAAGACTATGCGCCGCTCTTGCCATGGGTCGGCGCGATGTGGTGGGGCCTGGCATCGGGCCAGTGGGTGCTGAAACACCGCCGCGTATGGGTCAGTGGCGTGCTGCCGGCCGTGCTGTCACCGTTGGCCACGCTGGGCCGCTGGTCGCTCAGCTTCTATATGGTTCATCAGCCGGTGTTGATCGGGCTCTTGATGGCGGTGCGGGCGCTGCAGTAGCAGCGCCCGGCTTGTTGAGGGGCCGACGACTTCAGTCGCGGTCGCAGCGCCGCTCGTTCACCAGGCAACGCGCGTAGTCTGGGTCGGTCTTGAGCAGGTGCATGGCACGCGCCGCGAAGGCGGTGTCGGCGAAGTCGGCGAACACGCCGTCCACACCCAGCTCATAGAACTTCAAGTACTCGTTGACCGGGTTGCCCAGGTAGTCGCTGGCCAGGCGCTTCTGCTCGTTGCGGAAGGTGTAGGGGTGCACCACCAGGCCGAGCTTGTGGGCGTTGGCCACGATGTCGGTGGGGGCCAGCAGCTTGCGGTCGCGCTCGTCGTGCAGGCCATCGCCGCTGGTGTCGGCGCAGGCGGCGTTGACGACTGTTTTGCAGGTGGTGCTGATGAGGTAGTACTTCCAGGGGCCTATGCCGTCGGCATAGCTGCGCACTTCGGCCAGGCCTTGCGGTGTGAGCAGGTCTTTGAACTGTCCGGCGCGGCCCGAGACCACCCAGTCATAGGGCTTGTCGTAAGGCGGGTTGAAGGCCAGCGAGCCGTCGGCGTTCACGTCGTCGGCGTCTACCAGCTGCACCAGGCGCACGCTGGTGCGTGAACGCAAGTACTTCAGGTTGGCGGTCTCGAAGGACTGAATGAACACTGGCGCGCTGCGGTGGTTCCAGCCGGCGTGTGTGAGTACGGCCAGCAGCCGGTCTTCGAGCGGCAGGCCGATCTGCTGGTGGTAGGTCGGGTGCTTGGTCTCGGGGTAGATGCCGATGCGGCGGTTTTCTTCGCGCGACTTGCGCTTCACGAAGTCGATGATCTCCTCCAGCGTGGGGATCTGGAACTTGCCGTTGAACGAGGGGTCGCGGTCGCCCATAGGTTGCACGGCGCGCAGCTGCTTGATCTCAGCCAGGGTGAAATCGCTGGCCCAGTAGCCGTCGGTCGCCACGCCGTCAAGCATCGCCGTGCGGCGGCGGCTGACGAACTGCGGCAGGTCTTTTACGTTGGTGGTGTCTATCAGGTTGGGCTCGTGGCGGGCGATCAGGTGGCCGTCTTTGGTTGCCACCAGGTCGGGCTCAACGAAATCTGCACCCAGCTGTATGCCCAAAGCATAGTTCTCGAGCGTGTGGTCGGGCAGGTAGCCGGTGGCACCCCCGCGGTGACCGATCACCAGGGGCGTGGCGGCATTGTGATGGCGCGCGCTCGGGTCGGCCACGGCGGGCTGGGCGCATGCCCCGCAAACGGCGGCCACGATCAGCGCCATCTGCGCTGCTTTCCATTTCTTCATGTGGGTCTCCTTGGGTACGGCTTACTGGGTACGGGGGTGGCGCGACCATAGGGCCGAGCTGTGACATCGGCGTGAAAACGTCATCACTGTGAGCGTGACCTGTCTCCATGTCACCCCAGTAGCCCTGTTGCCAGCAGGCCCTGACACATGTGTCAGTTGAAGCGCTCTCGTCGCGGCGCTACGGTCGGACATCAGGAGTACCGATGCGGCAACTGTCCATTCAACAACTTGCCCTCACCGGCATGGTGGCCGCCACCGCGGTGATCCTGGCACTCGCCGCCTTCGCCTGGAGTTACTCGCAGCAGACGGTTGCCGCGGCCGCATATGTGAGCCGTACCCATCAGGTAAAGGGGTTGATCAATGACCTTGAGTCGAGCCTGTATCGGGCCGAAGCAGGGCAGCGGGCTTTCCTCGTCACGGAAAACACCATCTTTCGCAACGAGCGCAACGTGGCGCTCGATTTGCTTGAAAAGGGCGTGGCCGATCTTGCCCGCCTGACCTCAGACGACCCCGGGCAGACCAGCCGCATGGCCGACCTGCGCCGCGAGCTGGGGGTGCGCACCCAGCTTTACCGCCAGGGTGAGGCGCTGCTGATCAGTGGCACCGATTTCTCGGCCACGCAACGCATCGAGATGGGCGCGCAGGCGCTGACCAATGTGCGCCCCCTCATCGACGCCATGGAAGCCGAAGAAGACCGCCTGCTGGTCGAGCGCGAGCAGGTGGAGCGCGAGCGCTCTCGCACCACGGCCGTCATCTTCGGCGCTTTCGTGGTGGTGCTGTTGGTGCTGCTCCCGCTGATTTTCTGGCGCATGTACAGCGATTTGCGCGCCCGCCAGATTGCCGAATTGCAGGTGGCCGCAGAGCGCGCCTACGACGCCGTGCACGCCCGCGCGCTTACCCTCTACAACGCCGAAAACCTGCGCGATACCGTGCTCGAAGGCACGCTGGCCCTGTTGGGCGAGAACCCGCTGTTCCCGGTGGTGGCCTTCTATGCCTATGAAGAGTGGGGCGGGGCGTTGCGGCTGGCTGCCTCGCGTGCAGTGCCGGCCGACATCCGCACGACCCTGCGCCTGGACGAAGGGCCCATAGGCTCGGCGGCGCGAGAGGGCCAACCCGTCTATTTGGAGGGCTTTGACGCCAACGCGGGGCTGCGCATCGAGACGGGCTTGGCGACCGTGCAACCCGCGGCCATGCTCATGTGCCCGGTGCACCACCAGGGCAAGCTACTGGGCGTTCTGGCGCTGGCCTCGAGTGCGCGCCTGGCTGAGCGCGACCGCGAGTTCGTGAGCCGGCTGTGCTCGCAGCTGGCGGTGGCGCTGCACAACCTGGCCCAACTCGAAGAGCTTTCGCTGCTGGCCGACCAGCTGCGCAGCCGTGGCGAAGACATCCAGCGCAAAAACGCCGAGCTCGAGCGCGCAAGCCGCATGAAGAGCGAGTTCCTGGCCAACATGTCGCACGAGCTGCGCACGCCGCTCAACGCGATCATTGGGTTTTCCGAGCTGATGAAAGACGGGCTGACTGGTGCGCTAGGCGCCGAGCAGCAAGAGTACGTGGGCGACATCCACGCGAGCGGCAAGCACCTGCTGTCGCTCATCAATGACATTCTTGACCTGTCAAAGGTCGAGTCGGGCCATGTGCCGCTGGAGCTTGAAAACGCCGACCCGGCGCAGTTGGCCGCCAGCGCCTTGTCGGTGCTGCGCGAACGGGCCACGGCGGCGCGCGTGCGGCTCATCACCGTGTGCCCGCCCGAGCTGGGCCTGCTGCGCATGGACATGCGCAAGGCCAAGCAGGTGGTCTACAACCTGGTGTCTAACGCGCTCAAGTTCACGCACGAAGGCGGCAGTGTGACGCTGTCAGTCGACCGCGTGTCTGCCACGCAGGTGCACGCCGCGCGCTCGGCGCCCGACACGCGCGTGTTTGCGCCAGTCGAAGCCGGGCACTTGCGCTACCTTGAGATCCGCGTCACCGACAGCGGCATCGGCATTGCCCCCGAAGACCTGCAGCAGTTGTTCCAGGCCTTCGTGCAGATCGACTCGTCGTTGTCGCGGCAATACGCCGGCACCGGCCTCGGCCTGACCATGGTGCGGCGCCTGGCCGAGCTGCACGGCGGTGGCCTGATGGTGCGCAGTGTGGCGGGGAGCGGCTCGGTCTTCACCGTGTGGCTGCCATGGCGAGAGGTGGGTGAGGTACAGGCCACGCCGGTGCCGCTGATCCACGCCGTGGCCGTGGCCGGCTCGCGGGCTGGTGTGGGAGCAGATGCGCAAGCAGATGCGCAAGACGGCGATGGCCCGCTGGTGCTGGTGGTCGAAGACGACCCACGTGCAGCCAACCTCATGCGCGTGCAACTGCAGTCGCAGGGTTACCGCGTCGCGTTTGCCCGCACTGCCGAAGAGGGGCTCATACGCGCTGCCGAGCTGCACCCCGCGGCGCTGGTGCTCGACATCATCCTGCCTGGCATGGACGGCTGGGACATGATGGCCCGCCTGAAAGACCGGCCAGACACCCGCCACATTCCGGTGGTGATCGTCTCCATCACCGACGAAGCGCAGCGGGGGTTTGCACTCGGCGCATCGCAGGTGCTGGTGAAGCCCGTGACGCAAGGTGATTTGCTGGCAGCGCTTGCCGCCGCGGGGCTCGATACACCGCCAACCGACGCGCGGGTGCTAGTGGTCGACGACGACCCCAAGGCCGTGGCCCTGGTCAGCAAGCACCTGCAGGTGGCAGGCTACACGCCCATGAGTGCCTACGGCGGGCAAGAGGCGCTCGACCTGGTGCGCAGCGAGCTGCCCGCACTGATCGTGCTCGACCTGATGATGCCGCAGGTGTCGGGTTTCGACGTGCTGCATGGCCTGCGCGGCAACCCCGACACAGCCGACATTCCGATCATCGTGCTCACCGCCAAGCTGCTCACCCGAGAGGACCGCGCGCAGCTCAGCGGCAAAGTGCAACAAGTGATGGAAAAGACGAACTTTCATTGCATCGGGTTACTCGCAGAAGTGAAGCGCGCGCTGGCCCGAAAACGGCACCTGAACAGCTGAGGAAGGTCACTCGCTTTCTCTTGGCTCCCCCTCGCATGCACCTCAACCCGGCCATCCTCATCGTTGACGACAACTCCGCCAACCGGCGGCTGTACCAGGCGACCCTCAGCGACCTGGGGGCCGAGCTGTACATGGCGAGCTCGGGCGAAGAGGCGCTGGCACGCTGCGCCGAGCGGCACTACGCCATGATCTTGCTCGATGTGCACCTGTCGGGCATGAGCGGCTTCGAAGTGGCGCAGGCCATACAGGAGCGCCACCCCGACACCGAGGCGCCCATCGTGTTTGTCTCGGCCGTGTACGTGCATGCGCACGACACCTACCGCGGCTACCGGCTGGGCGCTGTCGACTACATCCTCTCGCCGGTGGTGCCCGAGATCTTGCGCGCCAAGGCGGCGGTGTTCATACGCTTGCACCGCCTGCGGCTGCAGGCCCAGCAGCAGGCGCAGCTGGTCGAGAAGGCCTACCGTGAGCTGCGCACCGTGCACGCCGAGATGGAAGGCTTCAGCTACTCGGTCTCGCATGACCTGCGCACGCCGCTCGGCCAGGTGGCGGGCTTTGCCGACCTGCTCAACATGGGCAGCGCCGGCGAGCTGAGCCCGAAGGCGCGCGAGTACGTGGGCTACATCCAGGCCGCCAGCGCGCGCATGAATGGCCTCATCGACGACATGCTGCTGTTGGCCAACATGACACGCGCCGAGATGCAGGTGCAAGCGGTTGATCTCTCGCACATGGCACAGGAAATACTCGACGAGCTGACATTGCGCCAGCCGCACCCGCATGCCGACAACAGCGTGCAGCAAGGCCTGAGCGCGGCAGGTGACCCTCGCCTGCTGCGTGTGGCCTTGTCCAACCTGCTTTCCAACGCCTGGAAGTACAGCACCGGCGTGCCGCACCCGAGGGTGGAGTTCGGCCACGCCGAGCTGGCGGGCCAGCCGATGTTTTACGTGCGCGACAACGGTGCGGGCTTCGATGCGCCCAAGGCGGCGGAGCGCTTGTTCCGCCCCTTCCAGCGATTTCACTCTGACGCTGTTTTCAAGGGCAACGGCGTAGGCCTGGCCATCGCGCAGCGAGTGGTCGACAAGCACGGCGGGCGCATCTGGGCCGAGTCGGCCCCGGGCCATGGGGCCTGCTTCTTCTTTACCTTGGGCCCGTTGCCAACGGTGGGCACGGCGAGTCTCTGAAGGAACAACATGGCAACCATCCTCGTGGTCGAAGACAACCCGCACAACCTGAAACTGGCACTGTTGGTGTTGAAGAAGGCAGGGCACGAGGTGCTGTCGGCCGACAGCGGCGAGACCGGCCTGCAGATCGCAAGTGCCCAGCAGCCCGACCTGGTCTTGATGGACGTGCAGATGCCTGGCATGGACGGCCTGAGCGCCACCCGGCTGCTCAAGCAAAGCCCCGACACGGCACACATCAAGGTGGTGGCGCTGACGGCCCTGGCAATGAAAGGCGATGCCGAGCGCATCATGGCCGCCGGCTGCGACGCCTACCTGGCCAAGCCTTATCACTACAACGACCTGATGGCGGTGGTGGAGCGCGCCCTGGGCTGAGGGCGGCGCTTTTACATCGTGGCCTCACGGCTACCATTCGCGCATGAGCAACAAGATCTTGTTTGGCTTTCATGCCATCACGGTGCGGCTGAAGACGACGCCCAAATCCATCATCGAAATCCATGTCGACGCCAGCCGGCGCGACCAACGCATGCGGCAATTCGTGGAGCGCGCGAAAGAGGCGGGTGTGCGCTTCGTCGACAGCGACGACGACCGCCTGCACAAGATGTGCGGCACGCACCGCCACCAAGGCGTGGTGGCGCGGGTGGAGGCGGTGGCCATGAGCCATTCGCTAGACGACACACTCGACGCCATGGAAGGCCCGCTGCTGCTGCTGGTGCTTGACGGCATCACCGACCCGCACAACCTGGGTGCCTGTCTGCGTGTGGCCGATGGCGCGGGCGCGCACGCCGTCATCGCGCCGAAGGATCACGCCGTGGGCGTAAACGCCACCGTGGCCAAGGTGGCGAGCGGCGCAGCCGAGACCGTGCCGTACTTCATGGTGACCAACCTGGCGCGCACGCTCAATGAGCTGAAGGAGCGCGACGTTCGCATCATTGGCACGTCTGATACTGCCGAAAAATCGCTCTACGAGATCGACCTTACTGGCCCCGTGGCGTTGGTGCTGGGTGCTGAAGGCAGCGGCATGCGCCAGCTCACGAGCAAGACCTGCGACGAGCTGGTGCGCTTGCCGATGAAGGGCGCGGTGGAGAGCCTGAATGTGTCGGTGGCCTCAGGGGTTTGCTTGTACGAAGCCGTGCGTCAGCGAGGGGGTTGAGAAAGAGCTAGGGCCGTCCAAAAGAACGCCCCTCTGAGGCACAGTTGTTGCCTGTGCTGATGGAAGTGAACTTGAAGGTATTGCCATGCCCGTCATTGAAGTCAAGCACCCCCTGGTCAAGCACAAGATCGGCCTGCTGCGCGAGAAAGACATCTCGACCAAGCAGTTTCGCGAGCTCACCAATGAGCTCGGCTGTCTGCTCGCCTACGAGGCAACAGCAGACTTTCCGCTGGAAAAAATCACCATCGAATGCTGGAGCGGGCCGGTCCAGATCGACCAGGTGCGCGGCAAGAAGGTCACAGTGGTGCCCATCCTGCGGGCTGGGCTGGGCATGCTCGATGGCGTGCTCGACATGATTCCAAACGCCAAGGTGAGCGTGGTGGGCCTGAGCCGCAACCACGACACCTTGCAACCTGAGCATTACTTCGAAAACTTCGTGGGGCATCTCGACGAGCGTACCGCGCTGATCGTCGACCCCATGCTTGCCACGGCGGGTTCGATGATCGCAACCGTCGACCTGCTCAAGCGCCGCGGTTGTGTGGATGTGCGAGCGCTGGTGCTGGTGGCGGCACCGGAAGGTGTTTCTGCATTGCAGGCAGCGCACCCCGATGTGCGCTGCTGGGCGGCGGCGATCGACGACCGGCTCGACGACATGGGCTACATCATTCCGGGTCTGGGCGACGCCGGCGACAAGATCTTCGGTACCAAGTGACGCTGAGGTCTGGCGCGCGTCATTCCCGTTTTCACGGAATGACGGGCTCTCAATCCCGGCGATTGTCGTGGGTCAAGGCCCTGTCACACCCATACCGGACATTCCGATAGCGGGGTGAAAACCTCGATGCTGCGCCGCGATAAAAAGCGTTACTTTTTGGACCGCCCGTATGCCTTGACCCTCGTCACAGCGGGTCGTAAGGTCTGCCGCTCTGAGCGCAAAAGGAGTATCTGATGAAGACCCCGTTTCGCTTCTGGATGACCAGCGGTATTGCCATCATGGTGGCCGCCGTGAGCGGTGGCCGCGCCTTTGCGGGCGAAGAGCGATTGACGCGCGCGCGGGTCAGCCGCTACAGCGTCTCCGAGACCGTGCACCGCATCGAAGCCAGTGCCCAGCGGCACGGCATGCATGTGCTGGCCTGCTTGCCGCAGGTGACCGATTCGGTCACGGGTGAGTCGCGCTACATGATCGTGTTCGAGTCGTCGCAAGGCGGCACGCCGGTGCAGATGGAAACGCCCGATGCGCAGCCCGACATGCTGCTGAGCGTGATCCTGCGTCGAGGCCATCAGGGCGGCACCGAGGTCTTCTTGTACCAGGGCGCACTGCGTGACCTGCCCGAGGGTTTGTCGGCCCAGGTGAAGCACGACCTGGCCGACCTGCCGAGCGTGCTCGACGAAGCCCTGTCTGCCTGAGCGCGGTCAGGCAAAGGCGCGCAGCGCCACTCGATCAGACGCGGCCGCCACTCTGGGTCATCTGGCGCTGGGCCCAGACGCTCAGGGCCAGTGCCAGCAGCATCCAGCCGAGTCCTATCCAATGCAGGTTGGCATAGAGGGCCTTGCCGGTTTGCCCGAGAGCCTCATGCGCGGCCACCACGGCGCCACCGCCGCCTGCACCGATTGCCTGGCCCAGGTAGATGGCCGAGGTGTTCAAGGCCATGAGTGCCGTGGCGAGCTCGGGGGCGGCATGCCCCAGGCGCGCCTGCTGCGCTGAATTTGAAGCGAAGCCGCCCAAGCCCCACGGGATCATCATCACTGCGAGTAGCGTCACGCTGGCGGCAAGCGGCCACAGCACCAGGCTCACGGCCATGGCACTCAAGGAGACCGCCACGATGCGCGCCGCACCCACGCGGTCGATGTAGCGCGACAGCAGCAGGTTGCCCAGCAGACCGAAAGCGCCGAACCAGAAAAACAGAAAACTCGTCTCGGCGGCGTTGGCGCCTATCACCTGGCGGTAGTAGGGCGCCATGTAGGCGAAGAGGGTGAACTGGCCCGCACCCGACAAGGCAGTGACGAGGATCATGGCCATCAGCACCGGGTGGGTGAACACCTCGCGCCAGGCGGCCAGGCGCATGGCGGGCGGCTTGACGCCATCGGGCATCACCTTCCACACCCACCAGGCGGCGGCACCTGACAGCACGGTCACCAGGCCGAAGGCCCAGCGCCAGCCGAAGCTCTCGCCGATGAAGCTGTGCACCGGCATGCCCACCACCGAGGCCACAGACCAGCCGAGAAAGATGAAGATGATGGCGCGGCCGCGCTCTTCGGGCGGCGCTACATAGCCGATGGCGGCGGCAGCCTGCGGCGTGAAGACCGCCGCGGCGATGACGCTCACCGCGCGCAGCGGCAGCAGCAAGGCGTAGTTGGGTGCGATGGCGCTGAGCGCATGGCCGACGGCAAACCACACCAGTGACAGCGTGAGCAGGCGCCGCCGGTCCCAGCCACCGACCAGCGCGGCCAGCACGGGTGCGCCAAAGCACATCATCACCGCGGCGATGGAGATCAGCTGGCCGCCCACCGCCACGCTCACGTTGAGCGAGCGGATCAGGTCGTTGAGGGAGCCCGCCACCACCATCACGCCGCAGCCGATGGCGAAGTTGCCGAACATCAGCGCCCAGCGGGCGCGGGTCAGCTGCTGGTGCGGTGTCAGCGCGCCAGCGCTCATCCTCTGAGCACTTTCAGCGCTTCGGGGTTGACCAGGCCGGTGGGGTTGCCGTTGACGAAGTTGATGACGTTGTCAAACGCCGCACCGAAGTACAGCTCGTAGCTGTCTTGTTCCACGTAGCCGATGTGCGGCGTGCAGATGGCGTTTTCGAGCCTCAGCAATGGTTGGCCTTGCAAGATGGGCTCGGTCTCGAACACATCGACCGCCGCCATGCCGGGGAGCCCGCGGTTGAGCGCCGACACCAGCGCGCCTTCTTCGATCAGCTCGGCGCGCGAGGTGTTGACCAGGAGCGCTGTGGGTTTCATGCGGGTGAGGTCGTCGAGCTTGACCATGCCGCGCGTGGCATCTGCCAGCCTCAGGTGCAGGCTGAGCACGTCGCTGGCCTCGAACAAGGCCTGGCGCGACTCGGCGAGGGCGTAGCCGTCGGCACGGGCCCGTTCGCACGACGCCTCGCCACCCCACACCACCACGTTCATGCCAAAGGCGCGGCCGTAGCCCGCCACCAGCTCGCCGACGCGACCGTAGCCCCAGATGCCCAGCGTCTTGCCCTTGAGCAGCATGCCGATGCCGAAGTTGGCCGGCATAGAGGCTGCCTTCAGGCCCGACTGCTGCCAGGCCCCGTGCTTCAAATTTCCCACGTACTGCGGCAGCCGGCGCATCGACGCCATGATCAGCGCCCAAGTGAGCTCGGCCGGGGCGACTGGCGAGCCCACGCCTTCGGCCACGGCAATGCCCAGGCGGGTACAGGTCTCGATGTCGATGTGCGGGCCGGCGCGGCCGGTCTGCGCCAGCAGCTTGAGCTTGGGCAGCTTCTCGAGCAGCTGCCGCGGGAAGTGCGTGCGTTCGCGTATCAGCACCAGCACCTCGGCATCGCGCAGCCGCACCGACAGCTGGCCTATGCCCTTCACGGTGTTGGTGAAGACCTTGGCGTTCAGGTGCTCCAGGCGGGCGGCGCACTTGAGCTTGCGCACCGCGTCTTGGTAGTCGTCGAGGATGATGATGTTCATCAAGGGCCACTGCTGCGAGGGAAAGTCGATTGTGCCCGTTAGAAGTAGCATCCAACCTCCCGAAAAACGGAGACATCATGTCCATCACCATGTACTCGGCCAGCGTGCCGGTGTTCGTTCGCATGCTCGGCAGCCTGAGCAAGTTTCTCGACAAGGCCGAGGCCCATGCCACGGCCAAGAAGTTCGACCCCAACGTCTACCTCGTCGCCCGCCTGTCGCCCGACATGCTGGCTTTCACCCGGCAGATCCAGATTGCCTGCGATGGCCCCAAGTTTTGCGTTGCCCGCCTGGCCGGCATCGAGGCGCCCAAGCATGAAGACAACGAAGCCTCGCTGGCCGACCTGAAGGCGCGCATCGCCAAGACGATCGCCTTCGTTCAATCGGTGTCGGCGGAGCAGATCGTGGGCACCGAAGACAAAGACATCAACGTGCCGCGCCGCGACGGCGTGCAGGTGATGAAAGGGCTGCCGTACCTCAACCACTTCGTGATGCCCAACTTCTACTTCCACGTGACCACCGCCTATGCCTTGCTGCGCCACAACGGCGTGGAGCTGGGCAAGGGCGACTTCCTGGGCCTGACCTGAGTGGAGGCGCTGCTGTCAGCGCTGGGCATACACGACCTGCTGCTCTTCGTGGTGGCGGGGCTGCTGCTCAACCTGACGCCTGGCGCTGATCTGCTGTACGTGGCCGGCAGCACCGCCACTGGGGGGCGCCGTGGCGGCATGCTGGCGGCGCTGGGCATAGGCGCCGGTTGCCTCTTCCACGTGACGTTGGCGGCGCTGGGCCTGTCGGCCTTGCTGGCGGCGTCTGAGCTGGCGTTCACGCTGGTGAAGTGGGTGGGTGCGGCCTACCTGGTCTGGATGGGGGTTGGCATGTTGCGCTCGCGCGGTGGCAGTGCATCGGCACCGTCTGCCATAGACCCGCGGCGCCTGTTCTGGCGCGGGGTCTTGACGAATGCGCTCAACCCCAAGGTGGCCTTGTTTTTCTTGGCGTTTTTGCCGCAGTTCATCACGCCGCACAGCGCTTACCAGGCATGGGCCTTTGGCCTGCTGGGCTTGGTGTTCACGGTAAACGGCACCCTGGTCACGCTGGCCATGGCCTGGGTCGGTGGCCTGGCGCGCGAGCGGCTGGCCGGCAGCGCGCGTGCAGGCCGGCTGGGCCTGTGGCTGCAGCGCGCCACTGGCGCGATGTTCGTGGGCCTGGGGGTGAAGCTTGCCGTCAGCAGCCGCTAGAGAATCACAGCGGCACGAAGGCCGTGTTGCCGCCGCCTTCCGGGAAGGCGCTGTCGATCTGCTGCATGAGTTCCTGGCGTTGCATTTCAGCGCTGGCCTTGTGGCGCGGCAGGGCGGCAAACAAGGCCAGGCGCAGGCGCCAGAGCTCGATCACTTCGCTTGCCAAGCGCACCTTGCGTTGCAGCAGCGCGCCGGTGCTGCCTTCTACCTCGGCGGCAGCCCGCATGAAACAGGCCTTCATCTCGACGAAGGCGCGGCGTGCGGCCAGGCGGGCGAGGCGGTCTTCCGGCATGCCGAAGACGGGCAGGTCGGCGGCGCGGTTGAAGGTCAGTTCGAACGAAGGGGTGTTCATGGCGGTGTGTCCAGAGCTTGTAAGCAATTGTCGGCAGGCGCAGGCAACGCCTAAAGCGCGAAAAGACCTCTCCTGGCCCGGCAGTTCGGCGCCGGGCCTGGGCAACACCGATGCGGTGTGCAGTAGCTAACGGTTACGCTCACCGGTATCACGACAGCGACAGGAAGAACGCATGAAATGGCTACGTCGCGGCGCGTGGACGCTGCTGTTGTTGGTGTTGGCGGTTGCAGCCGCGCTGTGGATTTACAGCCGGCGCGTGCTGCCGCAAACGCAGGGCGCGGTGCTGCTGCAAGGCCTGCGCGCCGAGATAAGCATCGAGCGCGATGCCAACGGCATCCCCACCATCAAGGCGGCCTCGCGTGAAGACGCGGTGTTTGGCCTCGGTTACGTGCATGCACAAGACCGGCTGTGGCAGTTGGAGACGCACAAGCGCATAGGCGCTGGCCGCTTGGCCGAGGCCTTTGGCGAGTCAGCGGTCGATGCCGACAAGTTCTTGCGAGCCCTGGGCGTGCGGCGCGTCGCCGCCGAGCAGTACGCGCAGGCCAGCGCCGATTCGCGCGCTGTGCTCACGGCGTACGCTGACGGCATCAACGCCTTCGTGGAAAACGAGCTGAGCGCGCGGCCGCCCGAGTTCATGCTGCTCGGCTTGCAGCCTGAGCCCTGGGTGCCCGAAGACAGCATGGCCTGGGCCACGATGATGGCCTGGGACCTGGGCGCCAACTGGTCGGCCGAGCTGCTGCGCATGCGCTTGTCGCTCAAGCTGCCGGTGGAACGCGTCAACGAGTTGCTACCGCCGTACGCGGGCGACAAGCCGCTGCAAACGGCCGACTACGCCGCCTTGTTTCGCAGCCTCAAGCTCGACGGCACGCTGGGCCAGCAGGCGCTCAATGCCGCACCCGAGTCGGGCGTGGAAGGCGTGGGCTCCAACAACTGGGTGGTGCACGGCACGCACACCGAAAGCGGCAAGCCGCTGCTGGCCAATGATCCGCACCTGAAGCTCACGGCGCCGGCGCTTTGGTACTTTGCGCGGCTGGAGGCGCCGGGCTTCAAAGTGGCCGGTGCCACGCTGCCGGGCCTGCCTTTTGTGGTGCTCGGGCAAAACGAGCACGTGGCCTGGGGCTTCACCAACACCGCCCCCGACGTGCAAGACCTCTACATCGAGCGCATCAAGCCCGACGATGCCACGCAGTACCAGACGCCCGAGGGCTGGGCCAAATTCATCACCTACCCCGAGGTGATCAAGGTGCGCGGCAAGCCCGACGTGACGCTCACGGTGCGCAACACCCGCCATGGCCCTGTGATCTCAGACGCTGGTGGTGCGACCGAGGGGCTGACCGGCCCCCCTGCAAAACCCGCCTACGCGCTGGCCTTGCGCTGGACGGCGCTAGACGTCGACTCGGCCACGATGGACGCCGGGCTGGGCTTCAATGCCAGCCGCTCGGTGGCCGATTTCGTCGCTGCCTCGGGCAAGCACCTTGCACCCATGCAAAACATGGTGGTCGCCGACGACCAGGGCCACATCGGCATGGTGGCCGCCGGCCGTGTGCCGGTGCGCAAGCCCGAGAACGACCTCAAGGGCCTGGTGCCCGCACCGGGCTGGGACGCGCGCTACGACTGGGCGGGGGTGCTTGAGCCCACCTGGACGCCGCGCGAGCTCGACCCCGCGCGCGGCTGGATAGCCACCGCCAACCAGCGCATCCACCCCGTCGACTACCCGCACTTCATCACCAGCGAATGGGCGGCGCCTTACCGCCAGCAGCGCATCGAGCAGCTGCTGGCGGCCAAGCCCAAGCACAGCCTGGAGAGCCTGCGCAGCATCCAGTCGGATCAGCTGTCGGCGGGCACCCTGCGGCTGATGCCGTTCTTGCGCAAGGCACAGTCATCGCACGCGCTCGCACAGGCTGCACAGCGAGAGCTGGCGGCGTTTGACGGCGTGATGGCTGCCGACAAGGCCGCGCCGCTGATCGCCTGGGCCTGGGCGCGCCAGCTCACGCAGGCGATCTTTCGCGACGAGGTCGGCGACCCGTTGTACGAAAAGCAGATCGGCAGCCGCAGCTTTCGCGAAGCACTCGAAGCCGTGCTTGAGCGCAACGATGCCTGGTGGTGCGACAACAAGGCCACGCCGGCTGCCGAGACCTGCGCCGAACAAATCAACGCCGCGTTCACGCGCGCTCTCGACGAGCTGCAGGCCATGCAAGGCGCCGATGTGTCGAAGTGGCAGTGGGGCAGGGTGCATCTGGCGCGCTCTGAACACCGGCCGTTCAGCCGAGTCAAGCCGCTCAACAAATGGTTCGAGCTGCGCACGCCGGTGGGTGGTGACACCTATACCGTCAACGTGTCACGGGTGAGCCTGCGCCCCGACGTGACGACGGGCGAGCTGTACCTTGACGAGCACGGCCCGTCGTTTCGTGCGCTCTACGACCTGGGCGACCCGTCGAAATCACGCTTCATGCATTCGAGCGGGCAGTCGGGCATCGTGTTTTCGCCGCTGTACAGCAGCTTTGTCGAGCGCTGGCGCGAGGTGAAAGATGTGCCGGTGTGGGGTGGTGAAACGAAGAGAACCTTGCAGCTGAAGCCTCGCCCTTGATCGATGGTTGCGACCGCCCGCTGCCTACTCGGGCAGCGAGTAGTCGAACTCGTAGAAGTGCTGCCCGTCGACGATGTTGATCTTGAACACACCGGCAATGCCAGTCAGCTCGCCTGTGCCGGAGCCAGGCACCACGGTGATGGACAGCTGCTGAGCCCCGCGGTCCATGACGCCGGAATGTTGGAAGACGAAGCTGCCGTGCCGCCCATGCAGGCTGGCTGTGACGCGCTCGATGGCCACATAGCCGGCTGAGCCCTTCGTTGGGGTGAGGGCGCTCAGCATTTCGCCCTTGCCTGTGCCCGACAGCTCACCTTCGAACGCCTTGTCGAGCGACATGCGGCCCAGGCTCACGCCGTCGCGTGTGTCGGCCTCTGCCAGGGGTTTCATCTGAACTTGGAACGTGCCTTTGGCGGTGAGCGTCATCGCAGGGGTCCTTTCAAACCTGGCCGAACAGCGCCTTGCGCTGTGCGGTGTAGTTCCACCAAGGTGCAGGCGCTGCACCGCCCATGAAATCGGTGGCGGCCATGAAGGTGTCGAGCACGCAGGGGTCGTGCCGCTGGCCGGTGACGGCGCACAGCTTCTGGTAGAGCACGAAGGCGTCTTTGCCGCGCAGCTGGCGCGGGTGGTCTATGCCGATCAGGCGCAGGTCTTCGGCGAGCGAGGGGCCGATGTTGGGCAGTTGCTCCAGCGTCTCGCACTCGGTCGCACTGTGTGCTTTGGGTGATTTGATGGAAGCCACGATGCGCCTCACATCAGCATGTTGTTGCGAATCAAGCCGACCGCCAGGCCTTCTAGCTCGAAGTCGACATCGCCGAAGGGGATGATGATGGGCTTGAAGTCGGGGTTTTCGGGCAGCAGCTCGATGCTGGTGCGGGTGCGCTTGAAGCGCTTGACGGTGACCTCATCACCCAGGCGCGCCACGACGATCTGGCCGTTCTTGGCGTCTTTGGCCTTTTGCACGGCGAGCAGGTCGCCGTCCATGATGCCGGCGTCTCGCATGCTCATGCCCTTGACCTTGAGCAGGTAGTCGGGCCGGCGCGGGAACATGCTGGCTTCCATCAGATACGTCTGGTCGATGTGCTCTTGCGCGAGGATGGGGCTGCCGGCGGCCACGCGGCCCACCAGGGGCAGCGTGAGCTGCGACAGGCTGGGCAAGGGCAGGCTGAACTGCTTGCCACGGCTCTCGTTGAGCGCACGCAATGTGTCAGACTTCAAACGAATGCCACGAGAGGTGCCGCCGATCAGCTCGATGACGCCTTTGCGGGCCAGGGCCTGCAGGTGTTCTTCAGCGGCGTTGGCCGAGCGAAAGCCAAGCTCTGTTGCGATCTCGGCCCGCGTCGGCGGGGCGCCAGTGCGCTCGATGGCGCTTTGCACCAGGTCGAGAATTTGCTGCTGGCGGTCGGTGAGCTTGGGCGCTTCGTACATGGCGGGTCCTTGGTGGAAGCTTGGTGGCGACTGGCTGCAAGCGCAGGGGCTGAGCATTCATCCAGTGGCTGTATTTTCATCCAGCTTTTAGAAAAATGCAAAACATCGCACGAACGATTGTGGTGCTGGGCACCGGCGGCACCATCGCCGGCACCTCGGCGGTGGCGGGTGACGACGTGGGCTACACCGCGGCGCAGATCGGCGTGGCGCAACTCGTGAAGGCTGTGCCGGCCCTGGCCGATGTGCCGCTCGAATCTGAGCAGGTGGCGCAGATTGACAGCAAGGACATGGGCTTCGCCGTGTGGCGCGCGTTGGCCCTGCGCCTGGCGCACCACCTGACGCGCGCTGACGTGGCCGGCATCGTGGTCACGCATGGCACTGACACGCTGGAAGAGACCGCTTATTTTCTGCAGCGCGTGCTGGCGCCTGCCAAGGCAGTGGTGATGACTGCGGCCATGCGGCCCGCCACCTCAGCGCAGGCCGACGGCCCGCAAAACCTGCTCGATGCCGTGCATGTGGCCGGGCATGCTGGCGTGCACGGCGTGCTCGCGGTGTTGAATGGCCAGGTGCACGCGGCCCACGACGTGCGCAAGCTGCACACCTACCGCATGGATGCGTTCAGCTCTGGCGATGCGGGTGTGGTGGGCATGGTCATGCAAGCCCAGGTGCACATTTCGCGCGCGCCACCGCTCGGCATTGCGCTGGGCACAGATGTCTTGCCGGCTGACCTGGCGGCGTGGCCGCGGGTGGAGATCGTGCACAGCCATGTGGGCGCCAACGGCGCCGTCGTGCGTGCGCTGGTCGCTGCAGGTGTGCATGGCTTGGTCGTCGCAGCCACGGGCAACGGCACGGTACACCACGATCTCGAAGCGGCGCTGCTGGAAGCTCAGGCGGGTGGGGTGAGGGTGCTGCGCAGCAGCCGCTGCCTGGGTGGCAGGGTGCTGGCGCGGGCCGACGACGTGCTGCCGTCGGCCGACGATCTCACGCCGGCGAAGGCGCGGATCGAGTTGATGCTGGGGCTGATGTCCCTGCTCAGGTCGGCTTAGACAATCGTCAACGTGACGTCGATGTTGCCGCGGGTGGCGTTCGAATACGGGCACACCTTGTGGGCGGCTGCAACCAGCGCTTCAGCTTGGGCCTTCTCGAAGCCTGGGATGGTGATGGCCATGGCCACCTGAATGCCGAAGCCGCCAGTGATGGGGCCGATGCCCACGTCAGACGTGATCGACACGTCGTCCGGCAGCTTGATCTTCTGGCCACCTGCCACCGCCTTCATCGCGCCGATGAAGCAGGCCGCGTAACCCGCAGCGAACAGCTGCTCGGGATTGGTGCCTGCGCCGCCGGCGCCACCCAGTTCCTTGGGCGTGCTGAGGTCGACCTTGAGTGCGCTGTCGGACGATTCAGCGGTGCCGCTGCGGCCGCCGGTGGCGGTGGCGTGGGCGGTGTAGAGAACTTTGTCGAGTGCCATGGTGAACTCCGTTGTGGTGAAAAAGTGGGTGGGTCAGTGCGCAGCGGGCTGCGCGTTTTCATCAGCGCCCAGCAGCTGCGAGCGCAGCTGCTGAAGGCGTTGTGTCAGGGATGCCAGCTCGGCCACATCGCAGTGGGTGGCTTGGGCCAGCTGCACAGGCACGCGCTTGGCTTTCTGGCGCAGCGCACGGCCTTCTGAGGTAAGGCTCACGATCACGCGGCGCTCGTCGTCGGCGGCGCGCTCACGCTTGAGCAGGCCAGCGCCTTCCATGCGCTTGAGCAGCGGGGTGAGGGTGCCCGAGTCGAGGAACAGGCGCTCGCCCAGCTCACCCACGGCGATGCCATCGCGCTCCCACAGCACCAGCAGCGCCAGGTACTGCGGGTAGGTGATGCCCAGCGGAGCGAGCAGCGGTTTGTAGACCTTGGTCATGGCCAGCGAGGTGGAGTACAGCGCGAAGCAAAGCTGCTGGTCGAGCCGCAGCCAATCGGCCTGGGCTCCGCTTTGGGCATCGACGCGGCGCGGGTTCGTTTCCATGCAGTTAATGTAATGCAGTGTGAGCAATTAAATTGTGCGCAATATAAATACCCTGTTGTGTGAAGGGTCGGGCCGAATGGCGAGGCGGCCTGCGCATTGCTAAGTTCAAGCATCGTTCACACAGAGGCACCCCATGACCACTGTCTACACCGAGGCCGCCATGCAGGCCGCACGCGCCGCCACTGCCGCGATGGCCCACCACCCCGATGCACACGCAAGCGACCCGCAACGCTTGGGCTGGATGACCGGCGCACCGCCCGACAGCGACAAGCGTATCTGCTTCGCCGACAACAGCCGCGCGCGCTTCCCGCAGCTGCGCTGGGCGTTTGCCCACCAGCGCAGCCTGCTGCCCACCCGCCAGGTGTGGCGGGGTGATGGCCCGGTGGCCGCGCTGCCGCGTGCCGAGCGCAGCGACCTCGACGGCATCGTCTCGACGCCCATAGGCGCAACAGCGCCCTTGACGTGGTCGCAGGCGCTGGCCGCCACCTGGACCGACGGCGTCGTGGTGCTGCACCGCGGGCGCATCATTTACGAGCGCTACTTCGGTGCGCTGCGCCACCAGATGCCGCACCTGTCGATGTCGGTCACCAAGTCTTTCGTCGGCACTTTGGCGGCCACCTTGCTCAGCGAAGGCGTGCTCGACGAAGCTCAGAGGGTCGACCACTATGTGCCCGAGCTCGCGGCGAGTGGCTTTGGCGACGCCACCCTGCGCCAGGTGCTCGACATGCGCACTGGCATCGACTACTCCGAGGACTACACCGACCCGAAGGCCGGCGTGGCCATGTACTCACGCGCCGCAGGCCTGGCACCACGTCGCCCCGAAGACGACGGCGCCGCATCGATCACCGACTACCTGCGCTCGGTGGCCAAGCTCGGCGAACACGACCAGGGCTTTGCCTACAAGACGGTCAACACCGACGTGATGGCCTGGGTGATGCACCGTGTGACCGGCCAGTCGTTGGGCGAGCTGCTGCAATCGCGCCTGTGGGCACCGCTGGGCATGGAGTACGACGCCTACTTCAGCGTCGACGCCTGGGGCACCGAGTTTGGCGGCGGTGGGCTCAACGCCTGCCTGCGCGACATGGCCCGCTTCGGCGAAGCCATGCGTTGCGGCGGCGCGTTCAACGGCTGCCAGGTCGTGCCTGAAAGCGTGGTGGCCGACATACGCCGCGGCGGCGAGCGCGACTGCTGCGAGCGCGCCGGCTACCACGTGCTCACTGGCTGGAGCTACCGCAACATGTGGTGGGTGACGCACAACGCGCACGGCGCCTTCAGCGCGCGGGGCATACATGGCCAGGCGATCTACGTCGACCCGGCGGCCGAGATGGTCATCGCCCGCTTCGCCTCGCACCCGGGTGCGGCCAATGTGTTTAATGACCCGGTGTCGCTGCCGGCCTATCACGCGCTGGCGTTGGCCTTGCGCAGCTGACGGCGTTGTCTGTGATCAGTCCACCGTCAGCGTGTCGATTTGCGTGGTCAGCTCCAGCCAACGAGCTTCGGCGATTTCGGTGTCGTCTGCGATCTGCTTCAGGCGCTTGCCTTGCGCCACGCGCTGCGTGGGGCTGACGTCGGACAGCGCAGAGGCGGCTTCGATGTTGCCTTTTTCTTGCGTGAGCGCAGCCAGGCGCTTTTCCAGTGTGGACAGCTCGTTGCGCAGCGGTTTGGCCAGCTCAGCAGACTTTTGGCGCGCCTGGGCTGAGGCCTTGCGGTCTTCATTTTTGGGCGCGGCTGCAGCGGCTTTCTTGGCCTTGACCTTGGCGTTGCCTGCGTCTTTGGCGGCCCGCGCCATTTCACGCGAGGTTTCGAGCAGCCACTTCTGGTAGTCGTCGAGGTCGCCATCAAAGGGCTGTACTGCACCCGCGGTGACGAGCCAGAACTCGTCGCACACCTCGCGCAGCAAGGCCCGGTCGTGGCTCACCAGCATCACCGTGCCCTCGAACTCGTTGAGCGCCATCGAGAGTGCCTCGCGGGTGGTCAAGTCGAGGTGGTTGGTGGGCTCGTCTAGCAGCAGCAGGTTGGGGCGCTGCCATACCAGCATGGCCAGCACCAAGCGCGCCTTCTCGCCGCCGCTGAGCGACCCCACGGCTTGCGAGACCATTTCGCCCACGAAGCGGAAGGAGCCCAAAAAGTCGCGCAACTCTTGCTCGCGCGCTGGCGGGCCCACATCGCGCGCGAGGCGGATCATGTGCATCAGCGGGCCGTCGTCTAGCGAGAGCACGTCTAGCTCTTGCTGAGCAAAGTAGCCGATCGACAGGCCCTTGCCCTCGGTGACTTCGCCCGAGACCAGCGGGATCTCTTTTGCGATGGTCTTCACCAGCGTCGACTTGCCTTGGCCATTGGCGCCCAAGATGCCGATGCGCTGGCCGGCCAGCACCGAGCGGTTGATGTCTTTCACGATGGCCGTGCCGTTGTAGCCGCAGTTCATCATCGAGAAGGCCAGCATCGGGTTGGGCAGGCTTTGCGGCTCGCGAAACTCAAACTGGAAGTCGCTGCTGGTCAGCACCGGGCCCAGCTTTTCCATGCGGGCCAGCGCTTTCACACGGCTTTGCGCCTGCTTGGCCTTGCTGGCCTTGGCCTTGAAGCGGTCAATGAACTTTTGCAGGTGGGCCATGCGTTCTTGCTGCTTGGCGAAGCTGGCCTGGGCTTGCATCATGCGTTCGGCACGCATTTCTTCGAACGCGGTGTAGTTGCCGGTGTAGCGCGTGAGGCGGGTCTCGTCCAGGTGCAGCGTGACCTTGGTGATGGCGTCGAGAAACTCGCGGTCATGGCTGATCACGAGCATGGTGCCTTCGTACTTCTGCAGCCAGGCTTCCAGCCAGACGAGGGCGTCCAGGTCCAAGTGGTTGGTGGGCTCGTCGAGCAGCATCAGGTCGGCGGGGCACATCAGCGCGCGCGCAAGCTGAAGCCGCATGCGCCAGCCGCCCGAGAAGCTGTTGACCGGCTCGTCGAGCTGGTCAACGCGAAAGCCCAGGCCCATCAGCAGGGCTTGCGCCTTGGGGCGGGCTTCAAATCCACCCGCCTCGGCAATCTCTTGGTGCGCCTCTGCCATGGCGTGGCCATCGTCGGCAGCCTCGGCAGCGATCAGCGCTTCATTGGCGGCTTGCAGGCGGGTGTCGCCTTCGAGCACATAGTCGGTGGCAGAGTCGTCGGTTTCGGGCATGGACTGCATCACCTCACCCACCAGCCAGCGCGGGGGGATGGATACATCGCCGGCGTCTGATTGAAGCCGGTGCCGGAGCAGCGAAAACAGCGAAGATTTGCCCGCGCCGTTGCGGCCGATCAGGCCGATCTTCTCGCCGGGTTGCAGGGTGACGCTCGCGTCTTGCAGCACGATCTTGGTGCCCCGGCGCAGGGTGACGTTCTTGATGACAATCATGATGAAATCGAATCTACCTATCTGAGAGAAAAAACATGAAACGCGGCCTGACCACCCAACTCTTGCATGCCGACCGCTTGGGCGGCGTGGAACACGGTGCCACCCACAAGCCGCTGCACCTGTCGGCCGCCTTCGGCTACGACACGGCCACCGAGCTGGTTTCCGTTTTCCAGGGCGAGCGCAGCGGCCATATCTATGCGCGCCAGGGCAACCCGACCAGCCATGCGCTGGAGCACAAGCTGAACCTGATGGAAAACGGCGTGGGCAGCGTCTGCTTCGCAACCGGCATGGGTGCCATCGGCTCCATGCTGTTTGCCTTGCTGAAACAGGGCGACCACATCGTGGCCAGCCAGTTTCTCTTTGGCAACACCGCCAGCCTCTTGCAAACCATTGAAAACCTGGGTTGCACGGTGTCTCTGGTCGACGCCACCGATGTCACGCAAGTGGGCCAGGCAATCACGCCCAAAACCCGTATTGTCTTCGTAGAAACGATTGCCAACCCGCGCACCCAGATTGCCGACCTCCAAGCCATAGGCAAAGTGTGTGCAGAACGCGGCGTTTTGTACGTGGTCGACAACACCATGACCACCCCGCACCTGTTCCAACCGGCGAAGGTGGGTGCCAGCCTGGTGATGAATTCGCTCAGCAAGTCGATCAGCGGCCACGGCAACGTGCTGGGCGGCGCCATCACCGACACCGGGCTGTTCGACTGGACGACCTACCCCAACATTGCCGATTCGTACAAGAAGGGCGCGCCCAAGACCTGGGGCCTGTTGCAAATCCGCAAGAAAGGCCTGCGCGACTTCGGCGCGACCCTGGGTGCCGAGGCGGCGCACCGCATTGCCACCGGGGCCGAGACGCTGGCCTTGCGACTGGACCGTGCCTGCGACAACGCGCTGCGCCTGGCCACCTGGCTGTCGGCACAGCCGGCAGTGCTTGCCGTGCACTACCCGGGGCTTGCCAGCCACGCCCAGCACGAAACGGCCAAGCGCTGGTTTCGGGCCTACGGTGCCTTGATGAGCTTCGAGCTGAACCCAGGGCACGACACCGTGGCGTTTCTCGATGCGCTGGAGATCGTCATCAAGTCCAGCCACCTGGGCGACAACCGCACGCTGGCATTGCCGGTGGCGCAGACCATCTTCTGGGAGATGGGGTTGGAGAAGCGCCGGCGCATGGGCATCTCGGAGTCGCTGGTGCGGCTGTCTGTCGGGATCGAGGACTACGACGATCTACAAGCCGACTTCGAGCAGGCGTTGACAAGGGTGTAGCGCCTCTTTGCGATGCCTGATTTGCGGCGAATCTCAGCCGTTTCATTGGCTCCGGTCGCCCTGAGGTATCGAAAGGTGCGTCGGTGCACTGCGCTGCCCTTCGATACCTCAGGCCGAACGAAAGTGGGCTGAGGCATGTCGCGAATCAGGTTGCGATAAGCACCCGTCGCTGGCTTGCGCGCCTCAGCGAGTCCAACGCACAAGCGAATCTCTTGTGACCAGCAGCACCTGGTCGTCGCCGGCGCTGGTGTCCAGCCACACCACTTCGAGTTTGCGGAAGGCGTGCTCGAAGTGCGCCCGCTCGTTGCCGATTTCCAGCACCAGCACGCCGATGGGGCTCAGGCGCGAAGATGCGTCTTTCAAGATGCGGCGCACCAGGTCCATGCCGTCGTCGCCACCGGCCAGGGCCAACGAGGGCTCGTGCTGGTACTCCTGAGGCAGCTCGGCCATGCTTTGAGCATTGACGTAGGGCGGGTTGCAGACGATCAGGTCGTAAGGGCCCTTCAAATCGGTCAGCAGGTCTGACTTGACGAGCGAGATGCGCTTGGCCAGCTTGTGTTTGTCGACGTTGATGCGCGCCACGGCCAGCGCGTCGTCGGAGATGTCGGCGGCGTCTACCA
Source organism: Rhizobacter sp. (assembly GCF_046595475.1). GTDB lineage: Bacteria > Pseudomonadota > Gammaproteobacteria > Burkholderiales > Burkholderiaceae_C > Rhizobacter. The sequence goes on from NZ_JBKJOQ010000046.1 coordinate 43,892, forward strand.
CCACGTCGGGGTAGGCCATGGCGGCGATCACGGCCAGGCTGCCGTTGCCCGTGCACAGGTCGAGTACGCGCTGGGTGGTGTCTGACAGCCAGGTGTCTAGCGTGCCCTCGCCTTCGCCATCGGCCAGCAGCTCGGCAATGAAAGAGCGCGGCACGATGGCGCGCTCGTCCACATAGAAGGGTACGTTCTGCAGCCAGGCTTCCTTCGTGATGTAGGCGGCAGGGCGGCGCGTGGTGATGCGCTCGGCGATCACGGCCTCGATCTTGGCCAACTCATCGGCCATCAGCTCGCGCTGGGCGTGCGGCTCCAGCTCGTCGAGCGGCATGCCCAGCGACCAAAGAATCAGCCAGGCCGCTTCGTCGAAAGCGTTGGTCGTGCCATGCCCAAACGAAACGCCCGCCTGTTTGAGGCGGGCGGCTTGCGCGGTGATGCAGTCAATCAGATTCATGACAACAGACCTTCCAGTGTCTTGCGGTAAATGTTCTTCAGTGGCTCGATGTCGGCTACCAACACGTGTTCGTCGATCTTGTGGATGGTCTCGTTAAGCGGGCCAAACTCGACCACTTGCGCGCAGATTTTCGAAATGAAGCGGCCGTCTGACGTGCCGCCGGTGGTCGATAGCTCGGTGACCACGCCGCATTCGTTGCGGATCGCCGCGCTCAGCGATTCAACCAACGCGCCTTGCGGCGTCAAGAAGGGCTCGCCGCTCAGCGTCCAGGCCAGCTCGTAGTTCAGGCCGTGCTTGTCGAGTACGGCGTGCAGTCGCGCCTTCAGCGTCTCGGGCGTGGCCTCAGTCGAGAAGCGGAAGTTGAAGTCAAGCACCAGCTCGCCAGGGATCACATTGGTGGCGCCCGTGCCGGCGTGGATATTCGACACCTGCCAGCTGGTGGGCGGGAAGTAGGCGTTGCCACGATCCCACTCGACGCGGGCCAGCTCGGCCAGAGCAGGCGCTGCCAGGTGGATGGGGTTGCTGGCCAGCTGCGGGTAGGCGATGTGACCTTGAACACCCTTCACGGTGAGCTTGCCCGAGAGCGAACCGCGTCGACCGTTTTTGATCATGTCGCCCAGCCGGGTGACGCTGGTGGGCTCGCCCACTATGCAGTAGTCAATGTGCTCGCCGCGCTGCGTCAGCACTTCGCAGACCTTCACCGTGCCGTCGACCGATGGGCCTTCTTCGTCGCTTGTGATCAGCAGGGAGATGCCAGCGCAGTGCTCGCCATGTGCGCCGATGAATTCTTCGATGGCCACCACCATGGCCGCGATCGAGGTTTTCATGTCGGCTGCGCCACGGCCATACAGCCGACCGTCTCGGTGCGTGGGCACGAAGGGGTCGCTGTGCCACTGGTTGAGCGGGCCGGTGGGCACCACGTCGGTGTGGCCGGCGAACATCAACAGCTTGCCGCCGGGGCGGCCGCGCCGCACGGCCCACAAGTTGGTGACGCGAAAGTTGTCGGGGCCGAAGCTCAACGTTTCGCATTCGAAGCCCAGCGGCTTCAGGCGCTCGATCAACAGCGTCTGGCAGCCACCATCCTCGGGTGTGGGCGATCGGCGTGCGATCAGCGCCTCGGTGAGCTGCAGGGCGGCCGACATCAGTATCTGGGCATGAAACTGCTTGCGCGGCCGTCGTCGGTGTGCACGTCGAGCTGGATCTCAGTAAAGGTGGGCTGGTCGTCGCTCTCTTCCTTCTTGGGCTGCAGGCGCGACACCGGTTCCATGTCGTTTGCCAGGCGCCACATCAGGTTGGTGGGCGAATCAGCGTAGGCCAGGCCTTCGTCGCGGGTGATCACGCCTTCGCCTATGAGCTTGGCGAGGTCGGCTTCGAAGGTCTGTGAGCCTTCGGCCAGCGACTTTTCCATTGCTTCTTTCACGCCGTTGAAGTCGCCTTGCTCGATCAGCTCGGACACCAGCTTGGTGTTGAGCATCACCTCCACCGCCGGGCGACGCCCGCCAGCCGAAGCGCGCACCAGACGCTGCGACACGATGGCGCGCAGGCCCGAGGACAGGTCGGACAGCAGGGCGGGGCGCGACTCGGGCGCGTAGAACGACAAGATACGGCCCAGCGCGTGGTAGCTGTTGTTGGCGTGCAGGGTCGACACCACCAGGTGGCCTGACAGCGAGTACGAAATCGCCATCGTCATGGTTTCGCGGTCGCGGATTTCGCCGATGTAGATGCAGTCAGGTGCCTGGCGCAGCGCGTTTTTCAGCGCGACCTGCAGCGACTGCGTGTCACGCCCGACCTCGCGCTGGTTGACCATCGAGCGCTTGTTGTGGAACATGAACTCGATCGGGTCTTCGATCGTGAGGATGTGCCCGGCCATCTGCTGGTTGCGCTGCTCGATCATCGACGCGAGCGTGGTGCTCTTGCCGGTGCCGGTGGCGCCCACCAGAAGAATCAGGCCGCGCTTCTCAAGAATCAGTGTGTTGAGGATGGGCGGCAGGTTGAGGGTTCCCAGCAGGGGGATGTCGTGCGGAATGCAGCGAAACACCGCCGCAATCGATCCGCGCTGGCGGAAGGCGCTCAAACGAAAGCTGCCCACGCCTTGAATGCCGATGCCCACGTTGAGCTCGCCGGTGTCTTCCAGGTCTTCGAGCTGGCTGGGCGTGAGCAGCTCGGCCAGCAGCTGGCGCGGTTGCGCTGCGCTCAGCGGCTGGTCGGAGAGCTGAAGAATCTGCCCGTTGATCTTGATCAAGATGGGCGTGGCGGCCGACAGGTAGACGTCAGACGCGCTCTTCTCGGCCATCAGCCGCAGCACGCGCTCCATGTTGCCGCCGCTGCTTGCACTGGTGCTGGTGGCGCCGTTCGTCGTGGTGTTCATGGAAGTCCTTTGGGGCCCGTCGGGTTGGTCAAGGAAAGCGAAGAAGGGAAGCGAAGAATTGAGGGTGGTTCAGCTGCGCAGCAATTCGTTGATGCTGGTCTTGCTGCGGGTCTTGGCGTCTACGCGCTTCACGATCACGGCGCAGTAAAGGCTGTGGCTGCCGTCGGCGCTGGGCATGTTGCCTGCCACCACGACCGAGCCCGACGGTACGCGCCCATAGATCACCTCGCCGGTAGAGCGGTCGTAGATCTTGGTGCTCTGGCCCAGGTAGACGCCCATCGAGATCACCGAGTTTTCTTCGACGATCACGCCTTCGGCGACTTCGGAACGCGCGCCGACGAAGCAGTTGTCTTCGATGATGGTCGGGTTGGCCTGCAGCGGCTCCAGCACGCCGCCGATGCCCACGCCGCCCGAGAGGTGCACGTTCTTGCCGATCTGAGCGCACGAGCCCACGGTCGACCAGGTGTCGACCATGGTGCCTTCGTCGACGTAGGCGCCGATATTCACGTAGCTGGGCATCATCACCACGTTTTTGGCGAGGTAGGCGCCGTGGCGGGCCACGGCGGGCGGCACGATGCGCACGCCGGCCTCACGCACCTGCGCTTCATCGAGCTTAGAAAACTTGGTTTTCACCTTGTCGAAGAAGGCCAGCTCGCCGGCGTGCATCAGCGCGTTGTCGTTCAGGCGGAACGACAGCAGCACGGCCTTCTTCATCCATTGGTTGACTGTCCACTGGCCCACGCCCTGGCGCTCGGCCACGCGGATGCGGCCCTTGTTGAGGTCGTTGAGCACATGCTCGACCGCGTCGCGGATTTCCTTGCCCGCGTTTTGTGCATTCAGGCTCGCACGGTCTTCCCAGGCGCTGTCGATGAGGCTTTGCAGTTGTTGAGTCATGGAGATTTACCGAGGGGTGACGTAAGAGCGAACAAACGAGACGATGCGGTGCGCGGCTTCCAGGCATTCGTCAACTTCGGCCACCAGGGCCAGCCGAATTCGCCCGGCGCCCGGGTTGATGCCGTGTGCCTTGCGTGCCAGCAGGCTGCCCGGCAAGACCGCCACATTGTATTGAGCCAGCAGCTGCTGGGCGAAGGCGATGTCGTCACCGCCGGCGATGTTTGAGGGCACGCCGGCCCAGAGGTAGAAACTCGCATCAGGCAGCTTCACGTCGAGTGCTTGGGCCAGCACCGGGGTGACCTGCGAAAACTTGCGGCGGTACTTGTCACGGTTGACCACCACGTGGGCTTCGTCGTTCCAGGCGGCGATGCTGGCCTGCTGGATGGTTTGGCCCATGGCACTGCCGTGATACGTGCGGTACAGCAAGAACTGCTTGATGATCTGCGCGTCACCCGCCACGAAGCCCGAGCGCATGCCGGGCACGTTGGAGCGCTTTGACAGGCTGGTCAGCGCGATCAGGTTCTTGAAGTCCTTGCGGCCGAGCTGCGTGGCCGCTTCCAGCGAGCCCAGCGGCGCTTCGGCGCGGAAGTAGATCTCGGAATAGCACTCGTCAGAGGCAATCACGAAGCCGAAGCGGTCGCTCAACTCGAACAAATGCTTCCATTCGCTGAGCGGCATCACCGCCCCAGTCGGGTTGCCAGGCGAGCACACATAGACCAGCTGGGTCTTGGCCCAAATGCTCTCGGGCACGCCGGCCCAGTCGGCCGCAAAGTTGCGGGCCGGGTTGCTGTTGACGAAGAAGGTCTCGGCGCCGGCCAGCAGCGCGGCGCCTTCGTAGATTTGATAGAACGGGTTGGGGCAGACGACAGTCGCACCCGGTTTTGTCGGGTCGATCACCGTTTGCGCCAAGGCAAACAGCGCCTCACGCGAGCCGTTGACCGGCAGCACCTGCGTGTTCACGTCTACCGCTACGCCGTAGCGCCGTGTGAGCCAGTCGACGCAGGCCTTGCGCAATGCGGGCTCGCCAGCTGTGGCGGGGTAAGCCGCCAGGCCGCCCAGGCTGCTCTTGATGGCCTCAAGCACCAGCTCGGGCGTAGCGTGCTTGGGCTCGCCGATGCCGAGGCTGATGGCCTTGAGGGCGGGGTTGGGCGTGATGTCTTTGGTGAGGGCTCGCAGCCGCTCGAAGGGGTAGGGGTTGAGCCTGGAAAGCAGCGGATTCATCGTGCGAATTATCGGTGCAGGCCGGTCTGCATCTCGTGCGCTGGCAGGTCGACCACCGGCTGCGGCTTCCAGCCCTTTTGCCGGTGCTCGGCGACCACGTTGGTGTAGATGCCGCCGCGCACGTACCACTTGGCCGTGATGCGCACGAAGCGCGGGTCGGTGGCTTTCACGATGTCGTCGAGGATGGTGTTGGTCACCTTCTCATGAAACGCACCTTCGTTGCGGTAGCTCCAGAAGTACAGCTTCAGGCTCTTCAGCTCGATGCACAGCTGGTTGGCAATCATGTCGATGGTGAAGTGCGCAAAGTCAGGCTGGCCGGTGAGCGGGCAGTTGCAGGTGAACTCGGGCACCTGGAATTGAATGACGTAGTCGCGCTTCGGGCTGGGGTTGGGAAACACGTCGAGCTGTTTGCTCGGAATCGTGGGCGGCTTGGCCGGCTTTTCGCGCTGTGTAGGTGCGGTTTTGGGGGCAGCTTTGGGCGCAGGAACTTTGGCAGACATCTTGGCCATGACGGTCACGTTTTGAGAAGGTTTTGCGGGGAAGGGGAGCAGGGGCGCGATGGTATCATCGCGCCTCGCCAGAAGCTCGCGTCAGCGTGAGATTCCCCAAATAAATCAAGCACTTAGGTGCGTTCGGCCGCGCGCCGGGCAGTGCCACCGGGATCGCTCTCTCCATGCGTTTGAACTCCATCAAGCTTTCGGGCTTCAAGTCGTTTGCCGAGCCCACGAATTTTCAGCTGCCCGGCCAGCTGGTGGGCGTGGTGGGGCCTAACGGTTGCGGCAAATCCAACATCATGGACGCCGTGCGCTGGGTGCTCGGCGAGTCGAAAGCCAGCGAGTTGCGTGGCGAGTCGATGCAAGACGTGATCTTCAGCGGCTCGGGCAACCGCAAGGCGGCGAGCCGCGCCAGCGTGGAGCTGGTGTTCAGCAACGAAGATGCGCGCGCCGGCGGGCAGTGGAACCAGTTCACCGAGATTGCGGTGAAGCGCACCCTCACGCGCGACGGCACCAGCAGCTATTTCATCAACAACCAGGTGGTGCGCCGCCGAGACGTGCAAGACGTGTTCCTCGGCACCGGCCTGGGCCCGCGCGCCTACGCCATCATTGGCCAGGGCACCATCAGCCGCATCATCGAGAGCAAGCCTGAAGAGCTGCGCCTGTTCCTCGAAGAAGCGGCCGGCGTGTCCAAGTACAAAGAGCGCCGCCGCGAGACCGAAAACCGGCTGAAAGACACGCGCGAAAACCTCACCCGCGTAGACGACATCCTTCGCGAGCTCAACAGCAACCTCGACAAGCTGGAAAAGCAGGCCGAGGTGGCCAGCCAGTACCGCGGCCTGCAAGAGTCGGGCACGCTCAAGCTGCACCAGTTGTGGTTCTTGAAGCACCGAGATGCCGCGAGCGAGCAAGAGCGGGTGAAGAGCGAAGTGCTGGCCGCCACCAATTCGTTTGAAGAGCGCATGGCCGAGCTGCGCCACGGCGAAGCCGAGCTGGAAACCATACGCCAGGCGCACTACGCTGCGAGCGACGAGCTGCACGTGTCGCAAGGCGCGCTGGCCGAAGCCGCACTCGAAGTGAGCCGCCTCGAAGAACGCATCCGCTATGTGGTCGAAGGCCGCCAGCGCGTAGAGCAACGCCTGGTCGAGCTCAAGGCGCAGAGCGAGCAATGGCAAGAGCGCCAGACCTCGGCGCAAGACGAGCTGGAGCAGATTGCCGAACAGATCGCCGGTGCCGACGAGCAAAGCGAAGTGCTGGCTGCCCAGGCCGAAGAACAAGCCGGCAACCTGCCCACAGTGGAAGACGCCGTGCGCGCTGCACAAAGCCGCAGCAACGAGCAGCGTACGGTGGTGGGGAGCGTGCAGCAGCAGATCCAGGTGCTGGCAGCGGAGAGCCGCAACATCGAGGACCAGAGCCGCCAGTTCAATGCGCGCCGCGAGCGCCTGGATGGCGAGCGCCGCCAACTTGCCGCGCCCGACATGGACCGCTTGGCCGAGCTGAAGAGCCAATACGCCGTGGCCGATGAAGCGAATGGTGTGGCCGATGCGCGCTTGCACGAGCTGAACGATCAGGTGCCCGCGCTCGACGAAGACCGCCGTGCCAAGCAAGAGCAGGTCAACGCAGAAGGTGGCAAGCAAGCCGACCTGAGCGCACGGCTCGACGCCCTGCGCGCCTTGCAAGAAAAGGTACAGACCGAAGGCAAGCTCAAGCCCTGGCTGGCCAAGCACGGGCTCGAAGGCCTGCAAGGCCTGTGGACCAAGATCCACATCGAGTCGGGCTGGGAAACGGCGCTCGAAGCCGCGCTGCGCGAGCGCATCAATGCGCTCGAAGTGGGGCGCATCGAAACCGTGCGCGCTTTTGCTACCGACGCGCCGCCGGCCAAGCTCGCGTTCTACACGCCGCCGCAGGCGGCAATCGCCAACACACACCAGACGCTTGCGCGCCTGAGCGACCTTCTGCGCCTGGGGAATCATGATCAGGCTGGCCTGAAGGCGTTGCTCAACGATTGGCTGGAAGGCGTGTACACCGCCGCCAACATCGACGACGCCCTGGCCTCACGCAGCAAGCTCACGCACGGCGAGGTGATCATGACCCGCGAAGGCCACGCGGTGAGCCAGTTTGCGGTGGCCTTCTACGCCCCCGACTCCGAGCAGGCCGGCATGCTGGCCCGGGCGCAGGAGATTGAAAACCTGGAGCGCCAGCTGCGCGCGCAGGCACTCATCGCTGAAGAATCGCGCAGTGGTTTGATCCGCGCCGAGGCGGCCTATACCGACGCATCGCAACGCCTCATCACGGCCCGTCGCGAAGCCGGCGAAACGCAGACACGCGCGCACCAGCTGCAAGTCGAGCTGCTGCGCCTGTCGCAACTGGCCGAGCAGACCAGCGCCCGCCGCGGGCAGCTCGACGGCGAGCTGGCCGAAGTCGACGGCCAGCTTGAAGAGCTGAACGAGCGACGCGCCATGGGCGAAGCCAAGTTCGAAGAGCTCGACATGCAACTGGCCACCACGCAAGAGCGCCACGCCGAGCTCGACGAAGCCGTGATCACCGCCGAGCGCAAGCTCTCTGAAGCCCGCGAGCAACTGCGCTCGCTGGAGCGCCAGGCGCAAGAGGCGCAGTTTTCGTCACGCGCGCTGGCGTCACGCCGCGGCGAGTTGCAGCGCAGCATCGAGACCGCGGTGCAGCAAGTGGCCAGCAACGAGCAATCGGCGATTCAATTGCAAGAAGAGTTGGCCCGCCTGACAGACGCCTCAGCTCAAGTGGGCCTGGAAGCCGCGCTGGCGTTGAGGCTAGACCGCGAAGCCGCGCTCGGCGCCAAGCGCAGCGAGTATGACGACCTCACGCTGCGCCTGAAGCGCTCTGATGAGCAGCGCCTGCAACACGAGCAAAGCCTGCAGCCGCTGCGTGACCGCATCACCAAGCTGCAGCTCGAAGAGCAGGCCGCGCAATTGGGCGGGGCGCAGTTCATGGAGCAGCTGACGGCCGCCGAGGTCAACCTTGAAGCGTTGGCGCAAAACGTAGCCGACACAGGCGTGAAGCTCTACGGACTGCAAGGCGAGATCGACCGCATCAACCGCGAGATCAATGCGCTGGGCGCTGTCAACCTGGCCGCGCTTGACGAGCTCACCGCCTCACGCGAGCGCAAGACCTTCCTTGATGCGCAGTACGCTGACCTGAACGAAGCCATCAACACGCTCGAAGGCGCCATCCACAAGATCGACCTGGAGACGCGCGACCTGCTGGCCAACACCTTCAACCAGGTCAATGAGCATTTCGGCCGCATGTTCCCCAGCCTCTTCGGCGGTGGCAACGCCAAGCTGGTGATGACGGGCGACGAGATTCTGGACGCTGGCGTGCAGGTGATGGCGCAGCCGCCCGGCAAGAAAAACAGCACGATTCACCTGCTGTCGGGTGGCGAGAAGGCGCTCACCGCCATCGCGCTGGTGTTTGCCATCTTCCAGCTCAACCCGGCACCCTTTTGCTTGCTGGACGAAGTGGACGCGCCATTGGACGACGCCAACACCGAGCGCTACGCCAAGCTGGTGCGCGAGATGAGCCGTGGCACGCAGTTCCTTTTCATCAGCCACAACAAGATCGCAATGGAAATGGCCGAGCAGTTGATCGGCGTGACCATGCAGGAGCAGGGCGTGTCGCGCATCGTGGCCGTCGACATGGAAGCCGCGGTCAGCCTGGCCGAAGCGGCCTGATCGACAACACCATGAACAGCCTCACCATCGCACTGGCCGGACTGGGTGGCGTGGTCTTGGCCGGTGTGGTGGTGCATGGCGCCTGGCAAGCGCGCAAGGCCGGCCCCAAGCGGCCGGAAGAAGCTCCAGTCGAACCCCGCGAACCCGTGCTAGACGCGCTGCCGACCGAGCGCACCGAGCCCACGGTGACCGGCGAACCCGAGTCGCCGCCATTGCCCTCGCTGCCACGCCGCTTGAGCCTGCGTGTCGATGCGCTCATCGATGCCATCGCCACGCTCAGCCTGGAAGCACCGGTGAGCGGCGAGATGGTGCAAGCCCACCAGCCGCCCACACGCCGTGCGGGCAGCAAGCCGGTTTTGGTCGAAGGCCTGAACTTCGAGACCGGCGAGTGGGAGGCCCCGGTCGCGGGCCAGCTTTACGGCGAGATCCAGGCCGGGGTGCAGTTGGCCAACCGCACGGGGGCAATGAACGAAATCGAGTATTCCGAGTTTGTGCAGAAGATCGAGCCGTTTGCCGAAGCCATCGGCGCCATGGCCGACTTTCCCGACATGCTCGACGCAGCCAGCCGCGCGCGCGAGCTCGATGGCTTTGCCAGCCAATACGACGCGCAGCTCGCAGTGCACCTGCAGGCGCGCTCGGCGGCCTGGAGTGTGGGCTACATCCAGCAGCACGCGGCGCGCCACGGCTTTGTGCCGGGCATGGTGCCTGGCCGGCTGGTGTTGCCGTCGACGGAAGAGGGGGCGCCGCCCGTGCTCACGCTCACCTTCGACTCACAAGCCGCGCTGGCCGAAGACCCCAGCAAGGCCGCGGTGCGCGACGTGACGCTGAGCTTCGATGTGCCGCAAACCGAGGCGAGCGCCCAACCCTTCTCGGCCTGGCAGGCGAGCGCCCAAGCCTTGTCGCTGGGCATGGACGCGCTGATCGTGGATGACAACGGCCAGCCGCTGAGCCCGCAAGGCTTTGCCGCCATCGGCGCCGAGCTGGGGCGCTTGTATGAGGCGCTGGAGTCGCGTGATCTGGCGGCAGGGTCGATGATGGCGAGGCGCTTGTTCAGCTGAGGCTGGGGCAAGCCATTGAGCTTTTCAAAAATCGCGGCATCAATCTCCGTTCGGGCTTAGCTTGTCGAAGCCCGCGTGCACCTGGTCGCAGGCACTTCGACAGGCTCAGTGCGAACGGAAAGTGAGTTGTCGCGGCAGCCTTTGGCGCCCAGCTGCGGGTGGAGCCCGCCACCCCTGGCACTCGCATCAGCCGGAGGCTTTCGCTTGTCGCAAAATCGGGGCATGACCTCGCCGCCTAGTGCCTCCCATTCCACCGCTGAGCGGCGCGCTGCCGAATTGCGCGCGCAGCTCAACCACCATGCGCATCTCTATTACGTGCTCGACGAGCCCAGCCTGCCCGATGCCGCTTACGACAAGCTCTTCCAGGAGCTGCAGGCGCTGGAGGCGGCACACCCCGAGCTGCTGACCACCGACTCGCCCACGCAGCGCGTGATCGGCAAGGTGCTCGATGGCTTTGTGCCGGTGCCCCACGCCGTGCCCATGCTGAGCATACGCACCGAGACCGACACCGAGTCGAGCGGTGCCGCGGCCTTCGATGCGCGTGTGCGGCGCGAGCTCTCGTTGACGCCCGAAGATGAGCCGGTCGAGTACGCCGCCGAGCTGAAGTTCGACGGCCTGGCCATCAACCTGCGCTACGAGGCCGGTGTGCTGGTGCAAGCCGCCACGCGCGGCGACGGCGAGAAAGGCGAAGACGTGACGCAGAACATCCGCGTCATCAACCAGATACCGCTGCGGCTTTTGGGCGTGGATGCGCCGGTGATCGAGGTGCGTGGCGAGGTCTACATGCGGCGCGACGATTTCGAGGCGGTCAACGACCGCCAGCGCGAGCTGATCGCCAAAGGGGCCAAGAACGAGAAGACCTTCGTCAACCCGCGCAATGCCGCGGCCGGTGCAGTGCGCCAGCTCGACCCGGCGCTGTCTCGCAAACGGCCGCTGAGCTTCTTTGCCTATGGCCTGGGTGACGTGCAGGGCTGGGACATCCCACCCACCCACAGCCAGATGCTGGATGCGCTCGCGTCTTTCGGCGTGCCGGTGAGCCGCGACCGTGTCGTGACGCAAGGTGCTGAGGGGTTGGTCGCATTCCATCTAGCCATGGGCGAGAAGCGCGACAGCTTCCCGTTTGACATCGACGGCGTAGTCTACAAGGTCAACTCGCGCGAGCTGCAGAAGAAGCTGGGCTTCGTGTCGCGCGAGCCGCGCTGGGCGGTGGCGCACAAGTATCCGGCCCAAGAGCAGATGACGGTGGTGCGCGACATCGACATTCAGGTCGGCCGCACCGGCAAGCTCACGCCGGTGGCCAAGCTGGAGCCGGTGTTTGTGGGTGGCACCACGGTGAGCAACGCCACGCTGCACAACGAAGATGAAACCCGCCGCAAAGACGTTCGCATTGGCGACACCGTGGTGGTTCGCCGCGCGGGTGACGTGATTCCCGAAGTGGTGAGCGTGGTGCTGGACAAGCGCGGCGCCGACGTTGGTGAACCCTTCGATCTCTACAAGCGCCTGGGCGGCAAGTGCCCGGTGTGCGGCAGTGACATCGCACGCGAAGAAGGCAGTGCCGACTGGCGCTGCAGCGGTGGCCTGTTCTGCCCGGCGCAGCGCAAGCAGGCGATGCTGCATTACGCCGGGCGGCGCGCGATGGATGTGGAAGGCCTGGGCGACAAGCTCGCCGACCAGCTGATCGAAGCGCAAGTGGTGCACACCTTGCCCGACCTCTACAAGCTCGGCATGGCCAGCCTGAGCGCGCTGGAGCGCATGGGTGAGAAGAGCGCGCAGAACTTGCTGGCAGGGCTAGAGAAGAGCAAGCGCACGACGCTGGCGCGCTTTCTGTTTTCGCTCGGCATCCGCCAGATCGGCGAGACCACGGCCAAAGATTTGGCCAAGCACTTCGGCGCGCTCGATCGCATCATGAGCGCGACGGTCGAGCAGCTTCTCGATGTGAACGACGTGGGGCCGATCGTGGCGCAAAGCATCCGCACCTTCTTCGACCAGCCGCACAACCGCGAGGTGGTAGAGCAGCTGCGCGCGGCGGGCATCCACTGGGACGAGAACGATGGTGCCGGCGATCTGTCGCCCAAGCCCCTGGCCGGCAAGACCTTCGTGTTGACTGGCACATTGCCTGTGCTCACGCGCGACGAGGCCAAGGACATGATCGAAGCCGCAGGCGGCAAGGTCTCGGGCTCTGTGTCGAAGAAGACGACCTACCTGGTGGCGGGCGAAGAAGCAGGCAGCAAGCTGGACAAGGCCCGCGAGCTGGGCGTTGAGGTGATCGACGAAGCGGGCTTGCTTGCCCTCTTGCCGGTCAAGGGATAAACGGTGCCGAAACGCGACACGGCCGGCGTTGCTGCGCCGCGATCCTGCAATAGACTCAAAGCCACAATGCAACGTGGCGCGCAGCAGACCCGGTTTGAGCCGGGCAGGTGCGCCGCGACCACTGAGGAGTGACTGTGAGGAGACGTGCTGAACTGAGCCCGGAGGCTGCATGACAGAGGCTTCGAAGCGGAAGACCTTGTACGAGATCCTGGGCGTGAAGCCCGAGGCGACCGTCGCCGAGATACATGCCGTCTATGAAGAGCTGACACGCTCCGACGAAGACGACACCCTGCCCGACCCTGCTCAACAGCTGGCCTTGAAAGAGGCCCACAACATACTTTCCAACCAGCGCCGGCGAGCGGCGTACGACAAATCGCTGCGCCAGCGTGAGCGCGCGGCGGTGGTCGAGATCGTGGAAGACGACGAACCGTCAGGCAACCGCAACAAGCTGATGGCGGCGGTGGCCGTGGTGGTGCTGCTCATCGGCGCCTGGTGGTTCTTGAAGAGCCCCGGCGCGGCCACCCGCGTTCCCGCTGCGCCGGCCGCTCGCGCGGTACCGGCCGCGCCCCCGGAGGTGAGCCCCACGCCAGCCCTGAACCCGCCAGTGGCCGCCGCACCGTCGCGCGACAAGCTGCTGCTAGGCGCCTGGAAATGCCAAGGCCCGCTGACGGGCAGCGGGCTTGCCCTGAGCTTCGCACCCGACGGCACGTATTTGGGCCAGTCGAACGGGCAGCCCGTTCGCGGCGACTATGCGATCTCCAGTGCTGCGCTGACACTGCGCGACGCGGAGCAGTCCAACAGCTTCGCGCTGGAAGAGCTCACGGCGCAACGCTTGGTGATCAACCGCGGCGAAGGCAAGCGCCTGAGCTGCAGCCGCTAGTCTCTTGCTGAAGTTTTCGCCCAGGGGTTTCACCATGCGTCATGCCACATCCCAGCTTGCCGTGCTGCGCCAAGGAGCCGGCTTCGGCTTGGTTGCGCTGATGGGCTGCCTGCCGCTCAGCGCGCAGGCGGCCTGGGCCTGCACCAATGCAGCCGGCAAGACGAGCTTTCAGGACAGGCCCTGCGAGACCAAGGCGCCGTCTGACAAATGGCAGGCGCTCAAGGCACGGGAGCTGACGACGGCCGACGCCCAAGAAACCCTGCGCCGTTTCGACGGCGCAGTCACCGAGCGAGACATGGCCTCGGCTGGCCGGCTGCTGTCGAAAGACTTCAAGTCGATGGTGGTCGACAAGCGCGGCCGCTCGGAAGTGGGCCGCGCTGATTTCATGGACTCGCTCACGCGTCTCGTGCAGGCGTCAAAACGCTACCAGAGCGATCGCCAATGCGGCGAGGGCAGCCCAGACCCTTTCTCGCAGACCTTGCGCCTGCAATGCCGCAAGGCTGAGCGCATAGACGCTCGCCGCTCCGTCAGTGCAGAAACGCTGGAGCGGGTGAGCCTGGTGCTGGAAGGCGACGAGGTCCGGATCATCGAGATCAGCGCACTGCCGCCGCAGGCGACCAAAAACTAGCTCAGCCTGCGCCTGAACAGGCTGAACAAGCGCTCCCAATGCCGCTCGGCGGCGGGCTTGTTGTAGATGCCCACCCGCAAGGGAAACGCGAAGCCGTGCTCAGCGCCCGGGTACCACTCCACACGGTGTAGCGTGCCCGCCGCCTGCAGCGCGGCCTGCAGCTTCTCGACTGCGGCCGGCGGTGCCCATTTGTCGATTTCTGCGCAGGCGAAGTAGGCCTCGCACAGCAGCTTGTCGACCATGCGGTGCGGCGAGTCGGGCTGGTCGGTGACCATGTTGGCGCCGTAGATTGAGGCGATGAAGCGCAGCCTGTCGGGAAAGGCCGCCGCAGCCCACACCACGAACGGCCCGCTCATGCAGTAGCCCACGGCGCCTATGCGCGAGGCATCGGCTTGCGCCAGGGTGGCTACGAAGCGCAGCATCGCTTCGGTGTCGCATTCGGTGCTGAGCCGCCCCAGCGAATGCATGTGGCTGAACATCTCGGCCAAACCTTCTTCTGTGCGCTCGCGCAGCACGTAGTCGGGCGTGCGGCGGTAGTACAGGTTGGGCAGCACCACACAGTAGCCCACGCTCGCCATGCGACGCGCCATGTCGTGCAGCTCCTCGCGTTTGCCTGGGGCGTCCATGTAGAACAGCACCACCGGGAACGGCCCGCCTTCTTCGGGGTGGACAACGAAGGTGTTCATGGCGCCGTCGGCGGTGGGGATGTCTATGTGGTGCTCGATCATGGGTGTCTCAATGGGTGTCTCAAGGGTGCGCCACTGTATTCTTGATGAACCCTTCATGTGGCGTGTTGATCAAGTGCTTGGGTGCGCGCTTGGCGCCGCGCCACTGGCACTTGTTTTTGGCGCAGCTGCATGCACGGCCATGGCGAGCAAGGCCAGGCACCACACGATCAGCGCGCCACTGGGCAAATCGAGCGCCGATGACAGCAACAAGCCCAAGGCGTAGCCGAGCACGCCGATGCCGTACGCCAACGGCAGCCTGCGCGCCTGCGGGTGCCTGCGCGTGCCCAGGCTGGGCACGATGAGAGTGGCAAACACCAGGTACACGCCGACCAGCTGCACCGACACCGTCACAGCCAAGGCAAACACCAGGTAGAAGCCCAGCTGCGACAGCCGCTCACGCAAGCCAAACCACAGCGCGAGGATGAACACGCTGGCCAGCAGCGGAAACGCCAGCTGCGCGTAGCTGACCCACAAGATCTGCCCGGCGAGCAGGTCTTGCAGGTGCTCGCCGCCGTGGGGGTTCTTGGCCAGCAGCAAGATGCCCGCGGTGGCCGCCAGTACGAAGAGCACGCCGATCTGCGCTTCTTGCACGTCGGGCCAGCGCTTCTCCGTCCAGGTCAGCAGCAGGGCGCCAGCCAGCGCCGCGGCTGCGGCGGCCACCTGCACCTGCCAGCCGCCGGGGGCGATGTCGAGCAAGCCCGCAGCGATCACGCCCAAGGCTGCGATCTGGGCGATGGCCAGGTCGATGAAGACGATGCCCTTGCGCAGCACCTGCGCCCCAAGAGGCACGTGGGTTGCGAGCACCAGCAGGCCGGCCGCGAAGGCCGGCAGCAAGATGGCCACGTCGATGGTGGAGGCGTTCATTTCGAAGCTGCCAGCAGCAAGGCGAGCGTGCTGTCGAACAAGCCAAACAAGTCGACGGCCTGGTCGTTGCCGCCTACGGTGAAGGGCAGGCTCACGGCAGGGATGTGCGCATGCTCGGCCAGCCATTGCGAGGCGCGGGCGTCTTGGTACGCCGCGCGCACCACCAGCTTGGCCGGCTGCTGCGCCAGCTGGGCGCTGAGCGCGCTCAGGTGGCCGGCGCTGGGCTCCACGCCAGGCTTAGGCTCAAGCGTGGCCACTTCGCGCACACCAAGCCAGGCCCACAAGTAGCCCATGTTTTTGTGATGGGCCACCACGTTGATGCCCTTCAGCGGAGCGGCTTGCTGATCCCATTTGCGCAGCGCGTCGGCCCAGCGGGTGCTGAACGCTGCATAGCGCGCTCGGTAGGTCGGCGCGTTGGCAGGGTCGACTTGCGCCAGGCGCTCGGCGAGGGCCTTGGCCACCAGCGCAATGTTGCGCGGGTCTTGCTGGATATGCGGGTTGCCGGCGGCATGCACGTCGCCGTCGCTGCGGTCAAGCCTGGTGGGCAGGTCAATCGGGGTGATGAATCGCCCCGCTTCGAAGTGGCCTGGCGAGCCAGCCGTGAGCTTGGCATTGCCCGACTGCTGAATGAGCACGGGCAGCCAGCCCACCTCGAGTTCCATGCCGGTGCACACCAGCAAATCGGCGTTGCGCACGCGCGCGATCAGGCTGGGCCGGGCCTCGATGCGATGCGGGTCTTGCAGCGCGGTGGTGGCCGACGAGACGCTGAGCTTGTCGCCGCCCAGCTCCTTGGCGAGCGAGGCCCATTCGGGCTCGCAGGCCACCACGTTGAGTGCCGCCTGCGCGTGCAATGAAAGGCAGGCCAGCGCCGCGAGCAGTGCTTGTTTGAGTGTGAGTGTCATGGCGTGGTCCTAGAACGAGTGCGCACCATGGGCACCGAGGCTCATGATGTATTGAATGAAGACTTGGCGGTCGGTGCTGCCGTCGGCACGGCCATGGTCGGCAGCCAGCTGCAGGCGCAGGCGGCTGAACTCAGAGGCCGAGTAGTCGACCATCACCGTAGAGCGCGTTGGGTGTGCGCTTTGCAACGTGGGGAAATCGGCCGCGGTGAGCACGCTGCTGTTGAGCAACGCAATCTGTGGCGAGCCCGAGCTCAGGCGGTCATAGCGCGCACCCACGCGCCACATCGGCATGAACTGATACACCGCCTGCAGGTACCAGCCGCTTTGCGTGCTGCGATAACTGTCGGCGATGGGGCCGCCCCGCTGAGAGAGCGTGTCGAAAGCGAGCGAGCCGTCATCGGTGCGGCGGAAGTATTCGCCCTGGACCTTCAGGTTTTGCTGCGTGCCGTTGCCGTTGGGCGCCCATTTGTAGATGGCGTCGAGCACCCAGGTGTTGCTCTTGCCAGTGAACGCGTTGGTGACTTCGGTGCCCGCAGCATCGCTGTCGGTGTAGGCGCGGTCGGCGGCGCGATGGCGCAGCCACGAGAGGCCCGCGCGCCAGCTCGAGCTGGCCCCGAAGTCGTCACCGGTGTGGGCGGCGAGCGAGAACATGCCAGCGCCATTGCGATGGGTGTCGTTGCCGGGGAAGCTGTCGCCCGTACCCAGCTCGGCGGCCAGCTCGATGAAGCGATCGGTGGGCGCCAGCCAGCGCAGCTGTAGGCCGTCGGTCTTCAACGACCCCCCAAAGAAGGCCTGGTAGGCCAGCGGGGCATCGGCAAAGTCCCAGGCGTGGGCATGCTGGCCGTTGAGGTAGCCGATAGACGAGAGAAAGCGGCCGCCCTTCAGCGTGGCGCCGTTGAAGAGGCCCTGTTTCTCGAAGAAGGCCTCTTCGACGCTGACTTCGTTTTCGGGTGTGATGGCGGCGGTCAGGCGGCCCGAGAAGCTCGGGTCGACCGAGGCGCTCAGGCTCAGCTCGGACTCGCCGAGCCTGAAGCTGCGGCGACCCGGGCCGACCTCGCCGCCGCTCGGTATGAAGCCTTGCAGTCTGTAGGTGTCGGGGTCTTGAGAGAGATTGGCGTAGCTGCCGTTCAAGATGAGCGAGATGGCGGGGTTGAAAGACGAGGCCGTTGGGGCGTTGTCCGCCGCATGCGAAAGAGACGAGAGCGCAGCCAGGCACAAGCCCGTGGCCGCGAGGCGGTGAGTGAACATGAAATTTCCTGCATCTGATGAAGCACCGCGCCGCTGCGCAGGCGCGCAACGACACAAAACCCCAAGTGGGGCTGCGAAAGAATCAGCTCAGTGCAGGAGGCGGGGCGCGTGCAAGAAAGTAAGTGACCGTGCGCAGCACCGTGGCGTGCGGCGCGTGGGCCGTGGGCTCGGGCAGGGCTGCGGCATGTGCACGCCACTCGTGGTGCGAGGGCAAGGCAGTACCGACCTGCGCAAAGGCCAGGCAGCTGTCGCACACCTTGTCGGGCGCTTGCTGGCGCTCTTCAGTCGACTGCGATGCGATGTGCGACAGCGCATGCACGAGCGAAAGCTGCGGGGCCATCAATACGGCCCACACCAGCAACAGCACTCGCCACGATCGCAGCATCGGTTTCAAGGTACAGCTGGTTTCCAAAACCCGGCTTGTGCCGGCAGGGAATGGAAGCTACCACAGCGACAATGACGCAAAGAGAGTGGTGCCGAAAAAGGGGAAGTTGCGATGAAAACCTGGTTGCAGAACACCGCTGCCATGCTGCTGCTCGGCAGCTTGATCGGCTGCGGTTCGAGTGGCGATGACGGCCCGCCGCCTCCGCCAATGGCGCTCGCCACCTGTGCGAGCCTGGATGGCCAGATGCTGGCCGGCGCCACCATCACCCGCACCACCACCGTGGCGGCCACAACCGACGTGGGCGAGTACTGCAAGGTCGAAGGGTCGGTGCGCACGGGCTTCAACTTCCAGGTCAACCTGCCCACGCTGTGGAACAGCAAGCTCATCTACAGCGGCGGTGGCGGCTGGGACGGTGTGATTGCCTTGAACCCGGTGGCCTCGACCGCTTCATACGTGACGGTGGCTTCCAACGGCGGGCATGTGGGTGACCCGCTCGACGCCTCGTTCGCGCTGAACAACACGCAGGCGCAAGCCGACTTCGGCTACCTGTCGGCACATACGACTCTGCTGGTGGCAAAAGAGATCGTGCGCCGACGTTATGGCCACGACGCGCAACGCCACTACTTCCAGGGCTGCTCCAATGGCGGGCGCGAGGCGCTCATTCAGGCCAGCCGCTACCCGGCCGACTACGACGGCATCCTGTCCATTGCACCTGCCTACAGTTTTACCGAGCTGTTCCAGGCCTTCATTCGCAACGCGCAAGCGATCAGCGCACCCGGCGCTGCCATCAACGCGGCCAAGGCCGGCGCGATTGCGCGCGCCGTGGTGGCCCAGTGCGACGCCAACGACGGCCTGGCCGATGGCATCGTGAGCTGGCCGCAGTCTTGCCACTTCGACCCGGGCAGCCTGCAATGCAGCGGCGCCGACAGCAACAGCTGCCTCACCGCGGCCCAGGTGGCCGCCGCTCGCACCATCTACTCGGAGTACCGCTACGCCAACGGCGCGCTGGTCTACCCTGGCTGGGACGCCGGTGGTGAAGACGAAGGCTGGCCCGGCTGGCTGGGCAACCCACCCGCCGCGCCGCTCACCGCCCAGTTCACTTTTGCCGATGGCCTGGTGAAGTACTGGCTGACCAGCAACCTTGGCTACAACACGCTGGCCTTTGCGCCCGCCGCGTTTCAGCCTCAGCTGGCCGCCGCTGCGGCGACGATCGATGCCTCGCCCAACCTCAGCGCCTTCCTGGCACAAGGCCGCAAGCTGGTGCTGGTGCACGGCACGCACGACTGGGCCATCAGCTACAAGGGCTCAGTGAAGTACTTCAACGACGTGGCCACCGCGTCGGGTGGTGCACCGGTGCGTGATGCGTCCATGGAATTCTTCTTGCTGCCGGGCGTACAGCATTGCGGTGGCGGGGTGGGGCCGTATTGGGTCGACTTCATGGACGCGACCACGCAGTGGGTGGAAGGCGGTACGCGGCCTTCCTCGCGCAACCTCACCAACTACAAGGTCGACCTCGGCAATGGGCAAATCATCTTGTCGCGCCCGCTGTGCCGCTACCCCAGCTTTCCCAAATACAGGGGCTCGGGGGACGTGAATTCGGCCAGCAGCTTCACCTGCGCCACGTCCTGAATCAAAATCGCGGGCATGACGGTTCGAGAAATTCTCAAGATGGGCGACCCGCGCTTGCTGCGCGTGGCGATGCCGGTGCAGCAGTTCGGCACGCGGGAGCTGAGCGTGCTGATCGACGACATGTTCGACACCATGCACGCTGCCAACGGCGCAGGGCTGGCCGCGCCTCAGATAGGCGTTGACCTGGCACTGGTGATCTTTGGCTTCAAGAAGAACGACCGCTACCCCGATGCGCCGCCGGTGCCCGAGACGGTGCTGATCAACCCGCAGATCACGCCTCTGTCTGACGAAGAAGAAAGCGGCTGGGAAGGTTGCCTCTCGGTCCCTGGCTTGCGGGGTGTGGTGCCACGATATGCCCGCATCCGCTACACGGGCTTTGACCCGCAGGGCCAGCCGATAGACCGGGAAGCCGATGGTTTTCACGCCCGCGTGGTGCAGCACGAGTGTGATCACCTCATCGGCAAGCTTTACCCGATGCGGGTGCGCGATTTCAGCCAGTTCGGCTTCACAAGTGTGCTTTTCCCTGAGCTCGACCCCGCCGACGACGACTGATCGCCCGCCATTTCGGCCTCCATTTGCGAAGAAACGTTTCTGCGGTCAGCCCAGCGCTGCGGCGGAGCGTTGTAGGAGGAACCCACGCGGTTCACTGCACTCGAAAGCGAGACTCGCTTATGAAACACCCGCACACCACAGCGCCGCTGCGCGCCCATCCTGCCCGGCAATGGGTGGCCTTGTTGTTTGGCCTCTTGCTGCTGAGCCTGCTGGCGCTGCCAGCCCATGCGGCCGATGCCGATGCAGCAGACCCGCCTGACCGCGCAGGCCGTTTGTCGGAGATCAATGGCCAGGTCTGGATCTTCGCGACAGACATCAACGAGTGGATCGCCGCCGCCCGCAACCGCCCGGTCACCACGGGTGACCGCATTTCCACCGAAAACGACGGCCGCGCCGAGGTGCATGTCGGCTCCACCGTGTTGCGGGTCGCCCCCAACACCGAGCTGGAGGTGCTGCAGCTCGACGATGACCACTTGAGCCTGCAGCTGCACAGCGGTAGCGTGACGGCGCGCCTGCGCACCCGCGACGCGGCTAACCAGTTCAGCTTGGCCACCGAAGAAGGGCGCTTTCGCGCCCAGCGCACCGGCAACTACCGATTCGACCGCGACGACGAAAACAGCCACGCCACGGCGCTCAGCGGGCAGCTGATCTATGAAGGCGACGGCACAGCACTGACCGTGCAGCAGGGCCAACGCGTCGAGTTCTGGAAAGAGCGAGGCGTGGCGCAGTACTCCATCAGCGGCCCGCAGCGCGATTCGTTCGGCGACTGGGTGGGCTCGCGTGACACGCGCGAAGAGCGCAGTGTCTCCAGCCGCTACGTGTCGCCCGAGATGACCGGCGTCGAAGACCTCGACCGCTATGGCCGCTGGGAGCAAAACGAAGAGTACGGCTCCATCTGGACACCCCGCGAGGTCGTGGAGGGCTGGGCGCCTTACCGCATGGGCCACTGGGCCTGGGTGCGACCCTGGGGCTGGACGTGGGTCGACGATGCGCCCTGGGGTTTTGCGCCTTTCCACTATGGCCGCTGGGTTTGGTATCGCAACACCTGGGGCTGGACACCGGGCCGCTATGTGGCGCGCCCCGTGTACGCACCGGCCCTGGTGGCTTGGGTGGGTGGGCCTCATTTGAGCGTGTCGATCTCGGTGGGGAACGCGCCCACCGTGGGCTGGTTCCCTCTGGGGCCGCGCGAGGTTTATGTGCCGGGTTACCGCGTGAGCCCGCGCTATGTGCGCGAAGTCAACGTGACCCAGGTGACCAACATCACCAACGTGACCACCATCATCAACAGCCCGGGTCAGTACATGGCGAATGCGCGCTATGCCAACCGCGGCCTGCCGCATGCGGTGACGGTGGTGCCCTCGTCCGTGGTCGAGCGCCGCCAACCGGTGGCACCCGCCATCACACGGGTGAATGACCGTGTGCTGCGCGACATGGTGCGAGAGCGCCCGCGGGCCGATGCGCCTGTGGTCGCACCACCACGCTGGACGCCGGGCTCGCGGCAGGCTGAAGACCCACGCGTCTCACGGCCGGGCATGCCCTCGCGCGCAGTGGCCGGGCCGGGTGTGTCGCCACCACGTGGTAACGGCGGTACGGGCGGTAACGGCGGTACGGGCGGCCAGGGCCAAGGCCAACCCGATCGCAGCGATCGCAATGTTGCAGGTGACCGTGGTGACCGCTCGGATCGTGGAGATCGAGATCGCGGTGAACGCCGTGAGGCTTCGCCCGTCATCGCCGCACCGGCGGCGCGTTTGCAAGAGCCGGCCCGGCCGCAAGAGCCACCGCGCGATCGACGTGAGCGCGACCGGCCGATCGTGAAGGTGCCAGCTGCCCAGGCCGCGCCGCCGGTCGCGAATGCGCCTGCACCGCATGTCACCCCGCCGGCTGTGGCCTCACCGCGAGAAAGCGACCCGCGTGCTCGCCCCATGCCCGTCCGCCCCGATCGTGATCGTGGAGATCATGGCCAACCGCAAGGTGGCGTGCGTGGAAATCCTGCGCAGACGCCTGCACCGGTGGCACCACCGCAAGCTGGCGAGCGCCGTCGCCCGAACGAAATGCCGGGGCCCCCGCCGCGCCCGGTGCAGGCACCGGCCGTGCAACAGCCTCAGGTGCAGGCACCGCCGCAAGCAGAGCCCCACCGCGAGACGCTGCGTGAAGCCCAACCACAACAGCCTCAGCCTGAAGGGCGTCAGCATCGCGGAGGTGGTGGCCGCGAAGAGCGCGAACGCTCGGGCGACCAGCGCCGCTGAGTCCGTTCAGGGCCACCAGTTCAGCGCAAGAGCGGGGTCAGAGAGGCCCACACATTGGCCAGCATGATCGGGTGAGCCTGCTCGCGTGGGTGTATGAGGTCGGGCTGAAACAGCGCGCGCGAGTTCGGCACGTCGGCCACGCCCTTCAACAAGAAGGGCACGAGGGCGGCGCCTTCTTCCTTAGCGACGCTCGCAAACAGCGCCGCAAAATCGTCGCCGTACTTGCGCCCGTAGTTGGGTGGTACCTGCATGCCGACCACGAGCACCTTGGCGCCGGCCGCCTTGGCCGCTTGTGCCATGGCGAGCAGGTTGCCACGTGTCATGTCGAGCGGCAGGCCGCGCAGTGCGTCGTTGCCGCCCAGCTCCAGAATCACGATCGTGGGGCGGTGCTGCTTGAGCAGCGCTGGCAGGCGTGAGCGCCCGCCCGAGGTGGTGTCGCCGCTGATGCTGGCGTTGATCACGGTTGCGGCCCGCTTGTCTTGCACCAGTCGCTTGTCGAGCAGGGCCACCCAGCCTTTGCCGCGCTGCAGGCCGTACTCGGCTGAGAGGCTGTCGCCCACCACGAGGATGACAGGTTGCGCGGCCGACACGGCCGGCAGCGCAGCGAGCGCGTATACAAGCGCGGTACAGTGCCCGAGCAGTTTTCTGCGCGTCATTTCCATTCGAGACTGGCCTTCATGTCTGACTCCATCATTGCTGTTGAGCGTGTCACCAAACAGGTGCAAGACTCCAGTGGCCTGCTGACGATTCTCCATGAGATCGACTTCACGCTGGCACCTCGGCAGTCGGCAGCCATCGTCGGCGCCAGCGGCTCGGGCAAGAGCACCTTGCTCTCCATCATTGCAGGCTTGGACACGCCCACCACCGGCACAGTTCGCCTCGCCGGGAACGATTTGTTTGTGCTCGACGAAGACGCGCGAGCTGCGGTGCGTGCAGCCAAGGTGGGCTTCGTGTTCCAGAGCTTCCAGCTGCTGGGCAACCTCACCGCGCTGGAAAACGTGATGCTGCCGCTGGAGCTGCAAGGCCGCAATGATGCGCGCGCCATGGCAACCGAGATGCTTCAACGCGTGGGTCTCGGCGAGCGCTTGTCGCATTACCCCAAGGTGCTGTCGGGTGGCGAGCAGCAGCGCGTGGCCCTTGCCCGCGCCTTCGTTGTGAAGCCCGCGGTGCTGCTGGCGGATGAGCCCACCGGCAGCCTCGATTTCGCCACCGGCGAAAAGGTGATGGAGCTGATGTTTGAGCTCAACCGCGAAGCCGGCACGACGCTGGTGCTGGTGACGCATGACCGCGGCATTGCGGCGCGCTGCGATCGACAGCTGCGCATCGAGGCGGGGCGTGTCGATTTGAGCTGAGGACTGGCGGCGTTTTCTTGGCGCTCTTTGCGTCCAAAAGAAAGTCAGCAAGCAAAAGGGGCGCCACATGGCACCCCTTTTTGAGTTGCGGTACGCGACCTATCAGTTCGAGAACTTGTAGTCGGTCTTGGCTTTGGTCTTGATGTCGTCGCGGAACTTGGCCAGACGCTGCTGACCAAGGCCTTGCTGGATGCGCGGCTTGACTTCTTCGAGGCCCGGGAACTGCGCTTCGCGCGTGTCTTCGAGCTTGATGATGTGGTAGCCGAACTGGGTCTTCACCGGCGTCTCGGTCATCTCGCCCTTCTTCAGGCTGGTCAGGGCGGTGGCAAATTCGGGCACGTAAGAGCTGGGGTTGGCCCAGTCGAGGTCGCCGCCGTTGGCGCCCGACCCAGGGTCCTTCGAGCTCTTCTTGGCCAGCTCGTCAAACTTGGCACCTGCCTTGATCTGGGCGATGAGGGCCTTGGCCTCGTCTTCTTTCTCGACCAGGATGTGGCGAGCGTGGTACTCGGGGCCAGCGGACTGCGCCTTGAACTTGTTGTACTCGGCCTGGATTTCTGCATCGGTGACCGGGTTCTTCTTGTTGTAGTCGTTGAAGAGCTCGCGGATCAGGATGCTCTGGCGCGCCA
Source organism: Rhizobacter sp. (assembly GCF_046595475.1). GTDB lineage: Bacteria > Pseudomonadota > Gammaproteobacteria > Burkholderiales > Burkholderiaceae_C > Rhizobacter. Next base: position 68,429 of record NZ_JBKJOQ010000046.1, read on the forward strand.
GCTCCATCTGGGCCTTGTAGTCAGCCGAGCGGGCGAGGCCCAGCTTCTCGGCTTCCTGCATGAACATCTCGCGCAGCACGACCTCGTCACGCACCTGGGCTTCAAGCTCGGGCGTGCGGGGTTGGCCACCTTGCTTGGTGGCCTGTTGCAGCAGGGCCTCTACGCGCGCCGTGGGCACGGGCTTACCGTTCACGATGGCCACGTTTTGCGCCTGCGCAGCCAGCGGGTACAGCAGCGCAACGGAGACGGCCAGCAGCGATGCGCGGGCAACAATGGACAGTTTTTTCATGGGCTTGGGGCCTTTCAAACGGGATGAGTCGAGGAGGTGAGTGCTGCGCGGCGGCGGAGTGGCCATCGGGCCGGCGGCTGCGTTTGGTTTCAGCTTTCGCCCGGCGCGCGGGCGTTGATGGCGAGCGCGTGGATGCCGCGCGGAATCAAGAGGTGGAGGGCATCATATACGAGGCGATGTCGCTTCACGCGTGACAGTTCGGTGAAGCTTTCGCTGACGATCTGCACGCTGAAATGTCGGCCTTCGCGCGCTCCGGCATGGCCCGCGTGCAGGTGGCTGTCGTCGGTGACGGCGAGCGTGGCGGGCTGCAACGACTCGCGCAATGCGGCTTCAATGTCTTGTGCAGTGACGGCCATGTTTACCGCGCTCAGGCCGACTTGTCGGGTGTGGCTTCTTCGGCGCTCTCGTCTTGCACGTAGCGGCTCAGGTACAGAACCTGTGCCACCGTGAAGACGATCATCAGCCCGTACACGCCGAACACCTTGAAGGTGGCCCACGTTGATTGGGAATAGCTGTAGGCCACATAGAGGTTGATCAGACCCATCAGCCCGAAGAAGGCGATCCACGCGAAGTTGAGGCGGTGCCACACCAAAGGCGGCAACTGCATCTCGCCTCCGATCATCGACTGCAGCAAATTCTTCTTGAACACTGCCTGGCTGACCCACAGCGCGATTCCCATGGCCCAGAAGGCGATGCTGGGCTTCCACATGATGAATTTGGCGTTGTGAAACCAGACGGTCGCGCCACCGAGCACCACCACCAGCGTGAGCGTGATCCAAAGCATCAGGTCGATCTTGCGGCGCATGAGCTTGAGCGTGATCACCTGCACCAGGGTGGCGGCAATGACGATCAGCGTGGCCAGCAGCACGGGGGCCTCTTCCACCCCGACCACGCCACCCGACACCAGAAACCCGAGGTGGTTGCTGGCGAAGGCGGCGGCCCATTCCTTGTTGGCGTCGGCAAACTTGAAGGTGCCGAAAAACAGCAGCAGGGGCAGGAAGTCGAGTAGGAATTTCATCGGGCGGCGCGGCGGTCAGGGCGTTGGCTTGGGCTTGAAGTCTATCGCTGCCGAGTTGATGCAAAAGCGCTCGCCTGTAGGCTCGGGCCCGTCTTCGAACACATGGCCGAGGTGCGATCCGCAGTTATTGCAGCGCACTTCCACCCGCACCATGCCGTGGCTCTTGTCGACTATGCGCTCCACCACCTCGCTGTTGATCGGCTCCGAGTAGCTGGGCCAGCCGCAGCCGGCATCAAACTTGGTGGCGGCGGCAAACAGCGGCGTGCCGCAGCCCACGCAGTCGTATTGGCCGGGCTTGAAGTGGTCCCAGTACTTGCCGGTGAAGGCGCGCTCGGTGGCGGCTTGGCGGGCGACCTCGTATTGCATGGGGTCGAGTTGGTCACGCCATTCGGCGTCGGTTTTCTTAACTTTGTAGTCACTCATGATGAACAAGAAACCTCAAGAGATTGCGCCCAAGTGGGCGGAAATTCGGCGTAGGCCGAATGTTCGGGTTGTTCGTCGAAGGGCCGTTCCAGAACTTTCAGCAGGGTTTGCGTTTCGGTGAAATCCCCCTCCTGCGCTTGGCGGATGGCCAATTCCGCCAGATGGTTGCGCAGCACGTACTTGGCGTTCACGCGGTTCATGCGCAAGGCACGCTCGGCGTCGATGCTGCTTTCTGTGCGCAATCTGGCGGCATAGGGCGTGGCCCATGCGTCGAAGGCGGCGCGGTCGAGAAACAGGTCGCGCACCGGTGCGTTGCTTGCGCCCTCAGCGGTGCTGAACTGGGCCAGGCGGCGGAAGGTGATGCTGAAGTCGGTCTTGTCAGCCGCCATGCGCTTGAGCAGGCCGTCGATCAGCTCGCGGTCTGCGTCTTGGGCGGTCGCGAGGCCTAGCTTGGCGCGCATCTTGGCTTCCAGGGCGTGTGGGAACGCGGTCTTGTAGACCTCAAGCGCTTGCAGGGCATCTTCGTTGGCCTGTTCGGTCTGGCCGATCAGCGGCAGCAGCCCCTGGGCCAGCGCATGCAGGTTCCAGAAGCCGACATTGGGCTGCCGTGCGTAGGCATAACGGCCTTGGTGGTCGGAGTGGTTGCAGACATGGCCCGGGTCGAAGGCGTCAAGAAAACCGAAGGGTCCGTAATCGATGGTCAAGCCGAGGATCGACATGTTGTCGGTGTTCATCACGCCGTGGCAGAAACCCACCGCCTGCCAGTGCGCCATGAGCTCGGCCGTCTTGCGCGAGACCGCTTCGAGCAGGCCCACGTAAGGCTGTGGCAAATCGAGACATTCGGGAAAATACGTGCCGATCACGAAGTCGGCCAGCTGCTTCAGTGCCTCGGTGTTTTCGGCCGTGTGGGCGAAGTGCTCGAAGTGGCCGAAGCGTATGAAGCTGGGCGCCACGCGGGTGACGACGGCTGCGGTCTCGATTGTTTCGCGCCGCACGGGCAACGCCGAGCCGGTGATGCACAGCGCACGCGTGGTCGGCACGCCCAGGCCCGCCATGGCCTCCGACCCGAGGAACTCGCGGATCGACGAGCGCAGCACGGCCCGGCCGTCGCCCATGCGCGAGTAGGGCGTGAGGCCGGCACCCTTGAGCTGGAGCTCCATCGGCCCGTGTGGCGTGTCGACCTCGCCCAGCCAGTGCGCGCGGCCATCGCCTAGCTGCCCGGCCCACACGCCGAACTGGTGGCCGCTGTAGACGCTGGCGAGCGGCTGCATGCCAGCTGCCAGCGCATTGCCGCTCAACACCTGTAGCGTGTTTGTGGACTGCTGTGCCTTCTCAAAGCCGAGCAGGCTCGCACACGAAGGGCTCCAGGCCACCCAATGAGGGTCGGGCAGGCCTTGCGGCGGCAGGGCGGTGTAGAAGCTTTCGCCCAATGCTGCGAACCGGTTGGTCCACCGTTCACCCAGCACGGCGGGGGTCTTCGCGTCATCGAGTAAAGCAGCCATCGCAAGAGTTTAGCGAGCGACCCGAATCGGAATTTCCCTAGGGGTAAACATCAGGAATTCAGAGGGGGTTTCGCTTCCTATCATCGTTGCATTGCAGCAATCGAATTCGGAGAACACATGTCACGCCTGATGGGCCAGATGATGGAAATGCCGCTGATGATCTCGTCACTCATCGTGCATGCGGCGAGGCACTCGGCCGACACAGAAATCGTGTCGAAGCGCGCTGAGGGTGATGTCCATCGCTACACCTACAAAGACTGCGAGCTGCGCTCGCGCAAACTGGCGCAGGCCCTTGCGAAGCTGGGCTGCGAGCAGGGTGATCGCGTGGGCACATTGGCCTGGAACGGCTACCGCCACCTCGAGATCTACTACGGCACGTCGGGCTCTGCGCTGGTGTGCCACACCGTCAACCCGCGCCTGTTCCCCGAGCAGATCGTCTGGATCACTGAAGACGCCAAGGACCGCGTGCTGTGCTTCGACCTGACCTTCCTGCCCCTGGTCGAGAAAATCGCTCCCCTGCTCAAGAGCGTGAAGCACTTCGTGCTGATGACAGACCGTGCCCATATGCCGGCCAGCACCACCCTCGACAAGCTGCTTTGCTACGAAGAGCTGGTTGAAGCCGAGAACGGCGAGTACGCCTGGCCCGAGTTCGACGAGAGCACGGCTTCGAGCATCTGCTACACCTCGGGCACCACCGGCAACCCCAAGGGCGCCGTGTACAGCCACCGCTCGACGCTGCTGCACACCTACGCCAGCGCCTTGCCCGATTCGCTGGGCTGCTCGGCAGCAGATGTGATCCTGCCGGTGGTGCCCATGTTCCACGTCAACGCCTGGGGCTTGCCGTATTCCGGGCCGCTGGTCGGCGCCAAGCTGGTGATGCCTGGCCCGCACCTCGACGGCAAATCGCTCTTCGAGTTGTTTGAAAGCGAGAAGGTCACCTTCAGCGCTGGCGTGCCCACCGTCTGGCTGGGTCTCATCAACTACGTGATGCAGAACAAGCTCAAGTTCAGCACCTTCAAGCGCACCGTGATCGGCGGCTCGGCCTGCCCGCCGTCGATGCTGCGCACCTTGCAAGACGAGCTCGGCGTGGAAGTTATTCACGCCTGGGGCATGACCGAGATGTCGCCGCTGGGCACACTGGCCAAGCTCAAGAGCAAACATATGAGCCTGAGCAAGGAAGCCAGGGAGCGCATGCAGTTCACGCAAGGTCGTGTGGTCTACGGCGTCGACATGCTGATCCTCGACGATGAAGACAAGCCGCTGCCCTGGGATGGCAAGTCGTCGGGCAACCTGGTTGTGCGCGGCCCTTGGGTCATCAAGAGCTATTTCCAGCGCGACGAATCGCCGCTGGTGAAGGTGGAGGGGCATGACTGGTTCCCGACCGGCGATGTGGCCACCATCGACGCCGACGGGTTCATGCAGATCACCGACCGCAGCAAGGACGTGATCAAGTCGGGTGGCGAATGGATCAGCTCCATCGATCTCGAAAACATCGCGATGGCCCACCCGGCCGTGCACGAGGCCGCTGCAATCGCATGCCGCCATCCGAAATGGGACGAGCGCCCTTTGCTCGTGGTGGTGAAGAAGCCCGACGCAAGCCTCACGCGTGAAGAGATGCTGGCGTTCTTCGAGGGGCGCATCGCGAAGTGGCAGATCCCCGATGACGTGGCCTTCGTTAGCGAAATCCCTCATACGGCCACCGGCAAGATCCAGAAACTAAAGCTCCGAGAGGCATTCAAAGATCATCAATTGCCAGCCGCTTGAGTGTTGTTGTTCCGCAGGGCAGTTTCGCGTTTGCACTCGCGTGCGATTCCGGGTAATCCTTGAAGCAGCGCGTGGCAATCTTCAGTTAAGGTCGCACGGTTTTGTTTTGTACACAAGGAGAAGTAGATGAAATTCACAAAGAGAATGTTCGGCCTGTCGGTGGTCGCAGTTCTTGCGCTCAACACCAGCATCGCGTTTGCGCAGGCCGGCGAAACGGTCAAGATCGCATTCATTGACCCGCTGTCGGGCCCCATGGCCAACATCGGCACCGGCATCTTTCACACCTTCCAATTTTTGGCCGATCGCGAGAGCGGCAAGGGCAACCCGGCTGGCGTCAAGTACGAGATCGTGCCCTTCGACAACAAGGGCTCGCCGCAGGAAAGCCTGAGCGTCCTGAAGGCCGCCACTGACCAGGGCATCCGCTACATCGCCCAGGGCAATGGCTCCGGTGCCGCCGCCGCGCTGATCGACGCCATCAGCAAGCACAACGAGCGCAATCCGGGCAAGGAGCTGGTCTTCCTGAACTACGCCGCGGTCGATCCTTCGTTGACGAACGAGAAGTGCAACTACTGGCACTTCCGCTTCGACGCCGACACTTCCATGAAGATGGAAGCCATGACGACCTACATGAAAGATGACAAGAGCATCAAGAAGGTCTACATCATTGGCCAGAACTATTCGCACGGGCACCAAGTTGCCAAGTTCGCGAAGGAAAACCTGGCCCGCAAGCGCCCCGATATTGAGATCGTCGGTGAAGACCTGCACCCCATCGCCCAGGTAAAGGACTTCGCTCCTTACGTCGCCAAGATCAAGCAGTCTGGTGCCGACACGGTGATCACCGGCAACTGGGGCAATGACATGGCCCTGCTGTTCAAGGCTGCGAAGGACGCGGGCCTGAATGTCAACTTCTACACCTACTACGCTGGTGCTACCGGCGGCCCGGCCGCATTGGGCGACTACGGGCTGGGCAAGGTCAGGTACGTTTATGGCTCGTACCCCAACTTGCCGGGCGAGAGCATGGCGATCCTGAAGGGATTCGAAACCAAGTTCAAGGGCGAAGACTTCAGCACGGCGACGACGGTTCACCTCTTCAAGATCTTGGGTGCCGCCATCGCCAAGGCCAAGTCGACGGACCCGGTGAAGGTCGCCAAGGCCATGGAAGGTCTGGCTACCAAGAGCTTCTCAGGTGATGTCACCATGCGTGCCTCTGACCACCAGCTGCAGCAGACGCTGTACCTGGCCACTTGGCAGAAGGCCGACAAGAAGAACCCTGTTTCTCGCGAAGGCACGGGCAACACCTGGGTCTCGGAAAAGGTCTTCGAGCCGTACGTGTCGAGCACGCCCACCACGTGCCAGATGAAGCGCCCGAGCTGATGCACCGAGTTGCGTGAAGGCCCGGCCTTCTCGCAACAACAGACTCACTGTTTCTGAGCAAAGAGGCAAGCCTTCACGGGCTTGCCTCTTTTGTGCGTTGCGACAGGGGAAGCCCCTAGCACCACGCCCGGTCAAATGATTTACGTTGCGCACTCCTCACAAGGGGCTGCAGGCGACTTTCTTCTCTGTGTCGATCTCGAGAATAGCTGCGCGAGTAGTACGCTATTGCGCTGTTTGCCAGACGCTGCGCTCGTGTGAGTTCTGAGCCTTGGGCCATGGCCGCTCACGCGAGGTTTTTTCTCTTTTCATGTATCAAAGGACGCGATGGAGTTCTTCACCATATCGCTGTTGAATGGCATCAGCTACGGGCTGCTGCTGTTCATGCTGAGCTCGGGCCTGACCCTCATCTTCAGCATGATGGGCGTGCTCAATTTTGCGCACGCCAGCTTCTACATGCTGGGCGCTTATTTCGCCTATACCACCATGAAATACGTCGGCTTCTGGCCGGCGCTCGTGGTGGCGCCCGTGCTGGCTGGCCTGGTGGGCGCTCTCTTCGAGCGCTTCTGTCTGCGCCGCGTGCACAAATTCGGCCACGTTGCCGAGTTGCTCATCACGTTCGGCTTGTCGTTCGTGCTGCTTGAGTTAGTGCAGCTCACGTGGGGCCGCCTGCCGATGGACTACGGTGTGCCGCCGTCACTCGATGGCCCGCTGTTCACGCTCTACGGCACCCAGTTCCCGATATACCGCGGGTTCATGATGCTGGTCGCGGTGCTGATGCTCTTTTCGATTTGGCTGCTGCTGGCCAAGACACGCATCGGCCTGATCATCCAGTCGGCGCTGACGCACCCCGAGATGGCCGAGTCCCTCGGTCACAACGTGCCCAAGGTGTTCATGCTGGTGTTCGGCGGCGGCGCGGCGCTGGCCGGCTTGGCCGGTGTGATTGGCGGCAACGCTTATGTCACCGAGCCTGGCATGGCCGCGGCCGTCGGGCCGATCATCTTCGTGGTGGTGGTGGTGGGTGGCTTCGGGTCGTTGGCCGGCGCCTTTGCAGCGTCCCTGCTGATCGGGGTGGCGCAAACCTTCGCTGTGGCGCTTGATCAATCGATGATCACCGTGCTGCAGGCCATGAACCTCCATGTCTCGCCGTCGACTTTCGGCTACACCTTGCTGAATCTGAAGATTTCCCAGGTCGCACCCATCTTGCCGTATGCGTTATTGGTCTTGATGCTGATCTTCCGCCCCAAGGGCCTGTTGGGCACGCGCGAGGGCTGATGATGAGCAAAACAAACTACTTTCAGTTCAAACCCTTCAACATCGGCCGCCTGTTCGTCTGGGGCGGCTTCGCCCTGCTGTTGGCCGTGGCGCCGCTGATGTTCAAGAGCAGCCTGGCGCTGACCGTGTTGTCCCAGATGGGCTACATGATCATCATCTGCCTGAGCTACAACATGCTGTTGGGGCAGGGTGGCATGCTCAGCTTCGGGCATGCCGTTTACACGGGGCTTGGCGCGTTTTTTGCCATCCACGCGCTCAACCTCATCGGCTCTGGCGCGCTTCCGTTGCCGGTGAGCTTGGTGCCGGTGGTTGGGGGTCTTGCCGGTGCGGGCATCGCGGCCTTGCTAGGCTGGGTCACCACCAAGAAGGCTGCCAACACCTTCGCCATGATCACGCTGGGCGTGGGCGAGTTGGTGTTCGCCATGTCGCTCATGTTTCCCTATTTCTTCGGCGGCGAGGGTGGCATCAGCTCCAATCGCGTGGCGGGCCAGCCCTTCCTGGGTATCACCTTCGGCCCGCAGATCCAGGTGTACTACCTCATCGCCGTGTACTGCTTCATCTGCACAGGCCTCATGTTCATGCTGACGCGCACGCCGTTCGGCCGCATGCTCAATGCTGTGCGCGACAACCCCGAGCGTGTGGAGTTCGTGGGCTACAACACCCAGGTTGTGCGCTATCTGGCCTTCATCATTGCGGGCTTTTTTGCCGGCATTGGTGGTGGCCTCACGGCGCTCAACTTCGAGATCGTGACGGCTGAGTCGGTGAATGCCGGTCGCTCGGGCGCCTACCTGTTGTTCACCTTTTTGGGCGGCGCAGTGTTCTTCTTCGGCCCCATCATCGGGGCGATGCTGTCGGTGTTGGCGTTGGTGCTCTTCTCTGAGATCACCAAGGCCTGGCTCATCTACCTGGGCCTGGTTTTCTTGGTGATGGTGATGTTTGCCCCCGGCGGCATCTCGAGCTTGATCATGATGAACCTGCGCGTCGCGACTTTCGGAAAATTCAAGCGCCTTTGGCTTGGTTATCTCGGCCTCGCCGCGACATCCCTGCTGTGGTTGGCGGGCATCGCAGCCATGATTGAGATGGTCTATCACCTTCAGTTCGAGGGCGGCTCTGGCAACGAAGTGCGCTTCCTTGGCACGATGCTCAACGTTCAGAGCATGAATACGTGGTTGGGCTCGGCCGCGTTGTTCGTGGTGGGTGTTTTGCTGTTCGAGCTGGTGCGGCGCAGGTTTGCACTGGAGTGGGGCAGCATTCAGGAAGAAATCGAAAAAGAACTCCATCGCAGAGGTAGCGTATGAGCCAGGGCCCCATTTCAAGCAAGGGCGCATGGGCAGTCGAGCTCGACGACGTGCGCAAGAATTTCGGCAAGACCGAGATCATTCGCGGAGCCCAGCTGCAAGTGAAGGAAGGCGAACGCGTGGCCATCATCGGCCCCAACGGCGCCGGCAAGTCCACTCTGTTCAACCTGATCAGCGGGCGCTTCGGTCTGAGCAGCGGCCAGATTCGTCTGCACGGCGAGCGCATCGATGGGCTGCGGCCTTTCGAGATCAGCCGCAAGGGTCTTGCGCGCAGCTTCCAGGTGTCCAACCTCTTTGGCAAGTTGTCGGTGTTCGAGAACATTCGCTGCGCAGTGCTGTGGTCCATGGGCTACCGCTATGTGTTCTGGAAGTTCCTGGCCGACCTGCACGACGCCAACGACCGCACCGAAGAAGTGCTGAAGATGATCAAGCTCGACAAGAAGCGCGACATCGCCGCCGTGAACCTCACCTACGCCGAGCAGCGTGCGCTCGAGATCGGCATCACCATGGCTGGCGGCGCCAGCGTCATCTTGCTAGATGAGCCTACGGTCGGCATGAGCAAGAGCGAAACCTCCAACTTCATCCAGTTGATTCGTGAGGTGACGGTGGGCAAGACACTGTTGACGGTGGAGCACGACATGGGCGTGGTCTTCGGCCTGGCCGACAAGATCGCCGTGCTCGTGTACGGCGAAGTGATTGCCTTCGACACGCCCGATGCGGTACGCGCCAACCCGCGCGTGCAAGAGGCCTACCTCGGCACAGCCGCCGAACAGCAAGCTGCGGGGCATTGAACTCATGACCATGTTGAATTTGCAAGACCTGCATGCCTACTACGGCAAGAGCCATGTGCTGCATGGCGTGTCTCTCAACGTAAAACCGGGCGAGATCGTGAGCCTGCTGGGCCGCAACGGCTCTGGCCGCTCAACCACCGTCAAGGCCATCATGGGCCTGGTGGAGGGGCAAGGCTCGATCAAGTGGCGCGACAAGGAAATCCTGGGCCACAAGGCCTTCCAGATCGCCCATGCAGGCATCGGCTACGTGCCCGAAAACCGCGACATTTTCCCCAAGCTCACCGTGCACCAAAATCTGATGCTTGGCGAGAAAGGCAAGAAGACGAAGCCGCGCTGGTCCTTCGACGACATGTATGCCCTGTTCCCGCGGCTCAAAGAGCGTCAGCACACCGAGGCTGGCGTGCTGTCGGGCGGCGAGCAGCAGATGCTTACGCTGTGCCGCACCCTGATGGGCGACCCCGATCTCATCATGATCGACGAGCCCACCGAGGGCCTTGCACCCAAGATCGTGGAGCAGGTGGCGCTCTACCTCAAAGAGCTGAAGCGCCGCGGTGTTTCGGTGTTGCTCGTTGAGCAAAAGCTGACCATCGCGATGGAGATTTCCGAGCGCTGCTACGTGATGGGCCACGGCCAGGTGGTGTTCGAAGGCACTCCGGATCAGCTGCGTGCCAACGCGGATATACGCAAGGAGTGGCTCGAGGTCTAAGATCTCGTTTCGCTCTGCCAGCACCTCCAGCCGGCACTGTTTCTCCTGTGACTTCGCCGCTGAAAACGCGGTTTGTCGCTGAAGGGACAGGAGCCGGCTGCTTTGTTTTCTAGACTCGAACGGTCGTTCGTTTTTAGCTGTTTTTCTGATGTCCTACTGACGTCTTACCCAGGGCCCCCGCCATGAGCGCCACCTATGAACTGCGCGGCAGCATTGCCGTCATCACACTCGACAACCCGCCCGTGAACGGCCTCGGTCACGCCACGCGTCTGGGCATCACCCAGGGCTTGGAGAGGGCCCAATCCGACCAGGCCGTGAAGGCCATCGTGCTGACAGGCGCTGGCAAGGCGTTTTCGGGCGGGGCCGACATCAAGGAGTTCGGCTCGCCCAAGGCCATGGCCGAGCCCAACTTGTTGAGCGTGATCGCAGCGGTGGAGAGCAGCGGCAAGCCCGTGGTAGCAGCCATCCACAGCGTGTGTATGGGCGGTGGCCTGGAGCTGGCGCTAGGCTGTCACTACCGCCTGGTGTCACCCGGCACGTTGGTGGCGCTGCCTGAAGTGAAGCTTGGTCTGCTGCCGGGCGCGGGTGGCACGCAGCGCCTGCCGCGCGTGTTGGGCGTTGAAACCGCGCTCAACATGATCGTGAGTGGCGAGCCCGTGAAGAGCGAAATGCTCGCTGCTGCACCCGGCCAAAAGCTGTTCGACAAACTAGTGGACGGTGACCTGATGGCCGCCGCGCTGGCCTTTGCCTCAGACGTTGCCGACAAACGACCGCTGCCTCTGGTGCGCAACCTGAAGGCCCAACACGCCAACCCCGACGCCTACTTCCAGTTTGCCCGCAACACCGTGGGTGCCATGTCGCGCAACTACCCCGCACCGCTGCAATGCGTCGAGGCCGTGGCCAACGCCGTCTACAAGAAGTTCGACGAAGGCATGCGCCTTGAGCTGGTGGCTTTTCAGAGCCTGATGCTCTCGCCCGAGAGCCGTGCTCTGCGCCATGTGTTCGTGGCCGAACGTGCGGCCAGCAAGATTCCCGATGTACCGGCCGACACTCCCCTGCGTGACATCAAACGCCTGGCCGTCATCGGCGCCGGCACCATGGGGGGCGGCATTGCGATGAACTTCCTCAACGCCGGCATTCCCGTCGTCATGCTTGAGATGAAGCAGGAAGCGCTCGACAAAGGCGTGGGCATCATCCGCAAGAACTACGAAGCCCAGGTCAAGAAGGGCAAGCTCAAGCAAGACAAGCTCGACCAGCGCATGGCCTTGCTCAGCACCACACTCAACTACGCCGACCTCAAAGACGCCGACATGGTGATCGAAGCGGTGTTCGAAGAGATGGGCGTGAAAGAGAAGGTCTTCAAGGCGCTCGACGAGGTGATGAAGCCCGGCGCCATTCTGGCCAGCAACACCTCCACACTCGATGTGAACGAGATCGCGGCCTTTACCAAACGCCCCCAAGACGTGGTCGGCATGCACTTCTTCAGCCCCGCCAACGTGATGAAGCTGCTGGAAGTGATCCGTGGCGAGAAGACCGCCAAAGATGTGCTCGCAACAGTGATGGCGCTTGGCAAGAAGATCAAGAAGACTTGCGTGGTCTCGGGTGTGTGTGACGGCTTCATCGGCAACCGCATGGTCGAGCAGTACTCGCGCCAGGCCGGCTACATGCTGGAAGAGGGCGCCACGCCCGAGCAGGTCGACAAGGCCATCGAGAAGATGGGCTTTGCCATGGGCCCGTTCCGCATGGGTGACCTGGCGGGCAACGACATAGGCTGGTACATCCGCAAGCGCCGTGCGCTCGAGCAGCCCGATCTCAGCTACAGCAAGACGGCCGACCTCTTGTGCGAGATGGGCCGCTTCGGGCAGAAGACCAACGCGGGCTGGTACGACTACGTGCCCGGCAAGCGCGACGCGATTGCGTCCAAGGCGGTGGTCGAGATGATCGAGAAAGAGCGGGCCCGTAAAGGCATCACGCCGCGCAAGATCGGCGACGAAGAGATCGTGCAGCGCCTGATTTACGCGCTGGTGAACGAAGGCGCCAAGATCGTCGAAGAGGGCATCGCTTCACGGGCCTCTGACATCGACATGGTCTACCTCACCGGCTACGGCTTCCCCGCCTACCGCGGTGGCCCCATGTGCTATGCCGATACGCAAGGCCTGTTCAACGTGGTGAGCGCCATGAAGCGCTTTGCGCAGAACCCGCTGGATGACGCCACGTTCTGGCAGCCTGCACCTTTGCTGGCCAAGCTGGCCGCTGAGGGCAAGACCTTTAGCTGACCCTTCGCCTCATTCACCTCATCCAACACCAGGAGACGAGCATGGAACGCGCCACCTTCACCCGCATGGAAGAAAGCACCGCGCAAGACTGGCAAGTCATCGCCAGTGAATCCAAGGAGTTCTCGCGCGGCTTGCCCGACCGCTTGATGGCTCACCTGAAGCTGCTCGAAGGCGACTACGGCGGCTTCCCGGTCGACCGCTACACCCACTCACTGCAAACCGCCACGCGCGCCTTGAAGGCGGGTTGCGATGAAGAGTACGTGGTGTGCGCGCTGTTCCATGATGTGGGTGACACACTGGGTTCGGCCAATCACTTCGACGTGGCCGCAGCCATCCTGAAACCCTTCGTCAGCGAAGCCAACCACTGGATGGTGCAGCACCACGGCATTTTCCAGGGCTATTACTTCTTCCATCACCTGGGCCTCAACCGTAACCTGCGCGACCAGTTCGCCGGCCAGCCGCACTACGCGCGCACCGAAGAGTTCTGCGCGCTGTACGACAACCCGGCCTTCGACCCCAAGGGCGAGACCTTGCCGATGAACGAGTTCGAGCCCATGGTTCGCCGCGTCTTCGCCAGGCCCAAGAACAGCATCTACATGCCGGCCCTGGCGACAGCGGCCTGACCTATTTCTCCGGAGTACACACCATGACATCAGCCGTGATCGTTTCCACCGCCCGCACGCCGCTCGCCAAGAGCTGGAAGGGTGCTTTCAACATGACTCACGGCGCGACGCTGGGTGGCCTGGCCACCAAGGCGGCGGTAGAGCGCGCTGGCATCGAAGGGGCCGAAGTCGATGACGTGATCATGGGCTGCGCCACACCCGAAGGCGCGACCGGCAGCAACATCGCACGGCAGATCGCTTTGCGCGCCGGCCTGCCTGTCACCACCGGTGGCATGACCATCAACCGCTTCTGCTCCAGTGGCCTGCAGACCATTGCCACAGCGGCGCAACGCATCATTGCCGGCGAAGGCGACGTGTATGTGGCCGGTGGCGTGGAGAGCATCTCCTGCGTGCAAAACGAAGCCAACACGCACATGCTGGTCGACAGCTGGTTGCGTGAGCACAAGCCCGAGATCTACTGGAACATGCTGCAGACCGCCGAAAACGTGGCCAAGCGCTACAAGATAGGCCGCGATCGCATGGACGCTTACGGCGCACAGAGCCAGCAGCGCGCCTGCGCGGCTCAAGAAGCCGGCAAGTTCAACGACGAGATGATTTCGGTCACCACCATCGCCGGCGTGGCCGACCCGGTGTTGGGCCTGCGCACGAAAGAAGTGACCATCAGCGCCGACGAAGGTCTGCGTGCCGGCACCACCGCCGAAGGCATTGCCGGCATCAAGCCCGCCATGCCGGGTGGCGTTATTTCGGCCGGCAATGCCAGCCAGTTCAGCGACGGCGCCGGTGCCTGCGTGCTGATGAACGAAAAGCTCGCCGAGCAACGCGGCTTCAAACCCCTCGGCCGCTTCCTGGGCTTTGCCGTGGCCGGCTGCGAGCCAGATGAAATGGGCATTGGCCCGGTGTTCGCCGTGCCCAAGGTGCTGAAGAAGCTGGGCTTGAAGGTCAGCGACATCGACCTGTGGGAACTCAACGAAGCCTTCGCCGTGCAAGTGCTGTATTGCGCTGACACGCTGGGCATTCCCATCGACCGGCTCAACGTCAATGGCGGCGCCATCGCGGTCGGCCACCCATACGGTGTGAGCGGTCAACGCCTCACGGGCCATGCGCTCATCGAAGGCAAGCGCCGCGGTGCCAAGCGCGTGGTGGTGACCATGTGCATCGGTGGCGGCATGGGCGCGGCCGGTGTGTTCGAGGTGCTGTAAGCGCCATTCCCGTTCGGGCTGAGCCTGTCGCAGCCCTTCGTGCCATGCCCCCAGCCCTTCGACAGGCTCAGGGCAAACGGAAGCATTTGTTGCCATGACCTACCGCACCACCGTCGACTTTCTTCTCTATGACTGGCTGAATGTCGAAGCGCTGAGCCAGCGCGAGCGCTTCACCGATCACTCGCGCGAAACCTTTGGCTCGGTGCTCGATACCTGCGAGCGCATTGCGCGCGAGAAGTTCTTGCCCTTCAACCGTCTGGCCGACACCGAAGAGCCGCACTTCGACGGCGAGAAAGTCATCTTGCCGCAGGCCTCGTACGACGCGGCCAAGGCTTACGTCGAATCGGGCCTGCTCGCTGCCGCGCAAGACTACGACATCGGTGGCATGCAGCTGCCCTGCGTGGTCGAGATGGCGGCCAACACCTTCTTCTCCAAAGCCAGCATCGGCTTGGGCGGTGGCGGCATGCTCACCAGCGGCAACGCAAACCTGCTGATGGCGCACGGCACGGCGCAGCAAAAAGAAGTGTTCGCGAAGAATGAGTTCTCAGGCCGCTTCTTCGGCACCATGTGTTTGTCAGAGCCGCAGGCCGGCTCCAGCCTGTCGGACATCGTCACTCGCGCCACGCCCGACGGTGATGATTTCGAGAGTGATGCGCTCGGTGCGCGCTACCGCCTGCGCGGCAACAAGATGTGGATCTCCAACGGCGAGCACGAGCTCACCGAAAACATCGTGCATCTGGTCCTGGCCAAGATCCCTGGCCCCGATGGCGCGCTGATCCCGGGCACCAAGGGCATCTCGCTCTTCATCGTGCCCAAGAAGCTGGTCGACAACGAAGGTGGGCTGACCGGCGAGCGCAATGACGTGGCGCTGGCCGGCCTGAACCACAAGCTCGGCTACCGCGGCATCCCCAACACACTGCTCAACTTTGGCGAGGGCAAGTACGCGGTGCGTGGCAAGCCCGGTGCCATTGGCTACCTGGTGGGCAAGCCCGGTGACGGCCTCAAGTGCATGTTCCACATGATGAACGAGGCGCGCATCGGCGTGGGCCTGGGCGCGACCATGCTGGGCTACGCCGGCTACGAGGCCAGCCTTGAATACGCCAAGGGCCGGCCGCAGGGTCGCCCCATCAACCCCGAAGGCAAGAACCCCAAGCAGCCGCAAATCCCCATCATTCAGCATGCCGACGTGAAGCGCATGCTGCTTGCGCAGAAGTCGTACTGCGAAGGCGCTCTGGCGCTGGAGCTCTACTGCGCCAAGCTGGTCGATGAGCTGCACACCGGCGAAGCGTCTGCCGAAGCTGGCTTGCTGCTGGAGATGCTCACGCCCATTGCCAAGAGCTGGCCCAGCGAGTGGTGCCTGGAAGCCAACAGCCTGGCCATCCAGATCCATGGTGGCTACGGCTACACGCGCGACTATCCCGTCGAGCAATATTGGCGCGACAACCGCCTGAACATGATCCACGAAGGCACCCACGGCATCCAGGGGCTCGACCTGCTGGGCCGCAAGGTCGTGATGAATGGCGGCAAGGGCCTCACACTGCTGGCAGCCAAGATCAACACGACCATCGCGCGCGCGCTGCAAACCAAAGAGTGGGCCGAGCCCGCCAACGCACTGGCGGCTGCGCTCAAGCTGCTGGGCGACACCACCAAAGCGGCCTGGGCCACGGGTGTGCCCGAAGAGGCGCTGGCCAATGCCACGCCCTACCTGCAAGGCTTCGGCCACACCGTGCTGGCCTGGATATGGCTTGACCTGGCGCTGTGCGTGCAGGCCTCGAGCGCACCTGACGCCTTGCGCCAAGGCAAGCTGGCGGCGGCGCGCTATTTTTTCCGCTACGAGTTGCCGCGCGTGCCGGCCTGGCTCAAGGTGGTCGAGACGCGCGACGACACCTGCCGAAGCATGGACGAAGCCTGGTTTTGAGCATGAAGCCCAGCACCATCGACGCGTTGATCTGGGTGCTGGTCTACGGCGGTTTGCTCATCGTGGGCCTGGGGCTCTCGGTGCAGCGCACCGACACCGGCCTGGGCTACAGCCTCATCGTTGTCGGTGGCCTCGCGGCGGTCATCGGCTTCGCACTCGTCTACGTGCGTTCGCGCATGACAGAAACCATTCAACACCACGACAAGAAAACACCATGAGCACAAAGATCCAGAAACTGTTTGACCTCAGCGGCAAGACCGCCCTCGTGACCGGCGGCTCGCGCGGCCTGGGCTTGCAGATCGCCGAGTCGCTGGGTGAAGCCGGCGCCAAGGTGTACCTCACCTCGCGCAAGGCAGGCGACCTGCAAGAGGCCGCTGCGCACCTGAAGGCGCGTGGCATCGAAGCCTTGTGGCTGGCCGCCGATGCCAGCCAGCCGTCCGAGATTGATCGCGTGGTGGCTGACGCCATGGCGCGGCTGGGCCAGATCGACATCCTGGTCAACAACGCCGGCGCCACCTGGGGCGCGGCCGCCGAAGACTACCCGCTGGAAGCGTGGGACAAGGTGATGAACCTCAACATCCGCAGCATCTTCTTGATGAGCCAGGCGGTGGGCAAGGCCAGCATGATCCCGCGCAAGCAGGGCCGCATCATCAACGTCGCGTCGATCGCGGGCTTGTCGGGCGCATCGGCCGAGATCAAGTACATCGCCTACGGCACCAGCAAGGGTGCGGTGGTCAACTTCACGCGCACGCTGGCCGGCGAGTGGGGTGCCTACGGCATCAACGTCAATGCGCTCGCGCCCGGCATGTTCCCGAGCAAGATGACCAAGGGCACGATCGACCGCGTGGGTGCCGACAAGCTGGCCGGCAACGCGCCGCTGGGCCGCATCGGCGATGACGACGACCTGAAAGGCGCGGCGCTGCTGTTCGCCTCGGCCGCGGGCAAGCACATCACCGGGCAGATTTTGGCGGTGGACGGTGGCGTGTCGGCCATACACGGCAGTTGAGAAAGCAGAGAAAAGAAGGGCATGAATTTCCACACCCACATTCCCTTCGTCGAGCTGCTGGGCTTCGAGCTGCTGAGGTTCGAAGACGGTGAGGCCGAGATTGCGCTCACGCTGCGCGAAGAGCTGTGCAACTCGTGGAGCGTGGCCCATGGGGGTGTGATCATGACCCTGCTCGACGTGGCCATGGCCCACGCCGCGCGCAGCCCCGACCGCGGCGGTGAAGGCCAGAGCAACGGCATCGGCGTGGTCACCGTCGAGATGAAGACGAGTTTCATGCGCCCGGGCCTGGGCCGCTTGCTGGCCACCGGCCGGCGCGTGCATGCCACGGCGTCGCTTGCCTTTTGCGAGGCCAGCATCGTCGACGAGAAGGGCGCCCTGGTGGCGCAGGCCAGTGGCACCTTCAAATACCTCAAGGGCCTGCCTGCGGGCGGGCGCAAGATTCACCGCGACAACGCGTCTGACTGAAAGCACGGCCGACCATGATCACCCTCAACAAACAGATCCTGTTGGTGTCCCGCCCGAGCGGCGACGCCGCGGCCGCCAACTTCAAGCTGGTGGAGACGCCGCTGCCCGGCTTGGCCGATCTGGGTGAGGGCCAAGTGCTGGTGCGCCACCACTACCTCTCGCTAGACCCCTACATGCGCTGGCGCATGAACGATGCGAAGAGCTACGCGCCACCGCAGCCGCTGAACCAGGTGATGCTCGGTGGCACCGTGGGCGAGGTGATCGAGTCACGCCACCCCAAGTTCAAGGCCGGCGACATGGTCGCGGGCATGGGCGGCTGGCAGCAGTACGCACGTGTTGACGCGCAAGTGCCGGGTGCTCTGCGCAAGGTCGATGCGAGCCGTGTGCCGTTGAGCACCTACCTCGGTTCACTGGGCATGCCCGGGGTCACGGCGTGGTACGGGTTGATGAAGATCTGTGCCCCCAAGGCGGGTGACACGGTGGTGGTGAGTGCCGCCAGCGGTGCGGTGGGCAGCGTGGTCGGCCAGTTGGCCAAGGCCCACGGTTGCCGCGCTGTCGGCTTTGCCGGCGGCGCTGAGAAGTGCGCTTACGTGGTGAATGAGCTCGGCTTTGATGCTTGCATCGACTACAAGGCGCACGCCACGCCAGCGTTGCTCCTTGCCGCACTCGAAGCGCAGACCCCCAAGGGTATTGATGCCTGTTTCGAAAACGTTGGTGGTGCTGTGTTCGACGCCACGCTGCTTCGCATGAACGACTTCGGCCGCATCGCCTTGTGCGGAATGATCGCCGGCTACGACGGTGTGCCCACACCGATGGCGCGCCCCGATCTGATCCTGCAGTCGCGCTTGAAGGTCGAAGGCTTCATCGTCAGCGAGCACATGCAGTTCTGGCCCGAGGCGCTGGCCGAGCTTGGTGGCCTGATGGCGGCCGGCCGGCTCAAATTTCGCGAGTCGATTGCGCCGCGCATCGAAGACGCGCCCGAGGCTTTTGTGGGGCTGCTCAAGGGCCGCAACTTCGGCAAGCAATTGGTGAAGTTGATCTAGGGCGGGTCGTGGAGGCTGCCATGAAGCCAAGCCATGAGGTGTTCAACCAGCCAGCGCCCTTTGTCGGTGGCAACCTGTTCACGGGCAACGCATCGTTGCGCGACGCCGTGCGCTTCAATGCGCCCGGGCTTCACACCGACCAACTCAGACAACTCGGTGGGCGTGTGGGTTCACACGAGATGCAAGAACACGCGCGCTTGGCCAATGTGCATACGCCCCGGCTGATCACCCACGACCGCGTTGGCCACCGTGCTGACCAGGTGGAGTTCCACCCCAGCTACCACGCCTTGATGGGCTTGGCCGCAGAGTCGGGCTTGCATGGGGCACCCTGGGCCGAAGGCACGCACGCCCACGTGCACCGGGCTGCGGGGTTCATGCTCTTCACTGAGCTGGAGCCTTCGACGCTGTGCCCCATCTCGATGAGCTATGCGGTCACACCTGCACTGAAGGGCAACCCGGCCATCGCGGCCGAGTGGGGCCCGAAGCTCACCCAGCGTCGCTACGATGCGCGTTTTGTACCCGCCTCGCAGAAGACCAGCGTGACCATGGGCATGGGCATGACCGAGAAACAGGGCGGCTCCGACGTGCGTGCCAACACGACTCAGGCGCTGCACGAAGGTCGCGACGCCTGGGGCGAGCGCTACCTGCTCACCGGCCACAAATGGTTCTTTTCGGCTCCGATGTGCGATGCCTTTCTCGTGCTCGCTCAAGCGCCTGCGGGCCTGAGCTGCTTCTTTCTGCCGCGCTGGCGGCTCGACGGCAGCGTGAACGCCATCCGCATCCAGCGCCTGAAAGACAAGCTGGGCAACAAGGCCAACGCCAGCTCGGAAGTCGAGTTTCACGGCGCGCAGGCATGGCTGGTGGGCGAAGAGGGCCGCGGCGTGCCGCAGATCCTAGAGATGGGCACGATGACGCGGCTCGATTGCGCGCTGGGCACCAGCGGCTTGATGCGCCAGGCGCTGTCGCTCGCGCTCAACCACACAGCGCAGCGCAAGGCCTTCGGCAAGGCGCTGATCGATCAGCCGCTGATGCGCAATGTGCTGGCCGACCTGGCGCTTGAGAGCGAAGCGGCCACTGCGCTCAGCCTGCGGCTGGCGCGTGCCTTCGACAAACCCGGCGACGCGCACGAGGCCTTGATGGCACGCCTGCTCACGCCCGTGGCCAAGTACTGGGTGTGCAAGCGCGGCAGCCACTTCGCGCAAGAAGCCATGGAGTGCCTGGGCGGCAACGGCTATGTGGAAGAGCAGGGCGAAGGCGTGATGGCGCGCATCTACCGCGAGATGCCACTCAACTCCATCTGGGAAGGCGCCGGCAACATCATGGCGCTTGACCTGCTGCGTGCCTTGCGCAAGGGCGGCGCGATTGCCGATGCACTGATGGCCGAGCTGTCGCCTGCGAGGGGGGCCCATGCGGCCTTTGACCGCTTCGCCGATTCGTTGCCTCAGCGTGTGGACGACGCCAGCGCCGAGACCGATGCACGCCGCCTCGCGCAAGACGTGGCGCTGGCCGTGCAGGCTGCAATGCTGAAGCAGCATGCGCCTGACTTCGTCTTCACGGCCTTCTGCCACTCTCGCCTCGCGGGCGATTGGGGCCAGGCTTTCGGCACCTTGAACGCCGCCACCGATTTTGATTCCATCATCACCAGGGCCACGCCATGAGCGACATCATCCTGCACCACTACGACAGCTCGCCCTTCTCGGAGAAAGTGCGACTGATCTTCGGCTACAAGGCTTTGGCCTGGAAGTCGGTCAGGGTGCCCGTGATGCTGCCCAAGCCTGATGTGGTGGCGCTGACCGGCGGCTACCGCCGCACGCCGTTTCTGCAGATGGGCGCCGACATCTACTGCGACACGGCGCTGATGTGCCGTGTGATCGACGCCATGGCGCCGCAGCCGCCGCTGTACCCGGTGGCCGCCACTGGCCTGCAGCATGTGCTTGCGCAGTGGGCTGATTCCACGCTGTTTTGGTCGGCCATTCCGTACACCATGCAACCGGCCGGGGCGGCCTACCTGTTCAACGACGCACCGCCCGATTTCCTGAAAGCCTTTGGTGCCGACCGCGCGGCCATGACGCCGGGCCTGCGTCGCGCCACCGTGCCCGATGCCGTCGCGCAACTGACCAATTACTTTGGCTGGCTCGAATCTGAGCTGCACGATGGGCGCGCGTTTTTGCTGGGCGCCAAGCCGTGCATTGCCGACTTCTCCGTCGCGCAGTCCATCTGGTACATCCGCCGCGCGCCGCCGGTGGCGGGTGTGCTCACGCCGTTCCCCAAGCTGATCGCGTGGTACGAGCGCCTGGCCGCTTTGGGCCACGGCACCCCCGAGAAAATGTCTAGCGGCGATGCGATTTCGCTGGCTGCAAGCACGAGCAAATACGCGCAAGTGCATGTCGAGACCGGTGCAGGCTTTGCAGCGGGCGATGCCGTGACCGTTTCACCCACCGACTACGCCACCGATTTGGTGTCCGGCGCGCTGGTCGGCCTGAATCAACACGAAGTCGTCATAGCCCGCACCGACGAACGCGCCGGCATGCTGCACGTGCATTTCCCGCGCATCGGATATCAAGTCAAGAAACCCAAGATCGAAACAGGAGAAACCAAATGAAGAACTTCATGGGCGGTACCGCCGTCATCACCGGCGCGGGCTCGGGCTTCGGCCTGGAGGCCTCGCGCATCGCCGCTCGCCTGGGCATGAACGTGGTCATGGCCGACGTGCAGAAAGACGCACTCGATGCGGCCGCGGCCGAGATCGAAGGCCTGGGCGCCAAAGTGTTGCCCTTCAAGCTCGACGTGGCCAAGGCAGCGGAAGTCGAGGCCCTTGGCGCCGCAACCTTCGAGCGCTTTGGGGCACCGACCTTCGTCTTCAACAACGCAGGCGTCGGCGGTGGTGGCCTGATCTGGGAGCAGTCGCTGAAAGACTGGGAATGGATCGTGGGCGTCAACCTGATGGGCGTGGCCCACGGCGTGCGCGTGTTCACGCCGATGATGCTGGAGGCTGCCAAGAAAGACCCGGCCTACGAGGGCCACATCATCAACACCGCCTCAATGGCCGGCATGCTCAATGCGCCCAACATGGGCATTTACAACGTGACCAAGCATGCGGTGGTGTCGCTCAGCGAGTCGCTGTACCAAGACCTGAAGTTGGTCACTGACCAGATCGGCGCCTCGGTGTTGTGCCCTTACTTCGTGCCGACCGGCATACACAACAGCGGGCGCAATCGCCCGGCCGACATGAAGGTCGACGCCAAGCCCACCAAGAGTCAGTTGATCGCGCAAGCCATGAGCACCAAGGCTGTGTCCAGCGGCAAAGTGACGGCGGCCATGATCGCGCAGAAAGTGTTCGACGCTGTGGCGGAGCGCCAGTTCTACATCTTCAGCCACCCGCATGCGCTGGGCAGCGTGCAAACGCGCTTGGAAGACGTGATGAGCGTGCGCAACCCCACCGACCCCTTTGCGGGCAAGCCCGAGCTGGGCGTGCAATTGCGCGAAGCGCTGCGCTCGGCAGACTGAGCGCGAGGGGCTCAAACCCTCGAACGGCCCCCCGAGCTTCAGCAGCCTAGCTTCAAGGCCTGCAGCGGGCGGCCCGATGCGGCGTCAACCACCACCAGCTTGATTTGGCGAGGGTGCGCCGCGTCGCCCCGCGTGGTGGGGGTGAATCGCAGCGTGGTGGGCTGGCTGGGCTGGGCCTGCCAGGCAGCGACCGGCAGCAGCTCGCGCACCACGTCGTCGTGCTTGAGCATGACGCCGGCGTTCTCGCCTCGCTTCACGGCGCTGCTGTGATCGTCTTCTGTTACGGCCCAGTAGGCGGCGACTCGCACGCTGCTGGCCACGGCTTGCACGGTGGCCTCGAACTGTTCGCCTTGCCGCTGCAGCGTGAGCTGCACGGGTGCGGTGGGCGCTGCAGCCAGGGCCTTGGTGCTGGGTGAAACGCGCGGCCAATCGGTGCGGTCGCGGCCATTGATCACAACCTGCGGCGTGTAGCTGTAGCGCGCGCCATTCACGGCGTGCTGCTGTGATTGCCGCGCGGTGAAATCTGGTGAGGCAAACCGGTCGGCCCAACCCAGCTGATCCCAGTAGTCGACGTGGAAGGCGAGCGCGACCACCGAGGCGTCGCCTTTCAGCTGAGACAGCCAGCGGTCGGCAGGCGGGCAGGAACTGCAGCCCTCCGAGGTGTAGAGCTCGACCACCGGCGTGGCCTGTGCGGCGCTTCGGGCCAGGCAGGTCTGAGCGTTGGCGGGCAGGGCGAGGGAGGCGAGGGAGGTACTGGCCGCAGCAGCGGCCAGCATTGCGAGGCTGCTTCTGATGTGCTGGAGCATGGTGTTTCCTTGGTGGGTCTGGGCTTGATCGTGCGCTTGGTCGATGGATGCGGGCTTTTTCTTACCCGCGCGGCCTTACCTTTTTCATCTTGTGTGCTGCAGGTGGCCAAGGCGCTGACCGAAGCCAAGAAGATGCTCCCTGCCAACAAGGTGGGAAAGATTTCGACGCAGGTCGACAAGGTAGAGAAAGTGCTGGATGAGTTGCTCAAGTCGACGATCAAGTTCAACCAGTCGGTCGAGCGTGCCGAGAAGCCGCCAGGATCAGTTCGAGAAAGCACTGGGCGCGATGAAAGACGGCATGCCCGGCTGGGTGAAATGGGTGGACGTGGCGGTGGGCCTGACGGTCGACCTGGCCGCGGGCATCAGCGATGCTTCTTCAGCGCCGGAAAAGGCGCAGTCGGGTGTGTCGTCTGCGATCCAGACCATAGGCAACGAGACCATCGATCTGGTTTGAATCGCGCACCGCGCACTCGCCGACAATGCGAGCCCGCTGCCTGCCGATTCACCATGACTCCACCTGTTCATTTGCCTCAAGTTGCCATCGTCGGGGGCGGCCCCGCAGGCTTGATGGCCGCTGAAGTGCTCGCAGCCGGCGGCGCGCAGGTCGACCTGTACGACGCCATGCCTTCGGTGGGCCGCAAGTTTTTGTTTGCTGGCAAGGGTGGTTTGAATCTCACACACAGCGAAGCGCTCGAGCCTTTCTTGTCGCGCTATGGCAGCCGTCGCGGTGCTGTGGAGCCGTGGTTGCAAGGGTTCAGCCCGCAGCAGGTGCGCGAGTGGGCGCAAGGCCTGGGGCTGAGCACCTTTGTGGGCTCGTCGGGTCGTGTGTTTCCGACCGACATGAAGGCCGCGCCCCTCCTGCGCGCCTGGCTGCAGCGCTTGCGCGCAAGTGGCGTGCGCTTTCACATGCGCCATCGCTGGGTGGGCTTTGCAGAAGGCACTGTGAATGCGCTGTGCATGGCGTCGCCCCGGGGCGAGCAGGTGGTGGCCGCTGACGCCGTGGTGTTGGCGCTCGGCGGTGCGAGCTGGTCGCGGCTGGGCTCAGACGGTGCCTGGGTACCGTGGCTGCAGCCACGCGGCGTGGCGATCGCCCCTTTGCAAGCGTCCAACTGCGGTTTCGACGTGGGCTGGTCAGGCCACTTTCGCGACCGCTATGCCGGGCTGCCGCTGAAGTCGGTGGGGCTGTCTTTCAAAGGCAGCGATGGAGCGGCGTTTTCTCAGGTGGGTGAATGCGTCGCAACCGAGACGGGTGTGGAAGGCAGCCTGGTGTACGCCGCGTCTCGCTTCCTGCGTGAAGAGATTGCTGCGCGTGGCAGCGCGATGATGCATATCGACCTGTTGCCTGCGCGCAGCCTTGAATGGGTGCGCGACGAGCTGGCGCACCCGAGGGGGCCGCGCTCTCTGTCGACACACCTGAAAGCCCGGCTGGGCCTGCACGGCGCGAAGACGGGGCTGATGTACGAGGTGGTACCGCGCGAAGCGATGAACGACCCGTCACGCTTGGCTGAATTGCTCAAGGCCTTGCCGGTGCGCGTGGTGGCGGCGCGGCCGATCGACGAGGCCATCAGCACGGCCGGCGGCGTGTGTTTCGAGTCACTCGATGGCTCTTTGATGCTGCGTGCCATGCCCGGCGTGTTTTGTGCCGGTGAGATGCTGGATTGGGAAGCCCCCACCGGGGGTTACCTGCTCACCGCATGTTTTGCCAGTGGGCGCGCCGCGGGTGCGGGCGCGCTGCACTGGCTGGCAGCGCGCGGCCTGTCTCCCGACATGCCGCGCGCCGACCCGTGATCAGTACGGGCAGTTCGAGCGGTAGTCAGAGATCTTCGAGCGGACCGCAATTTGCGTCTGGTGTGGCGCGCCGCACAGGAACGGGCTGTAGCGGGTATCGGAGTCAACGAAGCGCTTCATCCACGAAATCATGTACTTGCCCACCAGGGGGTACTGGGCCGTGGCTTGCGGGAAGAAGTGATCCGCGCCGGCCAGCTCCATGTAGGCCTTGGGTGTGGCGGCGGGGAGGCTGGTGTAGAACGGAATCGAGTGCTGAGCGACGGCCGCAACCGTGTCGCTTTGGCCACCGATGATGAGCGTCGGAACGCGCACCGTCGAGAAGCTCTTGGTGGTGTGCCACGGCGCCAGCGGGACGGCAGCCTTCAGCGTCGGGTAGTCACGTGCTGCAGCCAGGGTGCCGCCGCCGCCCATCGAGTGGCCCGCAACGGCCAGGCGGTTGGTGTCGACCTTGTTGTAGAGCACGTTGCTGCTGGAGCGGCTCAGGCTCACCACTTTGTCCAGGGCAGCCTTGAGTTGGCGGCCTCGGCTGTCGGGTTGGTCTGACGTGGTGTTGGTATCGATGGTGATGACCACGAACCCGTGTGAGGCCAGACGGGTTCCGATCCAGCTGATAGACGACTGGTAGGCGGTGAAGCCGGGCGAGACGGCGATGGCGCCGTAGCTGCCCGCGGTGGTGGGGTAGTAGATCGTGCCGCCACCGAAGCCGATGGCGCTGGCGCGCGAGACGGTGGTGGTGCGGGTGGCGAAGGGCCCGGTCGTTTCAAGTGCCGAAACGGTGGGGTTCGGGCCTTTTTCGTATTGCGCGCTTGCCAAGGTCGACACGGCCATGGCTGCGACGAACAAAGAGGCCTTGGCAAACCCTGCGATGTGCGCTGTGATTTTCATGTTGTCTCCTGTCTAAGTAGATGATGGATCTGCCGCTGCTGCATTGATGGGGCTGAGCCCTTAACGCTGAGCCGCACGGCGCCTGTCACGGCTTATCTATTTGTGACCGACCGTGCAATGTTGCACGAGCGTTCAATTAAGGGCACCTATCGGTTTCCCTGACGTCAAGGAAAATAACGCGGTTTTGCTTTTCAAGTTACCGAAAACATGCGATTACCTCCTCTAAAAAAACGAGAATTACCTATTAAATTGACTCCAATTTCTGTAATTTTTTGCCGGCACTTGGCGACAGGGCTCGCATGCTCACGCCGAACAGGCTTCTATTGAGATTCCTCTTTTTTCGTCCAGACGTGCAAATAAAATGCGTGCCGGTTCCACTGCAACGAGGCATCGTTTTGCTGGTCCGGGAAGCCGTGAGCGGTGCCTCAAGCGCGCCCTCGGCCCCAGGCGGTGAGATGACCGTGTGGCAAACTCCGCCGCTTTCCTTTTCAGCCCTGCCACGGGCCCCCCGTTTTGAACAAGATTCTTCTGCAGTTGGCCGCCGAACTGAAGGTTCGCCCGGCCCAGGTGAATGCAGCCGTGGAGCTGCTGGACGGGGGCGCCACGGTGCCTTTCATTGCCCGCTACCGCAAAGAGGCGACCGACAACCTCGACGACACGCAGCTGCGTGACCTGGAAGCCCGGCTCGGCTATTTGCGCGAGCTGGAAGAGCGCCGCGCAGCGGTGCTCAAGAGCATTGACGAGCAAGGCAAGCTGACGCCCGAGTTGCGTGCGGCTGTCGAGACGGCGCCCACCAAGCAAGAGCTCGAAGACATCTACCTGCCCTACAAACCGCGCCGCCGCACCAAGGGCATGATTGCCCGCGAGGCCGGGCTAGAGCCGCTGGCGGACAGGCTCTTTGCCGACCCATCTCTGACCCCACTGACCGAGGCTGCAGCCTTCATCAATGCCGAAGGCGGATTTGCCGATGCGCTCGCGGTGCTCGATGGTGTTCGAGACCTGCTCAGCGAGCGCTGGGCCGAAGACGCCGCTCTCGTGGGCAAGCTGCGCGAGTGGCTGTGGGACGAAGGCCTGCTGCGCTCGAAGCTGATGGATGGCAAAGACGAGCAAAACCCCGACATCTCGAAGTTTCGTGATTACTTCGACTATGACGAGCCCATCAACCGCGTGCCGTCGCACCGTGCGTTGGCGGTGTTTCGCGGCCGTACGCAGGAGTTTCTAGACGCCAAGCTGATGCTTGATGAAGAGCTGGTGCCGGGGCAGCCTTCCAAAGCCGAGGGCCGCATCGCGATCCACCTGGGCTGGAGCCATGCGAAGCGCGCGGCCGATGACCTGATCCGCAAAACGATCACGTGGACGTGGAAGGTGAAGCTCAGCCTGAGCCTGGAGCGCGATCTCTTCAGCCGCCTGCGTGAAGAAGCCGAGCGCGTGGCCATCAAGGTGTTTGCCGAAAACCTGCGTGACCTGCTGTTGGCCGCACCTGCCGGCCCGCGCGTGGTGATGGGGCTCGACCCTGGCATACGCACCGGTGTGAAGGTGGCCATCGTCGACGCCACCGGCAAGGTGCTCGACACCAACACCGTCTACCCCCACGAGCCCCGCAAGGATTGGGAAGGCTCCCTTCACACACTCGGTCGCCTGTGCGCATCCCACGGCGTGAACCTGATTGCCATTGGCAACGGCACGGCCAGTCGCGAGACTGACAAGCTGGCCGCCGACCTGATCAAGCGTATCCAGCAGCTGGCCCCGGCCACCCACATCGAAAAGGTTGTAGTCAGCGAGGCGGGCGCGTCGGTTTACTCGGCCAGCGAGTACGCAAGCAAGGAGCTGCCAGAGCTCGACGTGACGCTGCGCGGCGCGGTGAGCATTGCGCGCCGCCTGCAAGACCCACTGGCCGAGTTGGTAAAGATCGATCCCAAGAGCATCGGCGTGGGCCAGTACCAGCATGACGTGAACCAGAGCGACCTGGCCAAAAGCCTCGACATGGTGATTGAAGACTGCGTGAACTCAGTTGGCGTTGACCTGAACACGGCCTCGGCGCCGCTACTCTCGCGCGTGTCGGGCTTGAGCGCGGCGGTGGCGGGCAGTATCGTGCGCTGGCGCGATGCCAACGGCGCTTTTCGCAACCGCCAGCAGCTGTTAGACGTGAGCGGCCTGGGCGCCAAGACCTTTGAGCAGAGCGCGGGCTTCTTGCGTATTCGCAATGGCGACAACCCGCTCGACCAGACGGGCGTTCACCCCGAAACCTATCCGGTGGTCGAGAAAATTCTCAAGGCGGTGGCCAAGCCTGCGGCCGAGGTGATGGGGCGCAGCGACGTCATCCGTGCACTCAAGCCGGAAGCCTTTGCCGACGCCAAATTTGGCGCCATTACGGTGAAAGACATCTTCTCCGAGCTGGAGAAGCCGGGGCGTGACCCCCGCCCCGACTTCAAAGTGGCGCGCTTCAATGACGGCGTGGAAGACCTCAAAGACCTGCAGCCCGGCATGACGCTGGAAGGCACGGTGAGCAACGTCGCCCAGTTTGGTGCCTTCATCGACCTGGGCGTTCACCAAGACGGCTTGGTGCACGTGAGTCAGCTCAGCAACAAGTTTGTGACCGATGCGCGCGAGGTGGTGAAGACCGGCGACATCGTCAAGGTGAAGGTGCTGGAGGTCGACCTGGCGCGCAAGCGCATATCGCTCACCATGAAGCTGGACGCAACCCCCGCGCCGCGGGGCGAGCGAGGCGACAACAGCTATCGGCCTTCCACCCGAGGCGAGCGGCCGGGAGGCGGCTCGCGCACCGTTGCGCAGCCACCGGCGGGTTCTGCCATGGCCGCCGCGTTTGCCAAATTGCAGACTAAGTGACGACTACAATTTTCGATCGCATCGTGGCCCGGGAGTTACCTCTTGGCGCGTGAGCGGCGCGGTTTGCATTTGGCGACCGTGAAATCGCATCAGGAGGAGCTGGCTATGAAACGTGTCATCGGTCTCGCCGCTTTGGCGGCTGTCGCTGTATTGGGGGCTTGCACAAGCATGGGCCCGAGTGGTCCGTCAGCCTCCGCGACGCTGGAGCCCACACGCGGCAACACGGCGGCTGGAACAGTGAGCTTCAAGCAAAACGGTGACCGCGTGGTGGTGACCGCCAAAGTGAGTGGCCTCAAGCCAAACCAAGAGCACGGTATGCACGTGCACGACAAGGGCGATTGCTCAAGCGGTGATGGCATGAGCACCGGCGGCCACTTCAATCCAACGGGCAAGCCGCATGGCCCGCAGAGTGGCGAGCACCACGCGGGTGACATCCCTGCGCTGCAAGCCGATGCCAGCGGCAATGCGACGACAAGCTTTCTGTTGAGCGGTGTGAGCGTGGGCTCGGGCCCCGCAGACGTGGTTGGCCGCGGCTTGATCGTGCATGCCGCGCCGGATGACTACAAGACCCAGCCCACCGGAAATTCGGGCGCACGCATCGCCTGCGGCGTGATCAAACTGAATTGACGCGTCGAACGCGCACCGCAGAGCACGACGAAGCGGCATGCGCGCGCTTGAAGTTTTTGCCGGCCCACGCGCTCGCACACGCTTGCGCGAGCGCGGGCTGCAGCCGCAAGACGTTCGTGTAGTGCCCGCAGCGGCCGGCGGCCCCAAAGGCTTGGTGCTCAGCCCGCTCGACCAATACATCTTTGGTGAATGGCTGGCTGCTACCGCGCAGCCGGTCCATTTGATCGGCGCTTCCGTTGGCGCCTGGCGCATGGCCACGGCCTGCCTCAACGAACCCCGGCAGGCCTTCGCCCGCATGGCCGACGACTACATCCGTCAGCAATACGAACACAAAGTTGGCAAGCCACCCACGCCGACCCACGTCAGCGAAGTGTTCGGCGCCCAACTGGTTGAGCATTTCAGCGGCCACGAGGCCGAGGTGTTGAACCACCCGCGCTTTCGCTTGCATGTGTTCACCAGCCGCGGGCGGCACGTGCTCAAGCGTGAAGGGCGGCGCCTGTCTAAACTCACCACGCCGCTGGGCTACCTGGGCGCTTTCGCTACCAATGTAGTGAGCCGCAAGGCCATGGGTGCCTGGCTCGAGCGTGTGATCTTCTCCGACCCGCGCGACCCGTTGCCGCTGCACACATACGATTACCGCACGCATTCGGTGCCGCTGGACGCGGCAAACCTGCAGCCCAGCATCCTTGCCAGCTGCTCGATCCCGTTCTTGCTTGACGCTGTACACGACATTCCCGGCGCCCCCCGCGGTGCCTATTGGGACGGCGGCATCACCGACTATCACCTGCACCTGAACTACGCTTCGATGCGCGAAGGCGTGGTGCTGTACCCGCATTTCCAGAAGACCATCATTCCGGGCTGGCTGGACAAGGCCTTGAAGCACCGCCACCGCGCGAGCCCGCAGCTCGACAACGTGGTGGTGATCTCGCCCTCGGCGGAGTGGATCAAGACGCTGCCCAACGCGAAGCTGCCCGACCGGGGCGACTTCAAGCACTACGGGAAAGATGTGGCTGCGCGTATGGCGGTCTGGTCTCGTGCCGTGTCCGAGAGCGAGCGCCTTCGTGATGAGTTCGCAGCGCTGGTCAATGGCGGGCAGCCGATCCAGGCGCGGCCTTTGTGAGCGCTTGACGCCTCGGGGTAGCGCGTGGGCAAATAGCGCGCTCAACCACAACAAGGAGAGAGGGTATGAATCTGACCAAGCGTGCGGCGGCCGAGTTGATCGGCACTTTCTGGCTGGTACTCGGCGGCTGCGGCAGTGCTGTGCTGGCAGCGGCCTTTCCGAATGTCGGTATCGGCCTGCTCGGTGTCTCGTTTGCCTTCGGGCTGACGGTGCTGACCATGGCTTTCGCGATCGGCCACATCTCTGGCTGCCACCTCAACCCTGCGGTGTCCATCGGTCTTGTGGCTGGTGGGCGCTTCAAGGCCAGCGAGTTGCCGGCGTACATCATTGCCCAGGTGGTCGGCGCGGTGGCTGCGGCCGCAGTGCTGTATTTCATCGCCAGCGGCAAGGCGGGGTTCAATCTGACGGGCGGCCTAGCTTCCAATGGGTATGACGCGCATTCGCCGGGTGGTTACTCGCTGGCTGCGGCATTTGTGATCGAGGTGGTAATGACGGCTTTCTTCCTGCTTATCATCATGGGCGCGACCGACAAGCGCGCGCCTGCCGGCTTCGCACCCATCGCCATCGGCCTGGCGCTCACGTTGATCCACCTGATCAGCATCCCCGTTACCAACACCTCGGTGAACCCGGCGCGTAGCACCGGCCCTGCGCTGATCGTGGGTGACTGGGCGCTGTCGCAACTGTGGTTGTTCTGGGTGGCGCCCATCACCGGCGCGGTGATCGGCGGCGTGTTGTACCGCTGGCTGGGTGAAGAAAAAGCCTGAGTTCCGAGTGGAGGCTGTTTTACAATCGTGGCCTCTGCAATCCACAAGAGCGAGAAGGGCACCATGGTTATGACACCGCGAACTACGACAGGGCACAAACAGCTTTAGTCGGCCGCGGCTTCATCACGTCATCTCTCGTCATCTCTCAAAAGCGCGGCTCACCCCGCGCTTTTTTGTTTCCGGAGTTTCCTCATCATGATTTCAGTTCAGTTGCCCGATGGTTCCAAGCGCGAGTTTGAAGGCCCCGTGACGGTGGGCGAGGTGGCCGCGTCCATCGGTGCCGGCCTGGCCAAGGCCGCAGTGGCGGGGCGCGTGGGGCAGGGCGCCGATGCCAAGGTCGTTGATACCAGCTACCGCATTGAGCACGACACGCCACTCGCCATCGTGACGGAGAAAGACGCCGATGGCCTGGACGTCATTCGCCACTCCACGGCCCACTTGCTGGCATACGCCGTGAAAGAGCTGTTTCCTGAAGCGCAGGTGACCATCGGCCCGGTGATCGAAAACGGCTTCTTCTACGACTTCTCGTACAAGCGCCCGTTCACACCTGAAGACCTGACGGCCATCGAAGCCAAGATGACAGAGCTGGCGAGACGCGACGAGCGCGTTGAGCGCCGGGTGTTGCCGCGCGATGAGGCAGTCGCGTACTTCAAGAGCTTGGGCGAGCACTACAAGGCCGAGATCATCGCCAGCATTCCGGCGAATGAAGATGTGTCGCTGTACCGCGAAGGCAAGTTCGAAGATTTGTGCCGCGGCCCACACGTGCCGAGCACCGGCAAGCTCAAGCATTTCAAGCTGATGAAAGTGGCGGGTGCGTATTGGCGCGGCGACCACCGCAACGAGATGCTGCAGCGCATCTACGGCACGGCCTGGGCCACGAAAGAAGATCTGGCGCAGTACCTGCACATGCTCGAAGAGGCCGAGAAGCGCGACCACCGAAAGCTTGGCCGCGAGCTCGACCTGTTCCACATCGATGAGCATTCGCCGGGCACCGTTTTCTGGCACCCCAAGGGCTGGTCGATTTGGCAAGAGGTGGAGCAGTACATGCGCCGCGTCTACCGCGACAACGGCTACAAGGAAGTGAAGGGCCCGCAGATTCTTGACCAGTCGCTGTGGGAAAAGACCGGTCACTGGGGCAAATACCGCGACAACATGTTCACGACCGAGTCTGAGAAGCGTGATTACGCGCTCAAGCCGATGAACTGCCCCGGCCACATTCTGATCTTCAAGCAAGGCATCAAGAGCTACCGAGAGCTGCCGCTGCGCTTTGGCGAGTTTGGCCAGTGCCACCGCAACGAGCCGACCGGCGGGCTGCACGGCATCATGCGCGTGCGCGGCTTCACGCAAGACGATGGCCACATCTTCTGCACCGAAGAGCAGATCCTGGATGAATGCGCCGACTTCACGGCGCTCCTGCAGCGCGTCTACAAAGATTTCGGCTTCACCGACATCATCTACAAGGTCGCCACGCGCCCGGAGGCCCGCATCGGGTCTGATGAATCCTGGGACAAGGCCGAAAACGCGCTGATGGAAAGCCTGCGGCGCTCCAACTGCGACTTCGAGATCGCCGTGGGCGAGGGCGCGTTCTACGGCCCTAAGGTGGAGTACACGCTCAAAGACGCGCTAGGGCGGCAGTGGCAATGCGGCACGATCCAGGTAGACCCCAACATGCCGGAGCGTCTGGGCGCTGAGTATGTGGACGAGTCTGGCGCGCGCCGCACGCCGCTCATGTTGCACCGCGCCATCGTGGGCAGCCTGGAGCGTTTCATCGGAATCCTGATCGAGCAACACGCAGGTGCGCTGCCGGTTTGGCTCGCGCCGGTGCAAGCTGTGGTGATGAATATCACTGACGACCAAGCCGACTACGCCCGGGAAGTGACGAAATCGCTTCAAAAACAAGGGCTTAGAGTCGAATGTGATTTGCGCAATGAGAAAATTACTCGTAAAATCCGCGAGCATTCGATGCAAAAGGCCCCGTTCCTCCTGGTCGTAGGCGACAAGGAGAAGGCAAACGGGGCTGTTGCCGTGCGCGCTCGTGGCAACCTAGACCTCGGAGTGATGCCTCTCGCCGACTTCCAATCGAAGATCGCGACCGACATTGCCAATCGAGTCTGAAATCCGGGCACGCGTTTGATGGTTTTTGGATTCTGTTGCCTTGGAGTCCACTGAAGGATTTGAACTATCGCTACTTTTGCTGACCGCCGTACTCCCAATGTGGAGCGCAAGCACCGCCTCAACCGCGAGATCATGGCGCCGGAAGTCCGGCTCAATGGCGTAGAGAACGAACCGCTCGGCATCGTCTCCACGCAAGAAGCTCTGCGAATGGCCGGCGAGCTGGACGTTGATCTGGTCGAGATTGCAGCCCAGGCCGACCCGCCTGTGTGCCGCCTGATGGACTACGGCAAGTTCAAGTACCAAGAACAGAAGCGTGCGGCGGAAGCAAAGTCGAAGCAGAAGGTCATCGAAATCAAGGAAGTCAAATTCCGCCCGGGCACCGACGAAGGCGACTACCAGATCAAGATGCGCAACCTGCGGCGCTTCATCAGTGAAGATGGCGACAAAGGCAAGGTGACGTTGCGCTACCGCGGCCGCGAAATCACCCACCAGGACATCGGCATGCGCCTCCTGGAGCGTATTCGCGACGAGCTGGCCGATGTGGCAGTGGTAGAAAACATGCCCAAGCTCGAAGGGCGCCAGATGATCATGGTGCTGGGCCCGAAGAAACGATCGTAATGATGTGAAGAATTCAGCGCTCTGGTTTGGTCGCCAGGGTGTTGCAAGAAGCCTCTGCAGGCTTACAAGACCGCAAGTCGTTTTGCGGGCGCCTGCAGGAGCAATTTAGAAGGAGCAGTTCATGCCCAAAATGAAGACCAAGAGCAGCGCCAAAAAGCGCTTTCGCGTGCGTCCTGGTGGCACTGTCAAACGCGGTCAAGCGTTCAAGCGCCACATCCTGACGAAGAAGTCGACGAAGACCAAGCGCCACTTGCGTGGTGCTACTTCCGTTCACAAGACAGATATGGGCGGCGTCACCAAGATGCTGCCCTTCGCTGGTCTTTGACCGGCTGTCTCAGTACTACTTCAGATAAGGAAAAGACATGCCTCGCGTAAAACGTGGTGTAACCGCACGTGCTCGTCACAAAAAAGTTCTCGCTCTGGCCAAGGGTTACCGTGGTCGCCGCAAGAACGTATTCCGCATCGCCAAACAAGCGGTCATGCGCGCTGGGCAATATGCCTATCGCGATCGCCGCACGAAGAAGCGTGTGTTCCGTCAGCTCTGGATTGCCCGTATCAA